>NZ_CP028843.1:487500-1125000 GCF_003058325.1 Methylobacterium currus
GTGTGTGCGCCGCATGATGACGACGCCGGCGCAGACGATGATGAAGGCGAGCAGCGTGCCGATGCTGGTCATGTGACCGAGCGTGCTGATCGGTGTCAGCCCGCCGAGGAGCGCCGCGAACACCATGAAGAACAGGTTCGAGCGGTACGGCGTGCGCCAGGTCGGGTGGATCGCCGCAAAAAATTTCGGCAGTAGCCGGTCGTTCGCCATGGCGAAGAAGACCCGCGACTGGCCGTAGAGCAGCACCAGCATCACGGTGGTGAAGCCCGCGATGACGCCGAGCGTCACCAGGGTCTGGAGCCAGGGGAACGGCGTCTGCTTGATGGCGGTGGCGACGGGGGCGGCGTCGCCCTTCATCGACGCGTAGGGGACGAGGCCGGTCAACACCGCCGCGAAGGCGATGTAGAGCACGGTGCAGACCGCGAGGGAGCCGAGGATGCCGATCATCATCGTGCGCTGGGGGTTCTTCACCTCCTGCGCTGCCGTCGAGACCGCGTCGAAGCCGATATAGGCGAAGAACAC
Organism: Methylobacterium currus; assembly: GCF_003058325.1. Classification (NCBI taxonomy): domain Bacteria; kingdom Pseudomonadati; phylum Pseudomonadota; class Alphaproteobacteria; order Hyphomicrobiales; family Methylobacteriaceae; genus Methylobacterium; species Methylobacterium currus. Next base: position 488,023 of record NZ_CP028843.1, read on the forward strand.
CACCCCGGCCGCCCGCATGATGCCGCTCCAGCCGTACTCGCCGAAGGTGCCGGTGTTGTCGGGGATGAACGGAACGTAGTTCTGCGCCTTGATGTAGAACAGGCCGACCCCGACCACGATCAGCACCACCGCGACCTTCACCACCACGATCACGCTGTTGACCCGGGTCGATTCGCGCACGCCGCGCATCAGCAGCAGCGAGATCAGGCACAGGATCAGCACTGCCGGCAGGTTGACGAAGCCGTGGACGGTCGAACCGTCGGCGAGCTGCACCGTCTCGAACGGCGAGTGCAGGAGGCGCGGCGGCAGCGCGATGCCCCAGTCCTGCAGGAGGGTGGCGACGTATTTCGACCAGCTCACCGACACGGTGGCGGCGCCGACCGCGTATTCGAGCACCAAGTCCCAGCCGATGATCCAGGCGACGAACTCGCCCATCGTGGCATAGGCGTAGGTATAGGCGCTGCCCGAGACCGGGATCATGCTGGCGAGCTCGCTGTAGCACATGCCGGCGAGGGCGCAGCCGATCGCCGCGATGGCGAAGGAGATCACCACCGCGGGCCCGGCATTCTCCGCCGCCGCGATGCCGGTGAGCGAGAACAGCCCGGCACCGATGATCGCCCCGATGCCGAGCCCGATCAGGCTCAGGGGGCCGATCGTGCGCTCGAGGGTGTGGCCGCCGCTCTCCGCATCCTGTCGCAGGCGGTCGATCGGTTTGGTCCGCATCAGCCCGTCCGCCACGCTCTCCTGCGCCATCGCGCCCTCCCAGGGTGTTTGGTCCTCAACGCGACGTCACGGCCAAGGCTGCAATGGCGATCGACGAACGTGGCGTCCCCGGTGCCGGGCACCGACCCGGGGAAGGATGGGCCGCGATCCCCTCGCCCGCGACGCATCGGCCGCTTGCCGACCCGTCCTCCGCTTCAATATGATTCCCGCAACAGACACTGGAGGAGCCCCCATGTGCCGGATCTTCGCCGAGCAGACGCCGGAGCGCTACGCCTACGAGACGCGCTCCCTGCGGATCGGCGGGCACTGCACCTCTCTGCGCCTCGAGACCGCGTTCTGGACCATCCTGGAGGAGATCGCCCGCCAGGAGGGACTCAGCGTCGCGAAATTCGCCACCAAGTTGCATGACGAGGTGCTGGAGCGCCACGGCGAGGTGCGCAACTTCGCCTCGCTGCTGCGCTGCTCCTGCCTGATCTACCTGTCCGAGGGGAGCCGCGCCCCGGTGCTGATGGCGGCGGAGTAGCGCGAGGCCCGCGCCCTCACCCGGCCTCCTCCAGGATCATCGCGGCGCCCTTCTCGGCCAGCATGATCGTCGGCGAGTTGGTGTTGCCCGAGGTGATGCGCGGCATCGCCGAGGCGTCGGCGACCCGCAGGCCCCGCACCCCGCGCACCCGGAGGCGCGCATCGAGCACCGCGCCCGCATCGTGGTCGGCGCCCATCCGGGCGGTGCCGACGGGATGGAAGATCGTGGTGCCGAGATCGCCTGCGGCCTTGAGCAGGTCCGCGTCGCTCGTGATGCCGGGCCCCGGCAGGTGCTCCTCCGGGCGGTAGCGGGCCAGCGGCGCCTGGGCGACGATGCGGCGGGTCACTTTCAGCGAGTCCACCGCGACCCGGCGGTCTTCCTCGGTCGAGAGGTAGTTCGGCCGGATCTCCGGAGGTGCCAGCGGATCGGGGCTGCCCGCATGCACGCTGCCGCGGCTCGACGGGCGCAGGTTGCAGACGCTGGCCGTGAAGGCGCCGAACCGGTGCAGGCCCTCGCCCCACTTGTCGAGCGAGAGCGGCTGGAAATGGTATTCGAGGTTGGCGGTCGCGTAATCGGCTGAGGAGCGGGTGAACACGCCGACCTGGCTCGGCGCCATGGTGAGCGGCCCGGTGCGAAACAGCGCGTATTCCACCCCCATCCAGCCGCGCTTCGCCAGGTTGGCATACGAGAGATTGAGGGTCGGGACGCCGGTGACCTTGTAGACCGGCCGGATCTGCAGGTGGTCCTGCAGGTTCTCGCCGACGCCGGGGGCATGGTGCGCGACTCCGATGCCGAGGGCCTGGAGCCGCGCCCCGTCACCGATGCCGGAGAGTTCGAGGAGTTTTGGCGTCGCGACGGCGCCGGCAGAGAGCACCACCTCGCCATTCGCCCGGGCGAGGTAGCGCTGCCCGCCGCGGCCGAACACCACGCCGGCGGCGCGGCCGTCCTCGATCAGCACCCGCTCGACATGCACCCCGGTCTCGAGCCGCAGGTTGGGCCGGTTGAGCGCCGGCTTGAGGAAGCCGCGGGCCGCACTCCAGCGCCGGCCCCGTCGCTGGTTGACCTGGAAATACGAAGAACCCTCGTTGTCGCCGGTGTTGAAATCCGGGATCTTCGGGATCCCGGCGGCCTCCGCGGCGTCGCGGATCGCGTCGAGGATCGCCCAGCGGATCCGGGGGGGCTCGACCCGCCACTCGCCGCCGGAGCGGTGGAAGCTGTTCGGCGGCGCGATGTGGTCCTCGTGCTTGAGGAAGTAGGGCAGCACGTCGTCCCAGCCCCAGCCTTCGAGGCCGAGCTGGCGCCAGCCGTCGTAATCGGCGGCCTGGCCGCGCATGTAGATCATCGCATTGATGGCGGACGAGCCGCCGATGACCTTGCCGCGCGGATAGGCGAGCTGGCGGCCGTTCAGTCCCGCCTCGGCCTGGGTCGTGAACAGCCAGTCCGCCCGCTTGTTGCCGATGGCGAAGAGGTAGCCGGCCGGGATGTGGAACCAGATCCAGTTGTCGCGCCCGCCCGCCTCCAGCACCAGCACGCGCCGGCGCGGATCGGCCGAGAGGCGGTTGGCGAGCACGCAGCCCGCCGAGCCCGCCCCGACCACGATGTAGTCGTAGGTGCCGAAATCCTCGAGGCCGCCGCCGGCCGTGGTTCCTGCCATCGCGCTTCCCGCCCTCATCTGTCGTTCCGGCGGGTTTAGCGCATTCCGCTGGCGACGGCGCAAGGGGTTGCGGTTAAGCTCCGCCGAAACGCCGGGACAAGGCATGTTCGGGGAGCGGCAGATGGGGCGGAGAGTGGGAATCGCGGCGGGCCTCGCCGTCGGCCTGATGGTGGCCCCGGCGCTCGCCGGCGAGTGCGGGGCGCTCGCCACCCTCAAGATCGAGGCGGTGAACCTCCACTCCGCCGCCGAGGTGCCGGCTTCCGGCGACCTGCCGGCCTATTGCCGGGTGCTCGGCACGGTGCGGCCGGCGATCAGCTTCGAGGTAAGGCTGCCGCTTCAGAACTGGAACGGCAAGTATTACGGCACCGGCTGCGGCGGCTTCTGCGGCACCCTCAACGCGGACGCACCCGGCTTCACCAACGCGATGAATTACGGCCTGCGCCGGGGCTATGCCGCCTCGACGATGGATTCGGGCCATTGGGGCACCGGCTCGGTCGACGGGCGCTGGGCCGCCGGCGACCTCGTCGCCCGGATGGATTGGGGCCAGCGCGCCGTGACCGAGACCGCCCGGGCCGCGAAGGTGCTGGTGCGGGCCTTCTACGACCGGCCGCAAGCGAAATCCTACTTCGCCGGCTGCTCCACCGGCGGCCGCATGGCGGCGATGGAGGCGCTGAAATACCCGAAGGACTTCGACGGGATCATCAGCGGGGCGCCCGCCCTCGACTATACGGGGCTCGTCGCCACGACCTTCGCCTGGGTGACGAAGGCGAATACCGGCTCCGACGGCAAGCCGATCCTGACCACGCCCCGGGTCAAGCAGGTGGCCGATGCGGTGGCGGCGTCCTGCGGGACGAAGGACCAGGCCGGCCTCGTCGCCGATCCGCGGCAATGCGGCTTCAAGCCGGCGTCGCTCCGCTGCACCGGTGCGGCGTCGCCCGATTGCCTGAGCGAGGCCGAGGTCGGAGTCCTGGAGAAATGGTATGCCGGCCCGACGGATGCCGGTGGCCGGGCGCTCTATCCCGGCGGCATCCCGCTCGGCTCCGAGGCGCATTGGCCGCGCTGGCTCACGGGCCTCGGCAACGCGCCGGCGATCCTGCCGCTCTTCTCCGCCGACTTCCTGCGCTACATGGCGTTCTGGCCCTCGCCCGGGCCGGCCTACCGGGTCGCGGATTTCGACTTCTCCGCCGATCCGGCCCGGATGGCGCCGCAGGCGCAGGTCTACAACGCCGCCACCTACGACGCCGCGGCCGGGATGGTGAAGCCGGCGGCCGATCTCTCGGCCTTCCGCGACGCGGGCGGCAAGCTCCTGATCTATCACGGCTGGGGCGATCCGCTGGTCACGCCGTTCATGAGCGTCGCCTTCTACGAGGCGCTGGCGAAGGGTGCGGGCGGCCTCGAATCCCTGGCCATGACCGCGCGCCTGTTCATGGTGCCGGGCATGGACCATTGCGGCATCGGCACCGAGGGGCCGGGCATCGGCGACACCGGCATCGATCCGCTGACGGCGCTGGAGCGCTGGGTCGAGGCCGGCGAGGCGCCGCGCGAGCTCGTCGCGACGAAGCGCGATGCCGGCGGGGCGGTGTCCTGGTCGCGGCCGGTCTGCGCCTATCCGCAGGTTCCTCGCCAGGACGGCGCCGGCCTCTCCTGCGCGGCGCCGTGATGGCGGACGCGACCGGACCGGGGTTTCCGATCCCGGCCGGCCTCGGCCGGTCGGCTTAAGACGATTGTCTCGCGACGGTAGGGAGAAATTCCCTGTAGTGTAACGTGTTAGCAATTGTTCAGGGCCGCTTTCGTGGCATCTGTGCCGCAGGAGTGGCAGGCATGACCGACGACGCACGACCCCGGGTCCTCTCGATCACCAGTGTCACCGCCGTCAGCACGATCGACGGCGGCGATACGCTGGCGGCCGAGGTGAGCGGACCCGATGGCGGCACGGTGTTCCTGCTGATTCCCCTCGGCGCGGCCGGCGCGCTCATCACCCAGCTCACCGACGCCGCCGAGCGCGGCGCGCAGGAACGGCGCCTGCACAGCCAGGGGCCCCGCCCGGTTCCGGAAGCGTGAGGCCAGGCACCTTCGGAGTTTCCGCAGGGGAATGGCTGTTCGGTCGAATGCCGTCGATCGGCTGAACCGATTGGTCAGGGAGGCGGGCGAGAACGGCCTTCGGTCGCGGAGGTGCGTCGTGTCGTTCAGGAATCGACTGCGGTTCGAGCACCAGCTCGCCGCGCTGGTCGGCTTGCTCTGCCTCGCCCTGGTGGGGGCGACGGTGGGCGGCGCCGTCTGGCTCGAGCGGCGCAGCGCCGTCCGCCTCGCCGAGGCGCGCCTCGCCCGCCTCGCCGCCGGCATGGCCGAGACCCTCGACGCCACGTTGCGCGAGCGCTTCCGCGAGATCCAGGTCGTCGCCGCCCTCGAACCGTTGCGCGAGCGCTGGAGCAGCGACGCGACGATGGTCCGCAGCGTCCTCACCGCCATGCGCACGACGGCGCCGGACTATGCCTGGCTCGGCTTCGTCGCGGCGGACGGCCGCATCCGCGTCGGCACGGAAGGTATGCTCGAAGGCCTGGCGATGAACGGGAAGGCCTGGTTCGAGACCGGCCTCACGCGACCCAATGTCGGCGATGTGCACGAAGCGGTGTTGCTGAGCCGCCTCCTCGTCCGCGCCGAGGCCGAGTCTCTGCGCCTCGTCGACCTCGCGGCGCCGGTGCGCGACGCCTCGGGCGGGGTCATCGGGGTGCTCGGCGGGCATCTGAGCTGGGATTGGGCGATCCGCGCCCGGCGGCGCCTTCTCGACGAAGGGCTGCCGGGCACCGACCTCTGGGTGCTCGACCGGCGCGGCCGCGTGATCCTGGGCCCGCGGCTCGGCACGACGCCGTTCGGGCCGGCCCGGGTCGGCGCCATGATCGAGCAGGGCCATGGCCGGTTCGCGGCGATGATCGGGGCCGATACGCTGCTGGCGGGCTTCGCCTCGGCGGCGAAGGGCGAGCGGGGCGAGATCGCGAGCGGCGATCCCGGCCTCGGCTGGATCGTGGTGGCGACCCGGCCGGAGGCACAGGCCCTCGCGCCGGTGCAGCACTCCATCCAGGCCCTGCTCGCCCTCGGCGGCGCCGCGGCCGTGATCGGCATCGCGCTCGCCTGGTGCCTCGGCCGTCAGGCAGCGGCCCCTTTGCGGCGGATGACGGCGGCGGCGGACCGGATCGGCCGCGAGGCCGAGGCCACCACGCTGCCGCGCCTCGACGGTGCCCGGGAATTCGTGGCGCTCTCCGCCGCCCTGCGCTCGCTGCTGCGGCGCATCGGCACCGCCGAGCGCGAACTCAACGACGCCACGATCCGCTCGACCCGGGTCGCCGCCTTCTACCGGCGCCAGATCGAGGACCTGCGCCACGTCGCGGGCACCGACGTGCTCACCGGGCTCCTCAACCGGCGCGGCTTCGCCGCGCCGGCGGAGGCGGCCTTCGCGCAGGCGAGGGGCGGCCGCTGCGGGGTCGCCGTGCTGGTCGTCGACATCGACCACTTCAAGCGCGTCAACGACCAGCATGGCCACGATGCCGGCGACGCGGTGATCCGCCATGTCGGCGCCCTGCTGGCGGAGATCGTGCGCAGCTCCGACACGGTCGCCCGCTTCGGCGGCGAGGAATTCGTGGTGCTGCTCGTCGGCCTCGGCGGGTCCGAGGCTGCGCTCATCGCCGAGCGCCTCTGCGTCGCCGCGCGGGGCGCCGAGATCGCGCATGGCGGCGGCGTCATCGCCGTCACGGTCAGCATCGGGGTCGCGACGGTGGCGGCGCGCGACCCGGACATCCAGGCGGCGATCGCCCGTGCCGACGCGGCCCTCTACGAGGCCAAGGCGCGGGGCCGCGACCGGATCTGCGTCGCGGCGGGGATCGAGGAGATCGAGCGGGCAGCGTGAGCCCCCCGGCCCGGCGAAGCCGGACGACCGATCGGCGGAACCGGATCGCGCCAAGCTCCGTTACTACCCCAGAAGAGTATTCACGGAGTCATGGAGGCGACAATGTTGAAGGGTGGGCTGCTCTGGTTGATCGGCATACCGATTCCGATCATCCTGATCCTGTTCTTCCTGGGCTATCTGCACTGACAGGATTGACAGGCAACTGCCGGGAGCGAAACATGATCGGTGCGAACGCCCGATCTGGTCGGCTCTCGCCGGGCTCGCAGCCGCGCGAGAGGCTTCTCGACTTGAGCGGCCGAGCCGTGCAGCTCGACGAGGAGTCAGCGCCGCGGGGCGAGTTCGCCCATCTGGGCGGCGCGGCCCTGCTCGACGTGCCAGCGCGCATCGGCCACCTGCCGGCGCAGGCTGTTGCGGCGCCACAGATGGTACAGCCGGAACGGGTGCGGGGCCTGGCCGGCCCGGGTCTCGTGATGCGCCAAGCGGCGCAGCAGACCCGGAAGGCAGGCGCCTGCCGCCTCGCCGGTGGCGATGTCGCCGAGGCGGACCTGGCGCAGCAATTCGGCCCGGTAATCCTCCACCTCTGATCCCCCCTCGCTCGTCCGTCTGAAGGAGACGCCGCTCGTCGCGCCGACGAAGGCAGGATGGGAAGATCATGCGGCGGTGGCAACGCGGCATCGTCGCCTGCGGGCGAAAGGCGTTGTGGACCACACAAAAAGAGGCCCTGCCGGCGGGAGCGAGCAGGGCGGTGAAGTCGACTTGGGGGCCTCAGCAACATCCCTGATGGTCGTCCACCCGGTCGAGACCGGGCCAGCAGGGACGGTCGGGCAAGAATTGCCGCAACACTTGTGATGTTGCTGGTCTTTTTCGCACCGTTCCATCACTTATGTGAAAATCCACGATGTGCGTGGCGTGGCGCGGGACATGGCGCGCGGGGCATGGCGCCGGCGGTCGGCCGTCATGGTCAGCCCTCATGGTCAGCCCTCATGGGAGATCATGGGCCCCGGCATAATCCGCGATCGCGACGAGGGCCGGGACGTCGCGCAGGGTGATGGCGGTGGCGCGTTGCTCGACCAGGCCGTCCCGGCGCAATTGCTGCATCGTGCGGTTCATGTGCACCACGCTGAGGCCGAGGGCATCGGCCAGGATCTCCTGGGTGATCGGAAAGGTGAAGCGGTTCTCCTGAACCCGGTCCACCGCCGCTAGCCGCTCGCGCAGCTCCAACAGGAAATGGGCGACGCGCTCGTAGGCGGTCTGGCGCCCGAGGCGCACCACCTGGTTGACGAGCCAGAGTTCTTCCATCTCCCGGGCCTGCCGGAGCGCCGCCGCCAAGCCCGTCTCTCGTCCGCCGGTCTCACCGCCTTGCGCGGTCCCGCTTGCGGCGGCGCATTCGCGCAAGGCGCCCGCCTCGCAGATCTGGGCCGGCGTCAGGGTGGTGACCGACCCGAAGGGCAGCGGGCGCCGGCGCTGGTCGAGGCCGACAAGGTCGCCGGGCAGCAGCACGACGATGATCTGGCGCCGGCCGTCGGCGAGAAGCCGCTGGCGGCAGGCCCAGCCCTCCAGCAACACCTGCGGCCGTGGCGCCGCCTCGCCGTCGCGCATCAGCTCGGTGCGGGCCGGCACCAGGACCGGGCGGGCCGTGACCTGGCGCAGCAGCGCCGCCTCGTCGGGCGCCAGCGGGGCATAGCCGGAGAGGCGGCGCAGGACCGCGTCCGGCGCGCCGGGAGCGCGGGCGAGGGACTCAACCGGCATCGTCGGCCTCCGCGGGCGGGTCTCCGGCGGTGGCACGCGGTTTCAAGCCCGCAGCACGTGCTTCCAGGCCCGCGGCACGCGATTCCGAGCCCGCGGCACGCAAGTCCGAGCCCGCGGCACGCAAGTCCGAGCCCGCGGCACGCAAGTCCGAGCCCGCGGGACGCGATTTCGAGCCCGCGGGACGTGCTTCCGAGCTTGCAACGCGCGACGACGCGCCCGCCTCCTGCAAGCCGTTGCCCGGCGATCGCGGCGGCCGGACCGGCATCTCGATGAGGCAGCGCACGCCGCCCGGGCGGTATTCCAGGGCGGTCGTGGCACCGAACTCGTAGACCAGGCCCTGCTCGATCAGCTCGCGCCCGAAGCCCCGGCGGGACGGTGCGGTCGCGAGCAGGGTGACGCCGCTCTCCTGCCATTCGAGCCGCAAGCGGCGCTCCGGTCCGGCGCCGTAGACGTGCCAGGCGATGGCGATCCGTCCCTCCGGCCGGGCGAGGGCCCCGTACTTGATCGCGTTGGTGGCGAGTTCGTGCAGCACCAGGCCGAGGGTCTCGGCGGTCTTCTGCGGCAGGCGCACCTCGGGGCCGTCGAGGGTCACCTGGCCCTCATCCCGCACCGCGTGGGACAGGACCTCCTCGCCGATCAGCTCGGCGAGGTCGGTGGCGGCATCGGCGCTGCGGGTCATGATGTTCTGGGTGCGGGCGAGCGCCCCGAGCCGGCCGTCGAAATGCATCACGAAGTCGGCGAGCGAGGTCTGGCCCTCGGCGGTGCGGTTGGCGACCGAGCGCACCACCGCCAGGATGTTCTTCACCCGGTGCTGCAACTCGGTGAGGAGCAGGCGCTGGCGGTCCTCGGCCATCCGCCGCTCGTGGCTGTCGGTGCAGGAGCCGAACCAGGTGACGCCGCCGCCCTCCGGATCGGCCATCGGCTCGGCCCGGACGGTGAACCAGCGATAGGTGCCGGCGGCGGCCCGGAAGCGGAACTCGTGCTCGAAGGGCTCGCGGTTGGCCACCGCCCGCTGCCAGCGGCGCTGGTTCTCCTCCACGTCTTCCGGGTGCATCACGGTGAGCCAACCGAGGGCGAGCGCCTTGCCGTCTTCCAGGCCGGTATACTCGTAGAAGCGCGGATTGACGTAGAGCCAATTCAACTCGGCATCGGCGGTGAACAGGAAGGCCGGGACGATGCGCTCCATCCGGCGGAAGCGCTCCTGGCTGGCGCGCAGGGCCCGCTCGGCCCGGGCGGTGGCGGTGATGTCCAGGAAGGTGATGACCACGCCGGCGATGAAGTTGTCGATCGAGCGGTAGGGCAGCACCCGGGCGAGATAGCGTGCGCCGCTCTCCGGGCTGCCGACCTCGCGCTCGATGGTGCCGAGCGTGCGCAGCACCTTGCGCACGTCCTCGGGCAGCTCCGGATAGTTGATGCGCGCTGCGATATGGGTGATCGGCCGGCCGAGGTCGGAATCGATCAGATGGAAGATGTCGGTCACCGCCGGCGTGAAATTCTTCACCCGGAACTCGTTGTCGAGGAACACCGTGGCGATCTGGGTGCTCTCGAGCAGGTTCTTCAGGTCGCTGTTCGCTCGCCCGAGGTCGGTGACCCTGTGGCCGAGTTCGCCGTTGACGGTCTGCAATTCCTCGTTGACCGATTGCAGCTCCTCCTTGGAGGTCTCGAGTTCCTCGTTGGCGGATTGCAGCTCCTCGTTGATCGACTGATACTCTTCGTTGGAAGATTTCAGCTCCTCGTTGGTGCTCTCCAGCTCCTCGATCGTGGCCTGGAGACGCTCGCGGGTCAGGCGCAACTCGCTCTCGAGCCGCTGGACGTGCTCGTCGCGCAGGAAGGACGGGGTCGGCTCCTCGGTGCCGTCTCTCTCCAGCGCCTCGCCCTCCTGGAACAGGATGACGAAGCTCGTCGGGCCCTCGCCGCCGGGCACCGGCTCGACCACCAGGGTGACGAGGCGCCGTTCGCCGTTGGTGCCCATGGCGGTGCGCTCGGCCTTGACGGTCCGGTTCTCGGCGCCCGCCTTGAGGAGCGCGGCGCGCAGGTCGAGGCGCAGGTCGCGGTGAACGAGGTTGAGGAGGTTGAGGCTCGCCGCGCCGGTCGCCGGGTCGATGTAGCGCCCGGTGCGGCCGGAGAAATGCAGCACGTCGTAGGCCTCGTCGACCACCACGTAGGCCGGGGCATAGCGCTCGGCCACCTGCTCGGCCCGGCGGGCGAGGCCGCCCTCGATCGCCCGCGGCCGCAAGCCCCCGCCGCTCTCCGCCTGGCGCCGGTCGGCGACCACGGTGAGGGGGAATTCCGGCAGGACCCGGGTGGCGCTCTCGAGGCGGCGGAAGATGCGGTAGCGCCGGTCGACGGCTGAGAACAGCTTGGCGTGCCGGGTGACGTTCTCCGAATTGCCCAGGAACAGGAACCCGCCCGGCCGCAGGGCGAAGTGGAACAGCGGGATCACCCGATTTTGCAGTTCGCCGTTGAGGTAGATCAGCAGGTTGCGGCAGGACACGAGGTCGAGCCGCGAGAACGGGGCGTCCTTGATCACGTTGTGCTGCGAGAAGATGCACATCTCCCGCAGCTCCTTGACGATGCAGTAGGTCGAGCCCTCCTTGACGAACCAGCGGCCGAGGCGGTCGGGCCGGATCTGGCGGGCCACCGCATCGGTATAGCGGCCGACGCGGGCGGTCGCGAGCGCGCGCCCGTCGATGTCGGTGGCGAAGATCTGCACCTGCGGCACCGCGTCGAGCTTGGCCATGTGCTCGCGCAGCAGGATGCCGATCGAGTAGGCCTCCTCGCCGGTGGCGCAGCCGAGCACCCAGATCCGCACGTGGTCGCCCGAACCTTTGCCGGAGAACAGCCGCGGGATCACCTCGGCTTCCAGCAGCTCGAACTCGCGATGATCGCGGAAGAACTGGGTCACCCCGATCAGCAGGTCGTTGAACAGGTTCTGGACCTCGTCCGGATCGCCGCGCAGGTGCTCGACATACGCATCGATCGTCTCGACCTGCACCACCTGCATCCGGCGATGGACGCGGCGCAGGAAGGTATTCTGCTTGTAGCCGTGAAAATCGTGCCCGGTCTTGTTGCGCAGGATGGTGGCGATGCGGATCAGCGAGTCGCTCGCGGCCTCGGCCTCCGCCGGCCGGGCCTCGGCGCCCCGGTGCAGGTGGCGGGCATGGGCCAGGATCCGGTCCGCCATCAGCTCGGGGATCACGACGTGGTCGGCGAGCGACACGGCGGTGCTGCCCGAGAGCCCCTCCTCGCCGTGCGGCTCGGCCAGGGTCAGGCCGCCCGCCGCCTTGATGGCGGTGACGCCGAGCGTGCCGTCGCTGCCTGTGCCGGCGAGCACCACCGCCACGGCGTAGGCGCCCTGATCCTCGCCCAAGGCGACCAGGAAGGTGTCGAGGCCGCCCCGCTCGCCCGGCTCCGCAGCGAGGCGGAACCGTCCCTGCGCCAGGGTGACGGTGCCGCCCTCGGGCAGGAGGTAGAGACGTCCGGCCTCGACCGCGGCGCCGTCCTCGACCGGCGCCTGCGGCAGGGCGACGGCCCGCGCCAGCACGGTGCGCCAGCGCGCCTCGTCGATCGCCTCGCGCTGCTGCAGCGACACCACGACGGCGACGCCCGGCATCTCCGGCGCGTGGGCGAGGAGGCGCTCCAGGGAGTCGATCGCGAGCCCCGACGCGCCGACGCCGACCATCATCGGCCGCTCCGGCGACCGGCGGCCCGCGCCGTCGGTGCCCGGTTCGGGACGGATCTTCCTCGCCAAGGGTCGTCGCCTCCGGTGCGTGTTATGTCCGAGGGGGTCGGGTCCGCGGCTCGTGACCATACCCGTCCGGCGACGCGCTGTCAGGCCGAGCGGCGGCAATCCCCCAGGGCAATCGGGTGAATGCGGGAGGTGACAAGGACCGGAAGCTCTGAATCGGTCGTCCGCCACGACGTGGTTTAGGAGGCGGGCGATGGACGAGGCGAGCGAGCCGGTAGCGGCGGTGTTCGAGGCGACGGTGTTTCTCGATCATTTCGCGGACCTGCCCGATCCGCGCCAGCCCGGCAAAGTCGCCTATCGCCTGGACGAGGTTCTGCTGCTGGCGTTGCTGGCCATCCTGGCGGGGGCTGAAGGCTTCACCGATATCGCCCGGTTCGGTCACACGAAACTCGACCTTCTGCGCCGATTTCTGCCGTTCCGGAACGGCACGCCGAGCCACGATCATCTCGGTGACATCTTCGCGGCGCTCGATCCCGTCGCATTTCGACGCTGCTTTGCGGCCTGGGCCGCGACGCTGACGCAAACGCCGCTCGACGTGATCGCGATCGACGGCAAGACCTCGCGGCGCTCGGGCCGGGCCGGTGCGCGAGATGCCCTTCACGTCGTCTCCGCCTTCGCCGCACGCCAGCGGTTGGTGCTGGCCCAGACCAAGGTGAGCGGAAAGTCCAACGAGATCGCGGTAATCCCGGCCCTGCTCGACCTCCTGTCGATCGAGGGGGCGATCGTCACCATCGATGCGATGGGCTGCCAGCGTGCCATCGCCCACAAGATCCTCGACAAGAAGGCCGACTATGTCCTGGCGCTCAAGGGCAACCAGGGCACGCTGCACGAGGACGTCACGCTCTTCGTCGAGGAACAGAAAGCTCGGGACTTTGCCGATTGCACCGTCAGCACGCACGAGACCGTCGAGGGCGATCACGGGCGGATCGAGACCCGGCGCGTGACTGTCATCCATCAGGTCGCCTGGCTCCAGGCGCGCCACGCCTGGCCGGGGTTGAAGAGCCTCATCGTCGTCGACAGCACCCGTGACTTGAGCACCCGTGACCCGGTAAACAGGATCGAGCGTGAGACGCGCTGCTATCTGACCTCGTCACCGCTCGGCGCCGACCGCCTCGGGCCTGCCGTCCGGCAGCATTGGGCGATCGAGAACGGCCTGCATTGGATCCTCGACGTCACCTTCCACGACGATCAGTCTCGCATCCGTACTGCTCATGCCCCCGAGAACATGCTGACGGTCCGCCACATCGCGGTGAACGTCGCAGCCCGCAAAAAGGGCAAGGATTCCATGCGCCTCGCCCTCAAAACCGCAGGCTGGGACGACGACTACCTCGTCAGGCTCGTCGCACCATGACCCTTCACCCGATTGCCCTGGGCAATCCCGAGGTTTCATCCGGGCCTCCCGATCCTCAGCTTCGGTTCCCCCGGCAACGCCCCGCTTCAACACAGGTCAAACCGCCGGGCTGACCGGTCGAACGCACTGCCAAATCGAACGCACTGCCAAATCGAGCGCACTGCCAAGTCGCACGCACCGCCGGGCCGAGCGGACAGCGGGGCGACGCCGCCGCCCGCCGCCTCAGCGGCCGCGCGTCCCGGTCCGGCCGCCGATCCGGCGCTCGTAGTGCTTGGCGACCCGCAGGTGGCGCGAGATCGCGTAGTTCATCGCCGTGAGGAAGCCGTAGGCGCCGCGCACGCAGTGGCGCCGGCCGATATAGGCCTTCAGGAAGTTGCCCGGCAGCTCGACGAACAGGCGCCAGGTCGGGATCCGTACGCCCCGCGCCTCGAGGTCGTCGGCCTGCTGGTCGGAGTAGCGGTTGAGCTTGTCGAGCTGGTCGCCGAGCGAGCGGACCGAGAAGTGGTGGATCACCGCCCGCAGGCGCCCGACGGTAGCGCTCGCGTCGAGATCGACCCGGTCATGCACCGGCGAGGGCGAGTAGCGGCCGCGGTCGCGCCGGTAGAGCCGCACCGGCCACAGCGTGTAGGCGAGGCGGTGCGGCCGCGCCTCGCCGGGAAACACCTCGGCGATGCCGAGCGCGTAGGCCGGGTGCGGCGGCTCGCCGGCCGAGAACAGCCGCCGGATCTCGGCGGCGAGGTCTGGCGGCACCACCTCGTCGGCGTCGAGGTTCAGCATCCAGACGTGCCGGCACTGCTCCTCGGCGAAGCGCTTCTGCGGCCCGTAGCCGGGCCAGCCCCGCTCGATCACCCGCGCGCCGAAGGACGCGGCGAGCTCCCGCGTGCCGTCGGTGGAGCCGGAATCGACCACGATCAGGTCGTCGGTCAGGTCGCGCACCGCTGCGAGCGTGGCGCCGATCCGGTCGGCCTCGTTATGGGCGATGAGGAAGATCGAGAGGGGGAGGGGGGAGACCATGGACCGACGGCGGCGAGGATCCGGCCCGCTCGGACGAGCGCCGGTGAGGATCGAGCAGCCTCTAGAGCATCTTGGCCATCCCTGGAAACCGGCTCGGGCCGGATGAGCCCGCCGGCGGGCGGGGGCGTGCCCTGGCGGCCACGGCCGGCCGCAGAAGCGTGGTTCGACCCCGCTGCCCCATTGGCGCCGCACCGATTTGGCTCATCCTTAAGGAGTGCCCGGGAGAATCGGGCGCAAGGAATCGGGCGCGAGGCATCGCCGGCTGCCGCAGGGTTTTTCCCTCGAGGCGCGGCGCGGGGAGCGGTCTTGACGGTGATGGGGTGTCTCGTGCGGAGTCGGACCTTGGGGATCCTCCTCGTCGCGGCCGGGCTCGGCGCCTGCGCGGGCACGCCGAAGGGCGTGCTGGCGCCGGTGGCCGCGACGGTGCCGGGAGCTTCGCGCGTCGACATGCTGGTGGCGACCACCCGCAAGACCACCGCCAATCCGGGCGAGATGTATTCGGGCGATCGCGGGCCGGCCCTGTCCTATGCCGACATCACGGTCTCGATCCCGCCGGATTCGGTGCGCCAGCCCGGCACGGTGCAGTGGCCGAAGGAGCTGCCCGGCAACCCCGCCACCGACTTCGTGACCCTCAGGGCGGAGACCCTGGACCGGCCGGAGGCGGCCGCGCGCCTGCGCCACACCGCGCGCGCGGGCAAGCGCCACGTGCTGGTCTTCGTCCACGGCTTCAACAACCGCTTCGAGGACGCGG
Organism: Methylobacterium currus; assembly: GCF_003058325.1. Taxonomy (NCBI): domain Bacteria; kingdom Pseudomonadati; phylum Pseudomonadota; class Alphaproteobacteria; order Hyphomicrobiales; family Methylobacteriaceae; genus Methylobacterium; species Methylobacterium currus. The sequence goes on from NZ_CP028843.1 coordinate 503,437, forward strand.
TGTACCGCTTCGCCCAGATCGTGCACGACACCAAGGCCGAGGTGGTGCCGGTGCTGTTCACCTGGCCGTCGCGCGGCAGCGTGCTCGCCTACGGCTACGACCGGGAGAGCACCAACTACTCGCGCAACGCTCTCGAGGGCGTGCTGCGGCGCCTCGCCCAGAACCCGGACGTGGCCGAGATCACGGTGCTCGCCCACTCGATGGGCAATTGGCTGGTGCTCGAATCGTTGCGCCAGATGGCGATCCGCGACGGACGCGTCGCGCCAAAGATCCGCGACGTGGTGCTGGCCGCCCCCGACGTCGACGTGGATCTGGCCCGCGAGGCGTTTCGCGATATGGGCCCGGCCCGGCCGCGGCTCAGCCTGTTCGTCTCCCAGGACGACAACGCGCTCGCGGTCTCGCGCCTGGTCTGGGGCAATTCCGGCGCCCGGCTCGGCGCCATCGATCCGAGCGCGGAACCTTATCGCAGCGAGCTCGCCCGCGAGAACATCGCGGTCCTCAACCTCACCGCCATGAAGGGCAGCGACGCCCTCAACCACGGCAAGTTCGCCGGGAGCCCGCAGCTCGTGGCGCTTCTCGGCAACCGGCTGGCACAGGGGCAGACCATCACGGATTCCCGCGTGGGCCTCGGCGACCGCATCGTCCAGATGACCGCGGGCGCTGCCGCCACCGTCGGCACCGCCGCCGGCCTCGCGGTTTCGGCGCCGGTCGCGGTGATCGACCCCCAGAGCCGCGAAACTTATGGCGAGCACCTGCGCAACCTCGGCCAGGGCATCGGCGACACGGCCGAGGGGGCGGTGGATCTCGCCACCGCGCCGGCCCGGGCACTCGGGGGGCGGTGAGGGCTCAGCCGATGGGGGGCGCCGCCCGCCGCCAGGAGCCGTGCGCGACCTCGCCGTCCCGCACGGCCGCCGCGAGGGCCCGATGCAGGCCGTCGCGGTCGAGGGGGACGCAATAGGCGGGCTTCCCCCGCTCGAAGCGCCAGCTCTCCGCCAGGCCCCCGGCATCGACCGGATCGAAGCCGAACTGGTCGATCAGCTCCGCCGCGACCGCCTTGGCGGCGGGATCGTCGCCTGCGAGCGGCAGGGTCCGGCGCCCCGGCGCGCCCGCCGGCCGGCCCTCCGTCTCCAGGTCCCGGGCCCGGATGGCGTTGAATGCCTTGACGACCCGGGCCGCCGGGAGGTGTTCGGCCAGGAGCCCGCTCGTCGTCGCCTGCCGCGCGTCGAGCGCCGCGATGGGCCCATCCCGCTCGGGGTAGTAGTTCATGGCGTCGAGGATGATCTTGCCGGCCAAAGCCGTCTCCGGCAGGGCCCGATAGGCGTGGAGCGGGATCGCCACCACCACGACCTCGCCGAACTCCGCCGCCTCCAGAGCCGTCCCGGTGCGGCAGCCGAGCTCGACGCTGAGGCTGAACAGGCTCCGCGGCCCGCGGGAATTGGCCACCAGGACGTCGTGCCCCCGGGCGATGGCGTGGCGGGCGACGGCCTGGCCGACATAGCCGGCCCCGATGATTCCGATCCGCATGACGTCTCTCCTCACGCTCTCAAGCGCCGCGTCTTGCGTAACTGGACGGCATTCGGCGATAAATCGCGCTTCCGGCGTGGCATTCCCAACCGCCAGGGGGCAATCGTGGATCGGCTCACCAGCATGGCGGTGTTCGTCACGGCTGCGGATCTCGGCTCCTTCGCGGCGGCGGCGGCCGCCCTCGGGATGTCGCCCCAGATGGTGGCCAAGCACGTCGTGTCCCTGGAGACCCGGCTGGGCATGCGCCTCATCAACCGCACCACCCGTCGCCAGAGCCTGACCGAGTTCGGCCGCACCTATCGCGAGCGCTGCCGGGCGGTCCTGGCCGAGGCCGAGGCGGCGGACGCGCTCGCCGAGACGGTGCGGGCCCATCCGCGCGGCACGCTGCGGCTCAATGCGCCGGTGACCTTCGGCAGCCACGGCCTCGTGCCGCTCCTCACCCGCTACCTGCGGGACTGCCCCGAAGTGGAGGTGGATCTGAGCCTCACCGACCGCATGGTCGAGCCCGTCGAGGAGGGGTTCGAGGCGGTGATCCGTTTAGGGCCGCTGGCCGAATCGAGCCTGGTCGCCCGCCCGCTCGCGCCCTACCGGCTGGTGGCCTGCGCGGCGCCGGCCTATCTCGCGGCGTATGGCGTGCCGGCCTCGCCGGAGGACCTAGCCGGGCATCAATGCCTCGACTTCTCGCATTGGCCCCGCGGCCGCGACTCGCTCTGGCGCTTCACCCGGGCAGGGACCACCGTCGAGGCACCCGCGGCCGGGCGGCTGCACATCAACGACTTCCGCGCGTTGCTCACCGCCGCCCGCGACGGGTTCGGCATCGTGCTCGGCGTCGACACCGCCCTGCGGGACGACCTCGCGGCCGGCCGCCTCGTCCGGGTCCTGCCGGACTGGGAGGCGCCGTCGCGGCCGATGCACCTCCTGACGATGCGCGACCGGCGCCCGACCGCCAAGCTGCGCCGCTTCGTCGAGATGATGCTGGAGGAGTTCGGGCCGGACGGAATGGCGGTCCGGACGGGGGCGCTGGCCCGCGGACCCGCCTGAGCAGGTTTCGAACCAAGCGCCTGCCGGATCGGCGGCACACCCTCGGGCGGGCGAAGCGTTGGCCTGCCGACGCAAGTCCGCTTAGGGTGCCGCCGAAGAACCGCCCCGCTTCGCACCGGCTCCGGAGCGTGGAGGTGGGGCACGTCGAGGGGAACACCATGCACCACGTCACCCGCCGCAGCCTGCTCGCCGGCGCCACTGCCGCCGCGATCCTTCCCGCCCCGTGGGTCCGGGCGCAGAGCGGGGCGTTGCGGCTGAAATGCGGGGTGGTGACGCCCGACACCCATCCGGCGACGATCCGCCTGCGCGAGGCGGCGGAGCGGGTCGCCAGGGAGACGAACGGGGCGGTCGAGGTCGCGGTCTTCCCCAACGGCCAGCTCGGCTCGGACACCGACATGCTGAGCCAGCTGCGCTCGGGCGCGCTCGAGATGTTCGCGCAATCCTCCTCGAACCTGGCGACGCTGGTGCCCCGCGCCTCGCTCATCAACATCGCCTTCGCGTGGAGCGGCTACGACAAGGTCTGGCCGGCGGTCGACGGCGAGCTCGGCGCCTATATCCGCGCCGAGATCACGAAGGCCGGCCTCGTTCCGTTCGATCGGATGTGGGACAACGGCTTCCGCCAGACCACGACCAGCGTCCGCCCGATCACCGGCCCGGCCGATTTCGAGGGCCTCAAGCTCCGTGTGCCGAACAGCGCGCTGTTCACCTCCGCCTTCCGGGCGCTCGGGGCCGCCCCGGTGGCGCTCAACTTCTCGGAGGCCTATTCGGCCCTGCAGACGAAGGTGGTGGACGGCCAGGAGAATCCGCTCGCCATCATCACGAGCTTCAAGCTGGCGGAGGTGCAGAAGTATCTCTCCTTCACCAACCACATCTGGGACGGGTTCTGGCTGATGTCCGGCCACCGGACCTGGTCGCGCCTGCCGGAGGACGTGAAGGCGGTGCTCGCCCGCCACTTCGACCAGGCGGCCCTCGACCAGCGCCGGGACATCGAGGGCCAGGGGGTGGCGATGCGCGAGGCTCTGGGCAAGGCCGGCTTCGCGATCAACGACGCGCCCGCCGCACCCTTCCAGGACCGCTTGCGCAAGGCCGGCTTCTACACCGAGTGGAAGGGCAAGTACGGCGCGGAGGCGTGGAGCCACCTGGAAAAATTCGCCGGGGCGGTGTCCTGACGACGCCGCACGACCGTACGAGCCGGCCGTGCGGTGCAGGCCCGTGCGTCACGCCGTTCGGTCGGAGAATGCAACGGAAGGATGCCGCCGGCTCGCACCGTCCGAGGCGGCGGCATGCCCGAGGTTGCCGAGGCCGGGTGCGTCCCTCGCATGCGACGTCGCTGTCGCTCCTGCACGGGATCGGGCGGCCGGAGCAACGCTATCCCGCGTTTCGCTCCATCGCGGCGGCGGCCGCCGCGAGGCCCCACCTCACCAGGTCCTCGGCCTCCTCGGCGGATTTCGCCTCCGCGTAGCAGCGGAGTTCCGGCGCGTTGCCCGAGGGGCGGAAGTGGATCGTCCGCTCGCCGTCGAGTTCGATCCTGACCCCGTCCTGCTCGTCGACCGCGCGCGGCTCCCCGACCGGGCGGAGGAAATCGCGGCGGAACGCCTCGTCCTTGAGCTGCCCAAGGAGAGCGCCGCTGCGCTCCGCGGCGACGTTGGGGAGCCGGTTGCTGGCCGTCTCGCCCACATCGAGCGTGACCACGAGGTCGGCGAGCGGCATGGCGGCCTGGCGTGCCGCGGCCAAGGTCGCGAGGATCGGGAGGACCGCGTCGCGCGTCGGCAGGGCCGGAAGGATCTTGTCGCCGACGGGACTGTCCGACCCGAGCAGGAACCCGCCATTGGCCTCGAAGCCGCAGACGATCGTCGCGCCGTCCAGCTGCGCCTGCTCCATGCCGGCGATCACGAAGGGGGAGCCGACCTTGGTGCGCAGCACCTGCCGGAAGCCACCGGCGCGCTCGATGGCGGAGCCGGCCGTGACGGGAACGACGACCGTATCGGCGCCGAGGTACCGGGCAGTGATGAGCCCGAGAACATCCCCTCGCACGATGCGGCCCGTCCCATCCGCGATCAGGGGGCGATCCGCATCGCCGTCGGTCGTCACGAGGGCGTCGAACTGGCCGGACGCCATGACGTCGCGGATGAACGCGACATCCTCCGGCCGATGGGCCTCGGTATCGATCGGGACGAACGTCTGGGACCGGCCGATCGGTGAGACGTCGGCTCCCAGGGCCTCGAGCAGGTCGACGAGCAGGTCGCGGGCGACGGAACTCTGCTGGTAGACGGCGATCGTCTGACCGGACAGGGTGTCCGCCTTGAACGCATCGAGGTACCGACGGCGATAGCGCGCGATGGCATCCGGCTCCGGCTCGGCAGGAACGGCCGGAGGAAGAGGAGCGCCCGCCGCGACAGTGCCGAGTGCTGCCAGGATCGCGGCTTCGTCGGCTTTGGTGATCTCACCGTCGGGGCGATAGAACTTCAATCCGTTGCGATCTTCCGGGATGTGGCTGCCGGTGACCATGACGGCGCAGCATCCGCGCTGCCGCGCCTCGAGCGCGAGGGCGGGAGTCGGCAGCGGGCCGCAATCGATCGCGGCGAGGCCGGCCGCGGCGGCGGCCGTGGCCACGGTGGCGGCGATCTCCGCGCTGCTGCTGCGCAGGTCACGTCCGATCACCACCTCGCGGGCCGCGCCGGCCTCTCCGCCCACGGAGGCGAAGAACGCCGCCGCATAGGCGTAACTGGGCCCGCCGACGAGATCCGTCACCAGGCCGCGCAGTCCAGACGTTCCGAATTTCAAGCTGCTCATGAATATCCACCTGCGGAATGACGAAATAGAACGCGATGTCGGGGTTCGCTGCCGCTTCGACCCGCGACGTGCGTGCGTGTCGCTCCATGTTGTCGTGAGGAGGGCGCCATCGTGGTGACCGCGCAAGGAGCCGGAGGGCAAGCCCTGGCTGAGGTCGCTCGGATCGAGATCATCGCGTCCCACTCGGTTTTGGCCGCGCTACGCCGGCCGCGACCTGCCACGTCTCGCCCATGGACCGCCCGCCCTCGACGCACTCACCGCATCGCCGGCGTGCCTTGGCCCACTCGTCGGTGCGGAGGCCGGGACGGGGAGGAACGCCGGGCGAAAGGCTGGCGAGGCCGCGGAACCGGGCGAGGAGTGCGGCGGGGCGGGCAGGGGACATGGCATTCTCCCTATCGCGAATCCGAGCACGCGCGCATCAGGCTTTTGCGCAACCCGCTCCGGGATGTTCCCAGGGCAATCGGGTGAAGGGTCATGGTGCGACGAGCCTGACGAGGTAGTCGTCGTCCCAGCCTGCGGTTTTGAGGGCGAGGCGCATGGAATCCTTGCCCTTTTTGCGGGCTGCGACGTTCACCGCGATGTGGCGGACCGTCAGCATGTTCTCGGGGGCATGAGCAGTACGGATGCGAGACTGATCGTCGTGGAAGGTGACGTCGAGGATCCAATGCAGGCCGTTCTCGATCGCCCAATGCTGCCGGACGGCAGGCCCGAGGCGGTCGGCGCCGAGCGGTGACGAGGTCAGATAGCAGCGCGTCTCACGCTCGATCCTGTTTACCGGGTCACGGGTGCTCAAGTCACGGGTGCTGTCGACGACGATGAGGCTCTTCAACCCCGGCCAGGCGTGGCGCGCCTGGAGCCAGGCGACCTGATGGATGACAGTCACGCGCCGGGTCTCGATCCGCCCGTGATCGCCCTCGACGGTCTCGTGCGTGCTGACGGTGCAATCGGCAAAGTCCCGAGCTTTCTGTTCCTCGACGAAGAGCGTGACGTCCTCGTGCAGCGTGCCCTGGTTGCCCTTGAGCGCCAGGACATAGTCGGCCTTCTTGTCGAGGATCTTGTGGGCGATGGCACGCTGGCAGCCCATCGCATCGATGGTGACGATCGCCCCCTCGATCGACAGGAGGTCGAGCAGGGCCGGGATTACCGCGATCTCGTTGGACTTTCCGCTCACCTTGGTCTGGGCCAGCACCAACCGCTGGCGTGCGGCGAAGGCGGAGACGACGTGAAGGGCATCTCGCGCACCGGCCCGGCCCGAGCGCCGCGAGGTCTTGCCGTCGATCGCGATCACGTCGAGCGGCGTTTGCGTCAGCGTCGCGGCCCAGGCCGCAAAGCAGCGTCGAAATGCGACGGGATCGAGCGCCGCGAAGATGTCACCGAGATGATCGTGGCTCGGCGTGCCGTTCCGGAACGGCAGAAATCGGCGCAGAAGGTCGAGTTTCGTGTGACCGAACCGGGCGATATCGGTGAAGCCTTCAGCCCCCGCCAGGATGGCCAGCAACGCCAGCAGCAGAACCTCGTCCAGGCGATAGGCGACTTTGCCGGGCTGGCGCGGATCGGGCAGGTCCGCGAAATGATCGAGAAACACCGTCGCCTCGAACACCGCCGCTACCGGCTCGCTCGCCTCGTCCATCGCCCGCCTCCTAAACCACGTCGTGGCGGACGACCGATTCAGAGCTTCCGGTCCTTGTCACCTCCCGCATTCACCCGATTGCCCTGGGGATGTTCCCGGGATCCGTTGCCTCGAAGCGGCGTTCCGAGCACCTTGGGCGCTCCGTCCCCGCCGCGCCGCCTGCGTGTCCGGGGGATTTTCACGAGGAACCCAGGGGCAGGGGCATCTGCCCGCGTCGGGGCGTCGCGCAGCCTCGTCGCGCATCGGGTTCGGCCCCCATGGGGCGACCCTTGCAAGGCCCTGATAGATCAGGATTTCTTCTTCCCCGTGGCTGCGTCGTCGGGGATCGATGTCGCAGCTGCGCCCGCTCGCGCTGCCCGCTCCATCGCCTCCATCGCGTCGCTCCGCATCACGTGCGCGTTCGCCGCTGTCGCGCCGGGGCTGGCGCGGCGCAGCAATTCCTTCGCGATGTCAGGTTGCCGGAAGCCCGCAGAATCCGTGTCGCGGCCGTGTGCCGGTTGTCGTGGAAGCGATCGCCCGGGATCCCGCCCAGGCCCTCAGCCGCCGCGTCCGGCTTCCGCGCCGAGGCCGCGCTGCGCCTTCGAGCGCAGGCGCTTGTTCTGGAAGACCAGCGTGACCGTGGCGCCGCTGCCGCGGTCCGACCAGAGATACGTCTCGAAGGTGCCGAGCCCGGGGATCATCGCGGTGGCGTCGATGGTACCGCGGCAGCCGAGCAGGTCCTCGACCTCGGAGAGACGCATCTCCGCCTGGAGCAGATCGAAGGCGCCGAGGCTGACCGGGCACTGCGTCCGCTGGGTCGGCGGCCGGTGCGCGGCGACGGGCGCCAGCGCGGAGCGGGGCGGCGCGGCCAGCGCCGGATCGGCGGCCGGCGGCTGCGTGCGCCAGGTCCGGACGGTCGGGGCGTCATCCCATGCATCGGGGAGGGCGGCCGGCACGGCGAGCGCGTGTGGCGCGTCCGCGGGCGGGGTGTCGCCGGATGCCGCGCCGGGTCGCAGGACTTCCATTGCGCCGCCGCCGCTCCGCAGGGAGGGGGCGAAGGCCGGGCCCTGCCGCAGCCGGACGGACCCGGTCGGCGCACCACCGCGGCCGGACCCGTGCGGCGCCCGCTCCGCGCCCGCCTCGACGGGGGCGCGGGCGTGCGCGACGACGATGGCCCGGCGCAGGGCCGTGTCGAGGCCGCGCAGGTCGCGGGCGAGGCGCTCGCTCCGGCCAGTGCCGGCAGGCCCGGAGCGGATCTCGCAGGCTGCGAAGGCGGACAGGGCGTCGCGGATCTCGTCCTCGGTCCACTCCCCGGCCGGCTTGCCGAACAGGTCGGCCTCGCCCTGCGGCACGGCCGCCGCCGTGGCGGCGCTGAGCCGGCCGAGCCTGTCCTCCGCGAGGGCGCGGTGCGCGCCGCAGCCGCCGGCTGCCGCGAGGGCCGCGCGGAACGGCGAGGGTGCGGCGGCAAGGGAGGAGCAGCATGCGGCCACGAGCAGGGCCGGTGCGAGAAGGAAGCGCATGAGGGCGGTCGCCTGGAGCTAGGTCATGCTGCCTAAGCGAAAGGTTCGATGTGAACGGACTCTTACCGTTCGAACTGGAGCAGCCGGGCTTCGGCCGCCATGCCTTACCGTCCCTTGACCATCTCGCTCGGATCGACCGCACCCCGCGTCATTCCAAATCCGATCGATCCCTGCGGAATGGCGCATTCGGGCTCCGTTCACGCCTCGCGCACCCCATCGGTCGACAACCTCGCAGCAGCGCCGGTGCGTCTCGGCCCGCTCGTCCGGGTGGAGGTCGGGACAGGGTGGCGCACCGGGCGAGAGGATGGCGAGGTCGCGAGGCCATGCGAGGAGGGTGGTGGAAGGGAAGAAGCCACACGGCCTCATGCCATGCGAACAGCTGGAGAACGTCCGTCGGTGATGTCGTCGGAGACCGGTGTCCCGACGCAGTCCCGACGAGCCCCTTCCGCTGGCATTCCGACCAGCGTTGCGGCTTGCACATGACCCGTCAAATCGCTAGAGAACCAACGGCCTTAGAGCCTGTCGGGGCGTAGCGCAGTCTGGTAGCGCATCTGGTTTGGGACCAGAGGGTCGCTGGTTCGAATCCGGCCGCCCCGACCATCCACCTCCACGGATCAGAGCCTGCGATGTCGACCGCCCGCATCTTCCGCCCTGCCAAGGACCCGACCCAGTCCGGCCTCGCCCGGACCAAGCAGTGGACGCTGGAGTTCGAGCAGACGAGCCCGCGGGAGACCGAGCCGCTGATGGGCTGGACCTCGTCCTCGGACATGCTGCAGCAGGTGCGGCTCGAGTTCGACACCAAGGAGGAGGCGATCGCCTACGCGACACGCGAGGGGATCGCCTACCGGGTCGAGGAGCCGCAGGTGCCCCTGCGCCGCGGCCTCTCCTATTCCGACAACTTCAAGTACAACCGCACCGCGCCCTGGACGCACTGAGGCGGGCGATGCGGCGCCCGCCTCAGAATGCGTAGCGCACGCCGCAATACGGCAGCTCCTCGGCGAGCAGCGCCTCGAACCGGGTGAGCCAGCGGCCCTTCCAGCCGCTGCGGTAACGCAGGTTCTCCATCCCGCCCTCGGACCGCTTGGTCTCCTGGATGTCGGGGCGCCACAGCAGCGCCTCGGCCTTCGGGTGCCAGCGCAGGTTCACGTCGTGCAGCGCGGCGTTGTGGGTAAGGAAGATGATCTCGGCCCTGAGCTGCGCCTTCGCGGCCGGGCCGATCCCGGCATCGAGGGCGCGAAACAGCGCCCGCCAATCGTCCTCCCAGCCCTCGTACAGGATCACCGGCGAGAAGTTGGCGTGGACCTCGTAGCCCGCCGCCACGAAGTCGTCGATCGCCGCGATCCGCTCCGGCATGGGTGAGGTGCGCACGTCGACCACCCGGGCGATGCGCTCGGGCATCAGCGAGAAGCGGATCCGGGTCTTGCCCTCGGGCGCGTAGGCGAGCAGGTCGCGGTTGACGAACTTGGTGGCGAACGACGCCTTGGCGTTCGGGGTGTCGCGGAACAGCGCCACGAGGTCGCGCACGCTGTCGCAGGCCAGGGCATCGACCGAGAGGTCGCCGTTCTCGCCGATGTCGTAGACCCAGAACCGGTCGTCGATCTGGTCGGGGGCGGGGAGGGGGCCCTGCGCGGCGGCGTGGCGCCGGATCGCCCGGCCGATCGCCTCGGTGTTGACGAACAGGGTGATCGGGTTGGCGAAGCCCTTGCGGCGCGGCACGTAGCAATAGGCGCAGGCCATGGCGCAGCCGTTGGAGCTCGACGGCGCGATGAAATGGGCGCTGCGGCCGTTCGGCCGCGAGGTCAGGCCCTTCTTGACGCCGAGCACCAGGGTCGAGCGCTTGATCCGCACCCAGTCCTCGACCGAGCCGGCATTGCCGTGCAGCTCCGGGATGTTCCAGTGCGAGGGCACCGCGATCCGCCGTGCGCCGGGGAAGCGCCCCAGGATCTCCCGGCCGCGGGCGAATGTCTCGATCGCGGGCTCGTGGTAGATCGTGTCGATGGCGAGAAGTCGGGCGGGTGAATGAGACAGAGGACGGGCTCGGCCGAGGGGACGGGCCTCAGGATCTAGGGCGGTCGCGGGGCTCCAGCAGGGGCACGAGCAGGCTCGCCGCCGCGAAGGCGCCGCCGACGGCGCAGAGCGCCGGCCAGCCGCCGGCCGCGAAGGCCCGGGTGCCGGCCGAGGCGCCGAGCGCCCCGCCGGCGAAGATCGCGGTGAAGAACACCGTGTTGATCCGCCCGCGGGCGCCGGGGGCCAGCGCGTAGACCCGGGTCTGGTTGGCGATGAGCGCGGTGTTGATGCCGATATCGATGAGCAGCACCCCGACCGCGAGCGCGACCAGCGAGACCCCGCCGAACAGGCCGAACACCACGAAGGCGGCCAGCGTCAGCGCGGCCCCGCCGATCAGCACCGGCCGCGGGCTGCGCGTGTCGGCGAAACGCCCGGCGACCGGCGCGCAGAGTGCGCCCGCCGCGCCGATCAGCCCGAACAGGCCGGCCCCGGCGGGATCGAGCCCGAAGGGCGGCGCCTCGACGAGGAGCGCCAGGGTGGTCCAGAACGCGTTGAAGGCGGCGAAGAGCAGCGCCTGCGCGAGCGCAGCCCGGCGCAGCACCGGCTGGTGGCGCACCAGGTCGAGGATCGAGCCCATCAGCGCGCCGTACCCGATGCGCGCGGTGGGCGGCGTCCTCGGCAGCCCGAGCCAGGCGAGGCCGGCGAGCGCCACCGAGAGCCCGGCCGCCCCGACGAAGACCGCCCGCCAGCCGAGCCACGCGCCGATGAAGCCGCTCAGGGTCCGGGCGAGCAGGATGCCGAGCAGCAGGCCGGTCATCACCTGGCCGACCATCCGGCCGCGCACCGCGTCGGGCGCCAGCTCGGCGGCGAAGGGCACTGCCTGCTGCGCCGCCGTCGAGAGCACCCCGATCAGGAAGCTCGCCGATACCAGGACGGTCAGGCTGGTGCTCGTCGCCGCCAGGACCAGCACGGCGGCGAGCAGCAGGAGCTGCCCGACGATCAGAGTGCGGCGCGGCAGCGCGTCGCCGAGCGGGACGAGGCCGAGGATGCCGAGCCCGTATCCGGCGAGCGTCGCGGTCGGCACCAGCACCGAGGCGTCGTGGCCGAAGACCTGAACCAGGAGCCCGAGCAGCGGCTGGTTGTAGTAGATGTTGGCGACCGCCCCGCCGGCGATCAGGCTGAGGCTCAGGCGGGTCGCGGCGGAGAGGGGCGGCATGAACGCGTCCTGCGTGAGCGCGGCTTGAAGAGGCCCGTCCGGGACGGGCCCATCTCGGGCGGATGCGGGTCCGACATAGCGGGTTTCCGCGCTGCAGCATGGGGCCTGCCCGCACGGGAGATCCGCCCTGCGGACATGCCGCTTCGTGGGGCGGAGGCGCGATCACACGCCCGTGAGGCACCTTCCGTGAGCGGGGATCATCGCCACATGGTGCATCGGGTAGGCCGGAAATGCCGGCTTGCTTCGGCGTGGAACGCGCCGATATTTTTTTCCGATCGCGGTCGATCGGCTCCCTGACGGGCGAAGCGCGAATCGGGACGACGTACGGAGGCGTTCGTCGTCCCTGGTCCCGGCCGATGGCCGTGGCGCGGTCGCCTCGGGAGCCGGGTTCGTCTCAGGGCCTGTCAGCGGTGATTCATCCCGCCATCGACGCGATCCACCGCCTAGGGAGACGGACGATGTCGCAGTACCGCGTGCTGTTCGCCAAGCAGATCCTCGGGGTCCCGTTCACCGTCGGGACCGTGGAGATCACCCGCGCCCGCGATCCGGAGCGGGCGATGCGCGCCGCTGCCCTGCGCTTCGCGCGCCAGCACGGCGTCGAGGATTGGCGCGAGCGGGCCGACCTGGCCGAGCTCGACGGGGTCGCCGCGCAGGCCTCCTGACCTCGGCACGGCGGACCGCCGCCCATTCACCGTTCGACGCAGCGCCCGATTGCCCCGCGATCGGGCGCTGTCCTATGAGGGTCCGGCGACGACCGGACATCTTGAGGACGCCCCGCCCGATGGCACGCCTGCGCTCCGATTTCTGGGTCGCCGCCCATCTGCGCCGCTGCGCGGTCGAAGGGGTGAGTGCGGTGCAGCGCCGCCGCGGCGCGTCGGAGGCCGGCGCGATCTTCGTCAAGGTCGACCGCCTCGACGGACGCGCCGACCTCTACGGTCCGGCGCCCCAGGCCCTGTTCGAGGGAGCGGAGGAGGGCGTCCGCCGCTTCGAGACCCTGATGCGCGAGGCGCTGCCGCCCGACGTCGAGGCTCGCCTCGCGCGTGAGATCCGGTTCGATTCCGACCTCTGGATCGTCGAGATCGACGACCGGGAGGGGCGGCATTTCCTGGACCTGACGGAGTAGCCCCCTTTGGGCGAGCCTGTCGGGATCGGACGGCCCGCTGTCCGCCGGCGCCGGAACGGGGCATAAGGAAGGGCCACCCGTCACGCGGTGGCATCGGCCCTGCCCGCCTTGCGGGGTCGTCGTCCCCGCACTGCTCCGTCAGGCCCGCACGCTTCCCATGACGTCCTCCGAACCCAACGCCGCCACGCTGTCTGCCATCACGGATCTCCTCGCCGCCCTGGTGGGCTTCGAGACGGTCAGCTCCGCGAGCAACCTGCCCCTCGTCGATCACGTCGAGGCCTATTGCCGCCGCCACGGCGCGGCGGTCGAGCGGGTCGTGGACGCGACGGGGCAGAAGGCGGCCCTGTGGGTCACCGTCGGGCCGCAGGATCGGCCGGGCTACGTGCTGTCGGGCCACAGCGACGTGGTGCCGGTGGAGGGTCAGGACTGGACGCACGATCCGTTCCGGCTGACCGAGACCGACGGGCGCCTCTACGGCCGCGGCACCTCCGACATGAAGGGGTTCCTCGCCGTCTGCCTGGCGCTCCTGCCCGAGATGGCGGCGGCCCCGCTCACCCGCCCGCTGCACCTCGCCATCTCCTACGACGAGGAGATCGGCTGCCTCGGCGTCCGGCCGCTCATCGCCCATCTCCGCGAGCGGGGCGTTCAGCCCCTCGGCTGCTTCGTCGGCGAGCCGACCGGCATGGCGGTGGTGATCGGCCACAAGGGCAAGTACGGCGCGAAGGCCACCTTCCGGGGCAAGGCCTGCCACTCGGCGCTGGCCCCCACGGGGGTCAACGCCATCGAGTACGCGGCCCGCTTCATCGACCGGGTGCGGCTGACCGCCGAGGGCCTCGGCCGCGACGGCGCCCGCGACGACCTCTACGACGTGCCCCACACGACCGGGCTCACCGCCCTGGTCCAGGGCGGCACGGCGCTCAACATCGTGCCGGACCGCTGCACCGTCGGGTTCGAGTTCCGGGCCATCGCCGCCGACGATCCCCGCGCCCTCGCCGAAACGGTGCTGGCGCATGCCCGCGACGTGCTGGTGCCGGAAATGCAGGCGCGCGATCCGGCCTGCGGCCTCACGGTCGAGCCGGTGATCGACTATCCTGGCCTCGACATCGCCCCCGACGCGCCCCTCGTGACCCTGGCCAAGCGCCTCGCTGGCCGCAACGCTCACGCCAAGGTGTCCTTCGGGACCGAGGCCGGCCTGTTCCAGAGCCTCGGCGGCATCCCCTCTGTGGTGATCGGCCCCGGCGACATCGCCCGCGCCCACAAGGCCGACGAGTATGTCGAGACGGCGGAACTCGCGGAATGCGCCGCCTTCCTGCGCCGGCTGATCGCGGAGAGCTGCGCGTAGGACATCCCTCCGCCACACCTCCTCGGTCCCGCTCTTGCGCCGCGCCGCCGGACCTTGGCAGACACGGGCGACGGGCGGCCCGACCTTTTGCAAGGGACTCTTTGCCAAGGAACCCTTCGCAAGGGTCCCTTGCGAAGGGTTCCTTGGCACGGGCGAAGGACCGCCGAACGGGGAGGAGACGGGACATGACGCAGGATCTGGCCGGCAAGGTCGCCTGGGTGACGGGCGCGGGCAGCGGCATCGGCGAGGCGGCGGCTCTGGCCCTTGCGGGGGCGGGTGCCCGGGTGGTGCTGACCGGCCGCCGGGAGGAGCCGCTCCGCGCCTTGGCGGCGCGCATCGCGGAATCCGGGGCCGAGGCCGTGGTCGAGCCCGGCGACGTCACCGATGCGGCCCGCATCGGGGCGATCGTCGAGGGCATCGCGGCGCGGTTCGGCCGGCTCGACGTGCTGGTGAGCAATGCCGGCAGCAACGTGCGCGAGCGGCGCTGGGACGCCCTGTCGCCGGACGGCGCGCAAGAAGTGATCCAGGCCAACCTGTCGAGCGCCTTCTACGCCTCCCTCGCGGTGCTGCCGCTGATGCGTGGCCAAGGCGACGGCGTCCTGATCCACACCGCCTCCTGGGCCGGGCGGTTCGTCAGCCCGGTCAGCGGGCCGGCCTACACGGCGGCCAAGCACGCCGTGGTGGCGATGAGCCACAGCATCAACATGGAGGAATGCGTCAACGGCATCCGCTCGACGGTCCTGTGCCCGGCCGAGGTCGCGACGCCGATCCTCGACAAGCGCCCGGTGCCGGTGACGCCTGAGGACCGGGCCCGCATGCTCCAGCCCGACGACATGGCGGCGCTGATCCTGTTCGTGGCGACGCGCCCGAAGCATGTCTGCCTGAACGAGGTGGTGATCAGCCCGACCTGGAACCGCGGCTACGTGCCGGATGCCCGCCTGGGATCGCGCTTGGGTGCGTGACTTTCGAGGGTGTGACCCTCGGACCCGATCCGGGTCGATGGCTTCGGGAGATCGCCGGGCGGTCGCCCGAAGCCGTGGGCCGGCGCGGATCGCGCTCAGGCGCCCTGCGATGGGGCGGCGCCGGCCGCGTCCGACTCGGCCATCCGCTGCATCTCGTTCCGGTGCAGCCGGCTGAGCAGCATGAGCATGCGGCCCGGCAGGGCCGTATCCTCGGCGGTGAGCGGCGCCGCGCGGCGCCAGAGGGTGGTGTCCCGCAGGACGGGAAGTTCCCGCACGGGAGTCTGAACCGACCCGGCGGAGGCATCCGGCCGACCCTGCTCGCGAACTCGGGTACGCATCGTACGATCCTTCAACGGCCGGCTTCTGGCGACCGGCGCCGCTATGAACGCCGACCCGCCGCGCCGGTTCCGCGGGGTTGAGCGACGATTCCGTCGCGACAGACCGACCGCGTCGCCCTTGCCACACCGGGCGAGGGCGGCGGAGGGCATCGCGCCGCAAGAGAGATGCCGCGCGGGCGTGACGGGGCGGTGACGGCGGCCGGCCCGGATGCTATTGGCGCGGACATGCTCGAAGGCCTGCCGCCCCACCGCCCGACCCACGTGCTGCGTCTCGATACGAACGAGCGCGCGGCCCGCGCCATGACCGACCTGATCGGCGAGGTGTTCGACCCGACCGAGACCGCGGTCGCGGCCTTCGAGGCCGAGGACGGCAAGACCTGGCACCTCGAAGCCTACTTCTCCGAGGAGCCGGACGAGGAGGCGGTGCGCGAGCTGATCCGCCCGATCCTCGGCGACGCCGCCGACGGGGCGACCTTCGCGGCGATCGACCAGCAGGACTGGGTGCGCGCCTCCCTGGAGGGGCTGAAGCCCGTGCGGGCCGGGCGCATCCTGGTCCATGGCTCGCACGACCGCGGGCGGGTGCAGCCGAACGACCTGCCGATCGAGATCGAGGCGGCGCTCGCCTTCGGCACCGGTCACCACGGCACCACGCTCGGCTGTCTCATGGCCCTCGTCGACGAGGTGAAACGGCGCCGGCCCCACCGCATCCTCGATGTCGGCACCGGCACCGGCATCCTGGGCCTGGCCGCCGCGCGCCTCCTGCACAAAACGGTCGTCGCCGGCGACCTCGACCCGGAGGCTGTGGCGACCGCGCGGACCAACGCCGCCTTCAACGGGCTCGCCAACCTGATGGCCTTCTACGAGGCGCCGGGCCTGCGACACCCGCTCGCCCGCCATACCCGCGCCTTCGACCTCGTCTTCGCCAACATCCTGGCCCGGCCGCTGACCCGGCTGGCGCCGAGCCTCGCCCGCGCGGTGGCGACGGACGGCACCCTGGTGCTCTCCGGCCTGATCCCCCGCGACGTGCCGGGCGTGCTCTCGGCCTATGCCGCTCAAGGGTTCCGCCTGCGCCGGCGCCGCCTGATCGAGGGCTGGGCCACCCTGGAGCTGCGCCGCGGCGGCGGCGCCGCCCGCCCGCGCTGAGCCGCGCATCATCGTTCAAGGAACAGCCCCGACGCTGATCGGTTGTCCGAGCACAGCCGCCTACCGGTAGGGAGTATGAGCATCCCGGCCGGCGGACGGTCCGTGCGCGCGGGCTGCCAATCCCGGTCTCCGCGGCACGACGAGCCCCGGAGACCGATCAGCGATGAAGGCCCTCGTCTGGCACGGCACTGCGGACATCCGCTGCGACACGGTTCCCGATCCGACGATCGAGGACGGGCGCGACGCGATCATCAAGGTCACGTCCTGCGCCATCTGCGGCTCCGACCTGCACCTCTACGACCACTTCATGCCGGGCATGAAATCGGGCGACATCATGGGCCACGAGACCATGGGCGAGGTGGTCGAGGTCGGCCGGGACAACACGGCGCTCAAGGTCGGCGACCGGATCGTGGTGCCGTTCACCATCATCTGCGGCCAGTGCGAGCAGTGCAAGCGCGGCAACTTCTCGGTCTGCGAGCGCTCGAACCGCAACAAGAAGCTCGCCGAGGCCGCCTTCGGCCACACCACCGCAGGCCTGTTCGGCTACACCCACCTCACCGGCGGCTATGCCGGCGGTCAGGCCGAGTACCTGCGGGTTCCTTTCGCCGACGCCACCCACATCAAGGTGCCGAAGGGCATCCCCGACGAGAAGCTGCTCTTCCTCTCCGACATCTTCCCGACCGGCTGGCAGGCGGCGGTGCAGTGCGACATCCAGCCGGAGGACAATGTGGCGATCTGGGGCTGCGGCCCGGTCGGCCAGATGGCGATCCGCTCGGCGATCCTGCTCGGCGCCAAGCGCGTCATCGCCATCGATCGGGTGCCGGAGCGCCTGACCATGGCGCGGGCCGGCGGCGCCGAGACGATCGACCTCACCGAGGAGTCGAACGTCGTCGCCAGGCTCAACGACATGACCGACGGCAAGGGGCCGGAGAAATGCATCGATTCGGTCGGGATGGAGGCTCACGCCACCACCTCGCTCGATGCGATCTACGACCGCGCCAAGCAGGCGGTGATGCTGGAGAGCGACCGACCGCACGTGCTGCGCCAGATGATCATGGTCTGCCGCCCGGCCGGCGTGCTGTCGATTCCGGGCGTCTATGGCGGCCTGATCGACAAGATTCCGTTCGGCGCGGCGATGAACAAGGGCCTGACCTTCCGGATGGGCCAGACCCACGTCAACCGCTGGAGCGACGACCTGCTGCGGCGGATCGAGGAGGGGCAGATCGACCCGTCCTTCGTCATCACCCACACGGTGGGTCTGGAGCAGGGGCCGGAAATGTACCGGACGTTCCGGGACAAGCAGGACGGCTGCATCAAGGTGATGATCCGGCCATGACGATCCAGCGATGAGGATCCAACCATGAGTCACTCAGCCATGACACGCACCGTCGATCCCCGCTCCCGCTCCGCGCACGACGCCCTCGCCCGCGGCCTCGGCTGGTTCTCGATCGGCCTCGGCCTCGCCGAGATCCTGGCGCCCCGGGCTTTGTGCCGGGCGCTGGGCCTGGAGGGCCGCGAGGCCCTGATCCAGGCCTACGGCGCCCGCGAGGTCGCCACCGGCGCTGCGATCCTGATGAGCCACGATCCGACGCCGTGGATCTGGGGCCGGGTCGCGGGCGATGCCCTGGACCTCGCCACGCTCGCGACCGGCTTCGAGGGCGACAATCCTCGCGCCGGCACCCTGGCGCTCGCCACCGCGGCAGTGGCCGGCGTGACGCTGGCCGACATCGTCTGCGTCCAGGGCCTCACGGCCGACAAGCGCCCGGCGCCGCGAGGGACCTACGAGTACCACAACCGCAGCGGCTATCCCCGCGGCCTCGCCGCCGCCCATGGCGCCGCCCGCGACTTCGCGGTGCCGCGGGACTTCCGCATCCCCGGCCCGCTGCGCCCCTGGCGCGACGGGCGGCCAGCGGCCTGACGTCATCTCCACTTGATTTGCGCAAGAAAAATAGGGCGCTGGCTCTCCTCTCCGACACGGGAGAGGGGAGGCGCGCCCGCGCTTTGTTCGAGCTGGTCAAGCAAAAACCGTGAGGCACGCAGCGAAAGGACCGCCTCGCGGCGGTCCTCCCGTTCCCGTCAAGGGAGAAACCTCACTCCTTGTCGCCGCGATGGATGCCCTTGTCGCGGTTCTCCTTCAGGCGGCCGTCATCCGAGTGCTGGACGGTGCCCTGGTTCGGGGTATCCGGGTTCTTATGGTTGTGGCGGGTGTTATCGTCAGTATTGTTCGACTGAGATTGCTGCTTCTTGTCCGCCATGTCCGTATCTCCATGATCTGCGGCGCGCCGCGGTGAGTGGTTCGATAACATATGATCCGAATGCGGGTTCCTGTGAGAATTGCACGACTGCGCGGACCGGAGCGCGACATTCCGTCAGGCGCTGTTCGTTGTCGCAGGGCAATGGACAGATCTTGGTGTCGAGCCACGGTCCATGGTCCGCCACGGAACGAGGACGAACCCTGGCGGCGGCTCTGACGCCATCGATCTCATCCGGAGCGAGACCGTTGACGGGGGAAATGGCCATACCTATTAATTATAGCACAAGCTATAATGATGAGCCCTTGCGATGCATCGCGCCCGTTCCCCGCTCCCGTTCCGCGCCGCCAGCCTCGTCCTTGGCTGCCTCGCGGCCGCATCGGCGGTCCCGCCCGTGCAGGCCCAATCCCTGCCCACGGCCGCCGAGAACCTGACGCCCGGCGACCTCGACAGCGAGCATCTGTTCGGCTTCACCGAGGGCAGCGACCTCGGCGTGCCCGGCGAGATGGAGCTGGAATGGGAGACGAGCGGACGGCTCGGCAAGCGCCTCGGCCGCTTCCTCGCGGTCGATAGCGGCCTCGCCCTGAAGATGCCGCTGACGGCCGATCTTCGCCTCGCCCCCGGCGTCACCTTCAACGCCTACGACATCGGCACCCCCGCCCGCACCACGGGCGGTTTCAACGGCGGCTTCCTCGAGTCCCGCCTGCGCCTGCTCGACCGCCGCGCCGCACCGGTCGGCCTCACGCTCAGCATCGTGCCGGCTTACGGCTCCGTCGACGGCGGCTCGGGTGCCCCCGCGCGCAGCGTCGGGACCGATCTCGGCCTCCTGGCCGACCGCGAGCTGATCCCCGGCAGGCTGGTCGCAGCGGTCAATCTGGGCTTCGGCGTCTCCTCGACGCGGCTCGGTGCCTTGGACGAACCGATCCGCGGATCGGGGCTCGAGGCGGCCGGCGCCCTGGCCTATCAGGTCCGGCCCGGCCTCTTCGTCGGGGCCGAGGCCCGCTACGCCCGGACCTACGAGGGCCTGGCCTTCGGCCGTCTCGCCGGGGAGGCGGTCTATCTCGGGCCGACGCTCTACACGACCCTCTCGCCCCAGGCCTGGGCCTCGTTCACCTGGAACGTCCAGGTCGCCGGCCGGGCGTCGGACGAGCCCGGCCCCCTCGACCTGTCGAGCTTCGACCGGCACCAGATGCGTCTCCGGGTCGGCTACAATTTCTGAAGCCCCGTGGATCGAGCGTGTCGCGGCGCGGGCCGCGCGACCGGTTTCGGTTGCCCTTGGGAGAGATTGCCCCTAGCATCGCCGCATGAGCCCGACCCGTCAGACGATGATCGTCCGAGGCCGACGCCGCGTTCGACGCGGTCGGCGTGACGGGGGCGTGTAGCTCCCTGCCAGCTTGAGCGGTCCTCGCGCCGCTCGCTCGGCGACCCACACCAGATCGCGTCCTCCCGAGCCTCGCGGCCATGGGCGCGGCGGGGCGTCACCTGCCCCGTGCGGCGGAGCCCGATCTCTCGGGGCCGGGGCTCAAGGCCGAGCGAACGACCGTGACGATCATCAACCCGCCGACCGTCTGGACCGTGCCGGAGCCGTTCCGCACGATCTATACCCATGCCCGCGCGGCTCAGCCCGGCCGTACCCTGTTCGTCTCCGGCCAGTTCGGCGTCGCCCCGGACGGGCGAATGCACGAGGGCTTCGCCGATCAGCTAGCCCGAGCGATGGACAACGTCGAGGCGACGCTCGCTGCTGCCGGGATGAGGCTGCCGGACGTCGCCAAGGCGACGTTCTTCCTGACCCGTGCCGGCGACCTGCCGATGCTCGGCCAGGTGCGCCGGGCGCGCTGGGCTTCCGAGGCGCCCGCCGCCGTGACCGTCCTCGTCGTGGCGGGCCTGGCGCGTCCGGACGCGCTGGTCGAAGTCGAGGTGACGGCGGTCGCGGCCGATCCGGATGGGCACGTGCCTGACAGGCTGCGGTCCGCCACGAAGGAGGACGTGCCGCGGATCGAGGCGCTGGTGCAGACGGCTTACGCGACATGGGTCCCGATCATCGGGCGGGAGCCCACGCCGATGACCGCCGATTACGCGCTCGCGGTCCGCACGAACCGCTTCGACCTGCTGGAGCGGGACGGTGCGCTCGTCGCCCTGGTCGAGACGATCCCGCGTGCCGATCACCTCTGGATCGAGAACCTCGCGGTCTCTCCCGCCTGTCACGGGCAGGGGCTCGGCCGCCGGATGCTGCGGCACGCCGAGGACATGGCGCGGGCGCTCGGACATATGACGGTCAGGCTGGGCACGAACCAGGCCTTCGCCGGCAACGTCGATTTCTACCGGCGGGCTGGCTTCGTCGTCGAGCGCGAGGAGCCGTTCAGGGGCGGGGTCGGAATCTATCTCTCCAAGACGCTCTGAGCCGGGAGGCGGGCCCGGCATCGCGCCGTGCCCGCCTTCCCGCCCACGCTCTCTCGCCGCCCACGCTCTCTCGCCGCCCACGCTCTCTCGCCGCCCACGCATTCTCGTCCGTGCCGTCACCCCACCCCCGTCGGCCCATCGAGCGTCAGGCGCACTCGCCGCGCCAGCTCCATCCGCCGATAGGGCTTGTTGATGATCTCGAACTCGCTGCCGCCGGCATCGGTGCGCTCGATCGAGGCCTCGGCGTAGCCGGTGGTCAGCAGCACCTTGATCCGCGGCTGGCGCTCGCGGGCCGCGCGGGCGAGGAGCACGCCGTTCATGCCGCCGGGCATGATCAGGTCGGAGAACAGCAGGTCGACCTTGCCGCCGGCGTCGAGGAGGTCCAGCGCCTCCTGGGGGCCATGGGCGACGAGCACCGTGTAGCCGAAATCCTCCAGGATCACCTTGGCGGTGGCGGCGACGTCCGGGCGATCGTCGACCACCAGGATGGTCTCGGTGCCGGTCCGGTCGGTGGCCCGCGGCGCCGGGCGGCGCTCGGTGGCGACCGCCTGGTCGGTGGCCGGGAAGAGCAGGCGCACGGTGGTGCCGTGGCCGAGCTCGGAGGTGATCCGCACCGTGCCGCCGGATTGCTTGGCGAAGCCGTACACCATGGCGAGGCCGAGACCCGTGCCGCGGCCCTCCTCCTTGGTGGTGAAGAACGGCTCCATCACCCGCGCCAGGATCTCCGGCGGCATGCCGAGCCCGGTATCCTGCATGTGCACCACCGCGTAGGGGCCCGGCCGCAGCATCAGCAGCAGGGCCATCTCGTCGTCGATGGTCAGGTTCTCGGTCCGGATCGTCACCGTGCCGCCGCCCGGCATCGCATCGCGGGCGTTGAGCAGCACGTTGAGCAACGCCACCTCGGCCTGGGTCGGGTCGATGCGGCAGTTCCACAGGTCGGGCGCGAGGTCCGTGCGCACCACGACGTGGTCGCCGAGGGTGCGCCCGGTGATCTCGTTCATGCCGCGCACGAGGTTGTTGAGGTTCAGCGCCCGTCCGTCGAGACGCTGCTTGCGGGCGAAGGCGAGGAGCTGGTGGGTGAGCCGGGCGGCCCGGTCGGTCGCGGCGCGGATCGCCGCGCCGGCACCCGTCAGCCGCGTCGCGTCGATCTTCGGATGCTCGGCGAGCGCCAGAACCACGTCGGTATAGCCGCTGATGACCTGGAGCAGGTTATTGAAGTCGTGCGCGATGCCGCCGGTGAGCTGGCCCAGGGCCTCCATCTTCTGTGCCTGGTGCAGGGCCAGCTCGGCGTCGCGGCGGCGCGACACGTCGAGCTGCGAGCCGAAGAAATAGACCAGCTCGCCCTTCTTGTCGTAGACCGGCGAGATGAACAGCGCGTTCCAGAAGGTCGATCCGTCCTTGCGGTAGTTCAGGATCTCGGTGGCGATCTCCTTCCGCTCGGCGATGGCGCGGCGCACCTCCGAGATCGTCTCGCGGTCGGTCTCGGGTCCTTGCAGGAAGCGGCAATTGGTGCCGACCAGCTCCTCCGGCCGGTAGCCGGTCATGCGCAGGAAGGCCTGGTTGGCGAAAACGATCGGGTTGTCCGGCTGGTGCGGGTCGGTCACGATCATCGGCATCCGCGTCGTCTCGACGGCGGCGAAGAAGATGTCCGAATGGGTGTCGTGGACGGCGCGCGGACCGCGCCCGGTGACGGCGGGCCCGAGGCCGCCGAGATCCGGTTTCTCTGCGATGTCCGCCATTCAGGAGCCCCCGTGCCGCCGGCTGAGCCACGCGGCACCGCGGTCCGGTCTCAGTCGCCCGGGATCAGATAGGCGCCGGCGACCGATATCAACCGGCCCCAAAGGATAGTGCACGATTTCCAGAAGCGCGACTATGTCGCGGCCGCATCGCGGAACGCATTGAGCCGGGACGTGACCGGGCAGCGGCCGAACTCGTCTGGCGGCGACGGGTCCGCCTCAACCCTGGATGTCCGCTTCGTCTGCGCTCCGGTCTCGGGATGACCGCTGCTTGGGACCGGCCATCCGGCGCGCGGCCCGCCGTCGGCCAAGGGCGATTTTCGCCGTGACCGCCGGCCCGTCGCGGGGCTATGCAGAGGTGCACGGGGCAACTCTGCTCAGTTCCTGGTTTTTGCATCATTTTTGCCGCCGAACCGGTGACCAGTTCGGCGAATGATGCTTAGGCTCGCGGCACACGTTTCGCTCGTCCACGATTCTTCTCGCCCGAGACACGTTTCGCCCAAGATTCCCCGCACCCAAGAGGTTTCGATGCAGCCCGCCAGCGTCCCGGACGTGACCTTCCATACCCGCGTCAGGAACGAGGCCCTCGGCGGTCCCAACCCGTTCGAGTGGAAGGACCTCACCTCCGCCGAGGTGTTCGGCGGCCGCAACATCGTGCTGTTCGCGCTGCCCGGCGCCTTCACGCCGGCCTGCTCGGACGACCACCTGCCGGGCTACGAGCAGCAGGCCGACGCCTTCGCGTCGCTCGGCATCGATCAGGTGATCTGCCTGTCGGTCAACGACGCCTTCGTGATGTACCAGTGGGCGCGCTCGAAGGGCATCGAGAAGGTGTTCATGCTGCCCGACGGCAATGCCGACTTCACGCGCCAGATGGGCATGCTGGTCAAGCGCGGCCGCCAGGGCATGGGGATGCGCAGCTGGCGCTACTCCATGCATGTCGAGGACGGCACGATCCGGAAGATCTTCGCCGAGCCAGGTTTTCGCGATGACCCGCCCGGGGTCGGCCTGACGGTCTCGGATGCCGGGACGATGCTCGACTACCTGAGGAGCCGGTAGGGTCAGATCCGCAGCGCCTCCACGAAGGCGCGGAACGCGGCGGTCGGCTGGCGCCGGCTCGGATAGTAGAGCTGGTTCGGCGGCAGGACCGGCGCCCATCCGCAGAGAACCTCGACCAGCGCGCCGCTCTCGATCTGGCGATCGACGCAAGGCCGCGGCAGGCAGGCGACGCCGAGGGCCGAGACGGCGGCATCCCGCATCAGGTCGACGTCGTTGGTGACGAACGAGCCCGGCACGGTGCGGGCGAAACGGTGTTCGTCCTTCGCGAACTCCCAGACGTGGATCGTCCCGGACGAGGTGTAGCGGTAGCAGAGGCAGCAATGCCGGCCGAGATCGTCGGGCGCCTCCGGCGGCGCCCTTGCCGCCAGGTAGGCGGGGGCGGCCACGAAGGCGAGGGAAAGGCGTCGCTGATGCGGACCGAGATCATGTCCCGCTGGACTTCGCCCTCGTGCCGGACGCCGCAATCGAACCGGCCGGCCACGATGTCAACGAGGCCGTCATCGACGACGAGCTCGACCGCGACGTCGGGATAGGCGGCGGCGAAGCCGGGAAGGCGCGGCAGGACGACGTGCATGGCCGCCGGCCGATGGGCGTTGACCCGGACGCGGCCGGTGGGCCGCGCGCGGGTCGAGTCCAGGGCGCCGAGCGCATCGTCGACGGCGGCCATGGCCGGGCGAAGGCTCAGCAAAAGGTCCGCGCCGGCCTGCGTCGGCGCCAGCGACCGCGTGGTCCGGTCGAGAAGGCGGGTGCCGAGCTTCGCTTCGAGCGTGCGCATGGCATGGCTGAGCGCGGAGGCCGACAGGCCGAGCCGGGTCGCGGCCCGCGCGAAGCTGCCGGCCTCGACGATGGCCGCGAAGACGGCGAGCCCGGACCAGAGATCACGATCCACGGCTGAGAATCCTTCAGCAACCCGTGCGGCCTGCCCCGTCTAATCCGCGGCCCTCCGCCGGTCCATCCTCGGTGCGCCCTCCGGGTGACCGGCCGCGGACCCTCGCGGCCGGAGCACCGTCCCGACGAGACAGGACCTTTCGATGGACCTTCGATCCCTCCGCCCCCTCGGCCAGTCCGGGCTCCTCGTCAGCCCGCTCGCGCTCGGCACGATGACCTTCGGCACGCCGCGCTGGGGCCTGGACGAGGCCGGCAGCCGCGCGGTGTTCGACCGCTACGTCGCGCTCGGCGGCAATTTCATCGACACGGCCGACGTCTATGCGGGCGGCCGCTCGGAGGAGATGGTCGGCCGCTTCGTCGCCGAGGGCGGCTTGCGCGACCGCCTGGTGCTCGCCACGAAGTCCGGCTTCGCGACCGGCCGGGGTCCGCACGAGGGCGGCAACGGCGCCCGGCACGTCCGCGCCGCGCTCGACCGCTCGCTGGCGCGGCTGCGCACCGACTTCATCGACCTGTACTGGGTCCATGTCTGGGACGGCATCACGCCGGCCGAGGAGCTGCTGGAGACGATGACGGCCCTGATCCGGGCGGGCAAGATCCGCTACTGGGGCCTGTCGAACACGCCGGCCTGGTACGTGGCGGAGATCGCCACCCTGGCGCGGCTGCGCGGCCGGCCGGGGCCGATCGGGCTGCAATACTTCTACGCCCTCGTCGAGCGCGGGGTCGAGAGCGAGCACGTCCCCCTCGGCCGGGCCTTCGGCCTGGGCCTCGTTCCCTGGAGCCCGCTCGCCTACGGCCTGCTGACGGGCAAGTACGATCGGGCCGCCGTGGAGGCGGGCCCGCCGCGTCGGAGCGGCCCGCCGAACGAGGCCACCGGACACGGGCCGGCGGGCCTCGTGGAAGGCGGGCGGCTCGACGGCGACAATCCCTTCGGCGACAACCTGTTCACGGAGCGGAACTGGCGGATCGTCGATGCCGTGACGCGCGTCGCCGCGGAGGCCGGCGAAACCCCCGCCCGCGTGGCCTTGGCCTGGGTGATCGGACGCCCGGGCGTCGCCTCGACCCTGATGGGGGTCAGCCGGGACGGGCAGGTGACCGACAACGTGGCGGCGCTCGGTCTGACGCTGTCGGCCGAGCACCTGGCGGCGCTCGAGGCCGCGAGCGGCGGGCGCGAGCCGATGCTCTACGGGCTGTCGCGCCCGCCCCTGCGCGACCAGGTCGTGTTCGGCGGCGCCGACATCCGGGGCTGGCCCGCCTGACGAGAGCTCAGGCCGGCCGGTGCCGCCCTGCCTCCAGCACGATCCGGGCGGCGCTGCGGCTCGGATCGTCGCCGTCGGGCAGCCGCATCGTGGCGTCGAGCCGGGCGAGGGCCGCTTCCTGCGCCGCCCGGGCCGGGCCCTCGGGCAGGAGCGGGCCGAGCGCCGCCGCCAGCCGTTCGGGCGTGCACTCGGCCTGGATCAGCTCGGGAATGGCGTTCTCGGCCAGGATCAGGTTGGGCAGCACGATCGTCGGCACCTGGATCAGGCGGCGCACGATCACCTCCTCGATCTTCGGCACCTGATAGGCCACCACCATCGGCACGCCGGCGAGCGCCAGTTCGAGCGTCACCGTGCCGGAGGCGGCGAGCGCCGCCCGGGCCCGCCGGAAGGTCGCGAGCTTGTCGGCCTCGCCGTCGATCAGGCGCGGGCGCACCGGCCAGGTGCCGGCGAGGCGCTCGATCAGGGCGCGATGGCGCGACACCGCCGGCAGCTCGACCGTGAAGGCGTGGCCCTGCGCCTGCACCGTGGCCAGCGTCGCGCCGAAGATCGGCATCAGCCGCTCGATCTCGCTGCGGCGCGAGCCCGGCAGCACCGCCAGGACCGGCGAGGGGCCTTGGCGGGCCTCGCTCTCGGCGGGGCCGGGGCGCAGCTCGCCCAGGCGCTCGATCAACGGGTGGCCGACATAGGTGCAGGCCGGCCCGCCGAGGCGGCGATGGGCGTCGGGCTCGAACGGCAGCAGGGCGAGGACGTGGTCGATGTAGCCGCGCATGGTCTTCGCCCGCCACGGGCGCCAGGCCCAGACGCTCGGGCTGACGTAATCGACCACGGGGAGATCCGGCAGCTGCCGGCGCACCCGGCTCGCCACCGCATGGGTGAAGCCCGGGCTGTCGATGATGACGAGCACGTCGGGACGGGCCGCCACGCAGGCCCGCACGGTCTGGCGGATGCGCCGCATCAGGAGGCGGATGCGCGCCGCCACCGCGAGGTAGCCGATCACCGCCACGTCCTCGAGCGGGAACAGCGACTCCATTCCCTCCGCCGCCATGGCGTCGCCGCCGACGCCGGCGAGCGTGAGCGGCCGGTCCGAGAGGGCGCGCAGCGAGCGGATCAGCTTGGCGCCGAGCTGGTCGCCGGATTCCTCGCCGGCCACCAGCCAGATCGCAAGGGGACGTTGCGTGTCGGGACGCTCGCTCAACGGGAGGGCTCCGGATCGGGCGGCAGGCCGAGGAGGAAGAGGCCGAGGCGGTCGGCGAGCGCCACCGTCTCCGCCCGGTCGAGCACCAGGGTGTCGCCGGCCCCGACCGCGATGCCGCGGCAGCCGGCCTCCGCCGCGTGCTTCACCGTCCGCGGGCCGATGGCCGGCAGGTCGACGCGCAGGTCCTGGCCGTCCTTCGCGCGCTTGACCAGCACCATCCCGGCGGGGGGGCGCCCGAGGCCGAGGGGCCGGCGGGCCAGCGCCCGGGCGCGCGCCAGCATCCGGTCGGTGCCCTCCGGCCCTTCGACCGCCAGCACGCGCCGGCTCGCCACCACGGCGGCCTGGCCGACATCGTGCGGCGACAGGCTGGCGAGCAGCGCCCGGCCGGCCGCGACGGAGGCCTCCGCCGCCTCGTCGGGACCGAGGGCACCGAGTCGGCCCTGCGGCGCCATCAGGTGCGGCGCGAGATCGCGCACGCCGAGCACCGCCAGGCCGTGCTCTTCGAGGAGGGCGAGCACGCCGCGCAGCAGGTGGTCGTCGCCGCCCGAGGCGAGCGAGCGCAAGGCTTCGCGGTTGCGATAGGCGGCGAGGGTGTTGAGGAGCGCCGCCGGGCTCGGCCGCGCCACGGCGCCGGCGAGGGTCACGCCGACGGGCGCCCAGGCGCTCAAGGTGTCGAGGGCGCCGCGCACGTCGAGGAGGTCGATCGTGGCGTCGGCCCGCCGCCTCGTCGCCGGATCGGCGAAGCCCCGGATGGCCAGCACGCGGCAGGAGCGGCCGGCCCGGTCGAGGGAGGCGGCGATGAGGAGCGGGAGCCGGCCGGCCCCGGCCACGATCGCGACCGGGCCCGCCTCGGTCTCGGCGCGTGCCGCCGCGGCGGCCATCACGCGGGACTCATCAGGCAGGACCCGGGGCCTCGCGGGGCGTGCAGACCGAGCGCTTGCCGCCCTCGCGGATGAAGGCGAGGATCTCCTGCACGATCGGGTGCTGGTCGAACTCCGCCGCCACGTCCTCGACCCGCTCCATCAGCGTGCCTTCGAGGGCGAAGAGCAGGCGGTAGGCCTTGCGCAGGGCGTGGATCTCCTCGCGGGAGAAGCCGCGGCGCTGCAGCCCGATGATGTTGAGGCCCGACAGGTGGGCGCGGTTGCCCACCGCCATGCCGTAGGGGATCAGGTCGTTCTCCAGCCCCGAGAGGCCGCCCACGAAGGAATGCGCGCCGACCCGGGCGAACTGGATCACCGCGGCGCCGCCACCGAGGATCGCGTAGTCGCCGACCTGGCAATGGCCGGCCAGCATCACGTTGTTGGAGAACACGACGTGGTTGCCGACCCGGCAATCGTGGCCGACATGGCTGTTGGCCAGGAACGCGCAGGCATCGCCCACCACCGTGGCGAGGCCGCCGCCGGCCGTGCCGGGGTTCATCGTCACCCCCTCGCGGATCTGGCAATCGGCGCCGATCGTCAGCGTCGAGTCCTCGCCGCGGAACTTCAGGTCCTGCGGCGGGTGGCCGATCGATGCGAACGGATAGATCCGGGTGCGCGGCCCGACCGTGGTGCGGCCCGCCACGACCACGTGGCTCACCAGCCGCACCCCGTCCCCGAGCACGGCCTGCGGCCCGACATGGCAGAACGGCCCGATCTCGACGCCGGCGCCGAGCACCGCGCCGTCCTCGACCACCGCGCTCGGGTGGATGCGGGTCTCGCGGTCGTCGCTCATTCCGTCACCAGCATCGCGCCGATCTCGGCCTCGGCCACCAGCACGCCGTTCACC
Source organism: Methylobacterium currus (assembly GCF_003058325.1). Classification (NCBI taxonomy): domain Bacteria; kingdom Pseudomonadati; phylum Pseudomonadota; class Alphaproteobacteria; order Hyphomicrobiales; family Methylobacteriaceae; genus Methylobacterium; species Methylobacterium currus. The sequence goes on from NZ_CP028843.1 coordinate 532,605, forward strand.
TTGGCCTCGCCCTTGAACCACCACATGAAGCGGCGGTTGCTGGTCTTGCGCATGTGGTACTCGACCACGTCGCCAGGCAGGACCGGCTTGCGGAACTTCGCCTTGTCGATGGTCATGAAGAAGACCTTGCTCGGCTTGGCGTCGCCCTTGAGCTTGTGGGCGCAGCAGATCGCGCCTGCGGTCTGGGCCATGCCCTCGATCAGGAGCACGCCCGGGAAGACCGGGGCGGCCGGGAAGTGGCCGGTGAAGTGCGGCTCGTTGATCGTGACGTTCTTGATGCCGATGCAGCTCTCGTCCCGATCGATCTGCACGATCTTGTCGACCATCAGGAACGGGTAGCGGTGGGGCAGGAGCTCCATCACCCGCATGATGTCGGCCGTGCCCAGCTCGGCAGGCATCTCGGTCATGGTGTCAGGCTCCCTCATGGCTGCCCCAGTCGCACGCGGAGCATCGGTCTCGGATCATCGGTGCGCCGTCTTTGGCGAGAAGCGGCGCGGATGCAAGCGATTTGCGGCGGGAGCACGGCAACGGCGGTGTCCCTGGATATCCCGGCTCGGGATCGGGACGTCCGGCGCCCGGCCAGCCTCGCGGGACACGAGTCCGGGACATGGACCTCAGCCCTCGCCGGCCTCGTCGCGGGATCGCGCCGCGAGGTTCTTGAGCGTCGTCATCTCGCGGAACCACTCGCGCACGGGCTTCGCCGGCGTGCCGCCCCAGCGGGCACCCGCCGGCACGTCCTTGTTGATGTTGCTCGATCCGGCGACCTGCGCGCCCATGCCGATGCGCAGATGGCCCACCACGCCCACCTGACCGCCGAGCACGACGTAATCCTCGAGCGTCGTCGAGCCCGAGATGCCGACCTGGGCGACGATCACGCAGTGGCGGCCGATGACGACGTTGTGGGCGATCTGCACCAGGTTGTCGATCTTGGTGCCCTCGCCCACCACCGTGTCGCGGCTGGCGCCCCGGTCGATGGTGGTGTTGGCGCCGATCTCGACGTCGTCCTGGATGATGACCCGGCCGACTTGCGGCACCTTGAGGTGACCGCCCGGTCCCATGGCGAAGCCGAACCCGTCCTGGCCGATGCGGGCGCCGCCATGCACGATCACCCTGTTGCCCAGGAAGGCGTGCAGCACCGAGGCATTGGGCCCGATGGCGCAGCCCCGCCCGATCCGCACGCTCGGGCCCACGACGCAGCCCGCCGCCAGCACCGTCTCGGCGCCGATCTCGGCCTGGGGCCCGATCACCACGCCGGGATCGACCACCACGCCGGGCTCGAGCCGGGCGGTCGGGTGGACGAAGGAGCCGGGCGACACGCCGGTGGCCCCGAACAGGGAGGTCGGGCGCGCCGCGCTCGGAAACAGGCGGGCGAGCACAGTCGCGAAGCCCCGGTAGGCCTGGGGCGTCACCAGCGCGACCGTGCCCTCGGGCACCCGGGCGGCGAAGCGCGGGGTGACCAGGCAGGCGCGGGCCCGCGTGGTGCCGAGCGCGTCCGCATACTTGGCGTTGTCCATGTAGGCGAGGTCGTCGGGACCGGCGCTCTCGAGGGGCGCCGCGGCGCGGATCACCGCCTCGCCGTCGGCCTCCGGTGGCAGGGCCGCGCCGGAGAGGGAAGCGACCTCGCGTAAGCTGACGGGACCCGCGAGGGGAAAGAAGACCGGTTCCGACATCGCCTGCATCCGCCTAAGGCCCGACGGGCCGGCTCGGGCCGGACCGCCATCCTCCCGTCGAGGGGAGGGCGCCCGGACTAACCGGTTGAGCCGGGGGGCACAAACGAAAACAGCCGCGGAAGCTCGTCGCTCCGCGGCCGTCGAACGAAGCGGGGGCGCCGTCGGCGCCCGCCGGGTGGGTTCTGTTAGAAGCGCGAGCCGCCCGAGAAGCGGAAGGCCTGCGTCTGGTCCTTGCCGACCTTGCCGAAATAGGTGCCGTCGGCACCGAAGACCTTCTGGCCTTCGTCCTTGGTGAGGGCGTAGGCGTAGTCGAAGCGGATCGGGCCGAGCGGCGAGTTCCACAGGATCGACGCACCGACCGACGAACGGATCGTCGCCTTGTCGCGGACGTTCACGCATTCCGGCTCGACGCCGACGGTGAGGGCGTTGAAGTTGCACGCGCCGCCCGGTGCTGTGCCGTTGATGAAGCCGTCGCCGTTGACGTCGAAGGCGCGGCGGCCCTTGTAGCCGAACAGCGTACCGGCATCGGCGAAGACCGCGCCCTTCAGGCCGAGGTCGCGGGGCAGGCCCCAGATCGGGAACTGCACCTCGACCGAGGCGCCGACATAGGTCGTGCCGCCGATCGCATTCGAGCGGGCATCGCCCGAGCCGACGTCGCGCGGGCCGATGCCGTTCGGCGCGAAGCCGCGCACCAGCGACGGGCCGAGGAAGAACTGGTCGGTGACGCGGAGCGAATTGCCTTCGGTCGGGCTGACGTGGCCGCCCTGGAACTTCACGAAGCCGACGACATCCTCGTACAGCTCCTTGTAATACCGGGCCTCGCCGGTGACGCGGAAGAACTTCGAGTCGCCGCCCAGGCCCGCATATTCGGGCTTGATCTCGCCGTAGAAGCCGTTGCGCGGCAGCTGCAGGTTGTCCAGGGTCGAATAGGCCAGGGTGACGCCGGCGAGCGACGTCAGCGTCGAGCCGACCGCCTCCTTGAGGGCGATCGACGCCTCGCCGTCATAGGCGCAGTTCGGGTACTGGGCCAGGCCGCCGACGTTCCGGCCGTTGAGGATCGTGCCCGGATCGTAGGTCTTGGTGTAGCCCGGGATCGGGAACGAGCAGTCGTTGTACGGCCGCTTGATCGTGTTCGGGATCTTCAGGTCGGTGTTGTAGATCGAGTAGCGCAGCGTGATGCCGAACTCCTCGGTGATCGGCAGGCCGAGGCGGAGCTGGCCGCCGACCACGTCGGTCACGTAGCGCGAGTAGCGGGTCTGGTCGCTGTACTTGTTGAAGACGTCGAAGCCGGCCGCGAGGCGGTAGCCGAGGAAGTACGGCTCGGTGAACGAGAAATCGACGCCGCGGGTATACTGGCCGGCGGTGCCGGCGAGGCGGACATACTGGCCGCGGCCGAGGAAGTTCGATTCCGAGACCGAGACCTCGCCGATGATCCCGTCCGCCGTCGAGTAGCCGCCGGCGACCGAGAACGAGCCGGTCGGTTGATCCTCGACATCGATGTTCACGATGACGCGGTCGGGGGCCGAGCCGGGCTCGTTGGAGAACCGCACCTTCTTGAAGAAGCCGAGGCCGTTCAGCCGACGCTCGGCCCGGTCGACCAGCACGCGGTTGTAGGCGTCGCCCTCGGTCAGGTCGAGCTCGCGCCGCACCACGTAGTCGCGCGTGCGGGTGTTGCCGCGCACGTTGATGCGCTCGATGTAGACCTTCGGGCCGTCCTCGACGATGTAGCCGAGGGCGACGGTGCCGGTGGCACGGTCGCGCTCGCCGGTCGGGCGGACCTGGGCGAAGGGGTGGCCGGACCGGGCCACCGAGGTGGTGACGCCGGTCAGCGTCTTCTCGACGTCCTCGGCATTGTAGACGTCGCCGACGCCGGTGCGCAGCTCGTCGCGCAGCACCGTGCCGTCGACGCCGGGGATGCGGGAATCGACCGAGACCGCGCCGACGCGGTACTGCTGGCCTTCCTCGACCGTGATGGTGATGATCCAGCCGCCGGCAGCGTCGTCGAAGCGCGAATCCGCCGAGGCGACCCGGAAGTCGGCATAGCCGTTCTTCAGGTAGTAGCGCCGGATCAGGTCGAGGTCGTTGGCGAGCCGGTCGGGATCGTAGACGTCCGAGGTCTTGACGAAGCTGAGGAGGTTCATCTCCGACAGCGTCATCAGGTCCTTGAGCCGGCCGTCCGAATAGACCTGGTTGCCGACGAAGCGGATCTCCTTGACGCCGGTCTTGTCGCCCTCGTCGATCGCGTAGACGACGTCGACGCGGCCGTTCGGCAGGTCGACGGTGCGGACCGAGACCTTGGCGAGGCCGCGGCCGGCGCGGCGGTAGACCTCGCGGATGCGCTCGAGATCGGAGTTGACGGTCGCCTGGCTGTAGGGCCCGCGCGCCTTCGACTCGACGATGCCCTCGAGCGTCGCCTTCTCGACCTTCTTGTTGCCCTCGAAGAAGACGCGGTTGATCGTGTTGTTCTCACGCACCGACACGATGATGCGCCCGCCATTGTGCGCCACGCGCACGTCGGAGAACATCCCGCTGGCGATCAGGTTGCGGCGGCCCTCCTCGGGCGACACGCCGACCACGTAGGAACGGACCGTCTCTGCGTCGATCCGGGAATTGCCCTGAACGACAATCTGCTGCGCGAAGGCGCTGCCGCTGGCGGCGATGGTGGCGGCCATGACAATGGCGCCTTTCGCCGACGCACGCCGGCGCTTACCCGTCATCGACATCATCAAATGGCCCGTCTCATTTTTTGTCGGCACGGGTTCACACCCGCAGACGATCACCCTCTTGCAAAGGCGAAGGCCCCTGGTCCTAGCCCCGCTTCTATCGGGAATCCCTGGCGAAGCAAACGCCACGCTCCCAGCCGACAGGGATTTTGCCCAGACGTTGCCTTCCTGTCACGGGCCACGGCCACGCTTTTCACCAGCCAGAGTCAGCGCGCGATGAAGGGCCCGCGGGCGCGAACGCCCCGGAATGGCACGCATTTTACGAAAATTGGAGGGATTCGAGGCCCTTGGGGGGATCCACGAAAAAGAGCCGCCCGCGCGAGGCGGGCGGCTCTCGGCAGCCGGAGAAATTCCCTAGCGTCAGGTGCCGCGGTTGAAGGCGGCGCCGATATGCAGGATGTCGTTCCAGGTCGCGAACAGCATCAGCATCAGCACCAGGGCGAGGCCGATGCGGAAGCCGATCTCCTGCGCCCGCTCGCTCAAGGGGCGGCCGCGCACGATCTCGACGGCGTAGAACATCAGGTGGCCGCCATCGAGCATCGGCACCGGAAACAGGTTGATGAGCCCGATCGAGACCGACAGGACCGCGATCAGCCCCACCAGGGCGCTGATGCCGCCGACCTTGGCGGCCTGCCCCGAGACCCGGGCGATGCCCATCGGCCCCGAGAGCTGGTCGGCGGATTCGCGGCCCGTGATCAGCTTGCCGATGTAGTTGAAGGTGCGATCGACGACGAAGTAGGTCTCGGTGACGCCGATCTTCAGCGAATCGAGCGCGCCGTAGCGCACCAGCTTGACGTCGGCCGCGTCGCGCGGCCCCTGGATCCCCAGCCGCCCGATGCGCTGGGTGCCGAACGGGGTCTTGTCCTCGTAGACGTCCGGCGTCGCGGTGAGCGGGGTGGGGACCCCGCCGCGCTCCACCGTGAAGTCGAGCCGGTCGCCGGCAGCGCCCGAGACGGTGCGCTGCATGTCGGCGAAGTTGTGGATGGGGCTGCCGTTGATCGTCAGCACCACGTCGCCGGCCTGGAAGCCGGCGCGCTCGGCCGCGCTGCCCGCCTGCACCGCCGAGACCCGGGGCGCCACCTCGTAGCGGCCGGTGGCGTAGACGGCGCCGGCGAAGACCACGATGGCGAGGAGGAAATTCGCGATCGGGCCCGCCGCCACGATGGCGACCCGCTTCCAGACGTTCTGGGTGTGGAAGCTGATCGCGTGCTCGGCCGGGTTCATGCGCGCCATCGCGTCCGCGTCCGGCACGCTGGCGCCGTTCATGTCGCCGACGAACTTGACGTAGCCGCCCAGCGGGATCGCCGAGAGCTTCCAGCGGGTGCCGCGGCGGTCGTTGAAACCGACGAGCTCGGGCCCGAAGCCGATCGAGAAGCTGGTCACCCCGACGCCGCACCAGCGCCCGACCAGGAAATGGCCGAGCTCGTGGATGAACACCACGACGGTGAGAACGAACAGGAACGGCACGATGTAGCCGAGCAGGTTCGTCGTCGCACCGCCGACGACGTTGAGCAGATCCATGGTCACCTCGATGCGGCGCGGCGGGCCTTGTCGTGACCCGGCGCGGCCGCCTTGCCGATCCCCCCACCATACAGAGTCCGCGGGCTCGCGAACAGAGCGTGAAACGGCCGAGGGTTAACTTAACGGAAGGTCAACGCTCGGTCAGGCGGCCAGGGCCGATTGGCTCCAGTCCCGCACCTCGGCGTCGATGGCGAGGGCCTCCTCGACGTCGGCGGGAGCGGCGGGGAAGCGCGCCGCGAAATGCTCGCAGGCCCGCTCGACCAGGGCGGCGATGTCGTAGAAGCCGATCCCGCCGGCGATGAACGCCGCGACCGCGATCTCGTTGGCGGCGTTCATCACCGTCGGTTGCGCGCCGCCGGCGGCGAGCGCGGCCTTGGCGATCCGCAGGCAGGGGAAGCGCTCCTCGTCCGGACGCTCGAAGGTCAGGCTGCCGGTCGCCGCGAGATCGAGAGGCTTGCCGCGGGCGATCGACAGGCGCTCGCCGAGGCCGAGGCAATGGGCGATCGGCACCCGCATGTCGGGGACGTAAAGCCCGGCCGTCACGGCGCCGTCGCGCCAGGTGACGAGGGCGTGGACGATCGATTGCGGATGCACCACGGCGTCGAGGCGCTCGGCCTCGATGCCGAACAGGTGGTGAGCCTCGATCAGCTCCAGCCCCTTGTTCATCAGGGTGGCCGAATCGATGTTGATCTTCATGCCCATCGACCAGGTCGGGTGGGCGGCCGCGTCGGCGGCGCTCGCCGCGGCGATCCGCTCCCGGGTCGCGGTCCGGAACGGTCCGCCGGAGGCGGTGATGGTCATCCGGGTGATGTCGTCGATGCGGCCGGTGCCGATCGACTGCTCGAGCGCGTTGTGCTCGGAATCCATCGGCAGGAGGCGGGCGCCGTATCGCTTGGCGTCGCGCATGAAGGCGTCGCCGGCGCAGACCAGGCTCTCCTTGTTGGCGAGCGCCACGGTGCGGCCCTGGCGGATCGCCGCGCAGGTGGGGCTCAGGCCCGCAGCCCCGCTCACCGCCGCCACCACGAGGTCGGCGTCCCGGGTCGCGGCCTCGATCACCGCCGAGGGGCCGGCGCCGCAGGCGATGCCGGACCCCGACAGCGCGTCGCGCAAGGCCGGACCGGAATCGGGATCGGCGATCGCCGCGAACTCGGCGTTCAATTCGCGGGCGACGCGGGCCAGCGCCTGCGCATCGCGGCCGCCCGCCACGGCGCCGACCCGGAAGCGGTCCCGGTGCTGGTCGAGCAGGTCGGCGGTGGAGCGCCCGATCGAGCCGGTCGCGCCCAGGACGGAGACGGTGAGGGTCATGAGGATCCCGCGAGAGTGAGGCCGACGAGCAGGAGGCCGGCGAGGAGGGCCGCGGCGAAGAAGCCGTCCAGGCGGTCCATCACGCCGCCATGGCCCGGGATCAGGCGGCCGGAATCCTTGGCGCCGTAGGCGCGCTTGAGCGCCGATTCGGCGAGATCGCCGCCCTGGCTCATCACCGAGCCGAGGGCCGAGAGTGCGCAGGCCAGCGGCAGCGGCAGGGCCTCGGTGGCGCCGAGATGGCGCGCGCCGGCGGCCACCGCGCCACCGACGATCGTCGCCCCGATCAACCCGCCGCAAAAGCCCGACCAGGTCTTCTTCGGGCTCACCGCGGGCCACAGCTTCGGCCCGCCGAGGGAGCGGCCGGTGAAGTAGGCGGCGATGTCGGTGGTCCAGACCACGCCGAACAGCCAGAGCGGGCCGGCGAGCCCGATGCGGGGATCGTCGCGCAAGGCGACCGGCACCAGGGCGACCACGAGAGCGCAGGCGAGGCTGGCCGGCGCCCAGATCCGCCCCGCGGCCGGCCGGGCGAGGAGCGCCAGGAGGGCGAGGCCTATGATCGCCGCCCCGGCGAGCCAGGGGAGGGGAGCGGCGAGCCGCGCGCCGGCCATGACACCCAGAAGGACGAGGCCCGCGATGGCGAGGAGCGGCCGGTGGGGCGCGGTGCGGGTGATGGCGAGCCACTCGCCCACCACCGCGAGGCCGGCGAGGAACCAGACCACCGCGAAGATCCAGCCGCCGTTCAGCGTCGCGCCGAGCACCAGGAGGCCGAGCACGATGCCGGAGACCGTGCGGGCGCCGAGCTCCGTCGCCGGCCAGGCTGGGCGGCCCGTCACGGGGGTGCCGGTTCCGGGTGCTCCGGTGCCCGGCGCCTTCGTATTGTCGCCCGCCATCACCCCGCCCGGGCGCTGAGGCCGCCGAAGCGGCGGTCGCGGTTCTGGAACTCGCCGATCGCGGCGAGGAAGGTGGCGTGGTCGAAATCCGGCCAGAAATCCGGCACGAACACGAACTCGGAATAGGCGGTCTGCCAGGTCAGGAAGTTCGACACCCGCTGCTCGCCCGAGGTGCGGATGACGAGGTCGGGATCGGGAATGCCGTCGGTGTCGAGCGCGGCCGTGAGCGCCGCGGCGTCGATCGCCTCGGGCGCCAAGCGTCCTTCGGCGACGGCCGCGGCGAGCTTTCTCACCGCGCGCAGGATCTCCTGGCGCCCGCCATAGTTGAACGCCACCACGAGCGTCAGCTTGGTGTTGCGGGCGGTGCGCTCCTCGGCCTCGCGCAGGAGACCGGCGATGTCGCCCGGCAGGCCGTCGCGCTCGCCGATGATCCGCACCCGGACGCCGTTGGCGTGCAGGTCGGCGAGGTCGCGGCGCACGAACAGCTTCAAAAGGCCCATCAGGTCCGCCACCTCGGCGGCGGGCCGGCGCCAGTTCTCGGAGGAGAAGCTGTAGATGGTGAGGTAGGGGATCCGCAGGTCGATCGCCGAGCGCACGGCCCGGCGCACCGCCTCGACCCCGCGGCGATGGCCCTCGACCCGCGGCAGCCCCCGGCGGGCGGCCCAGCGGCCGTTGCCGTCCATGATGATGGCGACGTGGGTCGGCATCGTCCCGCCGGGGGAGGACCCGCTCGCCGGGGCCGGGCAGGGTGCCAGGTGGACCTGATCTCGGCCCTGGTCCTGGCCCTCGTCCCGGCCTGCCTCCAGCAGGGTCACCGTCTCGCTGTCGCCTGCCATGCTGGCCCCGACCCCGGCGGAGCCGTTGCCCGGCTCCGCGCTCCCCACGCGCTCGTTTCCGTCATGCCGGCCTTCGTCAGACCTGCATGATCTCCTTCTCCTTGGCCGCCAGGGTCTGGTCGACCTCGGCGATGTGCTGGTCGGTCGCCTTCTGCACCTGATCGGCCTGGCGCTTCTCGTCGTCCTGGCTGATGGCGCCGTCCTTCTCGAGCTTCTTCAGCAGGTCGAGGCCGTCGCGGCGGACGTGGCGGACCGCGACGCGGGCCTCCTCGGCGTATTTGTGCGCGACCTTGACCATCTCCTTGCGGCGCTGCTCGTTCATCTCGGGGATGCGCAGCCGGATGGTCTGGCCCTCGGTCATCGGGTTGAGGCCGAGATCGGATTCGCGGATCGCCTTCTCGACCGCCGTCACCATGCCGCGATCCCAGACCGAGACGCTGAGCAGGCGCGGCTCCGGCACGCTGATCGTGGCGACCTGCGCCATCGACATGGCGGCGCCGTAGGCGTCGACCTGGATCGGGTCGAGGAGCGAAGGCGTGGCCCGGCCGGTGCGCAGCGAGCCGAGGTCGTGCTTCAGGGAGTTCAGCGCGCCCTGCATGCGCCGCTTGATGTCGTTGAGGTCGAAGTTGGGAGTGGCCATTCCTGCGCGTCCCGAAGCGTCTGGAGGAGAATGGGAGTTAGGGCGCGCCCGTGCCGGGTCCGCCCTGATCCGGCTTCAATGAACCAAAACCTGACCTGCCGCAAATCGTCCGGCGCGGCAGCGGCCCGGGTGCGACGCCGTTTACGGCGCCACCAGGGTCGAGGGCGCGCGTCCGGTGAGGATCGCCGTCACCGAGCTCGGGGCGTGGACCGAGCCGACGATCAGCGGCAGCCCGCCGTCGCGGGCGAGCGCGAAGGCGGCGGTGTCCATCACCTTGAGGTCGCGGGCGATCGCCTCGTCGTGACTCAGGCGGTCGTAGCGCACGGCGTCGGGGTTGGTCTTCGGATCGGCGGAGTAGACGCCGTCGACCTGCGTGGCCTTCAGCACCGCGTCGCATTTCAGCTCGGCGGCGCGCAGGACCGCGGCGGTGTCGGTGGTGAAGTACGGGTTGCCGGTGCCACCGGCGAGCACCACGACCTGGCCCTTGTCGAGATGGTGCAGGGCCGGCTGGCGGGCATAGGTCTCGCAGATCGTCGGCATCGACACCGCCGACATGGTGCGGGCCGTCACGCCCGCAGCGTTCAGCGCCGTCTCCAGCGCCAGCGAGTTCATCACCGTCGCCATCATGCCGAGGGAATCGCCGGTGGCGCGGTCGATCCAGCCCGCCGCCGAGACCCGGGCGCCCCGGATCACGTTCCCGCCCCCGACCACGAGAGCGATCTGGAAGCCCTCGCTCACGGCCCGGACGATGTCGTCGGCCAGGGCTGCCAGGGTCGGCGGGTGCAGCCAGTAGCCGTCGGGCGCGGCCAGCGCCTCGCCGGAGAGCTTCACGAGCACGCGGCGGAAGGGGGGCGGGCCTTGCTCCGGCAGCGGCTTTTCCGACAACGGATGTTCGGGCATGGGCGCTCCTCTGGCCGCCCGCGGGGCGACGGCTGTCGGCGTCGGGTATCGTGTCAAGTCGGCCGGGTTCTAGCCTGTCGATCCCGGCCCGTCGAGGCGCTGCCGGCCTTGAATCGGCCGGCGATGGCCGGGATCCGGGCACGAGAAAAGGGGGCCCGCCGGGCGGACCCCCTCCTCAATCCTCGGGCGATGGGCAGCGAAGCCGCTCAGCGCGTGCTCAACCCTTGATCAGCCCTTGGCCGCGGCGGCGACCTCGGCGGCGAAGTCCGGGGCCTCTTCCTTCTCGATGCCCTCGCCCAGGGCGTAGCGGACGAAGCCGGTGAGCTTGACCGGGCCGCCGGCCTTGCCCTCGGACTCCTTGAGCACCTGGGAGACGGTCTTCGACGAGTCGTGCACGAAGGGCTGCTCGAGGAGGGTGACCTCCTTGTAGTAGCTCTTCAGGCCGCTCTCGACGATCTTGGCCATCACGTGGTCGGGCTTGCCGGCGTTCTTCTCGCGCAGGATGTTGCTCTCGCGCTCGACCGTGGCCGCGTCGACGCCCGAGGCGTCGAGCGCCACCGGGTTAGTCGCCGCGACATGCATGGCGATCTGGCGGCCGAGCTGGCTGAGGACAGTCACGTCGCCGGCCGATTCGAGGGCCACGAGCACGCCGATCTTGCCGAGACCCTCGGAGACCTGGCTGTGCACGTAAGTCGCGATGACGCCCTTCTCGACCGAGAGCTTGGCGACGCGGCGCAGAGTCATGTTCTCGCCGATGGTGGCGATCAGCTCCTGCAGCTTGTCCTTCACGGTGGTCTCGGCGCCCGGGAAGCGGGCGGCCTCGAGGGCCTCGACGCTGGCCTCGGCGTTCAGCGCCAGCTTGGCGGCCTCGCGGACGAAGGCCTGGAAGCTGTCGTTGCGGGCGACGAAGTCGGTCTCGGAATTCACCTCGACCACCGCGGCGTGGTGGCCGGCGGACTCGACCGCGACCAGGCCCTCGGCGGCGACGCGGCCGGCCTTCTTGGCGGCCTTGGCGAGGCCCTTCTTGCGCAGCCAGTCCACGGCCGCCTCGAGGTCGCCGGCGGTCTCGTTGAGGGCCGACTTGCAGTCCATCATGCCCGCGCCGGTCTTCTCGCGCAGCTCCTTGACCATCGCTGCCGTGATGTTGGCCATCGTGGGATCCTCTTGCATGGGCGCCCCGGCACGCCGTAGGCGCGCCGGTCGGCGGATAAAGGGAACCCGGCGCCGTGGCGGCGCCGGGCTTTGAGAGGTCGTCCGGTCCGCGGGGCTAACGCGCCCCGCGTCTGATCCGTGCCGGCGTTACGCCGCCGCGGCGGCCTCGACGAAGCCGCGGGCCTGGTTGACCCAGCCGTCGCGGTCGATGCGGCCGTTGAGCTTCAGGTCGCCGTCGACCTTGGCGATGTCCTCAGGGCTCATCGCGGCGATCTGCCAGTAGTGGTAGATGCCGGCATCGTTGAGCTTCTGCACCAGCTGGGGGCCGACGCCCGTGAGCTTGGTCAGGTCGTCCGGCGCGCCGCGGGGGGCGGCCAGCAGCTCGAAGGGCTCGCCGACATACGGCTCGGTGATGTCGACCGGGGCGACCTCGGGCTCGTTGGCGAGGGCCGGCAGCTCCTCGGCCATCGGCTCGTCGGACTCACCGAGGTCGATGCCGAGGGCACCCTGGCCGCGGGAGATGCCGTCGATCGCCGCGCGGGCGACGAGGTCGCAGTAGAGCGCGATGGCGCGGCCGGCATCGTCGTTGGCCGGGACCACGTAGGTGATGCCGTCCGGGTTGCAGTTGGTGTCGACGATGGCCGCCACCGGGATCTTGAGGCGGTTCGCCTCCTTGATCGCCAGCTGCTCCTTGTTGGTGTCGATCACGAACAGCAGGTCAGGCACGCCGCCCATGTCCTTGATGCCGCCGAGCGCCTTCTCGAGCTTGTCCTTCTCACGGGACAGCATCAGGCGCTCCTTCTTGGTGAGGCCCTGGCCGCCGCCGGCGAGGATCTCGTCGACCTTGCGCAGGCGCTGGATCGAGCCCGAGATGGTCTTCCAGTTGGTCAGCGTGCCGCCGAGCCAGCGGGAGTTCACGTAGTACTGGGCCGAGCGCTTGGCCGCGTCCGCGATCGTGTCGGCCGCCTGGCGCTTGGTGCCGACGAACAGCACCCGGCCGCCCTTGGCGACGGTGTCGCTCACCGCCTGCAGCGCCTGGTGCAGGGCCGGCACGGTCTGGGCGAGGTCGATGATGTGGATGTTGTTGCGGGTGCCGAAGATGTACGACTGCATCTTCGGGTTCCAGCGATGCGCCTGGTGGCCGAAATGCGAGCCGGCCTCGAGCAGCTGGCGCATGGTGAAGTCGGGAAGGGCCATGGTCTTTGTTCTCTCCGGTTCATCCGCCGCGGAGGAAGCGACCGGCGCACCCGAGGCGGATGCCGAAGGGACATCGCCGAGCGGTGGACGGCCACCGGAAACGCCTCATTCAGGCATGAGGCCGGCTCCGCGTGTGGGATGGGCGGGCCTTTATCCGATCGGGGGTGGGATGGCAAGGCGCGCGGGATGACCGGCGGTCCATGCGGATTGCCGTCCGGCTCTCGCCAGATCGCCTCGTTGCGGCGATGTCCGGCGCATTCGTCCGGCCCATTCCCGGCCCCATGACCGGTGCCGGCTTCTCGCGATCGACCCTCGTTCGCGCGAGCCCGTCCGGGTTGTCCGGTCGCCCCGAGGCCGCCTGTGCCCGGAGCCGGGGTCCGGGCGTGCCCGCGCCGCGGCACCTACGACTCTTGTGACCCAAGGCATCGGCTTTCATGGCGTTTCAGTTCTGGCACTAAGAGCGTCCGATACCGCCGCGCCTTCGAACGGCCACGCTCGAAGGCGCTGGCTAAGCCCGAACGGGCGCCGGCGCCGATGCGCCGGACGCCCTCGCATCGACACGTCGATGCGAGGGCGCGATGGTATGAGACCCCGTTCGATAACGGGACGCCTAAGCAGACTTGCGTTGGCGGTCCAACGCTTCGCCCGCTTAGGCTCTTGTTTTACCGCAGATTTTTATCGCAAAACCGGCCGCCACTTTTGCGAAATCTGCTTAGCGTGACGGTGGGGTGAGCGGCAGGCGTCGCGGGCGTTGGGAGAGTGTCTGACGCTCACCCCAGAGATCCCCCGACGATGGCTGATCGCGAGCGCGCCAGGCCTGACGCCCGCCCGACCAGCGCCGTTCTCGACGCACAGGCTGCCCGCTCGGGCGGCGTCGGCATGGCGGGGGCAAGCGGCGATGATCCGGCCCGGCGTGTGGGTGGGGCGCAAGCGCCACGCGCCGACCGACACAGGACTACCGCCTGCTGGTCGCAGCCGTCTCACCGGCCGACACGAGATGTATTTGCTGGTCGAAAGTGCGATTCTCTGCACAAATCATCGCACCCAGCGGCTTGCGCTGAGCGGTTCGATCAAGATTTGCGCGACCCGCATGATGAATTATGCTGCCCGCGAACTCGCGCGACCTGCCAGGTCGGCCGACCAGTATGTCGAGGCAACGGCGACGGCGGCAACAGACGCGTGATATGCCGGTTTCCGATGCCGTCAGGCTGACGATGTTGACGAGCCTTGGCCGATATTCCGACCGGTGCCGGACGCCGCACCCGGCGGTCCGCGTTGCCGTCAGCCCGACACATGGAGACACGGTCCCTCGGCGCCAGGTCCGTCAGCGCCAGGTCCGTCAGCGCCAGGTCCGTCAGCGCCATGTCCCTCAGCGCCCCGTCCAACGCGGCGGGCGCTTGCCCAAAAAGGCCTCCATCCCCTCGCGGAAATCCGCGCTGGTGTAGCATTGCAGGATCAGGTCGTCCCCGGCCTCGGACGGCGCCTCGTCGCGCACCCGGCGCAGTCCCTCCTTGGTGGCGGCGAGCGTCAGCGGGGCGTGGCCGGCGACCAGGCGGGCGAGGTCGGTCGCCCGCTCGGCGAGGGCGGCCGCATCCTCCACCACCTCGCTCACCAGACCGATCGCCCGCGCCTCCTCGGCCTCGATCAGGCGGGCGGTGAAGATCATCTCCTTCACCCGGGCGGCGCCGACCAGCGCCGAGAGCCGGCGCAGGTTGGCGACCGAGAGGCAATTGCCGAGGGTGCGGGCGATCGGGAAGCCGAAGCGGGCATCCCGCGTGGCGAGGCGCAGATCGCAGGACGCGGCGATGGCCGCTCCGCCGCCGGTGCAGGCCCCGGCGACCGCCGCGATGGTCGGCTTGGCGCAGCGTTCGAGGGCGCCGAGCACCCGGTCCATGAAGCGCTCGTAGCCGAGCGCGTCCTCGGGCGTGGAGAAGGCGCGGAACTGCGCGATGTCGGTGCCGGCCGCGAAGGCGCGCCCGCCGGCCCCCTGGATCACCACCGCGCGGATCGCCGGGTCGGCGTCGATCGCTTGGGCAAGGCCGTGCAGGCGCTCGTACATCGCGAAGGTCAGGGCGTTGCGCGCCTGCGGCCGGTTGAGGGTGATGCGGGCGATGCCCTCGGCATCGACCTCGTAGAGCAATTCGTCGGTGTCGGTCATGGCGGCAGGTCCGTGCAGCGGATGACCGACCCTAGCCTCCGCATCCCGTCCCGTCTCCCGGCGATCCATCGCCCTGCGACGAACGCGAGCGCTTCTGTTGGCGTTAATGCGCGACTCGATCGTGAGGGAGACGACGCGTGAGCAAGCAGGCCAAATCCGAGGCGGGCGACCACGAGGACACCTATCAGGCCTTCCGCAAGGCGGTGAACATGGCCCCGGGCGAGCTGGAGACGTGGCTCGACACCGAGGAGAGCCAGTCGGTTGGTTGGAGCGACGGCGCCAAGAAGGAGAGCGCCAAGGGCGGCGAATCGGTCGGCCACCATCAGGGGCGGCGGATCGTCGAGATCAAGCATACCAAGAAGGCGGACCTCACGGACGACGATTACGCCGACATGCGCAAGGTCGTGGCTTACGTGAACCGCCACCTCGCCCAGGGCGGGCCGAAGGAGGACGTGAAGACGTCGCGCTGGCGCTACTCCCTCATGAACTGGGGCCACGATCCGCTCAAAGATTGAGGCAGTTCCACCGCCGCGACATGGTGGCGCGGGCGGGGGCGCAAGTTTCTCCCGCCGCGCCGTCCCGTCGAGAACTGTTTCTGCCGCGAGACCCATTGGCGAAACGAACCATGCTCCGGCCCCAGTTCGGCCCGGATCTTGCTGACCCTTGCGGGTACCTCAACGTCTTCGCATCGCCACGGCGATGTGGCTGAGTGGGGTCAAGGACAAGAGGGCCGGGCCCAACGAGGCTCGAGCCCGGCAGGTCGTGGGGGACCGGAATGGCGGGAGCGGGTGTGCGGCGGGGCCGGGCATGGACTGGCTCTTGGACTGGCTCTTGGACTGGCTCTTGGTCTGGCGCCCGGACCGGCGCTGGTGTCGTGCTGGCGTGCCTCGGGCTCGCCGGGATGGCGGGCGCCCTCACCCCGGCCTTCGGGGGATTGTCGCGCAGCCTCGAAGCGGTGCTCGACACCGCCCCCGACGGTCCGCCGGCCCGCGTCATCCTCGGCCCCGGCAGGCGCGACGTGCGGCTGTGGGGCGACCTCAACGACGGCACCGCCGCGCGCCTGCGCCAGCTGCTCGACGCGAATCCGGGCGTGACGCGGCTGCACCTCACCAGCGACGGCGGCCTCGTCGACGAAGGCGTGGCGATCGGCGAGCTCGTCGCCGAGCGGGGGCTGTCCACCTACGTTCCGGATTACTGCGTCTCGGCCTGCACGCTGGCCTTCGTGCGCGGGCGCGAGCGGCTGATCGTGGCCGATAGTCGGCTCGGCTTCCACGCCCCCTACGAGCCCGGGCTGTTCGGGCAGATGATCCCGGTCGATGCGAGCGACGAGCGCGGCCGCTACCTCGCCGCGGGCCTGGAGCCCGCCTTCGTCGACCACGCCCTCGCCACGCCCTCCCGCGACGTCTGGATCCCCGATCCGGCCCGCCTGCGGGCCGCCGGGGTCGTCACCCGGGTGGTCGGGCCGGGCGACCTGCCGGATTCGACCCTCGACGACGACGATTCGCTGAGCGGTGCCCGGTCGGCCGTGCTCCGGGCCGTCGACCTCCTCGCCGCCTTCGCGGAGAGCCGGCCGGGGGTGCTCGACGGCATCGCCGCTCGCTATCGCGAGGCCTACCGGCAGGGGCGCAGCGAGAGCGACGGCCTCGACCTGATCCGGGCCGAGGCGGTGGATGCGCTGCGGACGGCCTTCGCGGGCGCCGACGGCGCGACCCTCGCGGCCCTCGGCCGTCTCGTCCTCGACGCCATGGCGGCGAGCGGAAGCGAACAGACCTGCCGCAGCATCGGCCGGGACGGCGACCTCCTGGCCGCCGCCGAGACGCTGCCCGGCCGCCGCGGCGCGGGCGGCGTCGCGCGGCTGCGGGCCCTCCTCGGCCGGGCGCTTGCCGGGCCGGCGCCGGTCGTGTCCACCGCGGCGCAGCCGGCTCCTGCCCACCCCCTCGGCTGCGCCGACCTGCGCCGCCGCCTCGCCGAGGCCCTGGCCCGGGGCGATGCCCTGCGGCTGCGGGAAGCCCTGCTCGGCCGCAGCGCCCGGCGGCTGGAGGCCTCGGCCTTGCCGGGCGAGCCGTAGAACCGGCCTCTCCCCGCGACTGATCGGCTCATGGCCCGGATGCGGCGGTCGTCGCCGCTGCCGCGCCGGGCGATCGGCCTAGATCCGGGTCATGCCCTCCTTCCCACGCATGACCCGCGACGCCGGCCTCGACGCGCTCTCCGCCTTCCTCGCCGGCTCCGGGGCGGATTACGCCGCCGCCCGCAACACCGATCGGGGCCGGGCCGCCGCGCCGACCACCTCGGCGCTGTCGCCCTTCCTGCGACGCCGGCTCCTGACCGAGGAGGAGGTCGCCCGCGCGGGCCTGCGCGCCTTCGGTGAGCGCGGCGCGGAGAAGTTCGTCTCCGAGGTCTTCTGGCGCAGCTACTTCAAGGGCCATCTCGAGACCCATCCCGAGGCGTGGGCGCGCTACCGCGCCGGGCGCGACGCCGCGCGCCACCGCCTCGCCGCGGAGCCGGGCCTGCGCCGGACCTATGAGCGGGCGATCGCGGGACGGACCGGGATCGACGGCTTCGACGATTGGGCGGCGCAACTTGTCGAGGAGAACTGGCTGCACAACCACGCCCGGATGTGGTTCGCCTCGATCTGGATCTTCACCTTGCGCCTGCCGTGGGAGCTCGGCGCGGCGTTCTTCCTGCGCCATCTCCTCGATGGCGACCCGGCGAGCAACACCCTGTCCTGGCGCTGGGTCGCGGGCCTGCACACGCGGGGCAAGCCCTATCTCGCGCGGCGCGCCAACATCCGGGAGTTCACCGAGGGGCGCCACGATCCCGCCGGCCTCGACGAGGGGGCCGCCTCCCTGGAGGAGGCGATGCCGCCCCGGGAGGGGCCGCTGGCCCCGGCCGATCCGGTGCCCGCGGGCCCGGTCGCCCTGCTCCTCCACCTCGACGACCTGAACCCTGAGAGCCTGCCCCTCGGCGAGGCCCGGGTGATGCGGGTGGGCGGCCTGATCGCCTCGGCCGATGAGGCGGCGGACCCGGTGCGCGCGGCGGATGCGGCGGCGATGGCGGATGCCCTCGCCCGGGCGGGCGCGCATTTCGGCTGCCCGGCCGGGCCCGTGCAGGATGGCTGGGCCGGGGAGTTGCCGGTAGTGACGCCTTGGGCCCCGGTCGGCCCCTCGGCGGACGCCCTTCCGGCGGGCTGCCTGCGGATCCGGCGGGTCTGGGACGAGCGGGCCTGGCCGCTGTCGAACCGGGGCTATTCGCGCCTGCGCAGTGCGATTTCGAAGGTGATGGCGTCCTGACGGTGCCGGCGACCGGCATTCATCCGGTAAAATCCCGCCGACCCGACATCGCGGGATCCCCTCTCCCGTAAGGGAGAGGGGACTTTTATCGCAGAACCTGGATCAGAGGACCTGGATCACAGGGACGGCGATCCGCTCACGCGGCCTTCGTCATTCCTGCCTCGTTGCGCTTCACGTCGTAGCGGTCGAGCATCATCAGCTTGTGCCAGACCTTGACGAAGTCGCGCACGAACCGCTCCTGCCCGTCGCGCCCGGCATAGATCTCGACGACGGCCCGGAGCTGCGCGTTCGCGCCGAAGACGAGGTCGCAGCGCGTCGCCGTGAACGTCGTCGCTCCGGTCTGCCGGTCGTCGAGGGTGAAGCTCGTGCCGGCGGCGTTCGCCTTCTTCCACTCGTAGTCCATGCTGGTGAGCACGGTGAAGAAGTCGTTGGTCAGGACGCCGACGCGATCGGTGAAGACGCCGTCGCGTCCGCCGTCGTGGTTCAGGTTGAGCGCACGCAGGCCGCCGGTCAGCACCACCCATTCGGGGGCGGTGAGGGCGAGCAGGTTGGCCTTGTCGAGGAAGACCTGCTCGGGGGCGACGCGTCCTCCCGTGATCTCGGCGAAGGACGGATCGACGTAGTTGCGGAAGCCGTCGACGATGGGCTTCAGCCACTCGAAGCTCTCCGCGTCGGTCAGCTCCGGGGTCGTGTCCATCCGGCCCGGGACGAACGGCACCTCCACGGCGGCGCCGGCCGCCTTCGCCGCCTGCTCCACCGCCGCGCAGCCGGCCAGCACGATGAGGTCGGCGAGCGAGACCTTCTTGCCGCCGGACGCCTTGCCGTTGAAGCCCGCCATGATGCCGCGCAGGGCCTCGATCACCGGCAGGGCGCGCCGGTTGACGGTCCAGCCGGATTGCGGCGCCAGTGCCAGGCGGGCGCCATTGGCGCCGCCGCGCTTGTCGCTGTTGCGGTAGGTGGCGACCGACGAGAAGGCCGTGAAGGCGAGGTCGGACACCGACAGGCCGGTGCCGAGGATCTCCGCCTTCAGGGCGGCGATGTCGGCTTCGTCCACCAGCGGGTGATCGACCGGCGGGATCGGGTCCTGCCACAGCAGGTCGTCCTCGATCCTGGCTTCCGGACCGACATAGCGCTCCTTCGGGCCCATGTCGCGGTGGGTGAGCTTGTACCACGCCTTCGAGAATTGCAGCGTGAAGTAGTCGAAGTCGGACAGGAACTTCTCGCAGATCGCGCGGTAGACCGGGTCGGTCTTGAGCGCGATGTCGCTGGTCATCATCATCAGCGGGTGCGACTTGCCCGGGATGTGGGCGTCGGGCGTCCGGGGTGCGTCCGGATCGGTCGGCGTCCATTGCAGGGCGCCGGCGGGGCTGCGCGTCTGCTTCCACTCGTACTTGAACAGGTTCTCGAGGTAGCTGTTGTCCCAGGTCGTCGGGTCGGGCGACCACGAGCCCTCGATCCCGTTGGTCATCGTGTACTCGGCGAAGCCCGTGCCCTTCGGGTTGTGCCAGCCGAGGCCCATCGCTTCCATCGGGGCGATCTCCGGCGGCGGACCGACCTCGTCAGCCTTGACCATGCCGTGGCTCTTGCCGAAGGCGTGGCCGCCGGCGATCAGCGCGACGGTTTCCTCGTCGTTCATCGCCATGCGGGTAAAGGTGATGCGGATGTCGCGGGCCGAGCCCATCGGGTCGCCGTTGGCGTAGGGCCCCTCCGGGTTGACGTAGATCAGCGCCTGGTGCGACGCCGCGAGCGGGTTCTCGAGGTCGTAATCGGCTTCGCCGTTCTGGCCACGCCAGCGTTTGTCGCGGGTCACCATGCTGTCGAAGGCCTCGACATTGGTCGGGTCCCATTGCTCGGGGCCCCAATAGGTCGCGTTGTCGGCTTCCCAGGCATCCTCGCGGCCGCCGGCGAAGCCATAGGTCGGGAAGTTCATGATCTCGAGGGCGCAGGTGCCGGTCAGCACCATCAGGTCGGCCCAGGACAGGGCGCTGCCGTATTTCTGCTTGATCGGCCAGAGCAGGCGGCGGGACTTGTCGGTGTTGCCGTTGTCCCACCAGCTGCTGATCGGCGCGAAGCGCTGCAGGCCCTGGCCGGCGCCGCCGCGCCCGTCGGCGATGCGGTAGGTGCCGGCCGAGTGCCAGGCCATGCGGATCATCTGCGGGCCGTAATTGCCGTAATCGGACGGCCACCACGAGACCGAGCTGGTCAGGAACTGCTTGATGTCGCTCTTGAGCTGCTCGTAATCCAGCGACGCGAAGGCCGCCCGATAGTCGAAGTCGGATCCGAGCGGGTTCGCCTGCGGCCCGTTCTGATGCAGCATCTCGACGCGCAGGCGGTCGGGATACCAGTTCTCGAGCGTGGGCGGCGTGGTGAAGGCGCCGCCGACGCGGTCGCCGCCGAAGGGGCACTTGCCCGACAGGACGTCAGTATAGGTTTCCACGTCGTCGATCCTTCTGTGCCGACCGCGAGCCGCGACGGAGGTTGGCAAGCATGCGGCTGCGCGCGACGCGCTGCTCAGACAGCGTCCGCGATCCCAAAGGGCGCACTATACTCATGCCGAGTATCAGGATGGGGTCGCAGGGTCTGGCTGTGGACGGGTCCGACCACGGCGCCGACTTGATGACCGACCCTTCATCCCCGACTCGACACGAACATACGGTGCGCTGACGCAGATAGGCGCCGCTTCCGTTGCGGCCACTAAATTCGCGTTCACCGCGTCATGCGGCCTCGGGGCGGTTGGGGGCGCGCGGAGTTCGGGATCTCGAATCCGCCGGCCTCGCGGAAGGTCGCCGCTGCGCCGGCGTCAGCCTCCACGATGCGACGACGGAGGAGCGGGTGCTGCGATGCGAGAGGGCGCACCCCATGACGATGACCCGCATGGTACGCGACGGCGGCATGGGGTCCGCCGGCATCGGACTCTCCCCGCCGCAGCGTGATCTTGCCGCAGCGTGATCTCAAGGTGCAGGCGATCGACGATCGCCCTCGACCGCAGGCAGCCCCTTGAACGACGGCTCGGTGGATCGCTGCAGTTTCCGGAAGCCCCCTTCCGGATCGAGCGATCCTTGTGATCGCTACCAGCTTGGAACGGCGCCGGGGGGGTGAGCATCGTGGCTCCGACGATGAGCCCCACCCTGGGTGGCCATCCCGCCTGGGGCGGTCGGCCGAGGGATCGTCAGCGCCTCCGCCGCAGGGCTGCTCGGGGTGAGGCTCCGGGTGGGATGACCCGGCGCCGCCGATCAGCCAATGCTGCGTGAACCGTGGATGATGCTAAAGATTTCACAGGTCTTCATAACAGGTCTTCATGGGGCAGTTGTTCGGCGCCACTTCGTAGTGAAGCGATCACCGTCGCTCGACAGCGCGTAAGGCCCATGAAAAGCTGGCGTCCGTCTTGCTGGCGTCCGTCTTGCTGGCGTCCGTCTTGCTGGCGTCCGTCTTGCTGGCGTCCGTCTTGGAAGCCCCGAATGACCGGTCTTTCCGACTTCAGGGCCGACCGCGCAGAGCGTCCTCGGCGCGGGCCTCGGCACAGGGTGCCGGTGACAGGCGCGCCGCCGCGCGCCGCGTCGTGTTCAGTGGATCGATTGATCCTTGCGCTCGTTCTGGGCGAGCGAGGCCTCGTAGCTCTCGGCCTGAGCACGGGTCAGACCGCTGATGAGCACGAGGGTGCCGCGGTAAACCGTGTAGGTGCCGTCCTGGGTAGGCTTGACGCGAATGACCTGGGACATGCGCTGGCTCCCTTGCGCGAATCACGACTGATTTTCTTGGATTTGAACGTGACGTTAACGAATCGGCGGGGTCGCGCAAGAGGGGGAACCGCGAAACCGCCGGCTTCTCGACACGATCTTGACCAAAGTACCAGCCGGCCAAGGAAGTGAGCCGCGCCGTCTCCTGGTACCGAGACGGTACAATGCCGACCCGATCCGGAATCGGTCGTGGCGGCTCAGGATCTCAACACAGGTGCCGCAGGAAGGTGAGGCGCCGTCGGGCTCAGGACGGCGAGCGGACGCTGGAGACGTGGACCGTCGGCGCGGTCTGGGCGGACGGCGCCAGGATCGGAGCCTTGCCGGGCAGGGTCCACCAGCCGACTGCCGAGTGTACCGCCAGCGTGAGGCAGAGCAGGACCAGCATCGAGACGGCGTGGCGGGTCATGCTCGGCTCCACCGGGGCCGGGGCGGGCTCGCGCGGCGAGGGCGAGGTGCAGTCCAGCGGCTCGGGCTCCAGCGGGAGGAGCGAGGCGTAGTAACCGGCGGGCTGGCCGGTCGGACGGTGGAAGGGTCCAATGTTGAACATCGGCGTCTCCTGTCGAGGCCCCTGCGACGGAGGGCTATCGGAACCGCCCAAAGTTAACAGCTGCTGAACGAGACGCTAGCCCTGATCACGAAACCGTGAACGACGGGGTTCGTACACCGCCCGTTCAGGTTCCGAGCCAGGATGATGCGGGCGCCGTCTCCCCTCAAGACCGCCCTTCGGATGGACCAGCGAACAGGTTCGGATGCCGCAGGCGCAGGGTCTGTGTGAGGCAGAGCGTCTTCATGTCGGCGATCTCGCCCCGGTCGGCCATCGCGGCGAGGTCCGGCAGCGCCACCTCCACCGCCTCGATGCTCTCATGCTCCTCCGCCAGGCCGCCGCCGCTCCCCTCGCGGTCGGCGGCCCGATAGGGAGCGAGGAAGAGGTCCATCCGCTCGGTCGAGAGGCCCGGCAGCGACCAGGCCCGTCCGGCGGGTTCGAGCACCGACAGACGCAGGCCCACCTCCTCGAAGGCCTCGCGCCGGGCGCACGTTTCCGGGTCGTCCTCCTCGCGCAGGCCCGCGGGTGCCTCCAGCACCGAGGCAGTGCCATCGACGAAGCAGGGCGGCGTGCGGAACTGCCGCACCAGCAGGGCGACCCGGCGCTCGGGATCGTAGGGCAGCACGGCCACGGCGGGCCCATGGTCCTCGACCTCGCGGCCGATCCGGCTGCCGTCTGGCATCTGCACCTCGGCGACGAGATAGCGCGCCCAGCCCTCGTAGACCGTGCGCGTGCCCGTGATGCGGGGCTGAGTGTCGTCTCGGCTCACGCAAACCTCTCCTCAGCATCGTCGCGCCCGGCGCCGCGACGGATCTCGAAGATCAGGACGCCGTCGTCGCGGAGCATCCGGTCGAGATGGTCGCCGCGCTCGCGCAGCAGGTTCGGGATGTCGATGGCGGCCATTGGGTCGGTGCAGCGCACCGACAGGCCCTCGCCCGGAGCGAGGCCGCGCAGGGCCTTGGCGGTGCGCAGGACCGGCAGAGGGCATTTGAGCCCGCGCAGGTCGAGGTCGTGGTGTCGCATGGTCGCTCGGTTGGAACTCGCCGTCGACCGGTTGAGCATATCCGGCGCGCACGAGAAAGCCCGGCGCGGGGGCGTCCCGCGCCGGGCTTCCGTCAGTTCAGGCGGTCCCGCCGATCAGTAGCCGTAGCCGTAATAACCGCCATAGGCCGGGTAGCTGTAGCCGTAGGCCGGATAGCCGTAGCCGTAGCCATAGCCGCCGACCGGGGCGTAGCCGCCGCCGTAATAGCCGCCATAGGCCGGGTAGCCGTAGCCGTAGGACGACGCCGAGCCCGCCGCGATGGCGCCCCCGATGATGCCCAAGGCCGCACCGGCCGCGAGCGCGCCGCCGGCGCCGATGCCGCGACGGTAGCCGTAGCCGCGATAGCCGCGGTAGCCGCCGCCGTAATAGCCGCCGCCGCGCCAGCGCACCTGGTCGACGGTCGCGCCCGAGCCGGCGATGGCCGCCGAGGTGGCGGCCGGCAGCGGGGCGGCCTGCGCCCCGACGGTGCCGGCGGTCAGGGCGGCAGCGGCGCCGGCCGCGAGGGCGAGAGTGGTGATGCGCGACATGAAGATGTCTCCGATCGTGTGAGGACGATGTCCCGTAGGCCTCAAGAACGGCCAAGGACCGGCCTCTGTTCCAAGATTCGGCGCGAATTGACGGACCGTCAATCGGTAGCGGCTACGCTTGTGCTGCGCCGGGTGCGTGGTCGCACACGGCTCGATTGTGCGGCGCGGTCAGATAAGCTTGAGCATTCGCCGGAATGCCGCTGTCGCCGTTCGCGCGACCAAGGGATCGGCCGGGGCGGATGCGATAGCCCGGGCGCCTTGCCGGCCGGCCTCTCGATCGATCCTCCGCCCTCGGCCGAAGCCGCCCTGCGGTCGCGGGCGACGGAGGGAGGAGCTGGGAGCCGGCCCGCGGGACGAACGGATCGTCAGAACGCGCAGGCCGCGAAGGCCGGATCGACCGAGCGGTTCCACGGCCCGTCATAGAGCGCGAGCAGGTCCTCGGCCCGGGTCCGCGAGGCGGCGATGGCCTGGAGCGGGGCGAGGTAGAGCGTCTCGTCGCGCCCCTGCGCGTCGCGGCGGGCCCGCGCCCGCAGGCCCGATTCGGACAGCGCGAGCGCGTCGCGGGCGAGCTCCCGCAGGCGCCGCTTGCCGGCCGGCGCGTCGAGGCCGAGGCGCGGCACCTCGGCCCGCATCGTCTCGCGCTCCTCCGCCGTCAACTCGCGCACCAGCTGCCAGGCGCCGTCGAGGGCGGCGGGATCGTAGTAGAGCCCGGCCCAGAACGCCGACTGCGCGGCGATCATGTTGGCGTCGCCGACATCGGCGCCGCGCATCTCGAGGAAGCGCTTCAGCCGCACCTCCGGGAAGGCGGTCGAGGCGTGGTTGGCCCAGTCGGAGACGGTGGCGCGCTCGCCCGGCAGGGTGGCGAGCCGCCCCTCCATCAGGTCGCGGAACGAGGCGCCGCTGACGTCGTGATAGGTCTCGCCGCGCTTGACGAAATACATCGGCATGTCGAGGAGCCAGTCCGCATAGGCCTCGTAGCCGAAGCCGTCGTCGAACGCGAAAGGCAGCATGCCGGTGCGGTCGCGGTCGGTGTCGCGCCAGATCTCGGAGCGCCGGGACAGGAAGCCGTTCGGCTTGCCGTCGGTGAAGGGCGAGTTGGCGAAGAGCGCCGTCGCCACCGGCTGCAGCGCCAGGCCGACCCGCATCTTCGTCACCATGTCGGCCTCGGACGAGAAGTCGAGGTTCACCTGCACGGTGGCGGTCCGCAGCATCATGTCGAGGCCGAGCGACCCGACCTTGGGCATGTAGCCCTTCATGATGCGGTAGCGGCTCTTGGGCATTACGGGCGTCTCTTCCCGCGTCCATTTCGGGCTCATGCCGAGGGTGAGGAAGCCGATGCCGAGGGGGTCGGCCGCTTGGCGCACCGCGTCGAGATGCTGGCTCAGCTCGTGGGCGGTGGCGTGGACGTCGGGCAGGGGGGCGCCCGAGAGCTCGAACTGGCCGCCAGGCTCGAGCGAGATCGCCCCGCCGCCCTCGGTGGCGGACAGGCCGATCACCCGGCCCGCATCCTCGATCGTCTCCCAGCCGGTGATCGCCCGCAGGCCGTCCAGCAGGGCCGAGATGCCCCGCTCGCCGTCGTAGGGCACCGGCGAGAGGTCGGCGCGGTAGAACGGGACCTTCTCATGCTCGGTGCCGATGGCGAAGGCGTCGTGCGGCTTCTCGCCGGCCGCGAACCACTCGATCAGCTCGGACCGCGCGTCGAGCGGGGTCGCGTCGGACACGTCGCGCGCCATGCGCCACCTCGTGCTTAGAACGAAAACGATGACTCCCGGCGGGCCGGCGACCCACCGTCAAGGTTGCGCCTAGATAGGCCGTGGACGATCGAGCCGCAACGCGGTCGCCCCATACCCCGGAGATCCATGTCGCTGGATCATGGTTCCCGGCCGAGCCCGGCCCCGTCAACCAACCGTTCACCACATCGACCGGATCCGGCGCGGACCCCCTTTGACACGGAACAAAACAAGAACAAACATACACCCGACGAAAGGGGACAGACCATGAACATACGCAAGATCCTCCTCGCTGTCACGGAGGTCGCCTCGATGGGCCTGCTCACCGGCGCGATCGCCCTGTGGGCGGTGGCGCTCTCGCCGATGCATTGACGGGCGGCCGTTGCGGCGCGGCCACGGCCAGGGCGGTTCCATCGATTCTGCGGTGGAGCGGCGGTGATTCAGGGGTGACTCCTCAAGCTCTGCCGGGAATCCTGGCGCGCTCACGAGGAGCGAGTCGCCTTGCAGATCCTGAAGCCCGTCGGCTACGTCCACCTGCACGTCCACTCCTCCTACTCGCTGCTCGAGGGCGCGCTGAAGATCGGCGACCTCGTGAAGGCCGCGGGCGCCGACCGGCAGCCGGCGCTGGCGCTCACCGACACCAACAACCTGTTCGGGGCGCTCGAATTCTCCGAGAAGGCGGCCGGCTCCGGCATCCAGCCGATCGCCGGGATCCAGCTGAGCGTCGCCTTCGAGCCGCCGGAGGCCGGGGCGAAGCTCAACGCCGCGCATCCGCACATCGTGCTGCTCGCCAAGGACGAGACCGGCTACGGCCACCTCCTGCGCCTGGCGAGCCGGGCCTATTTCGACAACGCCCTCGGCGAGGTGCCGCGGGTCTCCGTTCAGGCGCTCACCGAATGCGCGGGCGGCCTGATCGCGCTCACCGGCGGCATGGGCGGTCCCATCGATGCCGCCTTGCGCGCCGGCCGGGCCGAGCTGGCGCTGGCCCGGCTCGAGACCCTGAAGGCGGCCTTCGGCGAGGACCGCCTCTATGTCGAGCTGCAGCGCCACGGCCTGCCCGACGAGCGCGCCGTCGAGGGCGAGCTGATCCGCCTCGCCGATCGCCACGGCCTCTCGCTGGTGGCGACGAACGAGCCCTACTTCGCCAAGCCCGAGGATTACGAGGCGCACGACGCGCTGCTGGCCGTGGCGGAGGGCCGCCTCGTCTCCGACGACAAGCGCCGGCGCCTGACCCCGCGCCACGCCTTCAAGACCCGGGCCGAGATGGCCGACCTGTTCCGCGACCTGCCCGACGCGCTCCAGGCGACCGTCGAGATCGCGATGCGCTGCGCCTACCGGGCGCGCACCCGCAAGCCCATCCTGCCGAGCTTCGGCGCGCCGAGCCTCACCACCCCGTCGCAGGGCACGCCGGAGGGCGCCGCCGTGCAGGCGCAGGTCGCTGCCGCGACGACGGCTGTGGCGCAGGCCATCGCCCCCGACGAGGCGGCCGAGCTGCGCCGTCAGGCGGAAGAAGGTCTGACCGAGCGCCTGCGCCAGCACGGCCCGGCGGAAGGCCTGACGGAGAAGGATTACCGCGACCGGCTCGAATACGAGATCCGCGTCATCACCAACATGAAGTTCCCGGGCTACTTCCTGATCGTCTCGGACTTCATCAAGTGGGCCAAGGAGCACGACATTCCGGTCGGGCCGGGCCGCGGCTCGGGCGCCGGCTCCCTCGTCGCGTGGTCGCTCCTCATCACCGACCTCGACCCGATCCGCTTCGGCCTGCTGTTCGAGCGCTTCCTCAATCCCGAGCGCGTCTCGATGCCGGATTTCGACATCGATTTCTGCGTCGAGGGCCGCGAGCGGGTGATCCGCTACGTGCAGGAGCGCTACGGCGAGGGCCAGGTCGGGCAGATCATCACCTTCGGCACGCTGCTCGCCCGCGGCGTGCTGCGCGACGTCGGCCGGGTGCTGGAGATGCCCTACGGCCAGGTCGACAAGCTGACGAAGCTGGTGCCGCAGAACCCGGCCAACCCCGTGACCCTGGCCCAGGCGATCGAGGGCGAGCCGAAGCTCCAGAGCGCGATCGAGGAGGAGCCGGTCGTCGCCCGCCTGATGAGCATCGCCAGGAAGCTCGAAGGCCTGCACCGCCACGCCTCGACCCACGCCGCCGGCGTGGTGATCGGCGACCGGCCGCTCGAAGAGCTGGTGCCGCTCTACCGCGATCCGAAGACCGGGATGCGGGTGACCCAGTTCAACATGAAGTGGGTCGAGCAGGCAGGGCTGGTGAAGTTCGACTTCCTCGGCCTCAAGACCCTGACGGTCCTGCGCGCCGCGACCGACCTGCTGAAGCTGCGCGGCATCGAGGTCGACCTACCCTCGCTGCCGATCGATAACCAGCTCACCTACGAGCGCCTGCGCAAGGGCGAGACGGTCGGCGTGTTCCAGGTGGAATCGGCCGGCATGCGCAAGGCGCTGGTCGAGATGTGCGCCGACCGCTTCGAGGACATCATCGCCCTGGTGGCGCTCTACCGCCCGGGCCCGATGGCCAACATCCCGGTCTATTGCGAGCGCAAGCTCGGCCGCGACGCCGGCAACGAGAAGAACTGGTACCCGCACGAAAAGCTGGAGCCGATCCTCGCCGAGACCTTCGGCATCATCGTCTACCAGGAACAGGTGATGGAGGTGGCCAAGGTCCTGGCCGGCTACTCGCTCGGCGACGCCGATCTCCTGCGCCGCGCCATGGGCAAGAAGATCAAGGCGGAGATGGACGCCCAGCGCGACCGCTTCGTGAAGGGTGCGGTCGAGCGCGGCCTCGACAAGGGCAAGGCCAACGAGATCTTCGACCTGTTGGCCAAGTTCGCCGATTACGGCTTCAACAAGTCGCACGCCGCGGCCTACGCGCTGATCACCTACCAGACAGCCTACCTGAAGGCGAATTACCCGGTCGAGTTCCTGGCCGCCTCGATGTCGCTCGACATCGACAACACCGACAAGCTCGCCGAACTGCGCCAGGACGCGCAGCGCCTGAACATCAAGGTCGAGCCGCCGAACGTGAACCGCTCCGGCGTCACCTTCGAGGTGCATGACGGCGCGATCCGCTACGCGCTCGCCGCCATCAAGGGCGTCGGCCGCTCCGCCGTCGAGGCGATCGTGCAGGCCCGCGGCGAGACGCCGTTCCGCGACCTCGGCGACTTCGCCCGGCGCCTCAACCCGAAGCTCGTCAACAAGCGCACCCTGGAGAGCCTGGTGGCGGCCGGCGCCCTCGACGCGATCGAGCCCGACCGGGCCAAGGCCTTCGCCGCCGTCGAGCCGATGATGCGGCTCGCCCAGGGCGCGGCCGAGGCCGAGACCGTCGGCATGGTGGACATGTTCGGCGGCGTCGCGGCGGCCGAGGTGTCGTTGCGCATCCCCGCCCACGAGCCCTGGCCGATGGCCGACCGGCTCAAGCGCGAATACGACGCGGTCGGCTTCTTCCTCTCGGGCCACCCCCTCGACGAGTACGGCGACCTCCTGACGAAGCTCCGGGTCCAGACCTGGGCCGAGTTCTGCCGCTCGGTCCGCGCCGGCACCTCCACGGTCGGCCGGGTCGCGGCGAGCGTGCTCGACCGCTCCGAGCGGCGCACCAAGACCGGCAACAAGCTCGGCATCGTGACCCTCTCCGACCAGACCGGCCATTTCGAGGCGATCATCTTCTCGGAAGGGCTCCAGCACTAC
This sequence comes from Methylobacterium currus, assembly GCF_003058325.1. Lineage (NCBI taxonomy): Bacteria > Pseudomonadati > Pseudomonadota > Alphaproteobacteria > Hyphomicrobiales > Methylobacteriaceae > Methylobacterium > Methylobacterium currus. The sequence continues at coordinate 562,166 of NZ_CP028843.1, forward strand.
CGCGACATGCTGGAGCCCGGCGCCGCCCTTGTGCTCCAGCTCCAGGCCAGCACCGAGGGCGAGGACGTGCGCGCCCGCATCCAGACCTGCGAACCCCTCGACCAGGCCGCTTCCCGCCACCAGAAGGGCATGCGGATCTACCTGCGCGACGAGCGCCCGATCTCCAGCGTGCAGCAGCGGTTGCAGGTGCGCGGGGAGGGGGAGGTGTCGTTGATCCTGATCCTCGACGGGGGTGAGCGGGAGGTCGAGGTGAAGCTCGGGGGCAAGTACCAGGCGACGCCGCAGATCGCGGGGGCGCTCCGGGCGGTGCCCGGGGTGGTGCAGGTGGAGGTGAGTTGAGGGGAGGGCGCCCCGGGATCCCGGGGCGGCCCATCAGCCGCGGCGATGCTCTGCCTCCTCACCTTCGCGCCCGGCCGGCGGACCAGCGGCCTGACGCGCGATGGCGGAACTCGCGACGGCGGCCATCACGCTCCCGTCGATCCATCGCCGCGGGGCGTCCGGCGCGCCGGACGCGACGCGAGGCGCTGCGGCCGCTCCGGGCCCCGTGGCGCTGTGTCTCCGGACCACGTGTCCGGTTCTCCCGCTCACGACGGCCGGACGCTGCACCGCAGTGGAGGCCCTGACCGCAAGGTGCGACGGTGCGATTCGACTGTTAAATTTTGAGAGTGTTGCCGTTAATTTATGATGATATTTTCAATTTTTGAATCGGGGGTGCGCCGATGCCACCGGAATACAAGACATGGCCTGAAATCGAAAGCATGGTCATTGCGCATATTCGCGAGCAGCCTATAGGTAAAAAATTGATCAAGTTTGAGCTTTTATACGAAAGCGCCGGCTCAGAACCGCTTGGATTTGACGTAGAAACAATAAATATGTCAGGCACGGAACATGCCGTCCTCGCGAAATATATCGCACTTTTCATTGAAAATCTTGAGAAGTCATATCATATATTGCCATAGTCTATAAATAGAAATCAAAAGAGATCGGGCCGATGTTCGGCCTGCGGTTTCCGGGCACCGCCACGTGATCGCTGCTGCGGCTGTGCCGCATGGTCCGCGATGAACCGACATCCATGTCGTCGGACAAGGCGCCAGCTCGGGTGGCGCCTCGACGAGACGGTCATGACACGTCTCGGCTCGGCATCAGGCTCGGCGTTCGATGGTGGTCGAGGTCCTGCCGGCTCAAGCGGCAGACCGCAGGGCGCCCAGCCGCGCCTTCTCCGCCGCGATGTGGTGAGCCAGACGCGTGGCGAGCGTGACCACCGTCAGGGTCGGGCTCGCCTGGCCCGAGCGCGGCAGGACGGCGGCGCTGGCGACGTACAGGTTGGGCGTGTCGAACACCCGCAGGTTGCGGTCGACGACGCCGCGTTCCGGCGTGTCGGCCATCCGGGCGGTGCCGATCTGGTGCGTGCCGTGGCCGAACAACCGCATCACGGCCTCGACGTTCTGCTCCGCCGGTTGACGGTAGTCGAGACGGCCGAATCCGGTTCGGGCGAGCCAGCCCGCGAACAGGTCGTGGGCCCGCACCACCGCGCGGGCGTCGTTCTCGTGCACCCGGTAATCGATGTGCAGCCGCGGCAGCCCGGTCGCGTCGATCCGGTCGTCGAGCCGCACGCGGCTTTCGGCCCAGGGCGACTGCTCGGAATGGTAGGACAGGCCGTAGCGCCAGCCGGGATTGCGCACGAACAAGCCGGGCAGCCGCGTCGCGGCACCGTAGCGCTGCCAGACCACCCGCGCGCCCGCGACCACCGCCGCCGGCAGATCGCGGCCGACATTGCGCAGATGCGGCCATCGCGCGACGGCCTTCGGCACGTGCCGCACCCGCAGGGCTTCCGGCAGCAAGGCGCGGCCGACGGGATCGAAGGACAGGACCAGGAAGGCCAGCGACAGGAGCGCGTTGCCGTGGCCGGCATCGGCCATTCTCGGGATGACCGGCCAGAACGCCACGTTGAGGAGGTTGTGCTCGGCCTGCAGGGCCGGGCTCGGCACGAAGCGACGGCGCACGTACCAGCCCTGGTCGTCGCGCGCGAAGGCGAAGGCGGTGTCGAGGGCTTCCGACGCGAAGGTGATGTCGGCGATCTCGCCGATCACGTGGCCCATGTAGTGGCGCCCGAGCGGCCCGTCGGGCCCACCGAACATCTGTGGCCGGCGCCGCTGCAGGCTGAGCAGGAGGCGCGTGGTCTCGAGGCCGCCGGCCGCCACCACGAGCCGCGTGACCGGCACCGTCCTGCGCTCGCCGGAGGGCCGCACCACCACCACCGCGCGGGCCGCGCCGCCCTCGTCGAACAGCACGTCGACTACGGTCGCGTGCAGCCGGATGTCGATGTCCGGGTCGGCGGCGAGGGTGTCGGCGTGGGACACCTGCACCCGGGGCCGTCCGCTCCAGCGCTCGAGGCTCTCGAACGTGAAGGCGTCGTCGTTGGCGCGGATGCCGGGGAGGGGGGCCTCGAAGACCGGCTCGCCGCAGGAGACGACGCGGCAGGCGGTCGGCAGGAAGGGGGCGAGATCCGCGAGGGTGATCGGCCAGTCGGGCATGCCGGGCCGAGGGCGGAAGTCGACGGGATCGAAGGGCAGGCAACGCCCGCCCCACAGGTTCGAGGTGCCGCCGAAGCGGCGCGCCACGGCAATGGTCATGTCGTCGTGGCGGGCCGGATCCGCGAGCTCGGCCCCGGACAGGTCTTGGATGGGCCGCTCGGCTTGCAGCCCGCCCGATTCCAGCACCAGGGCGGAAAGGCCGAGCCGCCGCAACTCCAGGGCGAGAGACAGGCCGGCCGGTCCAGACCCGATGATACAGACGTCGTGACGCGACTGCTCCAGTCCTTCACAATGATCGATAATCATGACCGCTGCTCCGGCAATGATGAGTGTGTCGCCATCCAGCGGACAGCTAGACAAAGAAAACGATTTTGAAATTTCATCAAATTCAGATTTGGTGAAACTTAGCTATGTTAGGAATCTTTTGGCGCGGAAGAAGACAGCAAATACCACTTTAGTTCAGAGATTCATCCTAATTTGGTAATTGATTTAAAATGTGCATATCTAATTTGTTGTATTTTTTTTAGTTGAAAAGCGGTTCTCCATCACGGGAAGACTGATAAGTCGAAGCTGGATGAGATGTTCCGGAGCCTCGTGGGCCCGGAGGATCCCGTGCTCGGCCGGGGCGTCGCGTTCGCAGGGATCGCTTCGTCTTTTTCCAGGCGGGCCGGCGGCAGGACGGTCCACGGCATCTGCCGGACGATGACGGTATCCCGGTCCGAGGAGGCGAGGCCGACCGAGACGATCATGCGGCGCATTCCGGATCCGCGAACGGGATTTGCGGCGTGGGAGCGACCATCTGCGGACGTTCGCGATCCACTCGGAGCGGTCATGCGCCCGCGGCAGGTCCCTCCATGATCGAGAAGAAACCTCTGTCGGTCATTGCATGATGAACGCAATGATTCCGCTGCTTCCTGGTCGAGGCAGCCGGATTCGACTATCGGTCTCCTACGGCCGATGAGGCGACAGAACCTAGCTCACCTCTCTCAACCCCAACCACCCCGCCAAAACCCCCAGCTCCCCCTCCAACCCCTGTCGCGCACCCTCCGGCGCCCCCTTCTCCCAATGCACCGCATGCACGACAAGCCGCGACCCCGCCCGGTCCGCCTTGAGGTCCACCCGCCCCACCAGTTCCTCCCCCAGCAGGAACGGCAGCACGTAATAGCCATGCTGCCGCTTGGCCGCCGGGGTGTAGATCTCGATACGATAGCGGAAGCCGAACAGGCGCTCGGTGCGGGCGCGCTCCCACACCAGGGGGTCGAAGGGCGCGAGCAGCGCCCGGGCGTTGACGCGGCGGGGGGACTTCGCGTCGCGGTGGAGGTAGGCGGGGGGCCAGCCGGGCACGTCCGCCGGGAGCAGGGTGCCGTCCTCGACGAGCCGCGCGATGGCCACCGCGGCATCGGACGCGTCGAGGCGGAAATAGTCGCGCAGTTCCGCGACTGTCGCGATCCCGAGCGCCCGGGCGGAGAGGGCGACGAGCTGGGCTTGCGCCTCCGCCTCCGGCACGTCCGGAAGGTTCAGGATGTCCGGCGGGATCACCCGCTCGGTGAGGTCGTAGACGCGCTCGAAGCTGCGCCGTCTCGTCGCGGTGGTGACGTGGCCGGCGTAGAACAGCCATTCGAGCATCCGCTTGGGCTCGCTCCACTCCCACCAGCCGGCCCGGCCGGTCTGGACGTCGGAGGCCGCCAGCGGGCCCTCGTCGCGCAGGCGCGCGAGCAACGCCATCGCCTCCGCCCGACGCTCGCCGGCAAAGACCCGCATCCCGGTATAGCCGGCCTGGCCCTGGTCGGCCCGGGCCATGCGCCAGCGCAGCAGCGGGTGGAGGGAGAGCGGCAGCAGCGAGCACTCATGCGCCCAGTACTCGAACAGCCGCCGGTCGCGCCGCGGGCCCCAGGCCCTCCGGTCGAGGAGGGTCGTGTCGTAGGCGCCGAGCCGCGAGAAGGCCGGCAGGTAGTGGGCCCGCACCAGGACGTTGACGCTGTCGATCTGATGCAGGCCGAGCCGGTCGATCGTGCCGGCGAGGTGGCGGTGCCCCGCCAAGGCCGGCCGTGCGGCATGGAACCCTTGAGCCGCCAGGGCGACCCGGCGAGCTTCGAGAGGCGTCAGCCGCACGATCCCCACGGGGTCAGATCTTCCGTACGGCCCCGTGGGCGGCGCTGGTGGTCATGCTGGCGAAGGCCCGGAGCGCCGCGCTCACCCGGCGCTTCCGCGGTACGGCAGGCTGCCAGCCCTTGGCCGTTTGAGCGGCGCGACGGCTTTCGATCTCGGCCGGATCGACCGCGAGGTGGATGCGCCGGTTCGGGATGTCGATCTCGATCCGGTCGCCCTGCTCGACGAGGCCGATGAGCCCGCCCTCGGCGGCTTCCGGCGAGACGTGGCCGATCGAGAGGCCCGAGGAGCCGCCCGAGAAGCGCCCGTCGGTGACGAGGGCGCAGGCCTTCCCCAGCCCCTTCGACTTCAGGTAGCTCGTCGGATAGAGCATCTCCTGCATGCCGGGGCCGCCGCGGGGGCCCTCGTAGCGGATCAGCACCACCTCGCCGGCCTGGACCTTGCCGCCGAGAATCCCCTCGACCGCCGCGTCCTGGCTCTCGAAGACGTGGGCCGGGCCGGAGAAGGTGAGGATGCTGGCATCGACGCCGGCGGTCTTCACGATGCAGCCGTCCTCGGCGAGGTTGCCGTAGAGCACCGCGAGGCCGCCATCCTGCGAGTAGGCGTGGGCGGCATCGCGCACCACGCCCGCCTCCCGGTCGAGGTCGAGCTCGTCGAAGCGCGAGGCTTGGGAGAACGCGACCTGGGTCGGCACGCCGCCGGGCGCCGCGCGATAGAACTCGCGCACGCTCTCGCTGCCGGTCTGGCGCACATCCCAGCGCGCCAGGGCGTCCTTGAGCGTGCCGGCGGCGACGTTGCCGACGGACGTGTCGATGAGCCCCGCCCGGTCGAGCTCGCCGAGGATCGCCATGATGCCGCCGGCGCGGTGCACGTCCTCCATGTGGACGTTGGCGACGGCCGGCGCGACTTTGCACAGGACCGGCACCCGGCGCGACAGCCGGTCGATATCGGCCATGGTGAAGGGCACCTCGCCCTCGTAGGCGGCGGCGAGCAGGTGCAGCACCGTGTTGGTCGAGCCGCCCATGGCGATGTCGAGGGTCATGGCGTTCTCGAACGCCGTCATCGAGGCGATCGCGCGGGGCAGCACCGAGGCGTCGTCCTGCTCGTAGTGGCGCTTCGCGAGGTCGACGATCAGGTGGCCGGCCTCGACGAAGAGGCGCTTGCGGTCGGCGTGCGTCGCCAGCACCGAGCCGTTGCCGGGCAGCGACAGGCCCAACGCCTCGGTGAGGCAGTTCATCGAGTTGGCGGTGAACATGCCCGAGCACGAGCCGCAGGTCGGGCAGGCCGAGCGCTCGATCACCTGCACGTCCGCGTCGGTGACGCGGTCGTCGGCGGCGGCGATCATCGCGTCGACGAGGTCGACCTTCTTGATCCCGGTCGAGAGATGGACCTTGCCGGCCTCCATCGGCCCGCCGGAGACGAAGACCACCGGGATGTTGAGGCGGAGCGCCGCCATCAGCATGCCGGGAGTGATCTTGTCGCAATTCGAGATGCACACCATGGCGTCGGCGCAATGCGCGTTGACCATGTACTCGACCGAATCGGCGATCAGGTCGCGGGACGGCAGCGAGTAGAGCATGCCATCATGGCCCATCGCGATGCCGTCATCGACCGCGATGGTGTTGAACTCCTTGGCGACGCCGCCCGCCGCCTCGATCTCCCGCGCGACGAGCTGGCCGAGGTCTTTCAGGTGGACGTGGCCGGGCACGAATTGCGTGAACGAGTTCACCACCGCGATGATCGGCTTGCCGAAATCGGCGTCCTTCATGCCGGTGGCGCGCCACAGGCCGCGGGCGCCGGCCATGTTGCGGCCGTGGGTGGTGGTGCGGGAGCGATAGGCGGGCATTGGAACTCTTCGAAAGGCTGCCACGGCGTCATGCCGCCGCGACCCTGCCCGCCGCAAGTCCCCTGAATGCAGGACGCCCCCCGATGCAGGGCTGGCCTGCGGCCGCCGCTACTTCGAGCAGCCGATGCAGATGCCCTTCATGATCTGGTCCTCGCGCTTCTCCTCCTGGCGGTTGCGCGGGGTGACGGTGCCGGTCGCGTCCGGTCCGAGGGCGCCTGGCTTCGGCACGGTCTGTCCGGTCCCGGTGGTGTTGGGCGCCCGGATCGTCGAGGCCGGACCGCCGCCGGTGCCGGTCTCGCTCACCGAATCTAGCGCGAGGGCGGGGAGGGGGGCGAGGAGCCCGAGGGCGAGGAGGGAAGCGAGGAGGGGGCGGGCGGGCATGGGGGTCGTCCTTCGCGACGCGGTGAAGCTTTCGTCCGGAGTCGACGCGGCGCGGCCGGCGAAGTTCCCTGAGCCCTGCTCACGCTCCGCCCGAGGTGATCGGCCGTCGGCCGGAGCGGGTCCACAAGCCTTCGGCGACGGCCTGCGCCTCGCGCACGATCGCCGGCCCGTCCGCGGTCGTCAGGACGCCGTCCTCGATCACGATGCGCCCGTCCACCACGACCGTGCCGACATCCATGCCGGTGGCCCCGTAGACCAGGAGGCCGTACCCGTCGATCAGCGGCGCCATGCTCGGCGCGTCGGTGTTCATGACCAGGATGTCGGCCCGCCGCCCGACCGTCAGCGCCCCGACCTCCGCCCCCAGCCCGAGGCGGCGCGCGCCGTTCCCCGTCGCCCAGGCGAGTGCCGTACGGGCGTCGAGCACCGGCGCGCCGCGGCGGATCCGCTGCATCGCCACCCCCCAGCGCATCGCCTCGAACAGGTCGCCCGAGAAGGTGTCGGTGCACAGGGTGATCTCGACGCCGGCCTCGGCGAGGTCGAGGGCCGGGGCGATGCGCCCGGTCTTGGCGTTCCCGAGCGGCGTGTAGGCCATGGCGGCCCCGGCCCGCGCGAGCCGGGCGATGTCCCGCGCCTTGATGTGGATGCAGTGGGCGGCCAGGAGGGCGGGGGTGAGAAGGCCGGCCTCCTCCAACGCCTGCGGCGGCGTCAGGCCGGAGCGCGCCCGCACCTGCTCCACCTCGACCGGGCTCTGGCACAGATGCGTGTGGACGTTGCCGCCATGGGCGGCGGCGAGGCCCGCCACCTCCGCCAGGCAGGCGTCGGAGCAGGTGTCGGGGGCGTGGGGCGCCCAGTCGCAGCGGATGCGCCCGCCGTCGTGCCCGTCCCATGCGGCGATCAGGTCGGCGTTCTCCCGGATGGTCTCGCGGGCGAGCGCCGGGTCGTAGACGTAGCGGCGCTGTGTCAGCGCCTCCGGGTCGGCGTCGTGCACCCGGCCGGCGACGATCGCCCGCGTGCCGAGCTCGGCATGGGCGCGGGCGAGAGCCTGGGGGTAGCGGTAGAAGTCGACGATCGTGGTGCAGCCGTGGCGCAGCATCTCGTAGACGCCGAGCCGCGCCAGGGCTTCCGCCTCGCCCTCGGTCAGGCGGTGCCCCTGCGGGATGCCGGCGGTGAACATCGGCGCGAAGCCGAGATCCTCGATCATCCCGCGGGTGATCATCAGCGGCGTATGGTTGTGGCTGTTGACCAGCCCCGGCATCAGCAGGCGCCCGTCGCAAGCCAGCGTCCGGGCCGGCCGGAACCGCGCCGCGAGGGCGGCGCGGGGCCCGATGGCGACGATCCGCCGGTCGCGCACCGCGATCGCGCCGTCGGCGAGGGTCGTGTCGGCCTCGTCCAGCGTCAGGATCGTGCCGCCGAGGAGGAGGAGGTCGCAGGCCTCCGGCTCCCCGGCCCGGGTCGCATCCCCTGTCGACCTCGTCGTCGAATCTCGCATCCGGTCCTCCTGCCTCGCGTCGCTCGCGGGAACGGGATTGCAAGAGCGGGGCCGGACGGCGCCGGCCGGGCTATATCGCCTCCATGACCGACATCCCGAAGGCCCCCGCCGAGGGCCGCCTCGCCGAGGGCCACTTCGCCACCTGGCGCCGCGCCGCCGCCGCCCGGCTCGGGCCGCTGCGCCACCTCCCCGCCCTGTTCCGTCTCGCCCTCGCGACCGATCCGCGCCTCGGCCTCGCCAGCCTGGTCTTGCGCCTCCTGCGCGCCGGGCTGCCGGCCCTGATGCTCTACGTCGCCAAGCTCGTGGTCGATGCCGTGGTGGCCGGCCGCGCCGGGCCGCCACCCGTGTCGGGCTGGCTCGCCGATCCGCGGCTGCACCACATCGGAATCCTCGTCGGGATCGAGCTCGGGCTCGCGGTCGCCTCCGACCTGCTCGGACGCGCCACGTCCTATGTCGACGGCGTGCTGGCGGAAAAGGTTGGCAACGCCACCACCTTGCGGCTGATGGCGCATGCCGCCTCCCTCGATCTCGAGCAGTTCGAGGACAGCGCGGTGCAGGACCGGCTCGAACGGGCCCGGCGCCAGGTCGCCTGGCGCTCGAACCTGATCGGGCAGCTCCTGGGCCAGCTCCAGGACCTCGTCACGGCGCTCACCCTGGCGGTGGCGGTCGGCACGATGCTGCCGGGGCTGGTGCTGCTCCTGGTGCTCGCCCTGATCCCGTCCTTCCTCAACGAATTGTACTTCAACGCCCGCGGCTACCGCCTCGCCTGGCGCCGCAGCCCGGACCGGCGCGAGACCGACTACCTGCGCTATCTCGGCGCTGACGCGGCGAGCGCCAAGGAGGTCAAGCTGTTCGGCCTCGCCGGCCACCTCGCCGAGCGGTTCCGCGCCCTCGCCGACCGGCTGCTCGCCGAGAACCGGGACCTCGCCCGCCGGCGGGCGCTGGCCGGCGGCGGCTTCGCGACGCTGGGCACGCTCGCCTACTACCTCGCCTACCTGGTCATCGCCGGGGAGGCGCTCGCTGGCACGCTGACCGTCGGCGACCTCACCTTCCTGGGCGGCGCGTTCCTGCGCCTGCGCGGCCTCGTCGAGGGGCTGCTGCTCGGCGCCTCGCAGCTGCTCGGCCAGGCGCAGTATCTCGACGACCTGTTCTCGTTCTTCACCATCGCGCCGACGCTCCGCTCCGGAACGCTGAGCGTGCCGGAGCGCCTGCGCGAGGGCTTCGTGTTCGAGGATGTCGGCTACCGCTATCCGGGCGAGAGCCGCTGGGCGGTGCGGCACCTGTCGCTCCGGATCGGCGCCGGCGAGGTGGTGGCGCTGGTCGGCGAGAACGGCGCCGGCAAGACCACGCTGGTCAAGCTGCTCACCCGTCTGTACGCGCCGACGGAGGGGCGCATCCTCCTCGACGGCCGCGACCTCGCCGAGTACGACATCGACTCCCTGCGCGACCGCATCGGCGTGATCTTCCAGGATTTCATGCGCTTCGACTTCACGGCCGGCGACAACATCGCGGTCGGGCGCATCGGCGCGCGGGAGGACCGGGACGGCATCGCGCTGGCGGCGCGGCGGGCGCTCGCCGATGCGGTGATCGAGCGCCTGCCGGGTGCCTACGACCAGCGCCTCGGCCGGCGCTTCGAGGACGGGGTCGAGCTGTCCGGCGGCGAGTGGCAGAAGGTGGCGATCGCCCGGGCCTACCGCCGCGACGCCGCGATGCTGGTCCTCGACGAGCCGACGGCGGCCCTCGATGCCGGGGCCGAGGCCGAGGTCTTCCGCCGCTTCGCCGACCTCGCGGCGGGCCGCAGCGCGCTCCTCATCTCGCATCGCTTCTCCACCGTGCGCCGGGCCGACCGGATCGTGGTGCTCGCCGGCGGGCGGGTGCTGGAGGAGGGCACCCACGCCGAGCTGGTGGCTTTGGGGGGGCGCTACGCCGAACTGTTCGAGCTTCAGGCCGCCGGCTACCGCTGAACCGCCTCGTAATCGGCGAGGTCGGCGGCGTCGGTGATCGCCGCGCGGGCGGCGCGATCCAGGCGCGCGGCGAGGCGGGCGACGGCCGGCGCGGCGTAGGGGCGCGCGGCGCGCAAGGACGCGAGCGTCTTGGCGAGGCGGATCGTGACCTCGATCTCCGCGACGCCCTCGCGGATCAGCGGGCGGAACGCGTCGGTCAGCATGTCGTCGAGGGTCGGGCGCGGCACGTGGACGGGCGGGCGTCCGGCGAGGTCCCCGCCCTCCGGCTCGTCCGGCGGCAGGTGCAGGAGCACCCGCAACAGGGCGTTCAGGACCTCGATCGCCGTGCCGGGATCGTTGGTGGCCGGCGCCAAGGCCCGGCTCGCGATCTCGGACAGCGCGATCAGGCCGAGGCGCGGATCCTGGTCGAAGCGCCGGTGCCGCTCGATCGCGAAGGCCACCGACAGGGCGGCGCCGTGCTCCGCGGCATCGCCCTCGACGTGGAGCAGGGGCCGCGTCGGGTGGACCAGCGTGCCCGGCAGCGCCGCGACATGGACCACGAGGCCGTGGCGCTCCGCGAGGCCCCCGAGCGAGGCGACGTCGATATGGGTGACGTAGCCGGTCTTCTCGGCGAAGACCGGCACCGCTCCGGGCGGCACCGCGGCCGCCGGCCGGCCGCCGAGCCGCGGATCGGCCGCGAAGGCGCCCATCGCCGCGCAGGCCGCCTCCTCGACGCGGTCGATCACGTCGCCCATGCGGCCGAAGGCGGTGATGTGGCCGATCCAGCGCAGGAGCGTGATCACCACCACCGCGACGACCAGCACCGTGCCGGAGAACAGGACGACGCGGCCGCTGTCGCCGTAGACGCTCGATTGCAGCCCGATGATGCCGACGACCGAGAACACGAAGGCGCCCAGGAAGGTCGACAGCGCGTTCTGCGAGGTCGGGTCGCCGATCAGGAGCTGCGTCGCCCGGGGCGTCGCGAGCTGGGTCGCCGAGCCGTAGGCGCTGACCATCGCGGTGAGCGAGAAGGTCGTGACCGCGAGCATGCTCGAGGCCATGATCTGGAGGATCGTCCCGACCGCGTCCTGGCCCAGGTTCCCGTGGACGTCGCCGGGCAGGAGCGGCCCGACGAGCGCCGCCACGACCGCCAGCGCCACGCCGAACAGGCTGATCAGCGCCGCGCGAAACCAGACCTGGCGGACGACCCGCCTTCCCATCCACGCCCAGCGGCCCATCCGATCCTACCCGTCCGGGGCGCTCCGCGCTCCCCGGGACAAGTCTAGGGCAAAGCTGCCGGGGTGGCAGGGCTGGCCATGGATGATCCCGTCGTCAATGGTCCGGCCGGCCCGGGTCGGACGCGCCCTCCTGCTCGGCGCGATCGTGGTCGAGCTGGCGCATCAGCTCGGCGAGGCGCGGGTCGAGCCCTTCGTCGAGCACGGGTTCGTAGAGGGCCTGGAGGTAGCGGCCAAGCCGCTCCCGGCTCGCCGCGTCGAGGGTCGGGCCGCCATCCGCCGGCTCGCGGGATCTGGCCGTCTCAGAGCTTGCCGACTCGGATCCGGCCGACTCAGATCTGGGCGTCTCGGAATCGAATGCGATCATCGGTCCTACATTTGGCGCCCGGCGGCAGCCGGCAAGCCTCCAACACCGGCGCGGACCGCGGAGTTCAACCGGCCGCCGGCACGGCGATCTTGAACGGGGCTGATTCCGCCGCGCCGTTCCGACACGATCTGCCGCGTCCCGGCCGAATCCGCGAGTGGCACCTGCTTCGGCGAGGCCGAAGCCAATCATGCCTTCCGACGCGATCGCCCGAGACGCCGAACACGGCCTCGACGTCGCTCGTCGACACGGTCACCTCGCATCCGTCACTCCGGTGCACCAGGGCGATCCGGCAGGCCGTCGCGGGTTGCCGCCGTCCCGAAGCGAGACGGTTGGCCGCAAGACCGGAACCGCTGCCGGATGCACCCGTTGGCCGGCGTAACCGGAGGGACCAGACCATGCGCTTTCCGACGATGCGCTTGACCGTTCCGCTCGTCCTCGCCTGCGGCCTCGCGGCGCCGGCCCTGGCCCAGACCGGCCGGCCGCCGGCGCTCCTCATCCACGGCAATTATTGCGGCCCGGGCAACAACGCCCCGCTGCCGCCGATCGATGCCCTCGACGCGGCCTGCGCCCGGCACGACGCCTGCACGCCCCGCGGCGGGCTGCCCTCGGCGGCCTGCAACGCCCGCCTGCAGCGGGAGGCGGAGCTGATCTCCCGCGACCTGCACCAGTCCCGGGACCTGCGGGACGCCGCCGGCTTCGTCGCCTTCGCGGCCGGAATGATGCCGTCCCGCCCGCAGGTCGCGTCCGGGCCCACCGTGGCGGTGCCGGAGGCTCGCCCCGTCGGGCACGTCGATCCGGCCCCGGGAATCGACGAGGACGACGACGAGTAGGCGCCCTACAGCGGATAGGTCACGCCCGTCAGCGTCTCTGACAGGGCCCAGAGCCGCGCCGCCGCGGCCGCGTCGCTTGCATGGGGCTCGATCGTCGCTGGCGCCGGATCGCCGCGCACCTCCCACAGGCCGTCCGGGCCGTAATAGCCCCCGCCCTCGGCCTCCGGCGCCGTGGCGGCGTAGAGCAGCGGCAGGGCGCCCCGCGCCGCCGACTGGCCGATGAGCCCGAGAAGGCCGGCGCCGATGCGCGCGGCGAGCCTCCCGGCCCGGTCGCCGCGCCGGGCGATGGCGGTCGCCGCGACCCCGGGATGCGCGGCGATCGACCGGATGGGAGACCCGGCGGCGCGCAGGCGCCGGTCGAGCTCGAGCGAGAACATCAGCATCGCGAGCTTGGTCTGCCGGTAGGCGCTCTGCGGCCCGTAGGCGCGGCGCAAGTGCAGGTCGTCGAAGGCGATCTTTCCCGAGCGGTGGGCGATGCTCGCCACCGCGACGATCCGGGTGCCGTCGTGCGCCCGCAGGCTCGGCAGCAGCAGCCCGGTCAGGGCGAAGTGACCGAGATAGTTGGTGGCGAGCTGGCGCTCGAACCCGTCCTCGGTCTCCTCGCGCCGCGGCACGGCGGCGATGCCGGCATTGAGGAGCAGGATGTCGACCGGCCCGCCCTCCGCGCGCCACTGCGCCGCGAAGGCGCGGACCGAGGCGAGGCGTGCGGTGTCCAGTGCCCGGATCGCGACCTGTGCGCCGGGATGCGCCCGGCGGATCGCCGCGGCGGCTCCCTCTGCCTTGCCCGCGTCCCGGGCGGCGAGCACGATCTCCGCCCCGGCGCCGGCGAGCGCCAGGGCCGCCTCGTAGCCGATCCCGCTCGTCGCGCCGGTGACGATCGCGCGGCGCCCGGCCTGGGACGGGATCAGGGCGGTGGTCCAGGGCATCCGGCGCTCCGTCGATCGGGGGAGAGCCCCGAGATGGGGACGCGATCATCGGCAGGAAGGGGCAGGACGGATCGAAACCGGCCTCGTGCACGTTCCTTGCACGCCCAAATTGCGTCGCCCGTCCGGGCCGCGGGGACAGGAGGCTATGAGGGGACCCGCATGATCGGCCGGCTGCTCTCGACCCTGCGCCCGCTCAAGGCCCCGGAGCCCGGGGAGACGGCCGCGGAGGAGGCTGTCCTCGCCGCTCCGCCGGACGACATCGTCCGGTTCCCGCCGATGCGGCCGCTCGCCCCGCCGCCGGCGGTGAACGACGATCCGGAGGGGACGTTGCGCGACGCCGTCGAGGAGGCTTTGCGCGCCGCCGGCTATCTGCCGGAACCGCCGGCGGGGTGAGGGTCCGAGCCGGCACGCCCTGCCGCGCTCCCCCGCCTCGCGCTGGGATGCCGACCCGGACGAGACGGACCCGCCGGAGATCGCTGCCGTAGGGGCGCCGAGGTGACTTTACCAACGCGCCGGGCCTGATAACGATCGCGGCCGGGACGAGCGAATCGCCCGGGGGAGGGCTGCCGGCGTGCGCGAGGGCGGAGACGATGCGGCCGCTTCGGGCGGCCTCGCGGCGGTCCGGAGTGCGGAACGACCGGACGCGACCTTCCGCCCTTCGGAGATCTCCATGACGCCCGCCACGCCCCGCCTCCACGCCCGCACCGGCCTGTCCGTCACGGCCCTCGGGCTCGGCTGCGCCCAGATGGGCGGCCTCTATCGGCCGACCAGCCTCGCGGAGGCCGCCGGGGCATTCCGGGCGGCATGGGAGCGCGGCATCCGCTACTACGACACGGCGCCGTTCTACGGCTTCACGCGCTCGGAGCGCCGCCTCGGCACCCTGCTCACGGAGGAGCCTCGCGGCGAGTACGTCGTCAGCACCAAGGTCGGCCGCGTGATGGTGCCCGATCCGAGCGTCGGCCCGATGGAGGAGGGCTACGCCGACCCGCTGCCGTTCCGCCCGACCTTCGACTACAGCCATGACGGCGTGCTGCGCTCGTTCGAGGCGAGCCGGCAACGGCTCGGCATCCTGGCGCCCGACATCCTCTACGTCCACGATATCGGCCGCTTCACGCATGGCGACCACCACGCCCATCACTGGGAACTGCTGACGACGGGCGGCGGCTTTCGCGCCCTGACGCGGCTGCGCGAGGAGGGGGCCGTGCGGGCGATCGGGCTCGGCGTCAACGAGTGGGACGTGATCGCCGAGGCGATCCGGGTCGCCGATCTCGACCTCTGCATGCTGGCCGGGCGCTACACCCTGCTGGAGCAGGACAGCCTCGGGCTGATGGACGCGTGCGCCCGCCGCGGCATCGGGATCGCGGTGGCCGGGGCGTTCAATTCCGGGCTGCTCGTCGGCAAGGCCACGTTCAACTACGCCGAGGCGCCGCCCGCCATCGCGGCCCGCGCGCAGGCGCTCCGCGCCGCCTGCGCCGAGGAGGGCGTGCCGCTCGAAGCCGCGGCGCTGCAATTCCCGCTGCGCCACCCGGCCGCGCTGACGGTCGTCACCGGAGCCCGCAATGCCGCGCAGGTCGAGGCCAACGCCGCCTGGTTCGCGGCGCCGATCCCGGACGGGTTCTGGGCCCGGCTGAAGGCGCGCGGTCTCCTCGCCGACGCCGCCCCGGTCTGAGAGGGCCCGCCATGCCCGGACGCGTGCCCCGCATCGACGCCCACCATCATCTCTGGCGCCTCGCCGACCGGCCCGGCCGCTGGCCGCCGCCGGAGCTCGCGGCGCTCCACCGCGACTTCACCCCCGACGACCTGGCGCCGCTCCTCGCGGCGGCCGGCCTCGACGGCACGGTGCTGGTCCAGACCCTCGAGGACGAGGCCGAGACCGCCGCGATGCTAGCCCTCGCCGCCCGCAACCCCGTCATTCTCGGCGTCGTCGGCTGGACCGACCTGAAGGCCGCGGACGCGCCCGAGAGAATCGCCCGCCTCGCCCGCGACCAGTGGCTGAGGGGCCTGCGGCCGATGCTCCAGGACCATCCCGACGATGACTGGATCGCCGACCCGTGCCTCGCGCCCGCGGCCGACGCGATGGCGGCGCACGACCTCGCCTTCGATGCGCTGGTCCGGCCGCGCCAGCTCCCGCATCTCCTGACCTTCGCGGCGCGCCATCCGGCGTTACGCGTCGTGATTGACCACGGCGCGAAGCCGGCGATCGGGCAGGGCGGGTCGCCCGGCTGGGGCGAGGCCCTCGCGGCCCTGGCCGCCCTGCCGAATGTCGCGTGCAAGCTCTCGGGCCTCCTGACCGAGGCGGGGGAGGGCGGGGCGGAAGCCGTGCGCCCCTATGCCGAGGCGATCCTGGCGCTGTTCGGGCCCGGGCGGGTGATGTGGGGCAGCGACTGGCCGGTGCTGACTCTCGCCGGTGAATACGGCGACTGGCTCGCGCAAAGCCGCGACCTCGTTCCGCCCGCCCATCACGACGCGGTGTTCGGGGCGAACGCCGCCGCGTTCTACCGGCTGGATCGTCCCTGAGGAGGTCGTCGCATGCAACGGATGGGCATGGTCATCGGCGTGAACCCGGACCAGATCGCGACCTACAAGCGGCTGCACGAGGCGGTGTGGCCGGAGGTGCTGGACCTCATCAGCCGCTGCAACATCCGCAACTACACGATCTTCCTGCGCGAGCCGGAGAACCTGCTGTTCGGCACTTGGGAGTACCACGGCACCGACTTCAAGGCCGACATGGCCAAGATGGCGGCCGACGCGAAGAACCAGGAATGGTGGAGCCTGACGATTCCCTGCCAGCGGCCCTTCGAGACGAGGGACGAGGACGAGTGGTGGGCGATGATGGAGGAGGTCTTCCACCACGATTGAGTGCACCTCACAAAACTCCCGCAGCGCCGGCGCTGCCTGAGCGAGCGACGTTCGGGATCGGGAGTGCTGTGAGAGACACCGAGCGGCGGCAGGATCGAGCGGCCGAGGCCGCGTTCACCCGTCGCCCGGCGCGAGCCCCGCCTCGATCGCGGCGGTAAGGTCGGCCTCCGGCATCCGGCACCAGTCCTCGGCGAGAGAGAGCCGCACCGAATGCGCGCCGCCTGACGGCGTGCAGACCACCGCCCGGCGCCCTTCGCCGGCGAGCTTGTCCTTCGCCGATTCCGGCATGTCGGCGAGCGCCTCGATGCAGGTCCAGGCGGTGCCGTCCCGGGTGGTCACGTCGCGCTGTTCGGTCATGGTGTCGGGTCCGCTCCGGTCGGGGTGAGGGAGGCCTGCGCGAGGAGGTGCGTCAGGGTGCCGGAATCGACGGTGGCGAGGTGGATGCACTCCGTCGGGCGCCCGCCCGGGGCAGGCGCCGCCGCGAAGGTCCGGCGCTTGGCCGAGACCGGCATGTCCCGCTCGTCCCCCCTCGATTCTCATCACCAGCGACACCCCGTCTCCCGCCAGCCGGGCGAGCCGGCGCCGGCCGATCCGGAAGACAGGCCCGGCCGCCGTCGCATGCTCCGCGACATCCGGCAGGGTGCCGGCCGCCCGCCGGACAACCTCGAACCAGAGCGAGGGTTTCGGGGGTGCGGTCTCGCGGCGCGGGCGTCTCATCGCGCTCCGACGCGGCCGCGCGCTCCGCCGCCTGTTGGAGGCGGAAGTGCTGCCGCGGTCAGGAGCCTCACCGCCGCCCGCCCCGCTGCACCGGCCCCACTCCTTCCGCCACCCCGAACATGGCCGGCTGCGCCCTTGCGGTGAGCCCGCGCAAGGCGAGGCCCAGCGCCTCGAGCCGCTCCTCCGTCAGCTGCCCTTGGAACAGGTGGGCCGCCACCACGAGGCGCGGGCGGCCGGTGCGGTCGCACAGGGCGGCCGCGACCGAGGTCACGCCGCGGATGAGGTGGCCGAGATCGACGGCGTAGCCCCGGGCGGCGGCGGCCTCGACCTCCGCCAGGAAGGTGTCGAACGCCACCGGCACATGCCAGCGGATCGCCCCGAACCGGGCCCGCAGGGTGGCGCGGGGCAATTGGCCGGCGCGCTCTCCGGCCGCCGCCACGGCCCGGCCGATCGCGCCCGCATAGGCCGGGATGCGGGTGGCGAGGCGGAACTCGATATGGATGCCGCTCGCCGGCACGATCCGCCCGAGGAGCAGCGCCTTGTCGTCGGGCGCCACCTGCCAGATCGTCGTCGTCGCCTCGAACTCCGTCGCGATCGGCTGCAGGCCCGGCTGCAGCAATTCCACGTCTGAGCGGTTGAGGAGCGGGCGCGCCACCTCCAGCAGGCCGAGGCCGAGCCGGTAGGTCTTGGTCTCCGGCACCAGCGCGACGAAGCCCTCATGCACGAGGGTGCGCAGGATGTTGAGCGTGGTCGAGGGGCTGACCCCCGCCGCGCGGGCGATCGCCGTGACCCCGAGCGCGTCCCGCGCGCCCGCGATCGCCCGCAGGATCGCGGCGGCTTGCGTCACCGCCCCGACCTCGCGGCCGACCTCCATCACGATCGCCCGGTCGCCGGCCGCCTCGCGCCGCTCCTCCAAAGCCCACCCCTTGCCGCGCGGATCGTTTACGGTCCAGAATAGCGTTCAGCGGACAGAATGAAAACGACGATCCGCGCGCGGCCCGGAACACCGGGCGCAGACATCATGGGAGGACCAGGATGGCACGGACCCGACGGGCCCGGATGGCGCGCCGCGCCGGCGCGATGCTGTGGGCGCTCGGCGCCACGACCGCGCTCTTCGCCCCCTTCGCGGCCCCTTCCGCGGCCCGCGCCGATGGCGACGTGCTCCGGATCGGCATCATCACCGACATGAGCGGGCAGTACAGCGAGGGCAACGGCGAGGGCTCGGTCGCCGCCGCCCAGCTCGCCGTCGAGGATTTCGGCCCGACGGTGCTGGGCAAGCGCATCGAGATCATCTCGGCCGACCACCAGAACAAGCCCGACATCGCCTCGACCATCGTGCGCAATTGGATCGACACGAAGGGCGTCGACGTGGTGGCCGAGGGCGTGAACTCGGCGGTCGCCCTGGCGATCCAGGCGGTGACCCGCGAGCGCAACAAGATCTTCCTGATCTCGGGTGCCGGGTCCTCGGACCTCACCGGCAAGTCGTGCTCGCCGACCAGCGTGCAATGGACCTACGACACCTACGCCTCGTCGAACGCCACCGCCAAGGCGCTGGTCGCCCGTGGGGGGAAGTCCTGGTACTTCCTCACCGCCGATTACGCCTTCGGCCATGCGCTGGAGCGCGACGCGACCCGGGCGGTCGAGGCCGCGGGCGGCAAGGTCGTCGGCAAGGTCCGCCACCCGTTCAACAATCCCGACTTCTCGTCCTTCCTGCTCCAGGCGCAATCCTCGCCCGCGCAGGTGATCGCGCTCGCCAATGCGGGCAGCGACTTCGCCAACGCGATCAAGCAGGCGCATGAATTCGGCTTGTCCCAGTCGGACAAGATCATGGCGGCGCTCCAGGTCACGCTGACCGATTCCGCCTCCCTCGGCCTCGAGGTGGTGCAGGGCGCGCTGTTCACCGACAGCTTCTACTGGGACCGCACGCCGGAGACCCGGGCCTATGCCGAGCGGTTCTTCGCCCGCCGCAAGGCGATGCCGACCGCCTACCAGGCCGGCGTGACCTCGGCGCTCACCCATTACCTGAAGGCGGTGCAGGCCGCCGGCACCACCGACTCGGCCGCGGTGATGGCGAAGATGCGCGGAACGCCGGTGAACGACTTCTTCGCGCAAGGCGGCAAGGTCCGGGCCGACGGCCGCATGGTCCACGACATGTACCTGATGCGCTTCAAGAAGCCGTCCCAGTCGACGGGCAAGTGGGACCTCTACGAGCTCGTCGCCACGGTTCCGGGCGACGAGGCGTTCCGGCCGCTCAGCGAAGGCGGATGCCCGTATGTCCAGAACTGAGCCCGCCGCCTCGACGACCGCCGTGACGACCGCCGACCTGGCCCCCCTGGTCCGGCCCGGCGCGGTCGCGATCATCGGCGCCTCCGCCGACCCGACCCGCATCGGCGGCCGGCCGATCGCCTACATGCTGCGCGCCGGCTTCAAGGGCGCGATCCTGCCGGTGAACCCCAACCGGGCCGAGGTGCAGGGGCTGGCCTGCTACCCCTCCGTCGCGGCTTTGCCGCAGGTGCCGGACGTCGCGGTGATCGCGGTGCCGGGCGCGGCGGCGCTCCAGGCGGTCGAGGAGCTGGGCGCGCGCGGCACGCGCTTTGCCGTGATGTTCACGGCAGGCTACGCCGAGGTGGACGAGGCGGGCGCCGCGGCGCAAGGCGCCCTCGTCGCGGCGGCGCGGCGGCACAGAATGCGGCTCCTGGGCCCCAACTGCCTCGGCCTGTTCAACGCCGCCGCCGGCTTCTACCCGATCTTCTCCGCGTCGCTCGAGGGCGGGCTGCCGCTGCCGGGGCGGATCGGCATCGCCAGCCAGTCGGGCGCCTACGGCACCCATCTCTTCGCCGCCTGCCGCGCCCGGGGCATCGGCACCGCGATGCTGGTCACCACCGGCAACGAGGCCGATCTCTCGGTCGCCGACGCGATCGGCTGGATGACCCGGGACGACGACCTCGACGTTATCATGGCCTATGTCGAGGGCGTTCAGGACGGGCCGGCCTTCGCCGGCGCGCTCGCGGCGGCCCGGCGGGCGGGAAAGCCCGTCATCATGATGAAGGTCGGCCGCAGCGCGGTCGGCAGCGCGGCGGCGCAGTCGCACACCGCCTCGATCGCCGGCAACGACGCGATCTTCTCCGCGGTGCTCGCCGAGCACGGCGCGATCCGGGCCCGCTCGACGGAAGAACTGATCGACATCGCCTACGCGGCGACGCGGCGGATCTACCCGGTGCCGAACACGCTGGGCGTCATCACCATCTCGGGCGGCGCCGGCGTGCTGATCTCGGACGCCGCCGAGGCGGCCGGCCTGCCGATGCCGCCGATGCCGGAAGAGGCGCAAGCGCGCCTCAAGGCGATCCTGCCGATCGCCGCGCCGCGCAACCCGGTCGATTGCACCGCCCAGGCCTTCAACGACCTGTCGCTGATCGGCCGCTTCACCGAATCGATGATCGCCGATGGCGGCTATTCCTCGATCCTGGCCTTCTTCACCCAGATCGGCGGCGCCCCCAGCATGGCGCCGGCGATCCGCGCCCAGCTCAACGCCGTCAAGGCGCGGCACCCGGACCGGCTCTACGCCCTCTCGGTCCTCGCCCCGGAGGAGCGCAACCGGGAATACGAGGCCGACGGCTACCTGCTCTACGAGGACCCGGCCCGGGCGGTGGTCGCCCTCGACGCGATGGGCCGCCTCGGCGCGAGCTTTTCGGCGCCTGACCCGGCAGAAGTGCCGGCGGGCGAGCCCGTCCGCCTGCCGGAGACGAATCCGAGCGAGGCGGAGGCGAAGCGGCTCCTGGCGGCGGCTGGGATCGCGGCTGTTCCGGAGGCCGTGTGCGCCGACGCCGAGGCGGCGGTCGCGGCGGCCGGGTCCTTCGGCTTTCCCGTCGTGATGAAGATCCTGTCGCCGGACATCCTGCACAAGACCGAGATCGGCGGCGTGCTCCTCGACGTGTCCGACGCCGAGGCGGTCCGGCGCGGTCACGCCACGCTCCTCGAGCGTGCCGCCCGCCACGCGCCGGGGGCCCGGATCGAGGGCGTCCTGGTGGCGCGCCAGGTCAGGGGCGCGGTCGAGTGCATCATGGGCATCCAGCGCGACCCGGTCTTCGGCCCGGTGGCGATGGTCGGCCTCGGGGGAGTCTTCGTCGAGGTGATGCGCGACGTGGTCTTCCGCCGCTGCCCGTTCGGCGAGGACGTCGCCGAGGCGATGATCCGCTCGATCAAGGCCGCGCCCCTGCTCACCGGCGCCCGCGGCCGGCCGCCCTGCGATGTCGCGGCGCTCGCCCGCATGCTGTCGCGCCTCTCGGTCTTCGCCGTCGCGGCCGGGCCGCGGCTCGCCTCCATCGACCTCAACCCGGTCTTCGCCCTGCCGGAGGGGGCGTTCGCGGCGGATGCGGTGATCGAGGTCGGGGAGGCGGGGTGATGGGGCTGGCGGGATCGGGCCGGAGCGCGCCCCCGAACCCTCCCTCCTCTGCGGGGGAGGGTGCCCCGCCGCGAGTGCGAAGCACTCGTGCGCGGGGCCGGAGAGGGGAACCACCATTCCGGGAAAGACCGAATCGTTCTGACGGGCGCGAACTGGACCGGCGTCGCGCTGCCCCTCTCCCGGCCTGCTCCGCCGGCCACCCTCCCCCGTCCCGAGTCGGGCTTGCCCGACTTGGGCACAGGGATGCGGAACTCGGGCTTGCCCGAGTTCCTTGGGGGGAGGGGTCGGGCATCGGCGCCTCCCTGGCAGGCACACCATGACCGACCCCGCCCGCATCCCCGTCATCATCGGCATCGGCGAGGTCGCCGACCGCCCCGACAGTCCCGGCCGCCTCCCGATCGGCCCCGAGCCCGCCGCCCTGATGGCCGAGGCCCTGCGCTTGGCCGATGCGGATGCCGGCGGCGGCTGGCTCCGGCGCGTCGCGTCCCTCGACATCGTCAACGCGGTGTCCTGGCCCTATGCCGACCTGCCGGCCCGCGTCGCCGACCTCACCGGGCACCGCCCCGCCCGCCTCGCCTATGGCCCGGTCGGCGGCGAGACGCCGGTACGGTTCCTGCACGAGGCGGCCCGGCGCATCGCCCGCGGCGAGGTCGAGGTCGCGGCCCTGTGCAGTGGCGAGGCGGAGCACAGCGCGAGCGCGGCGCGCCGGGCCGGTCTCAAGCCCGGGCAGGACGCCGTCCCGCCCTGGACCGCGCCGGACCCCGCCTGGACCAGCCCGCGGGTGCGCGACTACCTCCACCCCCAGGCCCTGCGCCACGGGCTGTCGCAGCCGGTCGTCGTCTACCCGCTCTACGAGACCGCGCTCCAGGCCGCCTGGGGCCAGACCCCGCGCCAGGGCCGCGACGAATCGGCGGCGCTCTGGGCGGCCTTCTCCCGCGTCGCGGCGGAGAACCCGTATGGCTGGCTGCGCCGCCCGTTCACGCCCGACGAGATCGCGACCCCGTCCGCCGCCAACCGGCCGATCGCCTGGCCCTACCCGAAGCTGATGGTGGCTAACCCGGTGGTGAACCAGGCCGCCGCCCTGATTGTCACGAGCTTACGCCTGGCTCGCACCGCCGGTCTCCCGGAGCACCGCCTGGTCCCGATCGGTCCCGGCGCCGCCGCGAACGAACCACGAGACTGGCTGTCGCGCGACCGCTTCGACCATGCGCCGGCGCAGGACGCGGTGCTGTCGGCCACCCTGCGCCGGGCCGGCCTGACCCCCGCCGACCTCGCGGCGATCGAGCTCTACAGCTGCTTCCCTTGTGTGCCCAAGCTGGCGCGGCGCAGCCTCGGCCTGAGCGACGATGCCGTGCCGACCGTGGCGGGCGGGCTGACCTTCTTCGGCGCGCCGCTCAACGGCTACATGGCACATGCTGCCTGCGCGACGGTCCGCCGCCTGCGCGACGCGCCGGGCGCCGCCGGCCTGCTCTACGGCCAGGGCGAGTTCGTCACCAAGCATCACGCTCTCGTGCTGGGTGGGGAGCCCGGCGCGCCGTCCGCGGCGCCGGTCTCGGTCCAGGACGAGGCGGACAGCCGCCGCGGGCCGGTGCCGCCGGTGGTGGAGGAGGCATCGGGCCGCGCTGCGCTCGAGACCCATACGGTGCTGTTCGATCGCGAGGGTGCCCCCGAGAAGGGCGTCGTCGTGCTGCGGCAGGGCGGGTCGCGCCTGCTGGCCCGGGTGCCCGCTGCCGACCGCGCCACCCTCGGGCTGCTGACCGACCTCGACCGCCCGGCCCTCGGGCGCGACGGCATCCTGCGCCCGGCGCCCGACGGGCTCCTCGAATGGGAGGCGGCGTGATGGCGGGTCCGGTCCTCGTCGCGCATGCCGGCGAGCACGTTGCGGTCGTGACGCTGAACCGGCCGGAGGCCCGCAACGCCGTCGATCCGGCGCTCGCCCGCGCCCTCGCGCAGGCCGTCGCCGAGACCGAAGCCGACGACGCCGTCCGCGCCGTCGTGCTCGCCGGGACGGGCCCGGTCTTCTGCGCAGGAGCCGACCTGACGGTGATCTCTGCGGGTGGCGCCGACGATCTCTGGACGCCCGAAGGCGGGTTCGCAGGTTTCGTCCACGCGGTACGGGCCAAGCCCTGGATCGCCGCGGTCGACGGCCCGGCCCTCGCCGGTGGCTGCGAGATCGCGCTCGCCTGCGAGCTGATCGTCGCCGGGGAGGGCGCGAGCTTCGGCTTGCCGGAGGTGACCCGCGGCCTCGTCGCGGCGGCGGGCGGCCTCTACCGGTTGCCGCGGGCGCTGCCGAAGGCCATCGCGCTCGAACTGATCCTGACCGGCGCGCGGCTGGAGGCGGCCCGCGCCCACGCGCTCGGCCTCGTCAACCGGCTGGTGCCGCCGGGCTCGGCCCGGGACGAGGCGGTGGCGCTGGCGACGGGAATCGCCGGCAACGCGCCGCTCGCCGTGCGCGAGAGCCTGGCGGTCGCGCGGTTGGCGCCCGATGCCGACGAGGCGGGCTTGCGCGCCGCGAGCGCCGCGGCCCGCGCCCGGGTCCAGGCCTCGGAGGATTACCGCGAGGGCCCCAGGGCCTTCGTCGAGAAGCGCCCGCCGCGCTGGAGCGGGCGATGAGACCAGGGAGGACGCCCATGGGAATGCTGGACGGCAAGGTCGCGCTCGTCACCGGGGCCGGGGGCGGCATCGGGCGGGAGATCGCGCTCGCCATGGCGCTGGCCGGCGCCAAGGTGGTCGTCAACGATGTCGGAGCCAGCTTGAGCGGCCTCGGCGAGACCTCGGCGACGCCGGGCGAGCAGACCCGCGCCATCATCGAGCAGCGGGGCGGCGAGGCGGTGGTCAACACCGACACGGTGGCCGAGTGGGAGGCCGCGCAACGCATCGTCGCGACCGCCCTCGACGCGTTCGGCCGCCTCGACATCGTGGTCAACAATGCCGGCATCCTGCGTGACCAGATCTTCCACAAGATGACCCCGGAGGAGTGGCTGTCGGTCATCAACGTCCACCTCAACGGCAGCTTCTTCGTCTCCCGCGCCGCCGCCGAGACCTTCCGGCGCCAGAATTCCGGCGCTTACGTCCACATGACCTCGACCTCGGGGCTGATCGGCAATATCGGGCAGGCCAACTACTCGGCGGCCAAGCTCGGCATCGCCGCGCTGTCGAAGTCGATCGCCCTCGACATGGGCCGCTTCGGCGTGCGCTCGAACTGCATCGCGCCCTTCGCCTGGAGCCGGATGACGAGCTCGATCCCCGCCGAGACCCCGGAGCAGAAGGCCCGGGTCGCCAAGCTCCAGGCGATGGGGCCGGAGAAGAACGCGCCGCTCGCGGTCTTCCTCGCCTCCGACGCCGCCGCCCACGTCACCGGCCAGATCTTCGCCGCCCGCCACAACGAGCTGTTCATCTTCAACCATCCCCGCCCGGTGCGCGGCGTGCACCGGGGCGAGGGCTGGACGCCGGAGACCATCGCGGAGCACGGCATGCCGGCCTTGTCGGGCCACCTCGCCCCCCTCGACCGCAGCCCCGACGTGTTCTCCTGGGACCCGGTGTGACCATGACGATCAACGGATGCGCCCACATCGTCGGGGCCTACGAGCACCCGACCCGTAAGGCCCCGGACAAGACCGTGGCCCAGCTCCACGCCGAATCCGCCGCCGGCGCGCTCGCCGATGCCGGACTCAGCAAGGACGACGTCGACGGCTATTTCTGCGCGGGCGACGCGCCGGGCCTCGGGCCGCTGGCGATGGCCGACTACATGAACCTCAAGGTCCGCCACCTCGACAGCACCGATATCGGCGGCGCCTCCTACATCGCCCACGTGGCGCACGCGGCGCAGGCCATCGCGATGGGCAAGTGCAAGGTCGCGCTGATCACGCTGGCCGGCCGGCCGCGCAGCGCCGGCCATTCCGGCACCGCGGCCCGTCCCGTCATCGCCGACGCGCCGGACAGCGCCTGGGAGACGCCGTTCGGCCCGACAACGGTCAACCTCTACGCGATGTGCGCGCGGCGGCATAGGTACGAGTTCGGCACGACCGCGGAACAGCTCGCCTGGATCAAGGTCGCGGCCTCGCACCACGCGCAGCATAATCCGCACGCCATGCTGCGCGACGTGGTGAGCGTCGAGGACGTGCTCGCCTCGCCGATGGTCGCCGACCCGCTGCACCGGCTCGATTGCTGCGTCGTCAGCGACGGCGGCGGGGCGCTGGTGGTGGTGCGGCCCGAGATCGCCCGCAGCCTGAAGCGCCCGCTGGTGCGGGTGATGGGCGCGGGCGAGGCGCAGAAGGGCCAGCTCGGCGGCGAGGTCGACCTGACCTACTCGGCGGCGCGCCATTCGGGGCCCGCGGCCTTCGCGGAGGCCGGGGTGACGCCCGCCGACATCAAGTACGCCTCGATCTACGACAGCTTCACCATCACGGTCCTGATGCAGCTCGAGGATCTGGGCTTCTGCGCGAAGGGGGAGGGGGGCCGCTTCGTCGCCGACGGCAACCTGATCTCGGGGACCGGAAGACTGCCGTTCAACACCGATGGCGGCGGCCTGTGCAACAACCACCCGGCCAACCGGGGCGGCATCACCAAGGTGATCGAGGCGGTGCGGCAATTGCGGGGCGAGGCGCATCCGGCCGTGCAGGTGAGGAATTGCGACCTCGCCGTCGCGACCGGGATCGGCGGCCTTCTCGGCAGCCGCCACGGCGCCGCGACCCTGGTGCTCGGGAGGGAGTGAGACGATGACCCGCATCTCCTTGCGCGACGGCGACTGGCCCGATCCGCCCGCGAGCCCCGAAGCCGCGCCCTTCGTGGCGGCGGCCCGCGAGGGCCGGTTCCTGCTGCGCCGCTGCACCGCCTGCGGCAAGGCGCACTGGTACCCGCGCGCGCTATGCCCGTTCTGCTTCGGTGAGACCGCCTGGGAGGAGGCCTCGGGCGAGGGCACCGTCTACAGCTACACGGTTCTCACCCGCGAGGACCCGCCCCGCGCGATCGCCTACGTCACCCTGGCGGAGGGGCCGACGATGCTGACGAGCCTCGTCGACTGCGAGGCCGAGCAGATCGCGGTCGGCCAGGCGGTGCGGCTGGTCTTCGTGACGTCGAAGAACGGCACGCCGGTGCCGTGCTTCCGGCCGGCCGGGGCGGGCGATCCGTCGGGCGCGGAGCCGGCCCCGTAGGCGCGAGGCGCACGGCCATCCGGTCGCCGGGCTCCTCCGGGTCTGAGCCTCGCGGAGAGTGGTCCGGCGGTGCCGACCCAACGGAACCCGCCGGCCGGCGGAGCATTGTCGGGCGCCATGCGGGGCCCTGAGATCGCGTCCCCGCCTTGAGGTGGAGACCGCCCCGTGACGCTCATCTCCCGTCGTGACACGCTGGCCGCCGCGGCAGCCAGCCTCGTCACCACCGCCGCCAGCGCGCAGACCCCGGCCCCGTCCGGACCGACGCCGATCCGCGGCAGGAACGGGGCGGACATCGTCGGCCCGACCAACCCGGCCCGGCAGGCCGCGGAGCCGTTCACCACCCGCCCGCCGAAGACCGACCACGGCACGATGCCGAACCTCAAATGGTCGTTCACCGACAGCCACATGCGCCTGGAGGAGGGCGGCTGGGCGCGCCAGACCACCATCCGCGAATTGCCGGTCTCGACCGCCATGGCGGGCGTCAACATGCGCCTCAAGGCCGGCGTCGCCCGGGAGATGCATTGGCACAAGGAGGCGGAGTGGTCCTACATGCTCAAGGGCCGCGCCCGCATCACGGCCGTCGACCAGGCCGGGCGGACCTTCGTGGACGATGTCGGTGAGGGCGACCTCTGGTACTTCCCGTCCGGCATCCCGCACTCGATCCAGGGGCTGGAGAGCGAGGTCGACGGCTGCGAGTTCCTCCTCGTCTTCGACGACGGCCATTTCTCGGAAGACTCGACCTTCCTGATCACCGACTGGCTCGCCCACACGCCGCGCGACATCCTGGCGAAGAATTTCGGGGTGCCGGAATCGGCCCTGGCCCAGCTGCCGGACAAGGAGAAGTACATTTTTCCGGCGCCGATGCCGGGCCCGCTCGCCGGCGACCGCACCGGCGGCGCCGGCCCGGTGCCGGAGGGCTTCAGCTACCGCATGCTGGCGCAGGAGCCGATCCGCACGAAGGGCGGCACCGTCCGCATCACCGATTCCAAGGTCTTTCCGGCCTCAAAGACCATCGCGGCGGCCCTCGTCGAGCTGGAGCCCGGGGCCTTGCGCGAGCTGCACTGGCATCCGAACGGCGACGAGTGGCAATACTACCTCTCGGGGCAGGGCCGGATGACGGTGTTCGGCTCCGAATCGAAGGCCCGCACCTTCGACTACCAGGCCGGCGACGTCGGCTACGTGCCGTTCGCCATGGGTCATTACATCGAGAATACCGGCGCGACGCCGCTCCGCTTCCTCGAACTGTTCCGCAGCCCGGCTTATGCCGACGTCTCGCTGAACCAGTGGATGGCGCTGACCCCACATGCGCTGGTGCGGGCGCATCTGACCATCGACGAGTCGGTGCTGGCCGGGCTGCCGGCGGGCAAGACGCCGGTGGTGCCGGGGTGATGTGACCGTAGCCCGATCTAACGTAAGACGAACAAAGCGCGGGATCCCCTCTCGCGTGTGGGACAGAAATTAGGGGCGATCGAAGATCGCGCGGGGTGGCACGTTTCCGCGTAAAGATCGAACGGTCGTGCTGGCAGCAGAACCGTTCAGGCTTGTTGCGGCACCGTCTCCACCCTCACGCGGGATCTTCGATCCCCTGACCCCTCTCCCACGCGGGAGAGGGGAAGAGCCTTGCTCCGGACTGTTTGCAAAAGTCGCGATACCGATCCCCTTCACGCCATCGGCAACGGCGCCCGCGCCTCCTGCACCACCGCCTCCTGCCGCCAGGTCGAGGGCTGGTCCGAGGCTCCGGTCCCGAGCGGGCATTGCACCATCACGCTGTCGCCCCAGCGGCCGTGGCGGTAGGCCACGGCCGGCAGGTGGCCGACCCTGGTGAAGCCGCAGGCCTCGTGCAGGCGTAAACTGGCCTCGTTCTCGGCGTCGATGTAGCCGATCATCTGGCGGTAGCCGCCCGCGGCGCAGGCCTCGATCAGGGCCGGCAGCAGACGCCGGCCGATGCCGGCATGGAGGTGGCCGGCATGGACGTAGATCGAGTGCTTGAGCGTGTAGCGGTAGGCCGGCCGCTTGCGGAACGGCACCGCGTAGGCGTAGCCCGCCACCACCCCGTGACGCTCGGCCACGAGGTGGGGCAGGCGCTTCGAGCGCATGTTCTTGCGCCGGCGCTTGAGGTCGTCCGGCAGGAGCCGGTCCTCTTCGAAGTCGCCGGTATCGCCGACGCCGTGGCGGATATGGTGCTCGTAGATGTCGATCATCGCCGCCACGTCCGCGTCCGTGGACGGGCGGATCACGATCCCGGGCTGCGAAGGCGTCGAGTCCATCAGCGCCCCTCCCGCAGCACGTAGGTGTAGAAGCGGATGCGCCCGTCCGGCTCGACCTGGCGGTAGACGCCCTGGATCTCGGCCTCGAAGCCCGGGAACAGGTTGGCTGCGGCCTCGAACATCTTGAAGTAGTCGAGCATGGGCTTGGCGCGCTGGTCCAGCCGCTCGCCCGGCAGCACCGTGCCGATGCCGGGCGGATAGACCAGCATCAGGGTCGTGGCGACCCGCCCCTCGGCCTCGGCGATCGGCACGAAGTCGACATTGTTGCGGGTCAGCATCTGCGCCGCGGCCTTGGGCGGCATCACCATCTCGGGCAGGTGCTCGGGCATGAACTGCTTGCGCTGGAGGCTAGATGTCCCCGATTGCCGGTGGAAGGTGTGGTAGTCGGCGCAGAGGTCGCGCAGGCGCACGCCGCCGTAGCGCTGCGGCCGGCGCCGGACGAATTCTGGCATCGCCTCTTCGAGCAGCACGTTGTCGTCGTGCAGCCGCTTGAACGCGACGAGCCCCGAGATCAGCGTGCCGGCCTTCGAGGATTCGACGCCGGGCGTCAGCAGGAAGAGCAGCGAGTTGAGGTCGTTCTTCTCCGCGACGATGCGGTTCTCGCGCAGGTACTGGGCGACGATCGGGGCCGGCACGCCGTGCTCGCTGTACTCGCCCGTGCGCCGGTCGAAGCCGGGGGTGAGCACCGTGAGCTTGTTCGGGTCGGTGATGGCGTAGCCCGGCGCGACGTGGGTGAAGCCGTGCCAGCCGGCACCGGGCCTCAGCTCCCAGTGGCGCGGGTCGGAGGCGAGCTCGTCGGTCGGCAGGCTCTCCCACGGCACCTCGGCGCCGCCGGCGCCGGTCGCCATGTCGGGCACGAAGGGGTCGAAGAACCAGCGCCGCTTCGGGTCGCGCTCGTTCTCCTCGAACTCCTTGCGGATCGCCCGCACCTTTTTGCGCCACTCGATCCCGAGGCGGATCGTGTCGTCCCACAGGATCATGCCCGAGCGCCCCTTCATCATCTGGGCGCCGACGTCGAGCGAGGCGAAGAGGGGATAGAACGGCGAGGTCGAGGCGTGGACGAGGAAGCTCTCGTTGAGGCGCCGATGCTCCACCCGCCTCGTCTGGCCGCGGATATGGCCGTCCTTGGTGTGGATCTGCGAGGCCTGGGAGAAGCTCGCGAGCTGCTTGTGGGTCGATTGCGTGGCGATGATGCCGGGCGAGGTCTCGTCGAGCCCGGTCAGCCCCATGGCGTAGCGGCCCTGGAACAGGGGATGGAACTTCATGAAGCCGGCCCAGGCCTCATCGAACAGGATGTAGTCGCAGAGATGGCCGATCTTGGCGACGATCTCGCGGGCGTCGTAGATCGTGCCGTCATAGGTGCATTGCTCGATCACGGCGACGCGGAACGGGCGCTCCTTGCGCCACGCCTCCTTGTCCTTGACGAGCGGGTTGGCCCGGATCTTCTGGCGGATGCGGTCCTCGTCCAGCGCCTCGTGGAAGATCGGGCCGATCAGCCCGTAGGCGTTGCGGTCGGTCTCGAGGAAGATCGGGATGCCGCCGCCGAGGAACAGCGCGCCGTGATGCGCCGCCTTGTGGTTGTTGCGGTCGAACAGCACCAGGTCGTCCTCGGCCACGAGCGAGGACAGCACGATCTTGTTCGAGGCCGAGGTGCCGTTGAGGACGAAGTAGGTCTTTTCCGCCCCGAAGATCTGGGCCGCCTCCTTCTGCGCCTTGAGCGCCGGGCCCTCGTGGGTCAGGAGGTCGCCGAGGTCGAGGACCGAGTTGTCGAGGTCATCGCGAAAGATCGCCTCGCCGAGATGCTCGACGAAGATGCGGCCGATCGGCGAACGGTTATAGAAAATGCCGCCATTGTGGCCCGGGCAGGTCCAGAGCTGGTTGCCCTTCTCGGCGTAGTCGACCAGCGCGCCGAAGAACGGCGTCTTCAGGGTCTCGGCATATTGCGTCACCCGGCTGACCAGGCCGCGGGCGATGAATTCAGGGGTTTCCTCGGCGAGGAAGATGTAGCCGTCGATGAAGTCGAGCAGCTCGACCGGGATGTCCTCCAGGCGCTTGCGCCGGACCATGATGACGATCGGCATCTCGAGGCCGCGCTTGCGCATCATGTCGATGAGCGCCGCCGCCTTGCCGTCGAGGCCGCGCTTGCCCCAATCCACCACCAGGCAGCCGACCGCCGCGTCGGTCTGCACCGCGATCGCCGCGTCCTCGACCCGCCGGGCCCGCACCACCTCGAAGCCGCGCCCCTCGACCGCCGCGACGATCTGGTTGACGCGCGCGCCCTCCAGGTCGTCCGGGTCGAAGGCCGGCGTGCACATCAGCACGGTGAAGCGGCGGTGGAAGTCCATCGGGCGGGCTCCTGTCCTTTGGGAATGGCCTGCGTGTCGGCCGCTCTCGTGACGATCCGATGACGGCGGCGGCCCGGCCGTCGATTCAGCCGGTGCGCAGGAGGGAGGCGAGGGCGGCACTGAGCGCGGCGTAGCCGCGGGCGTTGAGATGGAGCCGGTCGGCCTCGAGGCCATGGGTCGGCTCGGGACGAAAAGCCGCGTCGCCATCGAGGAGGAGCAGGGCCTCGTTCCGGGCGAGGCCCCCGATGGCGGCGTTGAGCGCGAGCCGATCGGCCTCGCTCCGCCCCGGCGGGCTCTCGCGCCACGGCACGGTGGCGAGCACGATGCGTTGCGGTGCCCAGGCGGCGCGGAGCGCCGCCACCAGGGCGGCGAGGCCGGCGACGATCGTCCCAGGCGCATCGCCATCGGCGAAGCTGTTGGTGCCGACCATCAGGACCGCGAGGCGGGGCCTGAGGGCGAAGGCCGCCATCGCGGCGAGGCGCCAGCGCGTGGTCTGCACCCGGTCCCCGGGCAGGCCGAGATTGAGAATGGGCAGGCCGGTCGCAGCCGTAAGGTCCGGCTCGGGCCAGCCGGCGGCGAGGGAATCGCCGAGGATCACCGCGCCGGGCGCCGGGCCGGCGGCGAGGCAGGCCATCAGGGCGCGGTGGCGGCGCAGGCCGGAGGCCTTCGCCGGTGGGTCAGGGGGGCGGGCCGCGCTCACCGGGCCGCCGGCCGGCGCAGGCCCAGCCGCTCCAGCACCTGGCGGCCGATCAGCGGCGTGTAGTGCAGGTTGTCGAGCCAGGCGGGGGTGGAGCCGGCGGCGGGATCGAACGGATAGGGATCGCCGAGGTTGGTGAGGTCGAGGACCGGCCTCCCGCGGGCGGCGCAGAGCCGCATCACCGCCTCGCGCCACTGCGAGAAGTCGTCGGTCAGCCCGAGATCGGCGAGCACCCGCCGTTGCGCGTCGCTCACCGGCGAGAGATAGACCGCCAGGTCGACGCCCGAGAGACGGTCGAGGGCAAGGTCGAGGCCCGCCAGGGTCTCGGGCCGGAACGCCGCCGTGGTGCGCCGGCGCGTGGCATCGTTCTCCAGGGTCAGGACCGCCGCCAGGGGCGGGGTGATGCGAAAGCCGGCCCGGGTCCAGGAGCCCGGATCGTCGCCGCCCGCCACCGCCGCGAGACGGCTGTCGGCGAGCGCGTAGCGGCCGAGCACGCTGCCCATCAGTGCGGCGAGCCGGCCGCTGAGGGTGGCCAGCGCCTCGTCGAGATGCACCGGCACGCTCGGACGCGAGAACATGTAGTAGTCGAGCCCGAGCGTCGCCCGGGCCGGGGCCCGGGAGGCCACCACGGCGGCGATCACCGGCAGCTCCGTGGCGATGACCGCCGAGATGCCGGCATTGAAGACCCGACCCGGCGGCACGCCGGTGACGTCGGCGGGGTCGAGGCCGTGATAGACCGTCGAGGAGCCGATGAGCGCGAGGTCGTAGGGGCGCGTCAGCGCTTGCAGCACCTTGGCCCGGCGGGTCTGCCGGTCGAGAAGGCGGCTGTTGCCGTCGGTCACGGCCCGCCACGGTGGGTCGTCGCGGAAGATCCAGTAGGCGTCGAACCAGATCACCCGCCCGGCCACCCCGGTGACGAGGAGCGCGAGGATCAGGGCCGTCAGCGCGAGGTAGCGACGGGCCAGGGCCTCAGAAGCGGGCATAGATGAAGGCCTGGTTGGCGTCGTTGCCGACCTGCAGCAGGATCGCCGCCAGGAGCAGGGCGGTCGCCGCGGCCGCCCAGGCCCGCGGGATCAGGCTGTCCACCGCCTCGCGGGCGGTGGGGCCGAGGATCGCCAGAGCCGCGGCGCCGGCGGCCAGCGGCCAGAACGCGGCGGTGCTGCCCGACTCGGTGCCGAGGCCGAGCAGCCCGCGATAGACCGCGAGGGCGGTGGCGAAGTCGGGTGCGCGAAACAGCACCCAGGCGAGGCAGACGAAGCTGAAGGTCGCGAGGAAGCCCGCCGCCTGCGGGAGCTGGAGGCCGGCGCGGCGCCAGAGCACGTGAAGGCCGAGCGCGACGCCGTGCGCCGCCCCCCAGGCGACGAAGGTCAACCCCGCCCCGTGCCACAACCCGCCGAGCGCCATGGTGGCGAAGAGCGCCAGGAGCTGGCGCGGCACGCCGTGCCGGCTGCCGCCGAACGGGATGTAGAGGTAGTCGCGCAGGAAGAACGACAGGGTGATGTGCCAGCGCCGCCAGAAATCCTGGATCGAGGCCGCGCGGTAAGGCGCCGAGAAATTGTCCGGCAGCACGATCCCGAACAGGAGCGCGAGGCCGAGCGCCATGTCGGTATAGCCCGAGAAGTCGAAATAGAGCTGGAGAGCGTAGCCGACCGTCGCCTGCATCGCCGTGGCGAAGTCCGGCTGCCCGCCCGACGCGGCGGCGGCCCAGAGCGGATCGACAATGGTCCCGAGCCCGTCGCCGAGAAACACCTTCTTGGAAAGGCCCGCGGTGAGCAGCATCAGGCCGCGGGCCGTGCGGTCCGCGGAATGCGGCTCGGGCGCGCGGAGCTGGCCCGCGAGTTCCGAGGGCCGCACCAGGGGGCCGGCGATCACGCGGGGGAAGAACGCGACGTAGACGGCATATTCGGCGAGCGTCATCCGCTCGGCCGTGCCGCGCCGCAGGTCGACCAGATAGGCGATGTGCTGGAAGGTGAAGAACGAGATGCCGAGCGGCAGAGCCAGGGACACCCGCGGCAGATCCGCGCCGGTGATGGCGTCCGCCAGCCCGGCGAAGAAGCCGAGATACTTGTATAGCCCAAGCAATCCGAGATCGAGGACGATCGCCAGGGTGAGGATCGCGTTGCGCCCGCTGCGGCGCCAGGCCCCTCGGGCAAACCACTCGCCGGCGAGCCAGTTGAGCGCGACGGAGCCGGCGAGCACCGGGACGAAACGCAGATCCCACCAGGCGTAGAAGACGAAGGACAGGGCGGCGAGCCAGGCGACGCGCCAGCCTGGCCGGCGGGCGACGCAGAGGGCGTGCAGCCCGAGCGCCACCGGCAGGAACAGCAGCAGGAACGGCAAGGAATGGAAGGGCATGCGGCGCTCGCCGGTCGTGCTTCGGCGTTAGTGCAAATTCGGCGCCAGGGGAAGGGCGGTGCCAAGTTTCTCGACGGTGACAGGCCGGCGCCTGAGCCAATTTTGCTCATCTCACCGCGTTCGATGCGCCTCTCCGACCTTCGTCACAGAGTAGGAGGCCGAGTAGGCTGCAGGCGGCGCAAGGCTTGGGTGGATCTCCAGATGCCCCTGACGCCGTTGCGCCATGGCAAGCCTGCCCGATTATCAAAAGCATCTGTGGGAAATTCGGGGGTGAGCGCGCGACGATGGGTTGAAACCCTGGCGCTGTGACCGATATCGCGGCTATGCCCGCCAAACGGGCTCGTAAGTTGGGATGATTCTCCGTGTCACAAGAAGATCTGGTCCAGGAGGTCGATTTCGTCGCCCTCTCCGCCGACGTCGTATCGGCCTACGTCGCCAACAACTCCGTCCCGGCCGCCGATCTGGCCGGTCTGATCGCTACCGTGCACGCCGCTTTCGTCTCCCTCGGCCAGCCGGCCGCCAAGGAGGCCGAGAAGCCGGTTCCGCTGATGCCGATCAAGAAGACGGTGACCCCGGACTACCTGATCAGCCTCGAGGACGGCCGGCAGTACAAGTCGCTCAAGCGCCACCTGTCGACCCGCGGGCTCACCCCCGAGGAGTACCGCCGCAAGTGGGGCCTGCCGCACGACTACCCGATGGTCGCCGCCAACTACGCCGCCCAGCGCTCCGAGCTCGCCAAGAGCATCGGGCTGGGCCGGGGCCGCAACGTCGCGGCAGCCGCCAAGCGCGCCGCTTCCGACGCCGTCGTGACGGCGCCGGCCGCCGAGGCCGGGACCTTCGAGGCCAAGACCGCAGAGGCCAAGCCTGCCGGGGCCAAGCCTGTCAAGCGTGGGCGCTCGCGCAGCGCGTGAGATCGTCCGGACGGCCGCCCGGGACGACCCCTCCTGATGGGGCGCGTCTCGATGGTGGCTGCGTCTTGATGGTGGCCGCGTCTTGATGGTGGCCGCGTCTTGGGCGGCGATGTCGGGAGAGGTCGCGGCGCGACCGGCGGGGGCCGGCCGCGCCGCTCACAGGAGTTCGCCGTGCCAGGCCGTGAGGCCGACCGGCGGCCTCGCCACGCGGCCCCGGCGCGGCGCGCCGATCAGGGCGATCCCGCTCGCAGGCTCCTCGGCGCGCAAGCTGCGCCGATATTCCCCTGGCGGAAGGCCGAAAGCATCCCGGAACAGCCGGCCGGCATGGCCCGGCGAGGTGAAGCCGGCCGCGCTTGTCAGTTCGTCGATCGTCCGGTTCTCGTCGGCCCGGGACAGGGTGCGGCGCAGGCGCGCCACGCGCTGCTGCTGCACGTAGCGGGCGACGCCGCCCGCCGGCTCGAACAGCCGGTAGAGCGCGCTGCGCGACAGGCCGGCCCCGGCGGCGATCGCCGCGCTGGTCAGGCCGCGATCCCCGAGATTCTGCTCGATGAAGGCGACTGCTCGGGCGCGGGCCCGGCCCGCCGCGAGGGGCGGCGGCAGCGGGGCGCCGTTGTCGCGCAAGGAGGCCAGGGTCGCGCCGAGCATCAGGCACAGCGACTCGGTCACGGCACCGGCGAGTTCGGGCGTCAGCGCCGCCGCGTGGGCGGCCAGCGAGCGCGCGAAGTCGATCACCAGCCCCGCCTCGCGGGGCCCGAGGACCAGGCCGTGCAGGTCGAGGCCGTCCAGCGTCGCGGCATCGAGCCTGTCGCGGGCGATCGCCGCGGTGACGATGCGGGCGCCCTCGGTCCAGGTGCGCTGCGGCTGGGTGAGGTCGAACAGCGCCATGCTCCCGGCCTCGACCCGGCGGACCGCACCCGGCACCTCCAGCATCATGCTGCCCGCGAGGACGAGGTGGAGGGTGACGTGATCGAAGCCGTCGCGGGCGACCCGGCGGGGCGCGCGGGCATGCGACACGCCGGCGAGCCGGCGGTCGAAGAGCAGCATCCGCGGCATCCGGTGGGCGACGACCTCGGTCCGCAGCGGGCCTGCGAGCCGGTCGACGTCGGTGCCGCCACTGTAGAGCACGCGATAGGCCTCGAAGGCCGCGTCGTCCGCCAGGGTCTTGCCCGGCGTCGCTGGTCCGGAGAGGCCGGGCTCGGCGATCCCGGGTCCAAGAGTGATCGTGTCCATCGCGCTCGCGGACCCGCTCAGCGGGGAGGCCGCACCTGTCCGGTCGTGGGTCCCCTGACGTAGTGCGGGGCCGGCAGGAGGGCAACGAGTCCGAGCGCGCAGGCCAGCGCGGTGGCGGTCAGCAGGGCGGCGCCGAGTCCCGCCTCGCCGAAGACGCGGTCGGCCAGGAGCCCGACGAGGGGCGGGCCGAGCCCGAAGCCTGCGAGCGTGATGCCGGCCATGAACGGGGCGGTGACGCGGCCGCGCAAGGCATGCGGCGTCATGATCTGCAGCCCGGCGAGCGTCGTCACCGAGCCGATGCCGAGGCCGAAGACCAGGGCGCCCAGGGCGGCCGTCGCGAGGGCGAGATCCTCCGCGAGGCACAGGATCCCCGAGAGCGGCAGCGTGCCGACGAGGACGCAGAGCAGCAGCCGCCGTCCGGGCAGGCCCGCCTTGATCCCGCGGTCGAGGAGGCGCCCGCCGGTGAACTGGCCGAGCGGCGCGGCGAGCGTCATGACCGAGCCGACCAGCATCCCGGCCGAGGACAGCGGCAGGCCGAAGCGGCGCACGAGGAGCGTCACCGCCCAGGCATTGGTCGTCTGTACCACCAGGGTCACGGCTATCCCCGCGACCATGATGGCGGCGTAGCGCCCGGCATGGCGGGCGAGCCACGGCCAGACCCGCGCCCGTCTGATCGGCCGCGGGCCGTCGCGGCTGGGATCCCGCATCCGCAGAAGTAGGGCCATGAGGACGAGGTTCGGCACCACGCTGAGGACGAACAGCACGCGCCACGCCGCGACCGAGGCGGGCAGCCCCGGCACCGACACCAGGGCCGGCAGCAGGGCCAGGAGCCCGCCGCCCAGACCCAAGGCGGTGCCGCGCCCCAGGACGGCGCCGGCGGTGTAGAGCGCGACGCCGTGCCCGATCCGGTCCCGGGGCTGGCGCGCGGCGATGAGCGCGAGGGCCGCCGGGGTGAGGACGGCCTGGCCGAGACCGAGGCCCGCGCGGGCGAGGACGAACGCGCCGAAATCGGTCGCGAGCCCGCTCGACAGGGAGGCGAGGCTCCAGACCAGGATCCCGGCCGCGATCAGGCGCGGGCGATGGACGCGGTCGACGAGGGAGCCGGCCATCAGCGAGGCCGCCGCATAGGCCGCCACGAAGGCGGTGCCCTGGGCGAGGCCGAGCGCGAAGTCGCTCAGAGCGAGATCCGCCTTGATCGCCGGCGCGACCAGCGCGGCGATGAACCGGTCCGCGAAGGCGAGCAGATGGGCACCGGCGAGCAGCCAGACGCCCGGCCAGGCCGGTGCCAGAAGCGAGCGCATCGGGTCGCCGGTCAGGCCGCCGCGACGGGGCGGCGCGGACGGGCGTCGGGCAGGAGGTCACCCAGGACTAAGTCACCCAGGAGCAAATCACCCATCTGTGGCGGCCTTCGGGAGCGTCGGGGCGGCGGATCGCGCGAGTCCCGAGTCGTGGCCGTCGCCGCCTGCCGGGACAACGGGCTTGCCAGCATGGCCGGCCTGCGCTCTTGTCGCGGCCGGGTGGCGCGGGCCGAGGGCACGCCGGGCGCGCCGGGGCCTCTCGAGGCCGACCCCCCGAGTGCCGCGCCCGCGGGCTCCGAGAGCCTTCGCGGGCCCATCTCCGGAGCCCCCCATGGACCAGGCCAAGCTCGCGGCCCTGCGCGCCCGCTACCTCGACGCGACCGGTGGCGACATCGACGATCCGGATTTTGCGAAGGCCGCCGCGCAGCAATTCAGCGAGAGCGACCGGCGCAAATGGCCCTTCGCGGACCCCGCGACCTTCCTCGACCTGCCGTTCCGCCCCGAGGTCGCGACCCTGCCCGATTTCGGCGGCCTCGACGTGGCGCTGATCGGCGTGCCGATGGATCTCGGCGTCACCAACCGGGCCGGCGCCCGCCATGGGCCGCGGGCGGTGCGGGCGGTGGAGCGCATCGGCCCCTACGAGCACGTGCTGCGGATCACCCCGGCGGCGGAGCTGAAGGCGGCCGATATCGGCGACGTGCCGTTCCGCAGCCGCTTCTCGCTCGAGAGCTGCCACGAGGACATCGAGGCGTTCTTCGCCACCGTGGTGAAGGCGGGCGTGGTGCCGCTCGCTGTCGGGGGCGACCACTCGATCAGCCGCGCGACCTTGAGGGCGGTCGGTGCCGCGCACCCGGTCGGCATGATCCACATCGACGCCCATTGCGACACCGGCGGCGTCTACGAGGGCTCGAAGTTCCACCACGGCGGGCCGTTCCGCCAGGCGGTGCTCGACGGCGTGCTCGACCCCGCGCGCACGATCCAGATCGGCATCCGGGGCGGCGCCGAGTACCTGTGGGAGTTCTCGTACGTGTCGGGCATGACGGTGATCCATGCCGAGGAGGTGCCGCGGCTCGGATTGCCCGCGGTGATCGCCCGGGCCCGCGAGGTCGTGGGCGACGGCCCCACCTACCTCTCCTTCGACGTCGACAGCCTCGATCCCGGTTTCGCGCCGGGCACCGGCACGCCCGAGATGGGCGGGCTCACGCCGCGCGAAGTGCTGGAACTGCTCCGGGGCCTCGCGGGCGTGAACATCGTCGGCGGCGACGTGGTCGAGGTGGCGCCGCAATACGACCCGACCAGCAACACGGCGCAATGCGCCGCGCAGGTGCTGTTCGAGCTGCTGTGCCTGGTGGCGGCGGGGCGACGTTAGAGCATTTTCCGACGACGTGGACACCGGTTCGTCGCAGAAAAATGCGGCACAATCAAAGACTAAGAGCAGCGCCCGATTGCAACGTGATCGGGCGTTGCTCTCGCGCGCCGTCCGCGGCTTGGGTCCTTGTCTTGTCGCAGAGTGTTGCCGCAAAACCGGCAACCGCCTTTGTGAAATCTGCTCGGGGCCGGGGCGTCAGCCCCCGGCCACGCCCTGCGTGTCGACGTAGAGCGCGTAGAGCGACTGGCTCGCCGCCATGAACAGCCGGTTGCGGTGGCGGCCGCCGAAGCAGAGGTTGGCGCAGCGCTCGGGCAGGCGGATGCGGCCGATCAGGATGCCGTCGGGATTGTAGACCATCACCCCGTCGAGAGCCTCCGAGCCCATGCCCCAGCCGCACCACAGGTTGCCGTCGATGTCGCAGCGGAAGCCGTCCGGCGTGCCGGGGCCGGCATCGATGTGGACGCGCCGGTTCGTCAGGCGCCCGCCCGCGCCGACGTCGAAGGCGAGGATGCGGCGGTTCGGCTGCGCCCGCGACTCGACGAGGTAGAGGGTCGATTCGTCGGGGGAGAAGCACAGGCCGTTCGGCCCGGCGAGGTCGGTGGCGACGGCCGCCAGCGCCCCGGTCGCCGGGTCGAGGCGGTAGACGTTCTGGGGCGATTCCGGCTCGGCCCGTTCGCCTTCGTAGTTGCCGAGGATGCCGAAGGGCGGGTCGGTGAACCAGACCGCGCCGTCGGAGGCCACCACCACGTCGTTGGGCGAGTTGAGGCGCTTGCCCTCGTAGGAATCGGCCAGCACCGTGATGGCGCCGTCATACTCGGTGCGGGTCACCCGCCG
Organism: Methylobacterium currus; assembly: GCF_003058325.1. Lineage (NCBI taxonomy): Bacteria > Pseudomonadati > Pseudomonadota > Alphaproteobacteria > Hyphomicrobiales > Methylobacteriaceae > Methylobacterium > Methylobacterium currus. The sequence continues at coordinate 602,263 of NZ_CP028843.1, forward strand.
TCCGCCATGCTCGCAGGTGACGAGGCGGCCCTGGCGGTCGCGGGTGTTGCCGTTGGCGAAGTTCGACGGCTTGCGGAAGACCGAGACCGCGCCGCTCTCCTCGTCGTAGCGCAGGATGCGGTTGTTCGGGATGTCGCTCCACAGGAGGTAGCGCCCGTCGCCGAACCAGACCGGGCCCTCGCTCCAGCGGCAGCCGGTGGCGAGGCGTTCGACCCCGGCGCTGAACACCCGGTAGCGGGCAAACGAGGGATCGATGACCTCGATGGCGGGGTCGGGATACCGGGTCGTCGGCGTCCACACGGGGGCGATCCTCCTGGCGGTTCTTCGGGCGCGGACCATCGCGGTCCGCCGCGCCGGATGCAAGGCGTTCTCTCATGCCGCCGCGCCGTCGAACGGACTCGTTCGAAGGCGCTGGCTAGGTCCGAACGGGCGCCGGCGCCGATGCGCCGGACGCTTTCGCATCGACACGTCGATGCGAAAGCGCGATGGCATGAGGCGTTCTCCGGGGAGCCCGGTCAGTGCGCGACCGCGCCCGCCGGGAGCGGCCGGACCCGCCGGCGCTCGCCCAGCACCAGCCAGACCACGAGCAAGGCCACGAGATCGAACACCGTGAGGCAGGCGAAGAGCGGCTCGAAGCCGATGCGCCCGGCGAGCTGCCCGATCAGCAGCGAGAACAGCGTGCCGCCGAGATAACCCGCCATGCCGCAGAAGCCCGTCGTGGTCGCGACCTCGTGCGGCTGGAAGTGGTCGGTGACGACGGCGTAGAGCAGGCTCGACAGCATCTGGTGGGCGAAGGCGCCGAGCGAGAACAGGCAGATCGCCGTGAACGGGCTCGAGGCCAGCCCGATCAGCCCCGGGCCGATCATGCAGACGGCCCCGAAGCCGATGCCGGCGATGCGCGAGTTGGCGAGCGAGATCCGGAAGCGCCGGCTGAGGTATGGCGACAGGTACCCGCTGAGCACGCAGCCGAGATCGGCGGCGAGGAAGGGCAGCCAGGCGAACAGGGCGAATTGCTTGATGTCCATGCCCCGGGCGCTGACCATGTAGAGCGGGATCCAGTAGCTGAAGGTCTGCCAGGCCGGCTCGGTGAGGAAGCGCGCCGCCGCGATGCCCCAGAATTCCCGCCGCCCGACCACCGCCTTGACGGAGGGCTTCGGCAGGACAGCCTGCGGCGCGTCGGCGCCGATATGGGTGCGCTCGGCCTCGCTCAAGCCCGGATGGTCCTGCGGGTCGCGGTAGACCAGCCACCACAGGGCGGCGACGCCGACCGACATCAGGCCGGTGACCAGGAAGGCGACCTGCCAGCTCCAGGTCAGCGACAGCCACACCACCAGCGGCGGGGCGATCATCGCGCCGATCGACGAGCCGGTGTTGAACCAGCCGGTGGCGATCGAGCGCTCCCGGGGCGGGAACCACAGGGTCGCGGTCTTGACGGCCGAGGGGATCGCCGCCGCCTCGCCGAGGCCGAGCAGGCCCCGGAACGCCGCCATCGCCTGCCAGTTGCCCGCCAGCGCGTGCAGCGCGCAGGCCGAGCCCCAGACCAGGGCGAACAGGCAGTAGCCGGTGCGCAGGCCGATCAGGTCGGTGAGGAAGCCGGCGGCCGGCTGCATCACCCCGTAGGAGATCTGGAATGCCGCGACGATGAACGAGTACTGCTCGGTCGAGACGCCGAGCTGGTCCTTCAGCAGCGGGGCCAGCACGCCCAGCGTGTTGCGGTCGATGTAGTTGACGACCGTGCCGAGCCCGACCAGCGCCAGGATGCGCCACCGCAGGCCGCGCGATTTGCCCATCGGCGTTCCCTTCCCGTGAGAACGTTGCCGGCCACGCCGGAAACAATGCAGAATCAAGGCCCTGCGCGCGTCCGCTCTGTCGCCGGCGGTGGTCGCGGTGAGCTTTGCGGTCATTATCGATATTGATAATGCTTGACAAGGGAGGGGGCATGACCGACGCTAAGGCGATGATCGCCGCCGAGACCATGCGGGCCGGACAGCCCGTGAGCCCCCCGATTCCAGCGCGGGCCCGCCGTCACCTGCAAGTGGCCGACGGGTTGCGCCGCGCGATCATGCTCGGCGAGATCGCCCCCGGCGCGGCCCTGCTCGAACTCGACCTCGCCGGCCGGTTCGGTTGCAGCCAGGGGGTGATCCGCGAGGCTTTGCTGCTCCTTCAGGAAGAGGGTTTGGTGCAACGTTCCGGTCATCGCGGCACCCGGGTCTCGGAGTCGAGCGCCGAGGAGGCGGTCGAGATGCTGCGCCTGCGCCGCGACCTCGAATGCCGCGCTGCCCGTCGGGCCTGCGCCCGGCCCTGCGGCAACCCCGCCGCCCTGCGGGCGGACCTCGAGGCGCAGCTCGCCCTGATGGAGGTGGCCGCGGCGGCGGGCGATCCTTACGCGCTCGCCGAGGCCGACCGCGAGTTCCACCGCCGGCTCTTCGCCGAGGCCGGCTGGCCGAGCCTGGAGCCCCTGCTCCTGCGCTGCCTGACCCACAACCACCGCTTCAAGCTGATCGCCGGGCCGGCCGACCTCACCCACACGGCGCAGCGCCATCTCGGCATCCTGGCCGCCGCCGAGAGCCGGGACGGGCCGGCTCTCGCGAGCGCGCTGGCCCACCACGTCGCGACGATCCTCGACGATGGACCGTCGCTCCTCGATGATGGGGCGTGACCCGCGCCGCCGGGGCCGCACAACGACGAAACAAGGAGGACGCATGAGCGAGGCAGCGGGAATCCGGGTCGCCCTGTCGGGGGCGGGCGGGCAGATCGGGGCGGTGCTGCGGCCGCGGCTGCTCGATGCCGGCATCGTCCTGCGCTCCGGCGGGGGCCCGACGGCGCTGACGCCGCTCTCGGAGGCCGAGACCGTGACGACCGGCGACCTGCGCGATCCCGAGGCGGTCGACCGGCTGCTCGAAGGGGCCGAGGTCCTGGTCCACATGGCGGGCACCAGCGTCGAGCGGCCGATGCCGGAGGTGATCGAGAACAATCTCGTGGCCCTGCAGGCGGTCTACGAGGGTGCCCGTCGCCACGCCGTGCGGCGCGTGATCTTCGCCAGCTCCAACCACGCCTTCGGCATGCATTCGGTGAACGACCGGCTCGACATCGACGCCCCGTTCCGGCCCGACGGCGCCTACGGCCTGAGCAAGGCCTGGGGCGAGCTGATGGGGCAGATGTACTGGGACCGGCACGGCATCGAGGGCGTGGCCATCCGCATCGGCAGCGCCCTGCCGCGCCCGACCGAGTTCCGCCACCTCTCGACCTGGCTCGGCCACGACGACCTCACCCAGCTCGTGCTGCGCAGCATCGCGGCGCCGATCCCGGGCTACGTCGCGGTCTGGGGCGCCTCGAACAACCCGCGCAGCTACTGGGACAACAGCGCGGCCGCAGCCGCGATCGGCTACCGGCCGACCCAGTCGGCGGAGGATTGGGCGGAGGAGATCCTCGGCCAGGAGAACCCCCTCGACCCGGTCGCCCGCACCCTCCAGGGCGGCAGCTTCACGACGATCGACTACACGCCGCAGGATCAGCGGCCGGGGCGGGCGAAGGGCTGAAGCGTGCCGTGCAATGAAGCCTCCCCCTCTCTGCGGGGGAGGGTCCGCGCGCGACCGGCGTGTGTGGGACGCTCCGAACCCTACACCTCCACCTGCTCGCCCTCCGGCTCCGGCAAGCCCAGCAGCCGCGCGAGATCCGGCGCCGCATCCCCCGCCAGCAGGTCCGCCAGGGTATAGCCGTCGAGCACCGCCAGGAACGCGGCGAGCGCCTCAGCCAGAGCGCGGCGCAGGCGGCAGGCCGGGGTGATGGCGCAGGCGCCGTTCCCGAAGCACTCGACCAGGGCCAGGTCCTCCTCGGTCTGCCGCACCACCGCGCCGATCACGATCGCGCTGGGACTCAGCGCCAGGCGCAGGCCGCCGCCGCGGCCGCGGATGGTGCGCACCAGGCCGAGCCGGCCGAGCTGATGCACCACCTTGGTCAGGTGGTTCTCGGAGATGCCGTAAGCCCGTGCGACCTCGGCGATCGAGCTCTGCCGCGGCTCGTTGGCGCCGAGATAGAGCAGCGTGCGCAGGGCGTAATCGGTGTAGCGCGTCAGGCGCATGGGAGCCTCGCCCGCTTCATAACATGTAATTCCTATACACCTTCAGGCGGGCGCCGTATAAGGTTCATATCGAATGCACCTTTGAGCGCGCCATGCCGTCCCCGCTGAGCCCCGCCACCATCGCCCTCGTCAAGGCCACGATCCCCGCCCTGGAGGCCCACGGCCTCGCGATCACCCGCCGGATGTACGAGCGCCTGTTTCAGGACCCGGCGATCCGCGACCTGTTCAACCAGTCGCATCACGGCGAGACCGGTTCCCAGCCGAAGGCCCTGGCCAATGCGGTGCTCGCCTATGCGCGCAACATCGACAATCTCGGTGCGCTCGCCGGCGCGGTCGAGCGCATTGCCCAGAAGCACGTCACCTTGACGATCCTGCCGGCCCACTACGCCTCCGTCGCCGAGGCGCTGCTCGGGGCGATCCAGGACGTTCTGGCCGAGGCCGCGACGCCGGAGATCTGCGCCGCCTGGGGCGAGGCCTACTGGTTCCTGGCCGACATCCTGATCGATCGCGAGGCCGCGATCTACCACGATCACGAGACGCGGCCCGGCGGCTGGACCGGCTGGCGCGACTTCCGAATCGAGAGCGTGACGATCGAGAGCGAGACGATCCGCTCCTTCGTGCTGGTACCGGTCGATGGGGGTGCGGTGCTGCGCCACCAGCCCGGCCAGTCTCTGGGCCTCCGCCTCGACCTGCCGGGCGAGGGCGTGCTCAAGCGCAACTACTCGATTTCCTGCGCACCGAACGACCGCTCTTACCGCATCACCGTGAAGCGCGAGGCGACGCCCGGCCGTCCTGCCGGCCTGGTCTCGTCCTGGCTGCACGAGACGGCCCATCCCGGCACGGTGCTGACCGTCGCGGCGCCCGCCGGCGACTTCGTGCTCGATCGTACCACGTCGGCGCCGGTGGTGCTGGTGAGCGGCGGCGTCGGCCTCACCCCGATGATGAGCATGCTGGAGACGATCCACGCCGAGACGCCCGAGCGGCCGACCTGGTACGTCCACGGGGCGCTGCACGGCCGGGTCCACGCCATGGCCGAGCGCACCCGGCGCCTCGCCGCCGATCGCCCGGCGATCCGCCTGCACACGGTCTACGAGGCACCGGAGAGCGCGGACCGGCTCGGGACGGCGTATGACAGGGTCGGCCGCATCACCCCGGAATGGCTCGTCGCCCACACACCGGCGGCGGAGGCGACCTACTACCTGTGCGGCCCCAAATCCTTCCTCGCCAGCCTGGTCCGCGGCCTCGCCCGCCTCGGGGTGCCGGCGGAGCGCATCCGGTACGAGTTCTTCGGGCCGGCGGACGAGCTGGAGGAGGAGGCCCGCGCGGCGGCCTAGATCACGACAGATTCGCCCCACGCGGTGCTCGCGTGGGGCATGGTTCACGTGATGGATGTGCGGGTTAGCGCTTGCAGAGCTTGTTCAGAGCGTCCTGCAGGGCTGTCCGTACCCGGCCGTTCGCGTCGAACGCCTTGAGGACGACCTTCGAGATCTCTCCCGAGGTGTTCACTTTCACGTCGAGGACTTGGCAGTCGGAACCTCTGATATCGGCCGTTGCTCTCACTCGATCGGAGGTCGAGAATTTGATGAGTGCGGCCGGGCTTGTGCTGCAACTGAAGCTGGCATTGATCTCGACGGACGAGGTAGGTCCGGAGGACTTGTAGCACACACTCTCCAGCTTGTGATTGGCCTTGTCGACACCGGCCCGACCGAGGTAGGAACAGTCGGTCGCCTCGATCGGACCGCGGATCTGGTCCGCGATCCTGCCGCTAATGAACTGGTCGCATTCGGCAGCCCGGGCCACGCCGGAGCCGAGAAGGAGCGCGCCGGCGAGGGGGATCGCCGCCATCGTTGCTTGCCTCGTCATAATCCCTCCGTTGCGCTTCGGTTCGCGTGGTCGAGGTTCCAGGATCAGAGAAACCGTCCGATCCTGATCCCGGCCGCTCCGACGAGGAACGGCAGGATGACGTGCGCCCAAGTTTGATAGGGCGGATAGAAATGCGGCATCGCTTCTTGCTGTTCAGGTTTCAACCCAAAACAGTAGTGGGGCTTCCACCCGGCCGCAGAAGAAAGATCGAAATCCGTGAACAGGCGCAGGTGGTCGAACTGATCACAGGGAATGCCGGCCTGGGTCGTTTCGAAGATAAGCTGCCGGAGCAAAAATAACTCCGCGATCGCCGGGATCAGGGCAAGTGCGATCATCGCGATCCGTGCGCCCCTCGACCGCTGGGCGGGGGTCACCACGACCACCGATGCGTAGTAAAGCAACCACACCATGCCTGCTGAAATAATCCAGGGGCCGAGGATCACGACCCATCCGACGTTGACATTGGTCAGCTTGAGGCCTGCCAATGAGAGCTCGTCGAATATGGATGGCGCACGACTGATGATGCAAAACAGGATGCACAAAGAAGCGAGCAGGCCGTAGCTATTCAGGAGCGTCTGCCGATTATCGTCGTTTTCCATTGATCCGATACCTGACTTCGGCAGTGATCGCGGGGTCTCAACGGGCAATGATATTTTGGATTACGGCAAGTTTATTTTTATTTTGGTGTCTTGCAGCTCTGTTCGAGCAATAATTAATACATGGCTAACCAGCCGGCCGCCGTCAAGGGGCCGGCTGAAAAACTTCCGATTTTAGGAAAAATACTGACAGGGAGCGCGAGCCTGAAAGGTCAATACTGGCGATCAGTGTGTGTCCGCCAGCACCCGCGCATTCTCCCGGATCGCCGCCTCGCTCACCGCGATCCCGAGCCCGGGGCCCCGCGGCACCACCACCTCGCCCGCCTCGACCGGCACCCGCGCCTCCAGCACGTCCTCCGTCAGCACGTGGTGGGGCATGTAGAACTCGCAGCCGAGCGAGATGCCGGGGGTGGCGGCGATGAGCTGGGTGCCGGCGGCGAGCGCGATGCCGCCCTCCCACAGGGTGCCGCCGTAGCCCGGCAGGCCCGCGGTCTCGGCGATCGCCATCAGCGCTTGCGCCTTCAGCATCCCGCCGCACTTCATCAGCTTGACCGAGACCGCGTCCGCGGCCCGGCGCCGGACCACCTCCAGGGCGTCCGCGGCATCGAAGCAGCTCTCGTCGGCCAGGATCGGGGTGTCGAGGGCCGCGGTGAGCTCCGCCATCGCGTCGAGATGGCGGCGCGCCACCGGCTGCTCGATGAAGGTCGGCCGGAAGGCCTCGATGTCGCGCAAGGTCCGCAACGCCCCGAACGGCGCCAGCGCCTGGTTGTAATCGACCCGGAGATCGATGCCCTCGCCGAAGGCCGCCCGCATCGCTTCGAGATGGGCGAGATCCTCGGCATGGGACTTCACCCCGGTCTTCACCTTGAACAGGCGGTGGCCCCCCGCCGTCATGGCGTGCATGCGGGCGAGGTCGGCGTCGAAATCCGGATCGGCGATCGAGAACGACAGCGGGATCCGGTCCCGCACCCGGCCGCCCAGCAGCTCGGCCACCGGGAGCCCCGACGCGTGGCCCAGGATGTCGAGCAGCGCCATCTCGACTGCCGCCTTGGCGTCGGTATGGCCGGTGAGCGCCCGGTCGAGATCGGCGGCGAGCGCCCGGACGCCACGCGCCGAGCGGCCGAGGATCAGCGGGCGCAGATAGGTGTCGAGGGCCGAGAAGGCGCCCTCGGCGGTGCCGGTGAACACCTCCCAGGGGGCCGCCTCGCCCCAGCCGACGATCCCCTCCCGGGTGGTCAGGCGCAGGAGCACCCGCTTGACCGTGCCCTTGACGTCGCCGACGCCCTGGCGGCGGGCCATCCTGATCGGGCTCTCGATCAGGACGACGCGCAGATGCGCGATGACGAGCGAATCGGTGAGGGGGATGCGGCTCACGTGAGCCCTCCGTCGACGTGCATGACCTGGCCGGTGACGTAGGAGGCGGCCGGGGAGGCGAGGAAGGCGATGACGGCGGCGATCTCCGCCGGATCGGCCCGCCGCCCAAGGGGGATGGCGGATTCGAGGGCCGCGATCGCCTCAACTGAGAGCGCCCCGGCGCGGCCCGGGTCCTTGCGGGTCAGGCCCGGTGCCACGGCGTTGACGGTGATGCCGTCCGGGGCGAGCTCGCGGGCAAGGCTCCGCACCAGGGCCTCCAGGGCGGCCCGGCCGGCGGAGGAGGCCGAGAACAGGCCGAGATCGGCCCGGTAGAGATGGGCGACGTAGGACGACACCGCGACGACTCTCGGTGCCGTGCCCGCCCGCAGCAGCGGTGCGGCGGCTTGCGCAAGGCGCAGGAACGACTCGGCCGAGAGGGCGAGCGCCGCCGCGAGGCTGGCCGGATCGAGCGCGAGGGCGCCGCCCCTTTGCGCCTTGCCGGCGGCGGCCACCACGGCGTCGAGGCGCCCGAAGGTCTCCGAGGCGAGCGCGACGCCGCGCGGGCCGGTTTCCGGGTCGGCAAGGTCGCCGAGCCAGGTCGCGACGGTGGCACCCTGGGAGCGGGCCGCCTCCGCCACCGCGTCGAGCCCCGCCGCGTTGCGGCCGCTCTGCAGCACCAGGCCGTGGCCGGGGGCGGCAAGGCCGAGAGCCGTGGCCCGGCCGATGCCGCTGCCTGCCCCCGTCACCAGGATGACGCGCGTGAGGACGCTCATGCCGCCGGCACCTCGCCGCGACGGTGGAAATGGGCCAGGAAGGCCTGGGTGTCGGGGTGCTGCGGCGCGTCGATCAGGGCGCGGGCCGGGCCTTCCTCGACCACCACGCCGTCGCGCAGGAAGACCACCCGGTCGGCGACCTCGCGGGCGAAGGCGATCTCGTGGGTGACGATCACCATGGTCATCCCGTCGGCGGCGAGCGCCCGCATCACCCCCAGCACCTCGCCGACGAGTTCCGGATCGAGGGCCGAGGTCGCCTCGTCGAACAGCATCACCTCGGGCTCCATGGCGAGCGCCCGCGCGATGGCGACGCGCTGCTTCTGCCCGCCCGACAGGCGGCTCGGATACTGCTCCGCCTTGTCGGCGAGGCCGACCTTGGCCAGCAGCGCGCGGGCCCGCGCCTCGGCCTCGGGCCTGGCCAAGCGCTGCACGGTGACCGGCCCCTCCATGACGTTCTGGAGGGCGGTGAGGTGCGGGAACAGGTTGAAGTGCTGGAACACCATGCCGGTATTGGCGCGGAACCGCGCCAGGGCCTTCGTCCCTGGCAGCCTGGTGCCGGGTCCGAACCGGAACGCGTCGGCCCCGACCCGGACCTCGCCCGAATCCGGCACCACCAGGAGGTTGATGCAGCGGAGCAACGTCGACTTGCCGGAGCCCGACGGCCCGATCAGCGCCACCACCCCGCCCGCCGGCACGGCGAGCGATACGTCCTTGAGCACCACATGAGCGCCGAAGCTCTTGGCGAGATGCGTGATCGCGATCTTCGGAGGTGAGGTCCCTGCCATGCGTTGAGCCTCAATCGCTGGTGGCGAGGCGCCGCTCGCCCCGGCGCACGATCCAGGTGAGGGGATACAGCGCCGCGAAGTACAGGACAGCCACGAGCGTGTAGATCTCCAGCGGCCGGTAGCTGTCATGGGCCGCGACCTGGCCCTGGTAGAGCAGGTCCGGCACCGCCAGCACCGAGACGAGCGAGGTGTTCTTGAACTGGATGATCGACTGGTTCATCAGCGGCGGCACCATGCGCTTGAGCGCCTGGGGCAAGATGATCCGGCGCAGGCTTTGGGCCGGGGTCATGCCCAGGGCCGCCGCCGCCTCGCCCTGGCCGCGGTCGATCGACACGATGCCGCCGCGGATGATCTCGGCGTAGAACGAGCCGCCATAGAGCGACAGCGCCAGCACCGAGGCGCCGACCGCCGAGATCTCGATCCCGGCGAGGATGGGCAGGGCGTAGTAGAACCACACCAGCTGCACCAGGAGCGGGGTGCAGCGAAAGACCTCGATATAGGCGTTGCTGAGCCAGCGCAGGGGCGCCAGGTGCGACAGCTTGGCGAGACCGGCCGCGAGGCCGACCAGGAGCCCGATCACCACGATCGCAACCGTGAAGGCCACCGTGACGCCGAGCCCCTGGACGAACAGCCAGCGATAGGTCCAGAGCGAGCCGAAATCCCACGTGTACATGTCCAGACCTAACCCTGGCGGGCCACCCCGCGCCGCTTCAGGCTTCCGGCCGCTCCGCGACCCTGCCGGCTCACAGCGAGACGCCGGCCGGCATGTCGGCCTCGGTCACGCCCACCAGCTCCATGTTCGACACGATGGTCTGGCGGATGAAGCCGAGACCCTTGTTGTAGTCGATCCAGGTGTTGACGAAGTCGCGCAGGGTCTTGTCGCGCTCGCGCCGGAAGCCGGCATTCGAGGTGGTGGCGAAGACCGGGTTCGGCACCACCAATTGCCCCAGCGCCGCGTTCTTCTTCAGCACGGTCATCGCCAGCATCAGAATCAGGCACTGCGCGTCGACCCGGCCGGTCGAGAGCGCCAGCGTCGCCTCGTCGGCGGACTTGAAGCGCACGACCTGGGCCTTCGGGCAGAGCCGGGTCACGACGGCGTCATGCGAGGACCCGACATCGACCGCGAGCTTGACGTCGGGGCTGTTCAGCTCGGCCCAGGTCTTCGGAGCAAACCCCTTCTTGGCGATCACCGTAAAGGCGTTGCTGAACACCGGCACGGAGAAATCGACCACCAGCGCCCGCTTCGGGGTCGGGTTGAGGCCGAAAAACAGGTCGATCTTGTTGGCCTGGAGGTCGAGCACCGCATTGCCCCAGGTGGTCTCGGACAGTTCCAGCTCCGCCTCGAGCTCGGCCGCGAGGGCCTTCGCCATGTCGACGTAGAAGCCGCGCCACTGCCCGCTGGCAATGTCCTTCTGGTAATAGGGCGCGCCGCCCGCCACCGCCGCGGTGCGCAGCTTCTTCGTCCGGCGAATCCGGTCGAAGGCGCTCTCGGAGGCGTCCTGCGCCCGGGCCGGGGTCACGAGCGCGGAGGCGGCCGCCCCCGCCGCCGCGGTGCCGGCCCCGAAGAGGCCTGTTCCAACGAGGCCTGCCAGCGATCTGCGCGACAGCATCACGAAAATTCCTTCTTCACGCGCGTTCCTCACCGTCGCGCTTAGCACGTGGCGGGCCAGAGGCCACGGGGAACGAACGGACGAGCGGTTTAATCCACCTCGCAAAACTCCCGCTGCGCCGACGCCGCCACAGTGAGCGACGACGGTGAGCGGGAGTTTTGTGAGAGACACTCAATCCACCGGATCGGCCGGGCCGAAGGCCTGACAGGGGAGACGACCATGACGGAGCGCAACGCGGTCGACGCGGCGATCATCAGCCGGCGCAGCGTCCGGGGCTTCCGGCCCGATCCGGTGCCGCAGGCGACGGTCCGCGAGCTGATCGCGCTCGCCGGCCGGGCGCCGAGCGGCAGCAACATCCAGCCCTGGAGGGCCCACGTCGTCACGGGCCACGCTCTCCGGCGCCTCACCGACGCCCTCACGGCCGCGCATGAGAGCGATATGCCGGAGGCGCGGGACTACGCGTATTATCCGGTGACCTGGCGCGAACCGTATCTCGGCCGGCGCCGGGCGCTCGGCTGGCAGCTCTACGGGCTCGCCGGCATCGGGAAGGGCGACCGGGAGGGGGCCAAGCGCCAGATGGGCCGCAACTTCACGTTCTTCGGCGCTCCCGTCGGCCTCGTCTTCACCATCGACCGCGACATGGAGCAGGGCAGCTGGCTCGATTACGGCATGTTCCTCCAGACCCTGATGCTCGCCGCCCGCGGCCGCGGCCTCGACACCTGCCCGCAGGCGGCGATCGCGAGCTATCCGGCGGTGGTGCGGGAGCAGCTCGGCATTCCGGGGAGCGAGATCGTGGTGTGCGGGATGGCGCTCGGATCCGCCGATCCCGAGGAGCCGGTGAACGGCTTGCGGGCGGAGCGGGAGCCCGTGGAGGCGTATACGGTGTTTCACGCCGACCCTGAATAGCTCCGCTCTCGGCGACGAGAGTCGGAGCCGGTGCTTGGATCCGCCTTCGACGTCGATGACAGGATCAGGACCGCGCCGGTCTCATCGGTGACGAGAGCTTGGACTTCGGGAAATAGCCGCTTGCTTCGCCGTCGCGACGCGCGCGCATGCCGCCACCATGATCGGCGGCTGAAGACCTGATCCGCTGCACGCGACGCTTGGCTGGCTTTGGCTGCATGCAGCGGCGGAGACAACGTTCGGGACTGGTCAAGCCGCCTGGTCCGACCTCACACGATCCGCACCACCGGCTCGAACCGCCCCTTCACCTTCACCGGAACCGAAAAGGTCCGCCCGGCGAAGCGGTCGTCGGTCCGGTCCGGATCGAGACCTTCCGTCGCCGAGGTGACCACCAGGGTGTCGGCGCCCTCGCCGATGAAGGCCGGGCAGGTCACCTGGCGGGCCGGCATGGCGATGCTGCGCACCCGGGTGCCGTCGGGGGCGTAGGCGTCGAGGCTGGCGCCGCCCCAGCGGGCGTTCCAGAGCAGGCCCTCATCGTCGATCACCGCGCCGTCCGGTGCGCCCTCGGAGGCCGGGATCTGGACGAAGACCCGGCGCTCGCCGACCGGCAGGCCGGTCTCCGGGTCGGTGGCGATGCGCCAGATCGTGCCGGCCTCCGAATCGGCGAAGGTCGCGCTGGTGCCGTCGGCCGAGAACGCGATGGCGTTCGGGATCGTAATGCCCGTGAACAGGGTCCGGACCTCGCCGCGGAAGAACCAGTAGATCGACCCGACCCCCGTCTCCGCGTGCTTGCCCATCGTGCCGAGCCACAGGGCCCCGCAGGGGTGGACCCGCCCGTCGTTGGAGCGGGTCTCCGGCCGGTCAGCCTCGAGCGGCGTCAGCAGCCGCAGCCGGCCGGATCCGATGTCGCGGAGATACAGGCCGTCCTCGGCGCCGAGCAGCTGCGTGCGGTCGTCGACCCGCGCCACCACCGAGGCCATCACGGGCAGGTCGTGCCGCGTGGTGCTGCCGCCGTCGAATGGCCGCTCGCACAGGTGCTTGCCGAGGATGTCGAGCCAGTACAGCCGGCCGAGGCCGGGATGCGCCGCCGGCCCCTCGCCGAGGATGCAGGGGCGGTCGCAGAAGATGCCGGCCCAGCCGCTCATCGCGCGGTCTCCTTCGTGAAGCGGTATTCGATGATCTGACGGTAGGTCTCGCCCGGGCGCACGACCGCGCTCGGGAAGCCCGGGTGGTTCGGCGCGTCGGGATAGGCCTCGGGTTCGAGGCAGAAGGCGGAGCGGGCCGCATAGCCGAGGCCCGCTTTGGCAAGGTGCGTGCCGTCGTAGAACTGCACCGCCGGCGCGGTGGCCAGCACCGTCAGCGCCACGTCGCTGCCCGCCGCCGTGACCCGGCCGACGGGACGGGGCTCGGGCGCCGTCTCGCGCCCGAGCACGAAGGCGTGGTCGAAGGCCTCGGCGCCGATGCGCGTCGGCCGGCGCAGGTCGAAGCGCGTGCCGGCGACCGGGGCGATCGCACCGGTCGGGATCTGGCCCTCGTCGACCGGCAGGTAGGACTCGGCCGGGATCTCGATCACGTGGTCGTCGATCGTCGGGGCGGGGAAGCCCGCTTGCGGCAGCAGCAGGTTGAAGTAGCTGTGGTTGGTCAGGTTGACGAGGGTCGGCGCGTCCGTCGTCGCCGTCAGGGTGATGCGCAGGGTGCCGGGGCCGGTGATGGCGTAGGTGCAGGCGACGTCGAGCGCGCCCGGATAGCCCTCCTCGCCGTCCGCCGCGCGGTAGGCGAGCGTCAGGCTGCGCTCTCCCACCTGGGCGAAGCGCCATTTGCGGCGCGAGAAGCCCTGAGAACCGCCATGCAGGTGGGTGCGGCCGGCCTCGTTGCGGGGCAGCGCGTAGGTCGTGCCGTCGAGGGTGAAGCGGCCGCCGGCGATGCGGTTGGCGAAGCGCCCGACGATGGCGCCGCATTGCGGGGTCCTGGCCACGTAGTCCTGGGGATCGTCGCGCCCGAGCACCATCGGGCGGCCGTGGACGTCGAGCCGGCGCAGCACCGCCCCGAGGCTCAGCACCGCCACCGCGAGCCCGTCACCCTCCAGCCGGGCTTCCAGGATCGGGCAGCCATCCGGCATCGTGCCGACCGGGACGGGGTCCAGGGCAGGGGCAGTGTCGCTCATTGCGGGCTCCTTCGCGCCGGGCTCCTTCGCGCGCAGGGCGCGCTGACCTTAGGATAAGGCGGTTTCGGCGCTCTCTCCACCGCCGTGGCGCTGTTCTTCAGGCCGTCGCGCACCGCGGCCTCGGTCGCCCGGGCTGCCGCCGCGGCGTCGCCGGCGCGGATCGCCGCCGCGATCGCCGCATGGGTGCGCCAGGCGACGTCGTGCGCCTGCGGGTCGGTCGGCCGGCTGAGATGGAACAGCACGTCCAGCGCCGCCTCGGTCACGGCGCCGACCGAGTGCATGAACAGGTTGCCGGAGGCGTCCGCCAGGGCGAGGTGGAAGGCGAGGTCGGCCCGGGCGAAGGCCGGATCGAGGCCCTTTGCCTCGCGCATCGCGACGACGCAGGCATCCAGGGTGTCGAGGTCGGCCTTGCTCCGGCGCGCGGCGGCGAGTGCCGCCGCCGCCGGCTCGATGGCGAGGCGGATCTCGGCGAGCTCGCTCAGGAAGCGCGCGTCGATCCCGGCCTCGATGGTCCAGGCGAGCACGTCGCGGTCGAACAGGTTCCAGGCCGACCGCTCGCGCACCCGCGTGCCGACCCGGGTGCGGGCCTCCACCAGGCCCTTGCCAGACAGGGTCTTGATCGCCTCGCGCAGGACCGTGCGCGACACTCCGAAAGCGGAGAGCAGGACCGGCTCGCCCGGCAGCACGTCGCCCTCCCGGTAGCGCCCGGCGACGATGCCGGTGCCGAGCGCCCGCGCCACCCGGGCGTGGCCCGGGCTGCGCCGTGGCACGGTTGCGGCGCCGATTTCATCCAAGGTCGCGTCCTCCCGTCGCTTCTCGCCTCTTGCCCACGGGTCAGGATTCCGCGATAAGGGCCGGGCCATCGAAATAGTCATATTAAATGATTTTCGGTGCGTCGAGCGATCCGACGGGCTTCGAGGGAGGAAGCGTTGGCGGCAATCTATCCGGACCTTGCGGGCAAGGTCGTGGTCGTGACGGGCGGCGGCTCCGGCATCGGGGCGGAGCTGGTCCGGCACTTCGCGCGGCAGAAGGCGCAGGTCGGCTTCCTGGACATCGCGGACGAGCCCTCGCGGGCGCTGGCTTCCGAGCTGGAGGCGCAAGGCCTCGCGGTCGCCTTCGAGCATGCGGACGTCACCGACATTCCGGCGCTGAAATCCGCGATCGGCCGGGTGCGCGAGCGCTTCGGGCCGGTCGAGGTGCTGATGAACAACGCCGCCCATGACGAGCGCCACGCCACCGAGGAGGTGACGGAAGCCTATTGGGATGGCCGCATCGCGGTGAACCTCAAGCACCAGTTCTTCGCGGCCCAGGCGGTCCTGCCGGACATGAAGGCGAAGGGCGCCGGCGCGATCGTGAATTTCGGCTCGGTCTCGTGGATGATCGGGCAGGGCGGCATGGCCGCCTACACCGCCTGCAAGTCGGGGGTGATCGGGCTGACCCGCTCGCTCGCCCGGGATTTCGGGCCCTACGGCATCCGCGTGAACGCGCTGGCGCCGGGCTGGATCATGACCGAGCGCCAGCTTGCCCTCTGGGTGACGCCGGAATCCGACGCCGAGATCAACGCCCGCCAGTGCCTCAAGCGCAAGCTGGTGCCGGCGGACGTCGCCCGCTTCGCCGTCTTCCTCGCCTCGGAGGAGGCCGGCGCCTGCACCAACCAGCACTACGTCGTCGACGGCGGCTGGGTGTAACCGTCGGGGCCGGCGGACGCGCCGGCCCGCCCTTGCTTCACGAGTCCCGATCAGCCCCGCGCGACCAAGATGCGGGTTCTCCCGGAGGAAACATGAAGTCTCTCGCCGCCGTCATCGGCGGGGCCCTGGTGGCCGCCGCGATGCTCGCCTCTCCGGCACTTGCCCAGCAGAAAGGCCAAGCCCCGCAGAAAGGTAAGGTCGGGATCGCGATGCCGACGAAGTCGTCGGCGCGCTGGATCGCCGACGGCCAGGGCCTGGTCCAGGCGCTCAAGGACAAGGGTTACACCCCGGACCTGCAATATGCCGAGGACGAGATCCCGAACCAGCTGTCGCAGATTGAGAACATGATCACCACCGGCGCCAAGGTGCTGGTGATCGCGGCGATCGACGGCACCACCCTGTCCGACGTGCTGCAGCAGGCGAGCGACCGCGGCATCAAGGTCATCGCCTACGACCGCCTCATCCGCGGCTCGAAGAACGTCGATTACTACGCCACCTTCGACAACTTCCAGGTCGGCGTGCTCCAGGGCAGCTACATCGTCGACAAGCTCGGCCTGAAGGACGGCAAGGGGCCGTTCACCATCGAGCTGTTCGGCGGCTCGCCCGACGACAACAACGCCTATTTCTTCTACGACGGCGCGATGTCGGTGCTGAAGCCCTACATCGATTCCGGCAAATTGACCGTGCCGAGCAAGCAGCTCGGGATGGAGAAGGTCTCGACCCTGCGCTGGGACGGCGCGGCGGCCCAGGCGCGGATGGACAACCTGCTCTCCGCCTTCTACGGCAACAAGCGCCTCGACGCGGTCCTGTCGCCCTATGACGGCATCTCGATCGGCATCATCTCGTCGCTGAAGGGCGTCGGCTACGGCGCGTCCGACCAGCCCCTGCCGGTCATCACCGGCCAGGACGCCGAGCTGCCCTCGATCAAGTCGATCGTGCGGGGCGAGCAGAGCATGACGGTGTTCAAGGACACCCGCGAGCTCGCCAAGGTCACGAGCGACATGGTCGACGCCATCTCGACCGGCGGCCAGGTCCCGGTCAACGACACCAAGACCTACAACAACGGCGTCAAGGTGGTGCCGTCCTACCTGTTGAAGCCGGTCGCGGTCGACAAGGACAACTGGCAGAAGGCGGTGATCGACAGCGGCTACTACAAGGCCCAGCAGGTCAAGTGATGGCGGCGTCCCCGGCCCCGCGCGCGGTGCCGGCAGCATCCCCGATCCTGGAGATGCGCGGCATCACCAAGGCGTTCCCGGGCGTGAAGGCGCTCGACAACGTCAATCTCGCCGTCCGCGCCGGCGAGATCCACGCCGTCTGCGGCGAGAACGGGGCCGGGAAGTCGACCCTGATGAAGGTGCTGAGCGGGGTCTACCCCGCCGGCTCCTACGACGGCAGCATCCTGTTCGACGGGCAGGAGCGGCGCTTTTCCGGCATCCCGGACAGCGAGGCGCTCGGCATCATCATCATCCACCAGGAACTCGCCCTGGTGCCGCTCCTGTCGATCGCCGAGAACATCTTCCTCGGCAACGAGGCGGCCTCGCGCCTCGGCGTGATCGACTGGCCGGTCGTGATGAGGCGCACCCGCGACCTCCTCGCCCGGGTCGGCCTCGACGAGGCGCCCGAGACCCTGGTGACGGATCTCGGCGTCGGCAAGCAGCAGCTGGTCGAGATCGCCAAGGCGTTGTCGAAGCGGGTGCGGCTCCTCATCCTCGACGAGCCGACCGCCTCGCTCAACGAGAGCGACAGCGACGCCCTGCTCACCCTGCTGGAGACGTTTCGCGAGCAGGGCATCACCTCGATCCTGATCTCGCACAAGCTCAACGAGGTCGCCCGGGTCGCCGACAGCGTCACGATCCTGCGCGACGGCGCCAGCGTCGAGACGCTGCCGCGGGAGGCGATGCTGGGGCCGGACGGCCGCTTGAACGAGGACCGGATCATCAAGGGCATGGTCGGGCGCGACCTCGCCCACCGCTACCCGCCGCGGGAGGGCGTCGCGATCGGCGAGCCGCTCCTTGAGGTGACGGGATGGAGCGTGCGCCACCCGCTCCATCCCGACCGGCTCGCGGTGGAGGATGTGAGCCTCACCGTGCGCCGCGGCGAGGTCGTCGGCATGGCGGGCCTGCTCGGCGCCGGGCGGACCGAGTTCGCCATGAGCCTGTTCGGCGGCGCCTACGGCCAGCGCGTCGCCGGCGAGGCGCGGCTGCGGGGGGAGCCCGCCGATCTCGGCACCGTCGAGACGGCGATCGCCGCGGGCCTCGCCTACGCGACGGAGGACCGCAAGGGTTACGGCCTCGTCCTGCACGAGGACATCCGCACCAACGTCTCGCTCGCCAATCTCCCCGGCGTCTCGGCGAAGGGCGTGATCGACGAGGACCGGGAGCGCATGGTCGCCGAGCGCTACCGCGAGCGCCTGCGCATCCGCTCGTCCGGCATCGACCAGGCCACGGTGAACTTGTCGGGCGGCAACCAGCAGAAGGTCGTCTTGAGCAAGTGGCTCTTCGCCGACCCGGACGTGCTGATCCTCGACGAGCCGACCCGCGGCATCGATGTGGGCGCCAAGTACGAGATCTATGCGATCATCAACGACCTCGCCGGCCAAGGGAAAGGCGTGCTGATCATTTCCTCGGAGATGCCTGAGCTGCTCGGGATGTGCGACCGCATCCTCGTCATGAACCGGGGCCGCATCGTCGGCGAGCTTCCCGCCGCTGAGGCCTCGCAGGAGGCGATCATGCGGGCCATCGTCACCTCGGGAGGACATTAACGACAATGAGCGACACCGCCACTCCCCTCCAGGCCCCGCGCCCTTCGCCCTTGGCCGGCTTGAATGCCAAAGCCTTCGCCGGCTCGCTGCGCGATTACGGCATGATCCTGTGCCTCGTCGGCATCGTGTTCTTCTTCCAGTTCTTCACCGACGGGGCGCTCCTGCGCCCGCTCAACCTCACCAACCTAGTGCTGCAGAACAGCTACATCGTGGTGATGGCGCTGGGGATGCTGCTCGTCATCGTGGCCGGGCATATCGATCTGTCGGTCGGCTCGACCGCGGGCTTCATCGGCGCGCTCGCCGCGGTGCTGATGGTGCAGATGGGCCTGCATCCGCTGCTCGCGACGGTCCTGTGCCTCGTCGCCGGCGGGGTCATCGGCGCGGCGCAGGGGTGGTGGGTCGCGTATCTGCGCATCCCGTCCTTCATCGTCACGCTCGCCGGCATGCTGGTGTTCAAGGGCCTGACCCTGGCGCTGCTCGCCGGCCAGTCGGTCGGCCCGTTCCCGCCCGACTTCCAGAAGCTCAGCTCCGGCTTCATCCCGGACGTGGTCACCGGCGGCTCGCTGCGGATCACCTCGGTCCTCGTCGGCGTCGCGCTCGCCGTGATCCTCGTCGGCTCGAACCTGCGCCGGCGCCTCGGCCAGCAGCGCCAGGGCTTCACGCCCGAGCCGATGGGGGCCTTCGCGCTCAAGAACGCGCTC
This sequence comes from Methylobacterium currus, assembly GCF_003058325.1. Taxonomy (NCBI): domain Bacteria; kingdom Pseudomonadati; phylum Pseudomonadota; class Alphaproteobacteria; order Hyphomicrobiales; family Methylobacteriaceae; genus Methylobacterium; species Methylobacterium currus. The sequence goes on from NZ_CP028843.1 coordinate 621,541, forward strand.
GTCGCCGCGGTCATCGTCGCCTTCAGCACCTGGCTCGCCACCTACCGGGGCCTGCCGAACGTCCTGATCGTGATGTTCGCGCTGATCCTGCTCTACCGCTTCGTCACCACCCGCACGGTGATCGGCCGGCGGGTCTACGCGCTCGGCGGCAACGAGAAGGCGGCGAAGCTCTCGGGCATCAACACCGAGCGCCTGACCTTCCTGACCTTCGTCAACATGGGCGTGCTCGCCGCCCTCGCCGGCCTGATCTTCGCCGCCCGCCTCAACACCGCGACCCCGAAGGCCGGCCTCGGCTTCGAGCTCGACGTGATCGCCGCCTGCTTCATCGGCGGCGCTTCGGCCTCGGGCGGCGTCGGCAAGGTGACGGGCGCGGTGGTCGGCGCGCTGATCATGGGCGTGATGAACAACGGCATGTCGATCCTCGGCATCGGCATCGACTACCAGCAGGTCATCAAGGGGCTGGTGCTGCTCGGGGCGGTGAGCATCGACCAGTATTACCGCAAGCGCTGAAGGATCGCGCCCGGGATGCCCGGCGCGAATCCGGTTAGAGCAGCGCCCGATCACGTTGCAATCGGGCGCTGCTCTAGTTCTTTGATTTTGCCGCATTTTCTGCGACGAACCGGTGCCCACTTCGTCGGAAAATGCTCTAGTCGCGGGGTGTTCCCCGGGGGACCGTCTCCCGGGGAGCCTCCCATGACCCCACCAAGGCCCACCCGCCGGGCATCGACGAGGACGCGATCAGCTGGCCGCGCCCGACCCCGCAGGGGCGCGACGCGCCGGAGCCCGGGGGTGAGGATGCCACCGACCCGGCCGGCGGCGCCAAGCAGGGCAGGGCGACAAGGCGGAAGGACAGGGCTCACGCCTCGCCGCCGCGCGCCCGCTCGCGCTCGGTCGCGAGGGCCGGGGCGCCGAACCACTCCGTGCGCATCGCCTCGCGCAGGAGCGCCCCGACCGCCGGGGCGTGCGGCCGGCCGCGGACGGTGACGAGGTTGACCTCGCGCCAGAATTCCGGCTCGACCAGCGGACGGGCGACCACGCCCGGATGGACCGCGCAGGAGCGCGGCATGAAGCCGAAGCCGAGCCCCGCCGCGATCATCGCCAGGATCCAGTCGTCGCGCTCGCTCCGGTAGATGGTCTCGCAATCGGTGCAGCCCTGCGCCTCCCAGATCGGGCCGGCGACGCCGCGGAACTCGCAGTTGAGCCGGTGGACGTAGTGCTGGCCGCTGAGATCCCGCGGGCTGACCGCCTCCAGGGCGGCGAGCGGGTGCCCGGCGGCCACCGCGATCACCATTGGCTCGCGGAACAGGGCGAGGTGGTGGAGCCGCGGGTCGGGCTCCCGGCCCGGCAGGCAGTAGAGCGCGACCTCCAGCGCCCCCGCCAGCAGACGCTCCTCCAGGGCCCCGGCGCTGGCATCGACGATGTCGAGCTCGAGGCCCGGGTGCCGCGCCTGGAGACCGCCGATCAGCCCGACCAGGGCGTCGGGCTGGATCGTGCACATCACCCCGAGGGTGAGGCGGGTGCGGCGCTGGCGGCCGAAGGCCCGGGCCTCGGCCTGCGCGGCTTGCGCCTTCGCGTAGACCTCCTCCAGGTAGGGCCGCACGGTGCGGCCGAGCTCGGAGAGCTGCGTGCCGGTCCGCTCGCGGTGGAACAGGGCGCCGCCCAATTCCTCCTCCAGGAAGTGGATCGCCCGGGTGAGCGAGGGCTGGGTGACGTTGCAGGCCTGGGCCGCGCGGGTGAAGTTGTGCTCCTCGCACAGGGCCAGGAAGTAGCGGACCTGGTGCATCTCCATCGTCGCCCTCCGCGGGGTGCGAGGCCGCGAACCGAAGGCCCCGGCATCGGGGACGGGCGCGAGGCTACCACCGCGGGAGCGTGTCGGAAACGTGGCGGCCCGTCAGCACCACGGGCAGGACGGCCAGGCCGGCGGGTCGGAGGGCCGCGCCGGCGCGGTCACGCCGGTCTGCACGGACGGAACCCGCCGCGGTGCCGCGCGACGAGGGGTGTCGGTGCCGCTGTAGCGCGGGAGGGTGGGCATCGTGGTCACGACGGCCGCTCCCTGGCCGTCGGGATGCAGGAGGGACTGGGTCCAGGCCTGGGCGGGACTGGTCGAGACGGCGGCGAGCACGGCACCGGCGAGGAGAAGGCTGCGCATCGGACGGATCCTCTTGTCGGGAGGCGGGACGGGACGCCCCGCTGTCTGTCCGGGATCATCGCCGCGGCAGGGGCCCGCCGGCCAATGCCGTTCGCCTATCGTGGCGATGCCGTCCGGCTCTGGCGGGACGGTTGACGCGGGCCGGCGGAGCGGCGCCTAAAGCGGTGTCTCGCCCCCGCGCCACGGAGTCCCGCCATGAGCCCTGCACCGAGCCGCCTCGTCTACGTGCTGAACGGCCCGAACCTGAACCTGCTCGGCAAGCGCCAGCCGCACATCTACGGCAGCGAGACGCTGGCCGACGTCGAGGCCTCCTGCCGGGCGCTCGCCGGCGAGCTGGGCCTGGAGATCCGCTTCCACCAGTCGAACCGCGAATACGAGATCATCGACTGGATCCACGAGGCGCGCGAGACCGCCGGCGGCCTCGTCATCAACCCGGCCGCCTTCACCCACACCTCGGTGGCGATCCTCGACGCGCTCAACGCCTTCGACGCGCCGGTGATCGAGGTGCACATCTCGAACGTCCACAAGCGCGAGGCCTTCCGCCATCACTCCTACGTCTCGCTGCGCGCCGACGGGGTGATCGCGGGCCTGGGCACGCAGGGCTACGGGCTGGCCTTGCGCCGCCTGGCGCAGCTGATCGACGCGAAAGGGTGACGCGAAAGGGTGACGCGCTGGGGCGTTCGGACCACGACGAGGACCTTCGCCGATGACCGGGAGCCCTTGCGCTTCAGGATCCATGGCGATGGGAAAGCACGTGGACCGGAGGCGGTCGCCCGCCTCCGGTCCTCTCGAACGTCCTGATGCTGGGGGCGATGATCAGTCCGTCGAGAACCGGTAGTTCAGGCCGGCACGCACCACGCCGAACTCCGCCTTGGGCTTGCCGAGACCGTAATAGGCGCTGGTGGCGGTGTCGTAGACGAGGCCGCCGCTGCCGCCGTTGCGCTCCAGGCTGACGTAGAGCGCCTCGATCCGGGCGCTCAGGCGCTCGGTGATGGCGTATTCGACGCCGCCGCCGGCGGTCCAGCCGGTGCGGAAGCTTCCGGGCAGGGTGCCGGTGTAAGTCGAGGCGTTGGCCGGCATGCCGCCGCCGCCATAGGCGAAGCCGCCGGTGCCGTAGACCAGGAAGCGGTCGAAAGCGTAGCCGATCCGGCCGCGCACCGTGCCGAACCAGTCGAGGGTCGGGCCGATATCGGTGAACGTGGTGGTGCCGACGAGCCCGCTCCGGGCCCGCCCGAAGGTGGTGCCCTGGATGTCGGCCTCGGCGCCGAGCACGAAGCCGGAACCCGGCGTGAACTGGTAATTGTAGCCGATCTGGCCGCCGCCCACGAAGGCGGCGTCGCGGCTGCCCGGGCTCACCGTGCCGTAGGTGGCATCCGTGAAGGTGCCGCCCCCGCCGCCGAAGCCGGCGCCCGCATTCACGCCGGCATAGAACCCGGTCCAGGTGAAGACCGGGACGGGGGTGAAGGCCGGCGGCGGGGCGACGCGGCGCGGCAGGTCGGCGGCGGAGGCGGGCGCCGCCACGACACCTGTGAGGAGGGCGGCCGTCAGGGCGAGCGCACCGGCAAGGCCGGGCGCTTCGGTCGTTCTGGTCATCGTGGATGCCGTTGGTTGTCTTCGGGGGTGAGCCGGGGCGGCGGACCGTCCGGGCTGTCAGGTCTCGGCCGGTGTCGCGCCGGCGGTCCGAACCGGATCAGAGGTTCTGGACGATGCAGATCGCCTGGAGGGCGACCAGCAGGATCGCACCGCCGATGACGAGGCAGAGGGCGGCGACGACCAGCGCCTCGCCGCCATCAGACGGGTCGCGCCGGGAGCGGAGGGCGGGGCGGTCCTCGTCGATCTCCGGGGCCGGGAAGGCCCGCCCGAGGGGAGCGGGGTGGGGGCGGCCGCTGCGCAGGGCCTCGAGCATGGGACGAACTCCTGGGTCAGCGGACGGGGGACACCGCCGGGGCGGGGTGAGCGAGGTCGGCCAGGGTCGCCGCCGCCACCGGCATCCCCAGCCCCGCGATCACCGCGAGTCCGCGCACCAGCATCGCCACGGGCAGCCGCGACGGGAGCCGGCGCCGCGCGACGGTCTGGAGCCGGAGCGGCTCGGCGGAGGGACAGAGGAGGGGAAGCGGGTGGGCCATCGGGGTTCCTGTGGCGGCTGACGGCGTGGGAAATCTGACCACGTCCAATTCTCTATGTGGGCAAAATTCCCACGTCAACCGGAAAACGCGGGGCGACCGGCTGTCGTGGGATTGTGTCCCACGGCGTCTCGGCTACAACGATCGTGATGTCAGAGCCGACCCCGAGACTGGCCCCCGATGCGGGCGCCCTGCAGGCCCCGCTGGCCCGCCTGCTGCGCCCGCTGGTGCGCCTGTTCGTGCGCAGCGGGATCACCTTCCCGGCGCTGACCGACCTCTTGCGCGAGCTCTACGTGAACGTCGCCGAGTACGACTTCGCGCTGCCCGGCAAGGACCAGACCGACAGCCGGGTGAGCCTGCTCACCGGCATCCACCGCAAGGAGGTGCGCCGCCTGCGCGGCGCCGGCGCGCCGGTGAGCGCGGTGCCGGCGGCGGTCTCGCGCACCAGCCGCATCATCGCCCGCTGGGTCGCCGCGCCCGACTTCACCGAGGCCGATGGCCGGCCCAAGCCCCTGAAGCGGGCGGCCGAGACCGGTCCATCGTTCGAGAGCCTGGTCGCCTCGGTGACCCGGGACCTGCGCCCGCGGGCGGTGCTCGACGAGTGGCTCGACCGCGGCCTCGTGACCCTCGACGCCGAGGAGCGCATCGTGCTCGCCGAGGCCGCCTTCGTGCCGAGCGGCGGCGGCAGCCAGCAGCTCTACTATTTCGGCCGCAACCTCCACGACCACATCGCCGCCGCGGTCACCAACATCCTGGAGGAGAAGCCGCGTTTCTTCGAGCGCGCCGTGCATTATGACGGGCTGTCGCCCGAGCTGGCGCGGCGGCTCGAGGGGCGGGCGCGGGAGATCGCCATGGAGGCGCTGCAGCAGGCCAACCGCGAGGCGCACGCGGCCTGCGAGACCGATCCGGGCGGAGACGCGCGCTGGAATTTTGGCATCTACATCTATGCCGAGGAGGCGCCGCAGGCCGGGCCCGAAGCCACGCGCCGACCCGGGCCCAAGGCGTGAGGGAGCCGCCCGTGCGACGTGCCCCATCCGTCACCCGGCGCGGCCTGCTGCGCCTCCTCTCCGGCGCGGGCTGGCTCGCGGTCGCGGACCCCGCCGGTGCGGCCGGCGACAAGATCCTCGATCAGGGGATCGGCGGCACCGGCATCCGGCCCGGGCCCGACGACGAGGGCGACCGCGGCATCGGCGGCACCGGCGTCGTCGGCACCATCCGGGGCTTCGGCAGCATCATCGTCAACGACCTGCGCATCGCCTACCCGGCCGACGTGCCGGTGACGGTCGATGGCCGCCCGGCCCGCGTCGAGGACCTGCGGGTCGGCCAGGTGGTCCGTACGCTGGCGCTGCCGGGGGAGGGCGGGCTGTCCACCGCCGGCATCGCGGTGATCCACGAGGTGGTCGGCCCGGTGCAGCGCGTGGAGGCGGACCGGCTGACGGTGCTGGGCCAGTCGGTCGCCACCGCCGGGCTGCCGCCCGAGATGCCGCGGCCGCGTGTCGGCGAGCGGGTCGCGGTGAGCGGCCTGCGCCGGCCCGACGGGAGCATCGCGGCGAGCCGGATCGATCCGGCCGGTCCCGGCCCGGACCTCGTCGCCGGCCCGGTGAGGCGCGGGCCCGGCGGCGCCCTGCGGATCGGCAACCTGCCGCTGGCCGGCCTCGACCCGGCGCTCGCCGGCGGGCGGGCGGTGGCGGAAGGGAACCTCGCCGGTGCCCGGCTCGCCGTGGCGCGGGCGACGGCGGCGGCCGAGCCGTTCGGCGCGGAGGTGCGGCGCCTGTCGATCGAGGCCTACGTGACCCGCGAGGGCGGGGGCTTACGCACCGGCGCCGGCTACGCGGTGTCCGGCCGGGGCGGGCTCGTGCCGGCCGGCGGCGGGCTCGCGATCCTCGACGGCCGCGCCGGCCGCGGGGGCCGGCTCGACCTCGACGGCGTGCGGCTCAAGCCCGACCCGGCCGGACGCGACGGGACAAGCGGGCAGGGCGGCCCGGGCGGCGGCGGCCGGAACGGCCCGGGACAGAACGGGCCGGGACGGAACGGGCCAAGTCACAACGGGCCAAGTCACAACGGGCCAAGTCACAACGGGCCGAGTCACAACGGGCCAAGTCACAACGGGCAGGGTCACGGGGGCCGGGATGGACCGCCGGGCGGCCCGGGCGGAGGGCCGGGTCCGTCGAACCGGTCCTTCGGCCCGGGCGGAGAAGGACCGTTCGGCGGTCAGGGCCGCGGCGAGATCGACCCGCGGCTGCCGGCAGCGGAGGGGACGGGCCGTTTCGGCGGTCCGGGCGGGCAAGGCGGCTTCGGCGGCCCGGGCGGCTTCGGCGGGCCCGGAGGGTTCGGCGGTCAGGGCGGCGTCGGTGGTCCCGGCGGGTTCGGCCGGCCGGGCGGCGAGGGACCCGGCGGGTTCGGCGGGGGCGGCGGGCGGCGCTGAGGCGAATCAGCCGAATCGCCGGACGTCGCGACCCCATCGGCGAGCCCGAAAAAGCTTTGCCGTTGTGTCCGGGCCGCCACACCGCACTGCGAAACCGGGGGATCTCACGGCTGAGTTAACGGCCAAGTCCGGGTCCGGAACGGCCAAGTCTCTTTCCCGCCGCATTTGAACCGGAGCAGGATGGGCCTCCCCGTCGGTGCGGCCACGCACCGGCTCCCTCCAGCAGGTCCTGCATGCGCAAGCGCCTCCTCATCGCCGTCGCCGTCGCGGCGCCGCTCCCGGCCACGGCGCAGGTGAGCCCTGCCCGCGACAACATCGACGCGCTGATCGAGGCGCATGCCAAGGCCAACGGCGTCCCGGCGAGCTTCATCCACCGGGTGGTGAAACGGGAGAGCGGCTACAATCCCCGCGCGGTCGGCCGCGGCGGGGCCCTGGGGCTGATGCAGATCAAGCACGGCACCGCCCGGGCGCTGGGCTATAGCGGCCCGGCCTCCGGCCTGCTCGACGCCAAGGTCAACCTGACCTACGGCGTCGCCTATCTGGCCGGCGCCTACAAGACCGCGCATGGCAACGAGGCCCAGGCCTACAGCTACTACGCCCGCGGCTACTACTACGCCGCCAAGCGGGCCGGCATCCGCACCGACGTGGCGGAGCTCGAGGCGCCGCCGGTCCGGGAGCTGCCCACCAACCCGCTCAACAGGTTCCTCGGCAGCGTCTTCGGCAGCCGCCAGACGGCCGCCGCCACGACCGCCTCCGCCGATCCGTCGGTCGCCGCCCTGTCGAGCGCCGTCGCCCAGCCCGCAGCGGCGCCGCCAGTTCAGCTTCCGCCGCCCGGCGCCCCGCAAACCCTTGCGGCATACCAGCCGGCCGCCGCGCAGATCCAGGCGCAAGAGGCCGCCGCGCAGGCGTCGGCCCAGGCCGCCGCCGATCCGGTCGTCACCGTGCCGCTGCCGCCGGTCCGCCCGGCCTCCCTGGCGTTCCACGCCGCCCCGTCCGCCGGTCCGGCCCTCGCCTATGCGGACGGCGCCGCCACCCTGCCGTTCCCGACCTCAGGCCAGACGGTCAGCCTCGCCGCGGCGGCTCCCGCCCCGGCCGCCCCATCGGCCGCGGCGACCGCGGTCGCCTCCCTGGATCCGGCCGCCGTGCCGGCCGAGCCCGAGGCCGGCCCCAAGGTCCCGCTGCCGCCGCGCCGCCCGGTCGAGTTCCGTCACTTCGTCATGCGCAAACCCGCGCCGCCGGTGCCCCAGACCGCCGCTGCGCTTCCCGAACCGGCCGCCGCGGTCAGCCAGTAGGCCTCACGCCTCCCCGGCGAACAGAGCCCGCGCCTGGGCCGGCGTCGCGACGGCGATCCCGATCGCGCGGGCGAGCGCCGCGAGGCTGGCGACCTGCGCGGCGTTGTCCGGCGCCAGGCTGCCATCCGGCCGCCAGAGGTTGTTCTCGAACCCGACCCGGGCATGCCCGCCGAGCGCCGCCGCGGCGATCAGGCAAGCCGCCTCCCGCGGCCCGAAGGCGCAGAGCGCCCAGGGCAGGTCCAGGTGGTGCTCGGAATTCCAGGTGGTCAGGAACGGCAGCAGGTCGGCAGGGTCCGAGCGCTGGCCGACCGCGTAGCGGCCGAGCACGAACAGCACGCTCGCCCGTTCGAGCGGGATCAGTCCCCGCGCCGACAAGCCCTGGAAGCGGGCGACGTCGCCCGCATCGTACAGGATGTGCTGCACCAGGACCCCCGCCCGTGCCTGCTCGGCCAGGAAGGCGGCGGCGGCGCCCTCGTCCTCCGGTTCGGCGAAGAGCTCGCGGAGCGCGACCGAGAACGCCTCGGGCTTGAGCGCCCGCATCGCCGCCATCTGCTCAGCCGGTCTGTAGAGGCCGACCGCCTCGGTGGTGACCTGGCAGATCATCTCCGGACCCGCCTCCCGGCGCACCGCCGCGAGCGCCGCCCGGTAACGGTCGAGGTCGAGGGTATGGCGCTGCTCGGCATCGCGCACGTGCAGGTGGATCATCGCGGCGCCGGCCTCGCGGCAGCGGGCGGCGTCCAGGCCGATCTCCCGCGGGTCGATCGGCAGGGCCGGGTGATCGGCCTTGGTGCGGCGGGCGCCGTTCGGCGCCACGGTGATGACGAGGGGGGATGCCATCGGTCTCTCGGTTCTCCGCGCTCGTCCCGGTCACGGCCGTCGGGGCTACCCGCTTCGGCACCGTCTCACTCTGCACCGCCCGCGCGGCGCCGCCCAGACGGGCCGCCCCGGCTTCGTCACGTCGGATGGTCCCCGCGCGAGCGCTGGTGCAGGGCCAGCACCAGGAGCCCGATGCCCGCGACCGTGACGAGGCCGGACACCGTGAGGATGCGGCGGATCAGGGGCGTATAGACCCCGGTCTGCGGGTCGTAGCCGTAGCAGAGCAGGATCAGCCGGTCGCCGACGCCGCCGATCCGACCCTCGCCGGCCTCGACCAGGGCGAGGCGCAGGTCGCGGGCGGTCATGGCCAGCGGCGACAGCGCCCGGGCGACCCGGCCGTCGCCGGTGAGGACCAGGGCGCCGGCCGGGTGGGCATAGGAATCGGTGTCCCGGTCGTAGGCGTAGGCGTAGCCGACCGCCTGCGTCACCGCCTCGACCGGCCCCGGCGACCCGGTGAGCACCGCGGCGCTGGCGAGGAGCGGCCCCTGGCCGAGCTGCTCCGCCACCATGGCGCGGGCGGTGGCGGCGTCCGCGCGCGGATTGAAGCCGAGCGTCACCAGCCGGTAATCCGTGCCCGGCGCGAGGCCGGTCGCGGCGAGCGCCGTCCCGGCGACGGCGAGCATCGGGTCGCAGACGTTGCGGCAGGCATAGTCGACGGGCATCAGCAGCGCAGGACGCCCGGAGAGCACGTCGCCGAGCGTCAGGCGCCGGCCGTCGGCACTGTCCGTGAAGGCGGCGTCGAGCGGCGCCCGCGCCCCCGGCGGCGGCGCCAGGCCGACGCCGGAGAGATCCTTCGATGTCAGCCCCGCCGCGGCCGGCTGGCCGAGGAGGCAGAGCAGGACCGCGAGGCCGAAGCGGGACGGCGTGATGCCGGAAACTCTCATCGCTTGCGTCGACCGCCCGGAACCCGCACCTTCGCCATCAAATAGGGCGGCCGCAGGCGTCACCGGCATCGCGGACAAGACGCCGCAGCGGGCAGGGCGCGACGTGCGGGCAGAGGGCGATAGGCGGGAAGGCAGCGACATGGAAGGCAGCGACATGGACGAGATTCGCGACGCGGTCACCTTGCGCGACCATATGGGCCCGGTCAGCCGCCTCGCCGAGGGCAAGGTGCAGCCCCGGCTCGACCGGCATGCCCGCGCCTTCATCGCGCTCTCGCCGTTCCTGGTGGTCGCCACCGCCGACGAGGAGGGACGCGCCGATGCGAGCCCGCGGGGCGACGCGCCGGGCTTCGTCCAGGTGCTCGACGACGCCACCCTGCTGATCCCCGACCGGCGCGGCAACAACCGCGCCGACAGTTTCGGCAACCTGCTGGCGGCGCCGGGCATCGGCCTGATCTTCCTCGTGCCGGGCCTCACCGAGACCCTGCGGGTCAACGGCACCGCCCGCCTCACCACCGATCCCGCCCTGCTGGCGCCCCTCGCCGCCCAGGGCAAGGTGCCGACCACCGGGCTCGTCGTCACGGCGCGGGAGGTCTTCTTCCATTGCGGCAAGGCGGTGATGCGGGCGCGGCTGTGGGACCCCGCGGCCCAGGTGCCGCGCGAGAGCTTCCCGAGCCTCGGCCGCGTGCTCGCCGAGCAGACCGGCGCGATCGGCGTCGCCGAGGCCGAGCGGCTGATGGACGAATCCTACCGGACGCGGCTCTACTGAGGAGTATCGTGTTCTAGTTGTTTTCAGAAATAAACAAACTTAAGGTTGCTCACACGACGGAACCCGTCGCATCGTGCTAGTGTATGGTCGGGTGGCGCCCGTGCGGGAAGCGCCGGCCAAGGCGAGGATCAGCCGATGAAAGGACAGGAGAGGCCCGATCCCCTTCGGGTTCTCGTGGTCGAGGACGAGTATTTCATCGCCGACGACATCTCGCGGGCGCTGATCCGGCACGGCGCCGAGGTGATCGGCCCGGTGCCGACGCTCCAGGAGGCCCGGACCCTCATGGTGTCGCATTCCATCGATCTCGCGGTCCTGGACATCAACCTGCGGGGCGAGCTCGTCTATCCGCTGGTCGCCGAGCTGAGCCGACGCGGCGTGCCGGTGGTCTTCGCCACCGGCTACGATACCGCGGCGATCCCGGCCGATTACGGTGCGATCCCGGCCTGGTCCAAGCCTTTCGACTACAACGCTCTTGCCGACGTGCTGCCCGGCCTGCGCCGCGCCTGAGAAAAATCTCCGTCCATCTTGCGACAGCGATCGGCCGCGACATCGGGTGACGCTGTGTTCCGACGCACTGCAGCGGAACCGTCACGCTCGCACCCTGTTCTGCATCGGAGCGGTTTCTGCCCCGACGGCAGCACAGGAGAAAGGCTGAATGGCATCAGAGAAGGACACGAAGGCCTTTCCGGCCGCCGCGAACACCCGGGTTCCGTTCGCGCTGGCCCTGTCGGCTCTGGCCGGCTGCGCGGACGCGATCGGGTTCCTCGAATTCTCGCAGCTGTTCATGTCGTTCATGAGCGGCAACACCACCCGCCTCGGCGCGGCGGTCAGCCTGGGCGAATGGGGCAACGTCACCCGCGTCGGCAGCACCATCGCGCTGTTCTGCTTCGGCGCCTTCCTGGGCACGCTGATTGCCGCCGCCGTCGGCTACTGGCGGCTCGCGGTGCTGCTCGGCCTTCAGGCGCTCCTGCTCTGCGTCGGCCTGGTCATGCCGCGCGGCCCCGAGGAGTTCCCGCTCCACGCCTACCCGATCGTGCTGGCGCTCGGCATGCAGAACGCCGTCCTGCAGGACGAGGAGGGCCGCAGCCTGGCGCTCACCTACGTCACCGGCGCGGTGGTGCGCTTCGGCACCGGCCTCGCCAACCTGCTGCTGGGCCATCCCTCCCCGTCCTTCTGGATCCAGGCGCCGCTCTGGGCCGCCCTGACGCTCGGGGCGATCAGCGGCGGCCTGCTGCACGGTCTCTATGGCGAGCGCGCCTTCCTGGTGCCGGCGGTCGTCGCGGCCTTGCTGGCGGCGATCGCCCTGGCGATGACGCTGATCCACGGCGACGGGCCGCTGGTCTCCGGCACCAAGTCGCCGGCGCCGGACGCCGCCGCCACGGCTCCGCCGGTAGTGTGACGCGAACCCGGAGCGGGGATTCCGCTCCGGCAAAGATTACGCATCGTTCATGGGGCGGAGACACCCGCGTAAGCTGGAGGCGTCCATAACGGCAGGGTCGCCGGACGCGGTGCCGCCCTCATCCCCCCGGGCGGTGCCGCGCTCCAAGGCCCCGAGGGCCGGGGCGCCGGGTCCTCATCGTCGCCCCCCAGACGACCCGGTGCACCGTGCCACGGCAGGCCGAGCCTCCCGCTCGGCCTGCCGCCCCCGGCGGCGATGCCCCGGCGTGCCGCGCTCCCACCCCCCGGAGCGGCACGCCGGGCGGGGCCGGCCCGGGGTCTTTCAAGGGCGCCAGGACCCGGATCGAGAACTCCCGCGCGCCGGGGATCTGGCCTACAATGCCCGACATGCGCCTTCTGATCATCGAGGACGACCGCGAAGCGTCCAGCTACCTCTCCAAGGCCTTCCGCGAGGCCGGCCACGTCGCCGATACCGCCGATGACGGGCTCGACGGCTACGCGCTGGCGCGCGAGGGGACTTACGACGTGCTGGTGGTCGACCGGATGCTGCCGAAGCTCGACGGCCTGTCGCTGATCCGCTCGCTGCGCGAGCAGGGCGTCGACACGCCGGTCCTGATCCTCTCGGCGCTCGGCCAGGTCGACGACCGGGTGAAGGGCCTCAAGGCCGGGGGCGACGATTACCTGCCCAAGCCCTACGCCTTCTCCGAGCTGATGGCCCGGATCGAGGTGCTGGCCCGCCGGCGCGGCGGCGGCCCGGCGACCGAGGTGACGAGCTACCGCGTCGGCGACCTCGAACTCGACCGGCTGTCGCACCGGGTCACCCGGGCCGGCCAGGAGATCCCGCTCCAGCCGCGGGAGTTCCGCCTGCTCGAATACCTGATGCGCCATGCCGGCCAGGTCGTCACCCGCACGATGCTGCTCGAGCACGTCTGGGACTACCATTTCGATCCGCAGACCAACGTCATCGACGTCCACGTCTCCCGCCTGCGCGCCAAGGTCGACAAGGGCTTCGACCGCCCGATGATCCACACCGTGCGGGGCGCCGGCTACATGGTCCGCGCCGGCGGCGAGGCGTGAGCGTCCGGAATCCAGGCCCTCTCGGCGCAGGCCCTCTCGGCGCGAGCGCGCCCGACGGCGTGCTGGCCCGTCTCGGCGCGCTGTTTCGCACCACCGCGTTCAAGCTCTCGCTCGCCTACCTCCTGATCTTCGCTGCCTTCGCGTTCTTCGCCCTGGGCTACGTCGCCTGGAACGCGCGGCGAGTCCTCGACGACCAGATCGTCTCGACCATCGAGGCCGAGATCAACGGCCTGTCCGACCAATACGCGTCCGGCGGCATCCGCCGCCTCGTCGGCGTCGTCGAGCGGCGCTCGCGCGAGCCCGGCGCCTCGCTCTACCTCGTCACCACCCCGGCCGGCGAGCACGTCGTCGGCAATGTCGAGGCGCTGCCCCCGGGCGTGCTCGCCGCGCCGGGCCAGACCGAGACGGCCTATGGCCGCGGCACCGACGGCGACCGCCTCGACCACCGGGCGATCGTGCGCATCTTCACCCTGCCGGGGGGCTTCCGCCTGCTCGTCGGCCGCGACGTCGAGGAGCGCGACCGCCTGCGGGCGGTGATCGGGCGGGCCTTCGCCTGGTCGCTGATGCTGGTCGTCGGCCTCGGCTTCCTCGGCAGCTGGTTCATCGCCCAGCGCGTCCTGAAGCGCGTCGACCACATGACCGAGATCACCCGCGGCATCATGGCGGGCGACCTCGACGGGCGGCTGACGCTCGCCGGCAACGGCGACGAGCTCGACCGGCTGGCGAGCAACCTCAACGCGATGCTCGACCGCATCGGCGAGCTGATGCGCGGCATGCGCGAGGTCTCGGACAACATCGCCCACGACCTCAAGACCCCGCTCACCCGCCTGCGCAACAAGGCCGACGCGGCTCTGCGCGAGGGCGACGACCCGGATTCCTTGCGGGCGGCGCTGGAAGCCAACATCGAGGAGAGCGACAACCTGATCCGGGTGTTCAACGCGCTTCTGATGATCGCGCGGCTCGAGGCCGGCAATGCCCGCGAGGGGCTGGCGGATTTCGATGCCGGGGCGGTCGCCCTCGAGGTCGCGGAGTTGTACGAAGCGGTGGCGGAGGAACGCGGCGTCGCCTTGCGGGCCGAGGTCGAGGACGGCCTGGTGCTGCATGGCAGCCGCGAATTGATCGGACAGGCGATGGCGAACCTGATCGACAACGCCCTGAAATACGGGCAAAAAACCGGCATTGCCACCGAGGGGCCAATGGTCCGCGTCGCGGCGCGGCGGGAGAATGGCAGCGTGGTGCTCACCGTGGCCGACCGGGGCGAGGGCATCCCGGAGGCCGAGCGCGGCCGGGTGCTGGAGCGCTTCGTGCGGCTCGAGACGGCCCGCACGCGGCCGGGCTTCGGGCTGGGCTTGAGCCTCGTCAACGCCGTCGCGCGCCTGCACCAGGGCACCTTCACCTTGGAGGACAACGCGCCGGGCCTGCGCGCCACCTTGCGCCTGCCGGCCCTGCCGCGCGATCAGGCCGTCCGGGAGAGTGCCGCGTGACCGGGCCGCTCGCCGCGCGCCTGACCCGGGCGCCCCGCCTCGCCGAGCCGGACCGGGCGCAGGCGCGCCTCTCCGATCTCCTTGCCGAGGCCCCCGACCTCGCGCCGCTCCTGGCCGAGGGCGGACCGGCCCGCGACCTCCTCCTCGGCCTTGCCGACCATTCGCCGTTTCTGTGGGGCCTCGCCGCCCGCGACCCCGCGCGGCTCGCCGGCCTGCTGGAGCGCCCGCCGGAAGACTCCAACGCCGCGATCCTGGCCGACCAGCGGGGGGCCGGCCGTGCCGGCCCGACGGGGCCCGCCGGCAGCGACGTCGCCCAAAAGCTTCGCCGCAACCGCGCCGCCCACGCGCTGCTGGTGGCGCTCGCCGATATCGGCGGGGTCTGGTCCCTGGAGCAGGTGACGGCGGCCCTGTCCGATTTCGCCGATGCCTCGGTGAGCGCCGCGGTCGACGCGGCCTTGGTCCAGGCCGCCGGCACCGGCCGCTTCCTCCCGCCCGATCCGATCAATCCGCAGGCGGGATCGGGCCTGATCGTGCTCGGCATGGGCAAGCTCGGGGCCGGCGAGCTGAACTATTCGAGCGACGTCGACCTGATCGTGCTGTTCGACCCCGACGCCGCTCCCTTGCGCCCGGGCGTCGAGGCGACGCCGTTCTTCAGCCGGATCGCGCAGGCGGTCGCTAAGCTCCTGCAGGAGCGCACCGCCGACGGCTACGTCCACCGGGTCGATTACCGCCTGCGGCCCGATCCCGGCTCGACCCCGACCGCCCTGTCGCTGCCCTCCGCCTACACCTATTACGAGACGGTAGGCCAGAACTGGGAGCGCGCCGCCTTCATCAAGGCCCGGCCGGTCGCCGGCGACCTTGACCTCGCGGATTCGTTCCTCGCCGAGCTGCGGCCGTTCATCTGGCGAAAATACTTCGATTTCGCCTCGATCGCCGACGTGCACGCGATGAAGCGGCAGATCCACGCCGTGCGAGGCCACGGTGCCATCGCGGTGGCCGGTCACGACATCAAGCTCGGGCGCGGCGGCATCCGGGAGGTCGAGTTCTTCGTCCAGACCCAGCAGCTCGTCTTCGGCGGGCGCCGCCCGTCCTTGCGCGGCCGGCGCACGCTGGAGATGCTGGCCGCCCTGCACGACGAGGGCTGGATCACCCCGGAGGCCCGCGACGAGCTCTCCGACGCCTACCGCTTCCTGCGGACCGTCGAGCACCGGTTGCAGATGGTGGCCGACGAGCAGACCCAGCGCCTGCCGGACGAGCCCGTGAAGCTCGCGCGCTTCTCCCGCTTCCTCGGCTTTTCCGACGCCGCCGCCTTCGGCGAGGCGCTGACCGCCGAGGCGCGACGGGTGCAGGGGCATTACGCCCTGCTGTTCGAGGCCGAGCCGGACCTCGCGGCGGAGGTGGGCGACCTCGTCTTCACCGGGGCCGAGGACGATCCCGAGACGCTCGCCACCTTGCGCCGCCTCGGCTTCCGGGCGCCGGAGCGGGCGACCGAGACGGTGCGGGGCTGGCATTTCGGCCGCCGCCCGGCGGTGACCAGCCCGCGGGCCCGCGAGGTCCTGACCGAGCTGGTCCCGGCCCTGATCCAGGCGCTGGCCGGCACCGGCGACCCGGACGGGGCGCTCGCCGCCCTCGACCGCGCCTTCGGGCGGATGCCGGCGGCGGTCGAGCTTCTCACCATCCTGCGCTCGCACGAGCGCCTGCGGCTGCTCTTCGCCGACCTTCTCGGCACCGTACCGCGGCTCGCCGACACGGTGGCGTTCAGCCCGCACGTCCTCGACGCGGTGATCGACCCGGCCTTCGTGGCGCCGGTGACCGAGGCGAAGGCCCTCGCCGAGCAGTTCCGCACCGGCCTCGGCCGGCCCCGCGACCTCGAAGACTTTCTCGACCGCAGCCGCGACGCCGCCCGGCAGCTGCGCTTCGTCGCCGGCGCCCGGCTTCTCTCGGGCATCCTGCCGCCCGCCGGCGCCGGCCGGGCCTATGCGGGCATCGCCGAGGCCACCGTCGTGGCTGCGCTCGAGGCCGTGGAGGCCGCCTTCGCGGAG
Source organism: Methylobacterium currus (assembly GCF_003058325.1). Taxonomy (NCBI): domain Bacteria; kingdom Pseudomonadati; phylum Pseudomonadota; class Alphaproteobacteria; order Hyphomicrobiales; family Methylobacteriaceae; genus Methylobacterium; species Methylobacterium currus. The sequence goes on from NZ_CP028843.1 coordinate 638,057, forward strand.
GAGCACGGAAGGGTGCCGGGCGGCCGCTTCGCGGTGTTGGGCCTCGGACGCCTCGGCTCGTGCCAGCTGACGGCCGATTCCGACCTCGACCTCGTGGTCCTGTACGATTTCGACCCGGAGCGGCGCGAGAGCGACGGCAAGCGTGCCCTCGACGCAGCGGTCTACTACAACCGCCTGACCCAGCGCCTCGTCGCGGCGCTGACCGTGCCGACCCGGCGCGGCCGGCTCTACGAGGTGGACCTGCGCCTGCGTCCGAGCGGCGGCCAGGGGCCGATCGCCAACCAGTGGCAGCGCTTCTCGGCCTATTGGCGCGAGGAGGCGGCCCTGTGGGAGCACATGGCGCTGACCCGGGCCCGCCCCATCGCGGGCGAGGCGAGCCTGAGGGCGGAGGCCGATGCGACCGCCGCCTCGGTCCTGCGCCAGCCGCGTGACCCGGGCGTGGTCGCCGGGGAGGTGCGGGCGATGCGCGCCCTGATCGCGCGCGAGAAGGGCGATCATGGTCCCCTCGACATGAAGCTCGCCCCCGGCGGCCTTCTCGACCTCGACTTCCTAGGCCAGGCTCTCGTCCTGTCCCACGCGAGCGCCCATCCCGACCTTGTCGGCCTCGACGCGCCGGGGGTGCTGGAGCGCGCAGGCGCCCACGGCCTCATCGAGGCCGGGATGGCGGGCCGCCTCGTCACGGCCTACCGGCTCCTCGACGACGTCCATCACTGGCAGCGCCTGATGGTCGAGGGCGATTTCGGCCGTACCGCTCCGCCGGCGGCCCGCGCCCGCCTCGCGGCGGCGCTCGGCCAGCCCGACGAGGCGGCGCTGACGGCGCAGCTCACGGAGACCCGGGCCGGGGTGCAGGAGTCGTTCGCGGCGATCCTGGGCTAAGCAGGCTTCGCAATGGCGGTTGCCGGTTCGGCGACGAAAATCTGCGATAAAACGAGACCCGAGGCGGACGAGGCGTTGGCCTGCCGACGCATGTCTGCGGAGGGCGGCCCTGGCTGTCCGACACGCGCGACACGTCGAGCAGCTGTTCCCTCGGCCTCCTTGTCTCCTGACCATCGTAGGGACGGGAACAACCCGCACGATCGAGCGTTGCTGACCGTCGCTCGGCCACGGGCCATGGTGCTCGATGGTGATCGATCGAGGGCGGGCCCCGTTCGTTCGGCGCCCGGCGACCGAAGTCTCCGCGAAGCCGGCGCATCGGTTTTGTCGTGATCGCGCGTGCAAGGGCTCGGGTCCTGCGACGTCGCGCTTCCATCTCTTCTCGATGTCGTTGCGGTGAGCTGTCAGCGAATGCGCTAATTCTTCTGTACGGTGGCACCGCTTTACGCTGTGTTAAAGCTTATAATGCTTCCTTGAGGCTGAACTTTAGCCTCAAGGGGACCGAGCCCGTGCTCGCCAACGTCAAGATCCTCCACAAGCTCACCGCCGCCATCATGCTGGTCGCCGCGGTCGTCGGCGGCTGCGTCTGGTACGCCCAAGGGCGCATGACGGCGATCGACGACGCCTACAGCGTGTTCCTCGTGCGCGAAGCGCGGGCGCCGGCGACGGCCCGGTGGCTCAATCGCATCATCTACACCCTGAACTACGCCGTCATCCGGATCATCGCGGAGCCGGAGCAGGATCTGATGCGCCGCTCGAACGCGACGTTCGACGATGCCTCGTCCGAGATGAAGGCCGTTCTCGTCGAGATGCAGGGACAGGCGCCAACTTTCGCCGGGCGGATCGAGACCTTTGCGACCAGTCTCGACGACTTCACGCGCAAGCTCGACGCGGTGCGCAAGCTGGCGATGGCGGGGAAGAACGCGAACGCCCTCGACCTGTATCACCGCACGATCGACCCGGTCCTCGGCGAGGTGATCCGCGAGTCGAACCAGATCGGCACCGATATCCAGACTTACGTCGCGACGAATTCCAACGACCTGACGTTGCGGACGAATGCGACGCGCCACCAGCTGATCGCGCTCACCGCCCTCGGCATGGTTCTGGGGCTCCTCGCCGTCGGGCTCATCACCGTGCTCGGCGTGACCCGGCCGATCGGCCGCCTCGTGCGCGTGCTCGACCGCATGGCCCATGGCGAGATCGAGGCCGAGATCCCCGAAGCGCGCCGGGGCGACGAGATCGGCGTCATCGGCCGGGCGGTCGAGGGCATCAAGGCGATGGTGGCGCAGAAGGCCGCCGAGCAGGCCGAGATCAAGCGGATCGCCGACGCCGCGGCGGGCGAGGCGCGCCGGCGCACCATGATGGCGCTCGCCGATGGGTTCGAGCAGGCGGTGGGCGGCATCGTCGGCCGGGTCGCGAGCTCGGCCACCGAGCTGGAAGCGACCGCCGGTCAGATGTCCGGGACGGCGACCGAGACGGCGAGTCAGTCCGCCGCGGTCGCCGCCGCCGCCGAGCAGGCCGCGTCGAATGTCGGCACCGTCGCGGCGGCGGCGGAGGAGCTCGGCGCCTCGGTGGCCGAGATCGGCCGCCAGGTCGATGGCTCGGCCGGTCTCGCCAAGGCCGCGGTGGCGGAGGCCGACCGGACCGGGGCCCGGGTGCGCGAGCTGAGCCAGACCGTCAGCCGGATCGGCGACGTCGCCGGCCTGATCTCGTCGATCGCGGCGCAGACGAATCTCCTGGCGCTGAACGCCACGATCGAGGCGGCCCGGGCCGGGGCGGCGGGGCGCGGCTTCGCGGTGGTCGCCGCGGAGGTGAAGGAACTCGCCAGCCAGACCGCGAAGGCGACCGAGGAGATCGGCCAGCAGATCGCGGCGGTGCAGGGCGCCACCGGCGAGACGGTCTCGGCGATCACGGCCATCACCGAGCGGATCCGCGAGATCGACGCGGTGACGGTGGCGATCGCCGCCGCGGTCGAGGAGCAGGGCGTCGCCACCCAGGAGATCGTCCGCAACGTCTCCCAGGCCGCGACCGGCACCGGCGAGGTGACGGGCAACATCGCCGGTGTGGCGGGTGCGGCGGAGGAGACCGGGGCGGCGGCGGCCCAGGTGCTCGCCTCGGCCACCGAGCTGTCGCGACAGTCCGAGCATCTCGGCGCCGAGGTCGCGCGCTTCCTCGCCACGGTGCGGGCGGCCTGACGCTCGAGGCCAGCGATGCAGCCCCGGGCCGGCGCAAGCGGCGCCCGGGGCTCCCTGTCGCGCGTGATTCGGGCGCAAGAAGCGGGATGAGGCGCTGCCCCCCGGACCCATAGGGTTCGCCGCAGGAGGTGACCGAATGACCGCTTTTCAATGCATCCCGATCGCGACCGAGACGGCGGCCCGCTTCCGGGCGACCGGCACGGACGACCGCGGCAACCCGGTCCGGCGGATCGTCGCGACGCCGGGCGGCGGGTTTCCGTGCCGGCACTGCCTGCGTCTCGCCGAGCCGGGCGAGACCGTGCTGCTCGGATCCTACGATCTGCCAAAGCCGCTCGGGATCTACTGGACGCCGAGCCCGATCTTCCTGCACGAGGCGGAGTGCCCCCGCGCCGAGGTCGTCGATGCGATCGCGCCGATCGTGCGGGCGAACCCGCTCGTCTCCGTGCGCGCCTATGACGGCGAGCACCACTGTCTCTACGATCTCGGCCATGTCTGCGCCGGCGCGGAGGTCGACGCGCCCCTTGCGCGGGCGCTCGGCGATCCCCGCACGGCTTTCGTGAACATCCACACGGCGCGGCCGGGATGTCTGCTGGCGCGGGTCGAGCGGGTGTTGGATGGCGCGTGACGCTTGCCGGGAGCGTCGCCGGCCTCCGGCCAGGCTCAGGCGCCGATCAAGTGCACCTCACGAAACCCCCGCCGTACCGACCCCGCCAATGCGGGCGACGATGATCGGGAGTTTGGTGAGAGACACTAAGCCCCGATCTCGGCCGCCGCGTCCCGCGCCTCGGCCGCGTCGTTGAGGCCGGGCCGCGGCAGGCGCACCAGCACGATCGTGCCGGTGCCTTCCTCGGAGCGGATGCGCAGGCCCCCGCCATGGAGCTCCGAGAGCGAGCGGGCAATGGCCAGCCCGAGGCCGGAACCCTTGTAGCTGCGGGCGAAGTTGGTCTCGACCTGCTCGAACGGATAGCCGAGCTTCGGCAAAGCCGTCTTCGGGATGCCGATGCCGCTATCCTCGACGAAGATGTGGACCGAGTCGATGGCGCGCCGCGTGCGCACCGCGACCCGGCCCGCCTCGGGGGTGAACTTCACGGCGTTCTGCAACAGGTTCACCAGGATCTGGTGCAGGGCGCGCTCGTCGGCCATCACCAGCGTGTCGGCGCTCATCTCGACGCTGACGGTCAGGCCCTTGGCCCGGGCCGGCTCGGCGATCAGCTTGAGGGCACGCTCCAGGGCCTCGCTCACCGCCACCGGCTGCTTGGCGAGCTTCACCCGGCGGGCGTCGATCCGCGACATGTCGAGGATGTCGTCGATCACCGACAGCAGGTAGTGGCCGCTCGACCGGATGTCGCGGCAATATTCGCGGTACTTCTCGGAGCCGAGCGACCCGAACACCTCGCTCTCCATCACCTCGGCGAAGCCCAGGATGGCGTTGAGGGGAGTGCGCAGCTCGTGGCTCATATTGGCCAGGAACTCGGACTTGGAGCGGTTGGCGCTCTCGGCCTGGGCCTTCTGGTCGAGGTAGCGCTCGGCCAGGTCGGCGAGCTGCTGGGTCTGGATCTCGAGGGTCCGGCGCGAGCGCTTGAGGTCCGCGATGGTGGCGATGAGCTGGCGTTCCGATTCCACGAGCCGCTCCTGGTGCCGTTTCAGGGCCGTGATGTCGGTGCCGACCGAGACATAGCCGCCGTCCTTGGTGCGGCGCTCGCTGATCTGCAGCCAGCGCCCATCGGCGAGCTCGGCCTCGAAGGTGCGGGCTCCCGCTTCCGGGAACTCGCCGGCGGGGATCTCGCGCCGCACGGTCGGCAGGGCGGCGCGCCCCATGATGGCGTCGTAGCGCCGGCCCGGCTGGGCCTCGTCGGAGGTCAGGGCGTGCAGGCGCCGGAACTTCGAGTTGCACAGGACGAGACGGTTTTGCGCGTCCCAGAGCACGAAGGCCTCGGACACCGCCTCGACGGCGTCGCGCAGGCGCATGTCGGCGGTGGCGGTGGATTCGGCGAGGCGGCGCTGCTCCGAGATGTCGATGACGATGCCGACCAGATGGCGGCCATTGTCCTCCAGGTCCTGCACGATCTCGGCCCGGGCCTTGAGCCAGACCCACTCGCCGCCGGCGGCGCGGATGCGGAACTCGTGATCGACGGTGGTGTCGCGGGCGGCGAGCTGGCGGGCCAGCCCGTAGAGGTCGGTGTCGTCCGGGTGGACCAGGGCGTTGACGTCGCCGAAGGACAGGAATTCCTGCTCCCGGGCGTAGCCGAGGAGCTGATACATCGAATCCGACCAGTAGATCCGGCCGCGCGGGATGTCCCAGTCCCACAGGCCGCAGCGGCCGCGGCCGAGCGCGGTGTCGAGGCGCTGGCGCACCTGCTCGCAGACCCGGTCGACGGCGCGGGCCCGGTCGGCCTGGAGCGCGTAGGCGAGGCCGGTGCAGACTACCACCAGGGTCACGGCACCGACCAGCACCGCGGCGATGCGCGCCCGCCCGGCCCAGAGGGCGGTGACCGAATCGAGGGTCTGCACCACCGCGACCTGGGTGATCCCGGCACCGCCCGGCACCGCCCGCACCGTCGCCAGCGCCCGCTCGCCGCTGCCGAGCACCACCGGGAGCACGCCGGCACGCTCGCCCATGATGCCGAGCACCTGCACCTCGCCGACGAACTCGCCGAAGCTGCGCGGCAGGCCGGACTGCTCCGGCAGGGAGGCGAGGATCGCGTCGTCGGCGCCGATCAGGAGCACGCTGCGGCCCGTGGGCAGGCCGCCGGGCGGCAGCAGGCGCACCAGCCGCTCGCGCAGGGCGGCCGGGGCCATCACCTCCGACGGCACCGCGCCGGAGGACCGGGCGAGGGAGGCCGGCAAAGTCCCGGCCATCAGGCGGGCCACCAGGTCGATGTCGCGCCGCGCATCGCCGACCACCTCCTCGCGGTGGCCGGAGAGCTGCAGGACGGTGACGGTGCCGAGGCAGAGGAGGAATGCCGCCAGCATCGCCGGGACAGCGAACCGGAGCCAGGATTCCGCATGGGCGAGGCGCTGGTGCGCGGCCTTCGAAACCCGGCTGATCCCGAGGATCGTCGCGGCACGCGCCGACAAGGGGGCGGGATCCGCCTCCAGCATACCCAAACCCCCAACGGAACAAAAAGACAGATGCCGCGGAGGTTCCCGGCAGGCCCCCGAATCGAGGCTCAATCTGGCATTTCCACAAGCATTTTGTCCAGCGCCTCGCGCCGTGGAAATGAAGTGTTAACCAGTGATCGGAACGCGCGCGTAAGCCGGAGATGGCGCGGTTCTACCAGCAGTCACAAGAGGTTGTGCATCATGTCATCGATGCGAGCGATCGCCCGGCGATGTCACTGACGTCGGGGGAGAGGCCCGGCGCCTCGGCCACCCGCCGCAAGGCGGCCTCCGCCCGCAGGCGGCGCCCGCTCTCGACCATACGCCAAGTATTGAAAGCAGTTAGCAGCCGCGCCGCGACTTGGGGATTTTTTCCGTCGAGGGCCAGCACCACCTCCGCCGTGAGGTCGTAGCCGGCCCCGTCCGGGCGATGGAACTGCGTCGGGTTGTTGAGGCTGAAGCTGGCGATCAGCGAGCGGACCCGGTTCGGGTTGCCCAGCGAGAAGGCCGGATGGCCCATCAGCGAGCGGACCCGGTCGAGCGTCCCGGCCTCCGGGATCATCGCCTGGAGGGCGAACCACTTGTCGAGCACCAGGGGCTCGTGGCGATAGGCCTCGCCGAACCGGGCGAGCGCCGCCTCCCGGGCCTCGCCCGGCACCAGGCTCAGGGTCGCGAGCGCCGCGAGGCGGTCGGTCATGGTCGTGGCGGCGTCGAGCTGGGCGAGCGCCAGCGTCGTGCCGTTGCCCGGATCGGCCGCGGTCACGAGATCGAGAGCGGCGTTGCGCAGCGCCCGGCGGCCGGCGCTGGCGGCGTCGGGGCTGAAGGGCGCCCCCGGCGCCTCGGCCAGCGCGTCGCGCAAGGCGAGGAGCCGGGGCCCGAGATCGCGGCCGAGCTGCAGCCGCAGCGTCTGGCGCGCGCGCCAGATCGCGTCGGGATCGACCTCGGATCCCAGGGTCTGCGCCACCTCCTGCTCGCTCGGCAGCGTGAGGACCAGGGCGGCGAAGGCGGGATCGGCCAGGGCCTCGCCGTCGAGGAAGGTCGCGAGGGCACGGGCCAGGCCTGCGCCCCCCGGCCCGGCCTCGGGGTCGAGCGGCGCGCCGGCCTTGGCGCGGCCGACCAGCACCTCCAGGGCGAGGCTCTGGGCCGCCTGCCAGCGGTTGAAGGCGTCGCTGTCATGGGCGAGCAGGGTCAGGCGCTCGTCCCGGGTGAGCGCGTGCTCGACCTTCACCGGGGCCGAGAAGCCGCGGAACAGCGACGGCACCGGCGCCGCCGCGACTCCCGTGAAGACGAGGCTGTCTTCCGCCCTCTCGAGCACGAACACGCCGTCGCGCACCCGCTCGGACACGGCCTCGACCGCTCCGCCCTCCGGCGCGACGAGGCCGAGCGCGACCGGGATCACCAGGGGCCGCGGCGCGGCGCTCGCCGCGGCCTCGGTCGCGACCAAAGGCAGGCTCTGGCGGAAGGTGAGGGTGTAGGTCCGCGCGGCCGGATCGTAGCCGCCCGCCACCGCGACGGTCGGCGTGCCGGCCTGCTCGTACCAGCGGGCGAAGGCGGCGAGATCCTGCCCGCTCTCCGCCGCGAAGGCGGCGAGGAAATCCTCCACCGTGGCGGCGGTGCCGTCGCAGGTCGAGAAGTAGCGGTCCATGCCGCGCCGGAAGGTCTCGGGGCCGAGCAGGGTGCGCAGCATCCGGACGATCTCGGCGCCCTTCTCGTAGACCGTCGCGGTGTAGAAGTTGTTGATCTCGCGATAGGCCTGCGGCCGCACCGGGTGGGCGAGCGGCCCGGCATCCTCCGGGAACTGGCGGGCGCGCAGCGTGCGCACCTCGGCGATGCGGTGGACCGGGCGCGAGCGCTCGTCGGAAGAGAATTCCTGATCGCGAAAGACCGTCAGGCCTTCCTTGAGGCAGAGCTGGAACCAGTCGCGGCAGGTCACCCGGTTGCCGGACCAGTTGTGGAAATACTCGTGGGCGATGATCGCCTCGATGTTGGCGTAGTCCGCGTCGGTGGCGGTGTCGGGACTGGCCAGAACGTACTTGTCGTTGAAGATGTTGAGGCCCTTGTTCTCCATCGCGCCCATGTTGAAGTCGGAGACCGCGACGACGTTGAAGACGTCGAGGTCGTAGGCGCGGCCGAAGCTGCGCTCGTCCCAGGCCATCGAGCGGGCGACCGCATCGAGGGCGAAGCCGGCGCGCGCCTCCTTGCCGGGCTCGACATAGACGGCGATCTCGACGTCCCGCCCCTCCATGGTGGTGAAGCGCGAGCCGACCCGGCCGAGTCGGCCGCCGACGAGGGCGAACAGGTAGGCGGGCTTCGGGTGGGGGTCGTGCCAGACCGCGTAGTGGCGGGTCAGGCCGACCTCGCCCTGCCCGACGGGGTTGCCGTTGCCGAGCAGCACCGGCGCCTCGTGCCGCTCGGCCTCGATCCGGGTGGTGTAGACCGCCATCACGTCCGGCCGGTCGAGGAAATAGGTGATGCGCCGGAAGCCGTCCGCCTCGCACTGGGTGCAGTAGACGCCGTTCGAGCGGTAGAGCCCCATCAGCTTGGTGTTGGCGCTCGGGTTCACCTGCGTCTCGATTTCGAGCACGAACGGGCGCTGGGGCGGCTGGTGCAGGGTGAGCGCCCGGGGCGTCACCGTGATCGCGCCGGGGCCGGTCGGCTGCCCGTCAAGGGCGATGGCGAGCAGCGTCAGCTCGTCGCCGTCGAGGTGAAGCGGCGCGCCGGGCTCGCCGGCCGGGTTCGGGCGGAGCGCCAGCGTCGCGGTGACCCGGGTCTCGGTCGGATGCAGCCGCACGTCGAGGTTGACGCGGTCGATCAGGTAGTCGCTCGGGCGGTAATCGGCGAGGCGAACGATCGTCTGCATCAGGGTTCCTCGGCGGTCTCACGGGGCGCGACGCAAGGAGAGAGCCTTTGCACCGGCGCCGGCCGCAGCGCAACGCGGGATCCGTCCCGGGTCTTGGCCCTCCCCGCCGGTCGCGGGGCGCCCTAGCTACGACGCCGGATCCGGCGCCCGGCACGGGCGCCCCGACACGCAAGGATGGAGCGCCATGGAATACCTGCACACGATGGTCCGCGTCGCCGATCTCGACAAGGCGCTCGACTTCTACTGCAACAAGTTCGGCCTCCAGGAGGTGCGCCGCACCGAGAGCGAGAAGGGCCGCTTCACCCTGGTCTTCCTCGCCGCCCCGGGCGATGCCGCGCGGGCGAAGGACACCAAGTCGCCGCTGCTCGAACTCACCTACAACTGGGATCCGGAGGAGTATACCGGCGGGCGCAACTTCGGCCACCTGGCCTATCAGGTCGACGACATCTACGCGACCTGCCAGAAGCTCCAGGATGCCGGCGTGACCATCAACCGCCCGCCGCGGGACGGCCACATGGCCTTCGTGCGCTCGCCCGACGGCATCTCGATCGAGATCCTCCAGAAGGGCGGCGCGAAGCCGCCGCAGGAGCCCTGGGCCTCGATGCAGAATACCGGCAGCTGGTAGGAACCGGCGGGCGGGCCGAACGCGGCCCGCCCCCTCGCAGATCCTTACGCCTCGGCCGCCGGCGTGAGGCCGAGCTCGGCCAGCTTGGCGTGGATCGCCGTGACCGGGCGCTTGAGCTTCAGGCTCATCACCGAGGCCGAGACGCCCTCGCGCGCCATGGCCTTGAGCTGCTGCACGGTCTCGAGCGTCCAGCCCGCCTCGATGTTCTCGCTCATCAGGGTTGCCTCCGTTCTCGCGGCCGCGTCGCGGCGGCCTTGAGACCGGCAGGTAGGAAGGCGTCGCGGCGCGGCAACCCATCCGGACGGTGCTCCCGCCTTGACGTGGGCGCTCCCGCATCGCACATCGGCCCCGTCAGCCGGCCGGGCGGCCGCTCCGGTCCTGTCAGCGGGTTCGCCCGTGCGCGGGATCGGGGAGGAAAGTCCGGGCTCCATGAAGAGACGGTGCCGGATAACGTCCGGCGGGGGCGACCCCAGGGACAGTGCCACAGAGAGCAGACCGCCGGGCGGGCCGCGAGGCCCGCGCCGGTCAGGGTGAAAGGGTGCGGTAAGAGCGCACCGCGGACGCGGCAACGCGGACGGCACGGCAAACCCCACCGGGAGCAAAACCGAATAGGGGCGGCACGCGCGAGGAATCGCGCACGGCCTTCTTCAGGCCCGTCGCCCGGGTTGGTTGCTCGAGGCGGCCGGCAACGGCCGTCCCAGAGGAATGGCCGCCACGTCCGGGGGATCCTCGCGGATCCGCCGGGCCATACAGAACCCGGCTTACAGGCCGGCTGATACCCAGCTCAAAAACCCCGTCCTAGGGCCGCCGCAGCTGAAATCCAGCGGGCGCGAGGCATCATCGAGGTAGAGCCCGCGCCTGCGGGCAAACAGGTCGGCGCGGCTCCACTTTCCGGCGACACGCGCGAGCATCACAAGCCTTCGTTAACCTTGCTGGCCTCTGATGGCACAGGGGCGGGTGCTGCCCGCCGCGTGTGCCCTCGCGTTGACGACCCCAGAGGCCCATGATACCCCGAGCCACCCCGTCCACGGCGATTCCAGCATCGGCGGCCGCCGCCCGCGAAAGCGGGCGTGATGGTCGCGCGTCGATGTCGGGCGTGGGCAAAGCGGCGCCCTGGCGCCGATCCCGGCCGGCCTCGGCCCGGCTCGTGCGGACAGCGGAGCACCATGGATCGTCACGTCTCAATGCGCGCCCGCGGCGCGGGATGGGTCGTCGTCTCGGTCGAGTTGGGGTGCAGGTCGTGACCGACGCCGCCCCCCACATCCCGGTCCTGCTGGACGAGGTCCTGACCGCCCTGCGCCTCGGCGCCGGCCCGGCTCGCGTCATCGACGGCACCTTCGGGGCCGGCGGCTACACCAAGGCGATCCTGGCCGCCGATCCGCGAAACCGCGTCCTCGCCATCGACCGCGACCCCACCGCCATCGCGGCCGGCCAGGCCCTGGTCGAGGCGGAGGCCGGGCGGCTCGTCCTGGTGCAGGGCCGCTTCGGCGACCTCGACGCCATCGCGCGCGACCACGGCTTCGCGCAGGCCGACGGCGTCGTTCTCGATATCGGGGTCTCGTCGATGCAGCTCGACCAGGCGGAGCGGGGCTTCTCGTTCCGCCATGACGGCCCCCTCGACATGCGCATGGAGCGGGCGGGCGAGAGCGCCGCCGACCTCGTCAACGAGGCCTCCGAGGCGGCTTTGGCGGACGTCATCTATCATTACGGCGAGGAGCGCCGGGCCCGCGCCGTGGCCCGCGCCCTGATCGAGGCGCGCCGGCGCGGCCGCATCGAGACCACGGCGGCGCTCGCCGAGATCGTCGCGGGCGTCGTGCGGGCGGAGCCCGGCAGCGGCATCCACCCGGCGACCCGGACCTTCCAGGCCCTGCGCATCGCGGTGAACGACGAGCTCGGCGAGTTGCAGCGGGCGCTCCACGCCGCCGAGCATACCCTGCGGCCGGGCGGCCGCCTCGCGGTGGTCACCTTCCACTCGCTGGAGGACCGGATCGTGAAGCAGTTCTTCTCGGCCCGCAGCGGCCGGGCGGTCACCGCCTCGCGCCACCTGCCGATGGCGGCCCAGCCCGCCCCGCGCAGCTTCACCCTCGCCACCAAGGGCCCGGTCGCGGCCGGCGAGGCCGAGTGCCGGGCCAATCCCCGCGCCCGCTCGGCCAAGCTCCGCGCCGGCGAGCGCACCGACGCGCCCGCGCCGCCGCCGCTGACGGCGCTCGAGGCCCTCGCCTCCCTGCCCGAGACCCAGACCCGGGGAGGGCGCCGGTGATCCGCCTCCTGCACCTCGCGGCGATCGCCGGGCTGATCGCCTCGGCCATCTACGCCTACTCGATCAAGTACGACACGCTCTACCAGGCCGAGCAGGTCGCCAAGCTGAAGACCCGCCTGCGCAAGGAGCGCGACGCGATCGCGGTCCTGCGGGCCGAATGGCAATTGCTCACCCGGCCCGACCGGCTGCAGGGCGCCGTCGACAAGTACCTGCAGCTCGAGCCGATCGGCACCGCCCATCTCGGGCGCCTCGCCGACCTGCCGGCCAAGGCCGATCGCGGCGACGAGATCGCCCGCAAGCTCGAGGCCCTCGGCCTCGGCGCCACGGCGACGCCCGCCGCCAAGGAGCGCGCGCCCTCCACCACCGCCGCCCGCAGCGAGGAGCCCCGCACCACCGGCTCCACGTCCACCCCCACCCGCACCGTCACCCCGACGGCCAAGAGGTAGGCGCCGTGACCCAGGACCAGGATTTCCAGGCTCACGATCCCCAGGCTCACGACGCCCCAATCACCGAGGTCGGTGCGGCCGAGGTCGGTGCCGCCGACATCGATCCGGCGCGGACGCTCGTCGAGGAGCCCGCTCCGCCGGCGGCAGCCCGGCGCAGCCTCGCGGAGATGCTGCGCGGCGGCGTCGTGGCGATGTTCCGCCTCTCGGTGGAGCGCAGCGCCGCCCGCGTCGGCCTCGTCGGCCTCGTCTTCGGCGCGGTGTTCCTCGCCCTGATGGGCCGGCTCGTCAGCTTCGCCCTGCTGCCGGACGATCCGGGCACCGCCTCCGCCCGCCGGGCCGAGGCCGGCGGCACCACCCAGGTGCGGCCCGACATCATCGACCGCAACGGCGAGATCCTCGCCACCGACATCCGCACCGTCTCGGTCTTCGCCGAGCCGAAGAACATCTACGACAAGGACGAGGCGGTCGAGCTTCTCACCGCGGTCCTGCCGGAGATCAACGCCCGCGACCTGCGCGAGAAGCTCTCCACCAAGAAGGGCTTCGTCTGGGTCAAGCGCGAGATCACCCCGCGCCAGCAGGCCGAGGTGCACCGCCTCGGCATCCCGGGCGTCGGCTTCCTGGCCGACCACAAGCGGGTCTATCCGAACGGCACGGCGGCCGCCCACATCCTCGGCGTGACCAACCTCGACAATGTCGGCATCGCCGGCATCGAGAAGTATATCGACCGCCAGGGCCTGCGCGATCTCAACAGCCTCGGCTTCGTCGAGAAGTCGGCCGACATGGCGCCGGTCCAGCTCTCGATCGACCTGCGCGCCCAGCACGCGGTGCGCGACGAGCTGGCCTGGGGCATGGAGCATTACCGCGCCAAGGCGGCGGCCGGCCTGATCCTCGACGTGACCACCGGCGAGGTGATCGCGCTCGCCTCGCTGCCGGACTTCGATCCCAACGAGCCGAAGGACGCCCTCGATCCCGACCGGATCAACCGGATGAATGTCGGCGTCTACGAGATGGGTTCGACCTTCAAGGCGATGACCCTCGCCATGGCGCTCGATTCCGGGAAATTCAACGTCAACTCGACCTTCGACACCCGTGGCGGCGTGCTGCATTGGGGTCGGCAGAAGATCCACGAGTACCACGGCACCAACCGGGTCATCACGATGCCGGAGGTGTTCACCCACTCCTCCAACATCGGCTCGGCCAAGATGGCCCTCGGCATCGGCGTGCCCGGCCACAAGGCCTTCCTCAAGAAGATGGGCCTGCTCGACCGCCTGCGCACCGAATTGCCGGAGAGCGCCGAGCCGATCATCCCGCCGCGCTGGACCGAGATCAACACCATCACGATCGCGTTCGGCCACGGCCTCGCGGTGGCGCCGCTCCAGGCCTCCGCCGCGGTGGCGGCGATCGCCAATGGCGGCTTCCTGATGACGCCGACCTTCCTCAAGCGGGGCGAGGCCGAGGCGCGCGAGAAGGCGACGCAGGTGCTCTCGCCCCAGACCAGCGAGGCGATGCGCTACATCATGCGCCTCAACGCCACCGAGGGCTCGGCCAAGAAGGCGGCGATCCCCTACTACTATGTCGGCGGCAAGACCGGCACCGCCGAGAAGGTGATCCGCGGCCGCTACGTCAAGAACCGGCTGTTCACCACGTTCATGGCGGCGGCGCCGATGGACAAGCCGAAATACCTGTTCGTCACCATCATGGACGAGCCGCAGGCGGTGGCGGCGGAATCCGGCTCCTACGCCACGGCGGCCTGGAATTCCGGCGTCGTCACCGGGCGGGTGATCGCCCGCGTCGCCCCGATCCTCGGCCTGCCGCCGCAATTCGAGCCGCCGGTGAAGCCGTTCCCGCTGATGGTCAAGCTCGGCGCCTACCACGTCAACCAGCTGGACGGACGATGAGCCTCACCCTCGGCGACCTCTTCCCGGAGGCCGGTCCGGCGGCCGGCCTCCCCGTCACCGGCCTCACCGCCGACAGCCGCAAGGTCGAGCCCGGCTTCGTGTTCCTGGCCGTGCCCGGCACCGCCGCCGACGGGCGGCTCTTCGCCGCCAAGGCGGCGGCGGCCGGCGCAGTCGCGATGGTCGCGCAAGGCGAGCGCCCGGCCGACCTGCCGGAATCCGTCGCCTACATCGAAGTCCCCGATGCCCGTGCCGCGCTCGCCGCGGCCGCTTCCCGCCTGCATCCGGGCCAGCCCGGGACGGTCGTCGCGGTCACCGGCACCAGCGGCAAGAGCTCGGTGGCGGATTTCGTGCGCCAGATCTTCGGCCGCCTCGGCCGCGAGGCGGCGAGCCTGGGGACCCTCGGCGTCATCACCACGAGCGGGGCCGCCTACGGCTCGCTCACCACGCCCGACCCGATCACCCTGCACGAGACCCTCGACCGGCTCGCCCGCGACGGCGTCACCGAACTCGCCATGGAGGCCTCCTCGCACGGCATCGAGCAGAGCCGCCTCGATGGCGTGCGCCTCACGGCCGCCGGCTTCACCAATCTCGGCCACGACCACCTCGACTATCACGGCACGCCGGAGGCCTATCTCCAGGCCAAGCTGCGGCTGTTCACGACCCTGCTGCCGGAGGACGGTACGGCAATCGTCAATGCCGACGGTCCGCAGGGCCAGGCGGTGATCGCCGCCGTGCGCGAGCGCGGCCTGCGGCTCGTCACCACCGGCCGGGCCGGCGAGGGGATCCGCCTCGTCTCCGCCCGCACGGAAGGCTTCGCCCAGCGCCTCGCGATCGCGGTCGGGGATACGACCCACGAAGTCGACCTGCCCCTCGTCGGGGCGTTCCAGGTCGAGAACGCGCTGCTTGCCGCCGGACTCGTGCTGGCGACCCCGGCCGGGGCCGGGCGCGAGGCCGAGGTGATCGCGGCGCTCGGGCACCTTGCCGGCGTGCCGGGTCGGCTGGAACGGATCGGCACGGTGCGGGACGCGCTCTGCATCGTCGACTACGCCCACAAGCCCGACGCGCTCGCCAACGTCCTCGATGCGCTGCGCGCCTTCACCACCGGGCGCCTCGTCTGCGTCGTCGGCTGCGGCGGCGACCGCGACCGGGCCAAGCGGCCGCTGATGGGCCGCATCGCGGCCGAGAAGGCCGACCGCGTCATCGTCACCGACGACAATCCCCGCAGCGAGGACCCCGCCACGATCCGCGCCGCGATCCTGGCGGCGGCGCCGGGCGCCGAGGAGATCGGCGACCGGGCGCAAGCGATTCGGGCGGCGGTGCGCGACCTTCGCGCCGGCGACGTGCTGGTTGTAGCCGGCAAAGGTCATGAAACCGGCCAGATCATCGGCGACCGGACGTTGCCCTTCTCCGACCGCGACGCGGTCCTGAGCGCGATCGAGGAGTCCCGCGCATGACCGAGCCACTCTGGACCCTGATCGACGCCGCCGCCGCCATGGGCGGCCGCGTCGTCGCGGATGCTGACGCGCCGCAAAACCTGTCCGGAATCTCGATCGACACCCGCACCCTGAAGGTCGGGGACCTGTTCTTCGCCATCCGCGGCGAGGCCCGCGACGGCCACGACTTCGTGCGCGACGCGCTCGCCCGCGGCGCCGGCGCCGCGGTGGTGGCCGAGGAGCGGGCCGCCGACCTCGCCGAGGCCGGGCCGCTGATCGCCGTCCCCTCCCGTGACGAGGCAAGCGACGGGGATGCCGTGCTCGCCGCCATGCGCGGCCTCGCCGTGGCGTCGCGGGCGCGGACCGCGGCGCGGGTCCTCGCCGTCACCGGCTCGGTCGGCAAGACCGGCACCAAGGAGGCCCTGCGCCACGTGCTCGCGGCGCAAGGCGCCACCCATGCCTCGGTCGCCTCCTACAACAACCATTGGGGCGTGCCCCTTACGTTAAGCCGGATGCCGGCCTCGAGCGAGTTCGGGGTATTCGAGATCGGCATGAACCATGCCGGCGAGATCGCTCCCCTGACCCGCCTGGTGCGGCCCGAGATCGCGATCGTCACCACGGTCGAGCCGGTCCATATCGAGCATTTCCGCTCGCTGTCGGGCATCGCCGACGCCAAGGGCGAGATCTTCTCCGGCCTGGAGCCCGGCGGCGTCGCGATCATCAACCGCGACAACCCGAATTTCGAGCGCCTGAAGGCCCATGCGCTCGCCTCCCGCGCCGGCCGGGTGGTGAGCTTCGGCGAGCACCGCGAGGCCGATGTCCGCGCCGAGCGCATCGTGATGCGGCCCGACCTGTCGATCGTCGACGTGCGGGCGATGGGAGTGACCGTCACCTACCAGCTCGGCACGCCGGGCCGGCACACGGCGCTGAACTCGCTCGCCGTCATCGCCGCCGTGCAGGCGCTCGGCGCCGACTTGGCGCTCGCGGCCCTGTCGCTGGCGCAGCTGCGCCCGCCGGCCGGGCGCGGCGCCCGCCACCTCCTGCAGGTCGGCGACGGCGAGGCGCTTCTCGTCGACGAGAGCTACAACGCCAACCCGGCCTCGGTGCGGGCGGCGCTCAGCACGCTCGCCGGGGTCGAGTCCGCCGGCCGCCGCATCGCGGTCCTCGGCGACATGATGGAACTCGGGACCGAGGCGCCCCGCCTGCACCGCGAGCTGGCCCAGGCGGTCGAGGAGCACGGCATCGACCTCGTCTTCACCGCCGGCCCGCTGATGCAGGAGCTGTTCGAGGCGCTGCCGACCGCCCGCCGCGCCGGCGCCCGCGCCAGCTCGGCCGAGCTCGTCGATCCGGTGGTCGCGGCCCTGCGGCCCGGCGACGCCGTGATGGTCAAGGGCTCGAACAGCACCCGCATGGGCCGGATCGTCGAGGCGCTCAAGGCCCGCTACGGCGGGGCTGCGGACCAGGACCTCGCCGTCGGCCGGTCCGGCTGAGCCAACCTTCAGGAATCTGTCGCAGCGTTGCGGGCATAAGCCCGACGTTGCCGCTCGCCTACGATCGGATGCCTTCGGGATGCTCTACCTCCTCTCCGACCTGAGCGGCGTGTTCTCGCCGCTCAACGTCTTCCGCTACATCACCTTCCGGACCGGCGGCGCGCTGTTCACGGCGGGCTTCTTCGTGTTCTGGTTCGGGCCCTGGATCATCTCGCTCCTGCGCCTGCGCCAGGGCAAGGGCCAGCCGATCCGCGAGGACGGCCCGCAATCGCACCTGCTGACCAAGCGCGGCACTCCCACCATGGGCGGGCTGATGATCCTGGCCGGCGTGATGGTGGCGGTCCTGCTCTGGGCCAACCCACGCAACCACTACGTCTGGATCGTCATGATGGTGACGCTGGGCTTCGGCGCCATCGGCTTCTACGACGATTACCTCAAGGTCACGAAGCAGAGCCACAAGGGCTTCTCCGGCAAGTTCCGCCTCGGCCTCGAAGCCCTGATCGCGATCGCCGCCTGCGTCGCGGTGGCGGAATATTCCGCTCCGGGCCTCGCCTACCGGCTCGCCTTCCCGGTCTTCAAGGACGCGATCATCAATCTCGGCCTGTTCTACGTCGCCTTCGCGGGCTTCGTGATCGTGGGCGCAGGCAACGCCGTCAACATCACCGACGGCCTCGACGGGCTGGCCATCGTGCCGGTGATGATCGCGGCGGCCACCTTCGGGATCATCGCCTATCTCGTCGGCAACGTGATCTACGCCTCGTACCTCCAAGTGAACTACGTCCCGGGCACCGGCGAGCTGGCCGTCGTCTGCGGCGCGCTGATCGGGGCGGGCCTCGGCTTCCTGTGGTTCAACGCGCCGCCGGCCCAGATCTTCATGGGCGATACCGGCTCGCTGGCGCTCGGCGGGCTTCTCGGCACCGTTGCGGTGGCGACCAAGCACGAGATCGTGCTCGGCATCGTCGGCGGCCTGTTCGTGCTGGAGATCCTGTCCGTCATCATCCAGGTCGCCTCGTTCAAGCTCACTGGCAAGCGCGTCTTCCGCATGGCGCCGATCCACCACCATTTCGAGCAGAAGGGCTGGAAGGAGCCGCAGGTGGTGATCAGGTTCTGGATCATCGCGGTGGTGCTGGCGCTGCTGGGTCTGGCGACGCTGAAGCTGCGGTAGGGCGATTCGCGACCTCAACACCCTGTCCCGGACGACTGGAGCGTCGGCGGAGGGAGATCCGGGAAAGGGGAGGTGGCCGGTCGGTCCCACCCTCCGCCGCGCGGCACAGCTTGACGAAGCCTCGCTCCGCGTCTCACTAACCGCCTGAGAGACGCGCCGGGCGCCGGCCCGGCGCCGCCCCCGGTGCGAAGGCCCGATCGACGCATGACACCCTCCACCACCTTCGCCGGCCGATCCGTCGCATTGTTCGGGCTCGGCGGCTCGGGCCTCGCCACGGCACTCAGCCTCAAGGCCGGCGGTGCCCGGGTGATCGCCTGCGACGACAACCCGGCGCGGATGGAGGCGGCGGCCCGGCAGGGCATCGAGACCGGCGACCTGAGGCAGGCCGCGTGGACGGATTTCGCCGCGCTGATCCTCGCCCCCGGCGTGCCCCTGACCCATCCGGCGCCGCACTGGACGGTGGACCTCGCCAAGGGCGCCGGCATCCCGGTGATCGGCGACATCGAGCTCTTCTGCCGCGAGCGCGCGGCTCTCTGCCCCGAGGCGCCCTTCGTCGCCATCACCGGCACAAACGGCAAGTCGACCACCACGGCGCTGATTGCCCACGTGTTGGCGCAGGCCGGCCGCGACGTGCAGATGGGCGGCAATATCGGCACGGCGATCCTGTCGCTGGCGCCGCCATCGAGCGACCGGGTCCACGTGATCGAGCTGTCCTCGTTCCAGATCGACCTGACGCCGTCGCTGGCACCGACGATCGGGGTGCTGCTCAACCTCACGCCGGACCATCTCGACCGTCACGGCGACATGACGCATTACGCCGCCATCAAGGAGCGGCTGGTGACCGGCGCCGCCCACGCGATCATCGGGGTCGACGACGCTTTCTGCCGGGCGATCGCGGAGCGCCGGGCGGGCAAGCTGACCCGGGTGCATGTCGGCGAGGCGGGGGAGGGGCCCGGGATCCTCGCCCGCAACGGGATCGTCGTCGACGGGCTCAGGGAGCCGGCGGAGCCGGTGGCCGATCTCTCGGGCATCGGCTCCTTGCGCGGCGCCCATAACTGGCAGAACGCCGCCATCGCCTACGCGGTCGCCCGTGAACTGGGCGTCACGGTGGACGCCTTCGCGGCAGCGCTCGCGACCTTCCCGGGGCTCCCGCACCGGATGGAGGAGGTCGGCTGCCGGGGCGCCGTCCTGTTCATCAACGATTCGAAGGCCACCAACGCCGACTCGACCGAGAAGGCGCTCTCGGCCTTCCAGCGCATCCACTGGATCCTCGGCGGCAAGCCGAAGGAGGGCGGCATCGCGAGCCTCGCGCCGTACTTCCCCCGCGTCGCCCACGCCTACCTGATCGGCGCGGCGACCGAGGACTTCGCCGCCACCCTCGACGGACAGGTGCCGTTCAGCCGTTGCGGCACGCTCGATGCGGCCGTCGCCGAGGCCGCTGCCGCCGCGGAGCGGGACGGAACGGGCGAAGAGGTGGTGCTGCTCTCGCCGGCCTGCGCCTCCTACGACCAGTTCCGCAGCTTCGAGGATCGCGGCGACCAGTTTCGTGCGCTCGTAAGAGCTTTGCCGGGCCTGCGCGCCCCAGGCGCCTGACGCACATTTCCCTCGATCGGCAAATCGGCGTATGCCGCATTGCGCCGAGCCAGCCCGATTCACCTCGCGCCATCGTGCCGGCTCATTCCGAGCGCTTCGCAAGCGGTGTCATGTTGCCCCCCCAACGCTTCCTGCCTGCCGAGACTCCGGCCACGCCCGGCCACGCCCCACACCGGCCTGGTCCGCGCAAGATCATCAGCTGGAACCTGCTGCGGCGGACCGGCGCGACCGTCGACGCCCTCGAGGCGCTGATCGCGCACGAGAAGCCGGACCTGCTGCTGATGCAGGAGGCGACCGTCGACATCACGGAGCTGCAGGTCCGGGTCGGCGGGCACTATGCCTGGGCGCCGCTGCCGCGCCGCATCCACGGCCTCGCCATGTGGAGCCCGACGCCCTGGCCGCGCCCGCCCGAGGTGGTGACCCTGCCGTCGGGCGCGCTGATCGACCGGGTCTGCCAGATCCTCGATCTCGGCACCTTCGGGGTCGCCAATGTCCATCTCTCGCACGGCCAGGTGCTCAACCGTCGCCAGCTGCGCCGCATCGCCCAGCACCTGCCGGTGCGCGCCGCGGTGCTCGGCGACTACAACATCGTGGGGCCGGCCCTGCTGCCGGGCTTCCACGATGTCGGGCCGCGCCATCCGACCCACGCCATGGTCGACCTCCTTCCCCTGCGCCTCGACCGCTGCCTCGTGCGCGGGCTGACCTGCCGGGGCCAGGCGGTGCTGCCCCGCGGCGCCTCCGACCACCGGCCGATCGTGGTCCATCTCGAACCCGGCAACCCGCAAGGGAGGCGCGAGCCCCTGCGAGACCGCATCGAGGCGTTTCGCGACCGGGCCGAGGATTTCCGCAAGCGCGCGCCGCTCAAAGATATGGCAGCAGCAATCGCACGCCGGCGTCGCGCAGGCGGACGGCCATCCCGCGAGAGTTGAGGTCCGCGCTCGTCAGGCGCTGCTCCATCTTGGCCCGCATCAGCCCGTCGAGGTCGGCCGCGAAGTCGGAATCATAGATCTCGACATTGAGCTCGAAGTTGAGCCGGAAGCTGCGGCTGTCCCAGTTGGCGCTGCCGACGAAGCACCAGGCATCGTCGACCACCATCAGCTTGGAATGGTCGAAGGGCGGCCGGTCGAGCCAGATCCGCACGCCCGCTTCCAGGAGTGGCCCGACATGGGCCCGCGTCGCCCAGTCGACCACCCGGTGGTTGCTCGCCTGCGGGATGATGACGTCGACGGTGACGCCCCGCATCGCCGCGAGGCCGAGCGCCGTCAGCAGCGTCTCGCTCGGCAGGAAATAGGGCGTGGCGAGGCGGACCGAGCGCCGGGCGGTGGCCACCGCCTCCAGCACCACGAACTCGATCTTCTCGATGTCGGCGTCGGGCCCCGAGGTGACCACCCGGGCGAGGGAGGACCCGGCCGGCGGAATCTCCGGAAACCAGGCCGGTCCCTCCAGGTCCTCGCCCTTGACGAAGGCCCAGTCGCGCCAGAAGGCCTGGGCGAGCTGGCCGACCACCGGGCCGTCGATGCGGAAATGGCTGTCGCGCACCGGCTCCGGCGGGTCCTTCGCCATGACGTTCTCGTCGGCGATGTTGACCCCGCCGACGAAACCGACCCGGCCGTCGATCAGAAGAAACTTCTTATGGGTGCGCAGGTTCAGGAACGGCATCCGCCAGGGCAGCGCCGAGTGCATGAACAGGCCGGCCGGGATCCTTAAGCTCCGCAGGCGCCGGTACATCGCCGGGAAGAAGTAGCCGCTGCCGATGCCGTCGATCAGCACGCAGACTGCGACGCCCCGCGCCTTGGCGGCGGCGAGCGCCTCGGCGAAGGTCCGGCCGCTGTCGTCGTCGCGCATGATGTAGCTCGACAGCGCGACGCTCGTCCGCGCCTCGCCGATCGCCGCCAGCATCGCCGGGTACGCCTCATCGCCGTGGCGGTAGCGCCGGATGCGGTTGCCGGCCACCAGCGGCAGGCCGCTGATCCTCTGCACCGCCTGCTTCAGGGGCTGGAACGCGTCGGGCACCTCGGCCACCGGCGGCGGCGGGGCGCCGGGCCGGGGACCGGGCAGCACCGGCAGGCGGCGGGCGCGCCGGGTCACCCGGTTGATGCCGAACATCACGTAGAGCAGGCTGCCCATGAGCGGCGAGAGCCAGGCCAGGCCGATCCAGCCGATCGCCGCGCTTACCTCGCGCTTGTTCATCAGCGCGTGCACCGTGACGATGACCGCGATGGCGAGGCCGATCGGCGCCAGCACGTCGGCCCGGATCGACGTCAGAATCCCGAGCCAGCGGTAGATCTCGTGTTCCACACGGCCTCCTGCCGGCGTTGTCCGGGGATGCGTCCGGCGCAGGACAAAGGGCAGAGATCACGGGATACGGGAGGGCGGTGCGGGAATCCACACAGGTCCGTCGGCCGTCCACCGTCCGCCATGAAAAATCCCCCGCCCCGGGGAGGGGCGAGGGACAAGATCTCAGGCGTGCCTGCGAGCGATCAGGCGCTCAGCGCTTCCTTGGCCCGCTCCGCCCGCTTGCGGTCGTTCGGGTCGAGCACGGCCTTGCGCAGGCGGATCGACTTCGGGGTCACCTCGACCAGCTCGTCGTCCTGGATCCAGGCGAGCGAGCGCTCGAGCGTCATGCGGATCGGCGGGGTCAGGCGCACCGCCTCGTCCTTCGAGGTGGTGCGGATGTTGGTGAGCTTCTTGCCCTTGAGCACGTTCACCTCGAGGTCGTTCTCGCGGTTGTGCTCGCCGATGATCATGCCCTGGTAGACCTTCCAGCCCGGCTCGATCATCATCGGGCCGCGATCCTCGAGGTTCCACAGCGCGTAGGCCACCGCCTCGCCCTGGTCGTTGGACATCAGCACGCCGTTGCGACGGCCGGCGATCTCGCCCTTGTAGGGCTCGTAGGCCTTGAACAGCCGGTTCATGATCGCGGTGCCGCGCGTGTCGGTCATCAGCTCGCCCTGGTAGCCGATCAGGCCGCGGGTCGGAGCGTGGAAGACGAGGCGCAGGCGGTTGCCGCCCGACGGGCGCATCTCGATCATGTCGGCCTTGCGCTCCGACATCTTCTGCACGACGACGCCGGAATACTCCTCGTCGACGTCGATCACGACCTCCTCGACCGGCTCCAGCGTCTCGCCGGCCTCGTCCTTCTCGAACACGACGCGGGGGCGGGAGACCGCGATCTCGAAGCCCTCGCGGCGCATGGTCTCGATCAGGATCGCGAGCTGCAATTCACCGCGGCCCGAGACGTAGAACGAGTCCTTGTCGGCGGCTTCCTCGATCTTGAGCGTGACGTTGCCCTCGGCCTCCTTGAACAGGCGGTCGCGGATCATGCGGCTCGTGACCTTGTCGCCCTCGGTGCCGGCGAGCGGAGAATCGTTCACGATGAACGACATCGTCACGGTCGGCGGATCGATCGGCTGGGCCTGGATCGGGGTCTCGACGGCGGGATCGCAGAAGGTGTCGGCCACGGTGCCCTTCACGAGGCCTGCGATCGACACGATGTCGCCCGCCTCGCCGACCTCGATCGGCTGGCGCTCCAGGCCGCGGAAGGCCAGGATCTTCGACACGCGGCCGGTCTCCACGACCTTGCCCTCGCGGTCGAGGACCTTGATCTGCTGGTTCGGCTTCACCGTGCCCGAGGCGATGCGGCCGGTGATGATGCGGCCGAGGAACGGGTTGGCCTCGAGCAGGGTCCCGAGCATCCGGAACGGGCCGTCCTCGGTCTTGGCCGGCGGAACGTGCTCGAGCACCAGGTCGAAGAGCGGGGCGAGGCCGTCCTCCTGCGAGCCTTCCGGCGAGGTCGCCATCCAGCCGTTGCGGCCCGACCCGTACAGGATCGGGAAGTCGAGCTGCTCGTCGGTGGCGTCGAGCGCCGCGAACAGGTCGAACACCTCGTTCACCACCTCGGTGATGCGGGCGTCCGGCCGGTCGACCTTGTTGACCGCCACGATCGGGCGCAGGCCGATCTTGAGCGCCTTCGAGACCACGAACTTGGTCTGCGGCATCGGGCCCTCGGCCGCGTCGACCAGCACGATCACGCCGTCGACCATCGAGAGGATGCGCTCGACCTCGCCGCCGAAATCGGCGTGGCCGGGGGTGTCGACGATGTTGATGCGGGTGTCCTTCCAGACCACCGAGGTGGCCTTGGCCAGGATGGTGATGCCGCGCTCCTTCTCGAGGTCGTTCGAGTCCATCGCACGCTCCTCGACCCGCTGGTTCTCGCGGAACGAGCCGGATTGCTGGAGCAGCTTGTCGACCAGGGTCGTCTTGCCGTGGTCGACGTGGGCGATGATGGCGATATTGCGCAGCTTCATGGGATATCCGAAGCAAACAAAGCCCGGCACGCCGCGGGCCGCCAGGATGGCAGCCGGACGCATCGAGCCGGGGAAAAACTGTTGCGTCGCAATATAAGGTGTGGCGCCTCTTCGCAAGAGGGCACCCGTCTCCGAATGGGTCACTCCGCCGCGGTCGTGAGCGAGTCCCGCCCGCGCTCATGATGCTGGGACTGCCGCTCCAGCAGCACGGCCCGGCGCTCCGCGATGGCCCGCCTCGCCTGGTCGAGACCGAGGGTGAAGGCCGCCACCCCGGCATTGTCGATGGCGCCGGTGCCGGCCCGGGCCAAAGCCGCGGCCAGGATCTCGTCGGCCTGGCGCTCGAGGTCGGCGAGCTCCAGCACCTCCTCGACGTCGCGGCTCGCCCGCACGATGGCGAGTAGCTGGCGCAGCAGCGCCATGTCCCTGGCCCGCGAGCGGTTGGCCGCCCGCGACACCAGCGTGGCGGCGGCGGAGCCTAGGATCGAGACGCACATCACCATCAGGTAGAACCAGTCGCCGTAGCGCTCGAAGAAGCTCTCGACCTCGCCCTCGTAATAGGCCTGAGCCCCGGGATGGACCGGGAGCGACGCGCTCTTCGAGGTGTCGGGCGCCTCGATCTGGTTGGCGAGCGGCACCTCGACGGCGAGGCCCGGACGGTTGACGAAGAGCAGCCGGGTCAGCTCCGACACCACCGAATCGGACAGGTGGGCCTGGGCCACCAGCCGGTGGCTGACCCCGATCGTCGCGACGGTCTCGGCCGGGCGCGGCGGCGTGCCGCCGAAGGTGCCGCGGGCGATCTCGACGCTCTCCAGGGCCGGCCAGCGCCGGGCCAGCACCGCCGCCTCGCCGATCGGGATGAAGTTCGGGGTGCTGCCGGTGGAGGTCCCGTCTCCCGATTCTCCGTTTCTCTTGGCGATGCTCGCCACCACCTCGCCGGCGGTGCGCCCGGTGAGCGGGCTCACCACCATCACGGCGTCGACCCGGTGCTCGCGCAACGCCTCGCCGGCCTCGTGCCCGTCGCCGATCGGTACGATCGTGACGGCGTCGGCCGGAATGTCGTAATGCTCCAGGATGGTGGCGAGCAGCCGGGTGTTGCCGGAGGGGTTGCGCACGATCCCGACCCGGCGCCCCCGCAGGTCCGGCACGGCGGCGAGCGACGGATCGGTCGCCAGCAGCAGCACTGCGTTGCGATGGAGGATCGCCACCGTCTGGGTGTTCGCCGGGATGCCGACGTCGGAGCGCACTACCGCGAGGTCGGCCTTGCCCCTCTCGGCCAGGCCCGCGCTCTCGGCGACTCCCCCCGTCGCGACGGGCCGCAGGCGCACGTCCTCGTGGGTGCGGGCCAGCGACTGCGCCACCGCCGCGACGAGGCGCGCATCCTCGCTGCCCGACGGGCCGACCGCGACGCGCAGGGTCGTCGGCTGCCCGAGCCACTGATAGGCGAGCAGGCCCGTCGCCACGAGGGCGAGGAGAGTCGCGAGGACGATGGGAACGTGGCGCCGCATGGGTCTTCAATGGCGGGGCGGGGCGGGGTTCGGCAATCCGGCCGATTGGCGCGGGTGGTCCTACGCCCGGCCGGGATCGGACCAGTTCCGCTTCGCCTGCACGCGCCGCCGAGGAGCGAGCGCCACCCAAGGTTCAGCGCGCATGCAAGCCCGCCGATCAATGCTGTGCTATCGCAATCCGGGCGAGCAGATTCGCCTACGCAGGCATACGCAGTGGCTTCGGCCAAGAGACATATCTCAATCACGGCGCGTATCCGATCAGATATGAACGCACGCTGATGGAGATTTTCTAGATTATTTCTTCTCCATCTTCATCTCATTCAGGGCCAGAAAAGGGGAGAATCCATGAGGAGGGGGAGGGCGTTTCCAGTCAGGGAAGCGATCACGAAAGTCACTGCGGTGTCCTCCATCCTCGCCCGCGCGACGCATATCGTCGTGACGAGCGCCGGATTCGGGCAAGCAGCCCCTCGTCTGCCGGTTGCTCTCGTGATCGAGGTGCCGCTCTTCGTGACCGCTGCCGCGATGACGGTCAATCTGCTTCTGCTCGATGTCCAGCTGCCGATCGTCCGGCGCGTCATCGCCTCGCTGGGCAGCCGGAGAGGTCGGCCGGCCCGTCCGGTCGACCGGCGACCGGACCTCTTCGGCAGCGATCCTCTGTGACCGGCGCCTGCCTCACACCGCTCCCCGCAGCCCCAGGGCGATCACCGCCAGGATCGCCGCGCCGAGCGCCGGGCCCACGGTCGCGATCACCAGGGCGCCCGGATGGTAGCCCGGAGCCGCGAGGTAGCGCTGATGTCCGCCCGTCTCCTGCCGGAGCAGCGGCGCAGAAAGCCGCGCCGCCGCTCCGGGTGTCCGACCCTGCCGCATGATGCCGTCCCCGCCCGCTTGGCCGCCCCGTCCGGGGCGGCGCGAGACCTGTTGTGTGAGGCCCATCAGGCACCTGGCGGCGTGAAGAGGTGGTGAATCCGATCCCTCGCATTCTCCTTGTCGTGAATCGGGGGTTAGCGCGCCGGGTCAGCGCCCCTTGATCGGGTCGAGGCCCGTCGCGGCGACGGCCGCGGCGTTCTCCGGGGCGGAGAGCCAGGCGATCAGCGCCTTCGCCTCCTCCGGATGGGCGGCGCCCTTCGGGATTCCGGCCGAGAACACCGTCACCTGCTGCACCTCCGCCGGGACCGGCCCGACGATGGTGATGCCCTTGACCGGCTTCAGCTCGCTCAACTGCTGGAAGCCGAACGCGGCATCGCCCCGGGCGACGACGGTGCCGACGCGCTCGGCGACGATCATCCGGCTCTTGCCCGCCAGCTGGTCGTGCAGGCCGAGCTTCCGGAACATCTCCGTCTCGATGTAGACGCCGCTGGCGCTGTCCGAATAGGCGATCGAGGGGGCGGCGAGCAGCGCCTGCTTGAAGTGCTCCAGGTCGTGGATGTCCGGCACCGGCGCCCCGGCCTTGACCGCGAGGCCGATGCGGGAATCGGCGAGCGCGACCTTGCTGCCGGGCAGGATCCTCCCGTCCTTGTCGAGTCCGTCGAGGGCGTAGCCGACCATGATCAGCACGTCGGCCGGTTCTCCCCGCGCCAGGCGCACGGGGATCGCCTCCGGCGCCGTGCCCATCGAGGGGCCATAGGCGGTCTCCACCGTATTGCCCGTCTTCGCCTCGAACCCCGGCACCAGGGCCTGGTAGGCGGCGGTGAAGCCGCCGGAGATCATCACCCGGATCTCCGCCGCCCGGGCCGGGGCGGCGAGGACGAGCCCGGCCAGCAGGCCGGCGGTCAAGCGGGCGAGGGCGGTTCTCCGGCGCAGTGTCGTCGTGGTCATGGCTTCCTCCCGGGCGCGTTCGTCCGCAGCCACTGGCGATGGTCGCCCGTCCGACAGGCCTGCTCCACCGACTTTCCGGAACGAACGCTCACTGGGCGCGGATTTCGCGGGATTAGATTTTCCTGTCAAACGTGCCGGCGATGGCGGTAGAGAGGAGGCAGACGAGGAAGCCCGCATCCGGGAGGAAAGCATGGCAGGTCCGGTGGACGGTCCGCAGGGATCGAAGGTCGCCACGGTGTTGCGCGTCACGAGCGGCAACTTCCTGGAGATGTTCGACTTCTTCCTGTTCGGCATCTACGCGAGCCACATCGCGAAGGCGTTCTTCCCGGCCGGGAACGAGTTTGCCTCGCTCATGCTCACCTTCATGACCTTCGGTGCCGGCTTCCTGATGCGGCCGCTCGGGGCGATCTTCCTCGGCGCCTATGTCGACCGGATCGGCCGGCGACGGGGCCTGATCGTGACGCTCGGCATCATGGCCGCCGGCACGGTGCTGATCGCCTTCGTGCCGTCCTACCAGTCGATCGGCCTCGCGGCGCCGTTCCTGGTGCTGGTCGGCCGGCTGCTCCAGGGCTTCTCCGCCGGCGTCGAGCTCGGTGGCGTCTCGGTCTACCTCGCCGAGATGGCGACGCCGGGCCACAAGGGCTTCTACGTTTCCTGGCAATCGGGCAGCCAGCAGGTCGCCGTGATGGTGGCGGCCCTGATCGGCTTCGCCCTGAGCCACGCCCTGGTGCCGGACCAGATGTCCGAGTGGGGCTGGCGCATCCCGTTCTTCATCGGCTGCATGATCGTGCCGTTCCTGTTCTACATCCGGCGCTCGCTGGAGGAGACGCAGGAGTTCCTGCACCAGAAGCACCGTCCTACGCTCGGCGAGGTCTTCACCTCGCTGGGCCAGAACTGGAAGACGGTGGCACTCGGCATGCTGCTCGTGGTGATGACCACGGTGTCGTTCTACACCATCACGGTCTACACCCCGACCTTCGGCAAGAGCGTGCTGAAGCTGTCCGAGACCGACAGCCTGATCGTCACCTTCTGCACCGCCCTGTCGAACCTGATCTGGTTGCCGGTGATGGGCGCCCTGTCCGACAGGATCGGCCGCAAGCCGATCCTGATCGCCTTCTCGGCGCTGGCGATGCTCACCGCCTATCCGGCGCTGGCGTGGCTCACCTCCAACATCTCGTTCACCAACATGCTGCTCACGTTGCTGTGGCTGTCCTTCCTGTACGGGAGCTACAACGGCGCGATGGTGGTGGCGCTGACCGAGATCGTCCCGAAGCATGTCCGCACCACCGGCTTCTCGCTGGCCTACTCGCTCGCCACCGCGCTGTTCGGCGGCTTCACCCCGGTCGTCTCGACCTGGCTGATCAAGGAACTCCACAACAAGGCGGCGCCGGGCCTGTGGATGGCCTTCGCGGGCGCCTGCGGCCTCATCGCCACCCTGCTGATCTACCGCCGCGGCGCAACCGCGACCGACGCGCTTCCCGGTGCGGCGCGGCCCGCGGCCGGCGAATAGTGAGGCTGGGCGCTAGCGGGCCAAAAGCCCGTCGAGGGAGGCGATCACCCGGACCGGCGCGAGGTCCGGGTACTCGTCGGGCTGGCCCGTGCGATTGACCCAGACCGGGGCGAAGCCGTAGGCCGCCGCCCCGGCGATGTCCCAGCGGTTCGAGGACAAGAAGGCGATCCGCTCCGGCGCGACGCCCAGGGCCCTTCCCGCGAGGTCGTAGGCGGCGGGCGCCGTCTTGAAGGTGCCGGCCGGATCGACCGACAGGACCGCGTCGAGCCGGTCCCCGAGGCCCGCGGCGCTCACCGCCGCGTCGAGCATGGCCGTGTCGCCGTTCGACAGGATCGCGGTCCTGAGGCCGTCCCGGCGCAGGCGCTCCAGGGTGCCGGGCACTTCCGGATAGGCGTCGAGCGACCGGTAGGCGTCGAGCAGGTCCGCCCGTATCGCGCGATCCACCGATGGATGCTGGGCGAGGGCGTAGTCGAGCGCCCGCTCGGTCAGCGTCCAGAACCGGGCGTAGCGCCCGCACAGCGACAAGACCCAGGAATATTCGAGCTGCTTCTGCCGCCAGGTCTCGGACAGCCTTTGCGCCTCCGGCCCGATCGCGGCGGCGTGGCGCTGCACGGCGGAATGGACGTCGAGCAGGGTGCCGTAGGCGTCGAAGACCACGGCCTCGGCGTGGTCGAGCGGGGCGGGGAAGGGCATGCGGCGTCTCGTGGATCGGTGAGCGGGGTTGGCCTCGCTCACCCATGGGAGCGGCCGTGCCTGTGCGGTCCAGACAACGCCGTCGCATCGAGCGGCGTTGCAACCGGACGCTGTTCGGGGCCGCGCCCGACCCCGTCGCGATCAGGCAGGGCTCCAGGGCTTCGGGCCGGCCGGCCCCGCGTGGCAGCGCCCTAACGCGTCGCCGCCACCACGATCCGGGTCCGGCTGATGAAGGCCCGCGGGTCGGCGCCCTGGTGGCCGTAGAGGTCGCGGGTCACCGTCACGCTCTTTCCGCTCAAGCTCTTGCGGCACTCCTCCTTGACGAAGGTCTCGCCGAGCGGCGCCTCGTCGCCGGTGGGCTTGCCCTCGGTGCAGGTCCAGCCGTCATCGCCCCAGTGGCCGCGGGCCTGGATCCCGAGGAGGTGGCCCTTCTTGCGCAGGTAGAGCGGCACCGCATCGTCGGTCTCGATCACCAGCCCGTCGACCCGGGCCTCCTCGCCGACGAGCAGCGTCAGCCGCGCCGGATGCCCGGCGACCCGGGTGCCGTTGCGGGTGGTGCCGTCGGCGTAAGCGAAGCCGATGGCGCGCTTTCCCGTCGCGTCGGCCGGGCAGGCGCGCCAGTCGCTCCAGCCCGCGAGCGTGCGCGCCGGGCCCTCCCGGCAGGCGAGGTCGCCGTAGCCTTTGGGGGAGATCTCCGAGACCGGCATCCCGACCCTGAGGTCGCGCAGGTCGGCGATCTCCGGGCCGGCCGCGAGGGCCGGGCCGGCGCAGAGGAGCGCGACGAGCGCGGCGAGCTCAGTGCGAGGCCGTCGCGGCATTGGAGCCCTCCTTCTTGCGGTAGATGTCGCAGGCCCGGGAGGTCGCGCCGAAGAAGGCGGTGCATTCCTCGATCGTCGGGTCACCCTTGCCCTTGAGCTGGGTGACGACGTAGGTGGCCACCGCGTCGATCTCCGCCGGGCGTAAGAAAACCGCCGTCTCCGGCGGCATGCTGGTGCCCATATCGGCCTTGAGCGAATCGTAGCACTTCACCGAATCGTAGGCGCCGCGCAGGTGGTAGGGCATGCCGGTGCCGGGTCGGCCACAGCGCACCACCTCGGCGACCTGATCCTTCTCGAGCTGCGTCTTGCGCAGGGACAGCGCGTCGCCGCCATAGCCGCCCCCGCCGCCGCCATGCCACTTGTGGCACCCCGAGCACGCCTTCTTGAACACCGCGAGATCGCCGTCGCCCCCGCTGGTCCGGGCGCCCTGCGCCCAAGCCGCGCCCTGCACCCAAGCCGCGCCCGACATGAGCGCGAGGCCGGCGATCACCACCGGCACCATCATTGTCCGCATCCGCATGAACCTCGTGCGTGGCGGGGCGCCCCCGGCGCCCCGCCCTTGATGGATCTCAGCTCAGAGCGCGAAGACGTAGAGCATCGAGCCGGTCTGGATGTTCTTCAGCTCCGGGGTCGAGTCGATGAACCACTTGTCCCAGGCGCCGCCGAGACCGACCAGGATCGCGACGTACTGCTTGCCGTCGACCGTGAAGGTCATCGGGGGCGCGTTGACGCCGCCGCCGGTGCGGAACTCCCACATCTTGTCGAGGGTCTTGGCGTCGAGGGCCATCACGCCGCCGGAGGGCTCGCCGGTGAAGACGAGATCGGGCGTCGCCAGCATGCCGCCGAGCAGCGGGAACTGGGTCTCGTGCTTGCCGGCGACCTTGCCGGTCTTCACGTCGATCGCCGTCACGCTGCCGGTGATCCGGAACGGCTGGCTCGGTCCGCCGCCGGTGAAGAATTCCCGCGGCTTCAGGCTCGCCTGCGTCATCGCCTCGTGGGTGACGCGGTTGCAGCTCTCGATGACCGGGATGTACCAGTATTGCAGGTTCGGATTGTAGGCGGTCGGTGGCCAGTTCTTGCCGCCCATGTTGCCCGGGCAGAAATCCGCGTTCTTGTTCTCCGCCGACGGCGTCGCCGCCGGGTTGTAGCGCTGCACGTCCTTGTTCGGGTCGTACTCGAACGGCTTGCCGGTATCGGGGTTGATGCCCTTGGTCCAGGTCACCTTCTTGACGAAGGGCGTCGCCCAGACGAACTGGCCGGTGGTGCGGTCGACCGCGTAGGCGTGGCCGTTGCGGTCGGCCTCGATGGCGAGCTTGCGGCCGCCGGCATCGACCAGCAGGTTCTCCGACACGCTGTCGTAATCGTAGGGATCGTTCGGCGTGTGCTGGAAGTGCCACTTGATCTTGCCGGTCTGGGCGTCGAGGCCCAGCGTCGAGTCGGTGTAGAGGTTGTCGCCCGGGCGGTAGGCGTTGTCCCAGTCCGGTCCCGGATTGCCGACGCCCCACACGATCGTGTCGGTGTCGGGGTCATAGGTGCCGGTGACCCAGGTCGAGCCGCCGCCGCTCACCGCGGCGTTGTTGTCGCCCTTCCAGGTCTCGTAGCCCGGCTCGCCCTTGCCCGGGATGGTGTGGGTGCGCCAGACCTCCTTCTCGGTCTTCAGGTCGGTGGCGGCGATCCAGCCGCGGATGCCGTACTCGGCGCCGCCGACGCCCGAGATCGCCAGGCCCTTCACGATGAGCGGCGCGCCGGTGATCGTCTCGCCCTTGTCCGGATCGGCGACCTGGCGCTGCCAGGCGACCTGACCGGTCTCCTTGTTGGTGGCGATCAGGCGCCCGTCCAGGGTGTGGCTGACCACGAGGTCGCCCCAGAGCGCGACGCCGCGGTTGTTGACGCCGCAGCAGGCGACCGCGCCGGCCCATTCCCGGTCGGTCTTGGGGTCCATCTTCCAGAGCAGCTTGCCCTCGCCGCCGCGCGTGTCGATCTTGTAGACCGAGCCCCACCCGTCGGTGACGTACATCATGCCGTTCTCGACGATCGGCGTGCCCTCGAGCCCGCCATGGCTCCAGATGCCGCCGCCCTCGATGCCGCCGAGATGCATCGTCCAGGCGACCTTGAGATTCTTGACGTTGCCCTTGTTGATCTGGTTCAGCGTCGAGTAGCGGTGCCCGGCGAAGTTCTTGTGGTGGTGGATCCAGTTGCCGTCCTCCTTGTCGGCGTTCAGCAGGCGGTCCTGCGTGACGCCGGCATCGGCGGCGAAGGCCGCGGGGAGGGGCAGGGCGGCCGCCGTGAGCGCGGCGAGCGAGGTCGCGGCGAGGATGCGCCGCGCCGTGCGTGAGGTCGTCATGATGGTTTCCTCCGGACGGCCTTTTGGTCTGTTGTCGCCGCGGCGCGGGCCGTCTCGCGGCCGGGCGTGATTAGGACAATAGAGCTGGTCGGCGCGCCGGTCGCCTCAAGGACCGGCGCGGACCTCCACCGGGACCTCGACGGAGCCGGCCTTGCGGAAGCTCGCCGCGCAGGTGAAGCGCTCGCCCGCGGCGAGGGGCTGGCGGATCTGGAGCAGCATCACGTGCATGCCCTCCGGCGTCAGCTCGGTCTCGCCCGCGGCCTTGAGGGCGATGGCCTGGACCGGGCGCTTCGAGGGCGGGCCCTCGCCGCCCTTGTCCACGGTCACCCGCTCGCTGAAATTCGCGAAGGGGCAGCGGAAGCGCAGCAGGGAATCGGCCTCGGCGGCCCGGTTCAGGACCGTCATCCGCAGCGGGATGTCCGACCCGACCTTCTCGGTGGGAGCGACGGAGGCGTGCAGCACGTCGATGTCGCCGGCCAGGGCCGGGGTGCAGCCTAGACACAAGGCAACGGTCGCGCTGGTCATCCAATAAAAGCGGCGCGTCTTCAACGGCATGGCGTTGCCGTCTCGGCGTCAAGGCGCGACATGGATGCTGGCATCCATTCTCCTCCTATTAGGATCAGCTTCGCCTTTTCGCGGCGAATTGCGCAAGAGGGTAGCCCGCAACCGTGCTCCGTCAAGATCCGGGATTAACGCGCGGCGGAAAATCGTCCGCGACCGATGCACACGGACCCGGCGCCAGGCCCCCTCCCGCAGGAGGCCCCGGCGCGCTAGCTTGGACGGTTGACGAGGCCAGACGGGGAGCACGAACGATGCCCGACAGCGAGAATCCGGCCCGGGAGCGGGGCCGCTTCGACATCGGGGCGATCGCCGCCGCCCTGCCGGAGAGTGCCACGACGATGCTGGTCGACACCTACCTGACCGACCGGCCGGCGGCGAGCGCCCGGGTCTTCCGCGTCTACCGGCCGACGCCGGCGCATTACCACGAGGGCTGCGACGAGTACCTCTACGTGCTCTCCGGCCGCGGCACGTTCTGGATCGGCGATGCCTCCGACGAGGCGGAGTTCGGTCCGGGCCAGCTCCTGTTCTTCGAGCGCGGCGTGGTCCATGCCCTGCCGCACCTGCTCGAGGAGCCGGTGGTCTTCCTCTCCGTCGACACGCCCCGGCGCGCGCCGACCGACGTGATCTTCGTCGATCCGACGACGGGAACCGCGCAGAGTTTCATGGCCCGCAACGCCGCGGGCGCCGATCCGGCTTGACCTTCCGGGTCCCTCCCGCGATGCACGCGGACTAACAACGGGAGGATACGGGATGGCGGGCGAGAGCAAGGTCGCGTTGGTCACCGGCGCGGCGCGGGGCATCGGGCTGGCGACGGCACAACTCTTCCTCGAGGAGGGCTGGCGGGTCGCGCTCCTCGACATCGACGGCGCGGCGCAGGAGAAGGCCGCGGCGGCGCTCGACCGTCCTGACGACGCCCTGGCGCTGACCGCCGACGTCGCCGATCCGGAGGCCGTGGCGAACGCGGTCGCTCAGGTCGAGGCCCGGTTCGGCCGGCTCGACGCGCTCGTCAACAATGCCGGCACCGCAGTGTTCAAGCCGCTCCTCGACACCAGCCCTGCCGAATGGGCCCGGGTGCTCGCCGTCAACCTCACCGGCCCGTTCCTGTGCGTGCAGGCGGCGGCTCCCGTGATGGCGCGGGGCGGCGGCGGGGCGGTCGTCAACATCACGTCGATCTCGGGCCAGCGCGCCTCGACCCTGCGGGTCGCCTACGGCACCAGCAAGGCCGCGCTCAAGCACCTGACGAAGCAGCAGGCGGTCGAGCTCGCCCACCTGAACATCCGGGTCAACGCCGTGGCGCCGGGCCCGGTCGACACCGCCATGGCCAAGGAGGTCCACAGCCCGGCGATCCGGGCCGATTACCACGACGCCGTACCGCTCAACCGCTACGGCCTGGAGCGCGAGATCGCGGACGCCGTCGTCTACCTGTGCGGGCCGCGTGCGAGCTACGTCACCGGCCAGACGCTCGCGGTGGATGGCGGCTTCGACGCCGCCGGGATCGGGCTGCCGACCCTGCGGCGGGACCTGGCCGCCCGCTGAGAGGCTCCTCGTGTTGTAATAACGTTACGCTTGGCGCGCTCGTGCGGGGTGCGCCAGCTTCCCTCTTGCCAGCCTAGCTCCCGTCGCGCGAATGCAACGTTATACCATTCGCGGGGGCAGGCATGAGCAAGGTGGGATCGTTCGGGGCGGGTTCGGTCCTCTTGGCGGCGGCCGTGACCTTCGCAGGGCCTTCGCGCGCCGAGGACATCGCCCTCGACACGATCGACGTCGCCTCGCCGAGCCCGATCGCGGCGGCGCCCTCCGGCGGGGCGGGGGCGTCGGGCGCCTTCCCTGTCGGCGTGCTGCCTGTCGTCACCACCACCTTCTCGCCGGTCACGGTGGTGACCCAGGCCGACATCGTGCGCCAGCAGCCCCGTACCCTGGGCGACGCCCTGTTCGACCGGCCCGGCCTCTCCGCCACCACCTACGCCCCGGGGGCGGCGAGCCGGCCGATCATCCGCGGCCTCGATACGAGCCGGGTGCGGATCCAGGAGAACGGCATCGGTGTCCACGACGTCTCGGATCTCGGCGAGGACCATGCCGTGCCGATCAACCCGCTCATCGCCAACCGCATCGAGGTGATTCGCGGCCCTGCCTCCCTGCGCTACGGCAGCCAGGCGATCGGCGGCGTGGTCTCGGCAGAGAACAACCGCATCCCGACGCTCACTCCGCCGAACGGCGTCGCCGGGCAGGTCACCACCGGCTACTCGTCGGTCGATAACGGCCGCAACGCCGCCGCGACGGTGGACGCAGCCGGCCAATCGGTCGCCTTCCACGCCGACGCGTTCAAGACTGCCGCCGACAGCTACGCCACGCCGCTGGGCATCCAGCGCAACTCCGCGAACGAGTCGCAGGGCGGCGCTGTCGGGATGTCGTACCTGTTCGACCGCGGCTTCGTCGGCCTGTCGTTCAGCCATTACGACGCGCTCTACCAGATCCCGGGCGGCGAGGCCGCCCAGAGCCGCACCCGCCTCGATCCGACCCAGGACAAGCTCCAGGCCAAGGGCGAGTACCGCCCGGTCGACGGGCCGATCGAGGCGGTCCGGTTCTGGCTCGGCGGCTCGACCTACCGCCACAACGAGATCGGCATCGGCGACAACGGCATCGACGGCATCCAGGCGACCTTCAAGAGCCGTGAGGCGGAGGGGCGCCTGGAGATCCAGCACGTGCCGGTGCTCACCAGCCTCGGCACGCTCACCGGCGCGCTCGGCCTCCAGGCCGACCGGCGGCTGATCGGCACCTCGGGCGAGGCGGGCGGCCTCCTGGCGCCGACCGATTCGCGCAGCAATGCCGTCTACCTGTTCGAGGAGCTGCGGCTGGAGCGGGGCCTGCGCCTCCAGGCGGCGGGCCGGATCGAGGGGGCGCGCTCCACCGGCACCGCGACGCTGTTCCCGGGCGACTATCTCCCGGTCGAGGGTGAGGACCCGCTCTCGTATGGACGCCGCCGGCGCTTCGCCCCGAAGAGCGCGAGCTTCGGCGTGCTGCAGGATCTGCCCGACGGCTTCGTCGCCAGCCTCACCGGCCAGTATGTCGAGCGCGCACCGTCCGCCTTCGAACTCTATTCCCGCGGCCCGCACGACGCGACCGAGACCTTCGAGATCGGCGACCCGAACCTGAAGAAGGAGCGCGCCCGCACCATCGAGGCCAGCATCCGCCGCGCCGTGGGTCCCTTTCGCCTCGACGCCACGGGCTACTACACCCGCTACACCGGCTTCATCTACAAGCGCCTGACCGGCCTGCGCTGCGGCGACGACTTTTCGAGCTGCGGCAGCGACGACGAGCTGGCCCAGGTCGTCTACTCGCAGCAGAACGCCACCTTCGCCGGCGCCGAGATCGGCTCGCAGCTCGACCTCCTGCCCGTCGGCAACGGTTTCGCGGGCATCGAGGCACAGTACGACTTCGTGCGCGCCACCTTCGACGACGGCACCTATGTGCCGCGCATCCCGCCCCACCGGGTCGGGGGCGGCGTCTTCCTCCGGGCGGAGGGCTGGTACGCGCGGGTGAACCTGCTCCACGCCTTCGCCCATACCGAGACCGCGCCCTACGAGACGCGCACGCCCGGCTACGACAACCTGCGGGCGGAGGTCAGCTATACCAAGGCCTTCGATCCGGCGGTGACCGGCTGGAGCGAGGTGACGCTGGGCGTGCAGGGCACGAACCTGCTCAACGACGTGATCCGTAACTCGGCCTCGTTCAAGAAGGACGAGATCGTTCTGCCGGGGCGGAATGTCAGGGTGTTCCTGACGGCGCGGTTTTGAGAGCTTGATAGATCTTGATCAAGTCTTCCAGATGGACCTGAGACCCTCCATCGTCATCCCGGGCTCCGCTGCGCGGCCCCGGGATGACACCGAGGGAGGCAGATCTGCTGGGGTAGATCGAAACGCGTTCGACCCATCACCCCTTCTGCGGCCGCAGCACCCCGTCGCTCGTCTTCGGGTCCGGCGCGGGCGCGCTCGGCCGCACGGTACCGGTCGAGTCCGGGTCTGCCGGGCGGACCCGCTCGGGCAGGGTCTCGTGGGGCGGCGGCATGTTGGGGGTCTGCTCGCGGCTGCGCTGCGGCGTATCCGTGACCTGCGCCAGGACCGGCGAGGCGGCCAGGACGGCGAGAAGGATCAGGCGGCTGGTGCCCCTGGTCATCGGGCTCTCCCTGACAAGATGTCGTGCAATCTTGGGAGAATAATCGCCGCGCGGCGAGTCCGGTTCCCGCCCGGATCAGCGCAGGGCCAGCATCCCGATCACCGCGTCGCCGACCATCCGCTTGTGGCGGGCGCGTAAGCTCGGCGCGTCGAGGTCGACGGAGAAGATCGCCCCGAAGGTGTGGCGGTTCGAGACCCGGAAGAAGCAGAGCGCGCTGATCATCAGGTGCACGTCGAGGGGATCGACGTCGGCGCGGAAGACGCCCTCGGCTTGCCCGCGGGCGATGATGTCGGTGATGGTCTGGATCACCCCGAGATTGAGCCCGCGGATCGTCTCCGAGCCCGACAGGTGCTCGGCCCGATGGATGTTCTCGATCGTGACGAGACGGATGAAGTCCGGATGGGCCGCGTCGTACTCGAAGGTGAACTCGACGAGCCGGCGGATGGCGTCGGCCGGCGCGAGATTGCCGAGGTCGAGGTCGGCCTCGACCTGCCGGATGTCGGCGTAGGCCTTCTCCAGCACCGCGAGGTACAGGCCCTCCTTGCCGCCGAAATAGTAGTAGATCATCCGCTTCGAGGTGCGGGTGCGCTCCGCGATGGCATCGACGCGCGCGCCGCTCAGCCCGAAGGCGGCGAACTCTTCCGTCGCGACCGCCAGGATGTCGGCCTTGGTCCGCTCGGGATCCTTGGTGCGGGAGGGGCGGGGCGTGACGGCGTCCATGATCGAACAACTGGGGCGGCGGGATGGCGCCTGCTCTACCATCCCGGCCGCCCCGGCGCACCGGCTCAGGCGACCTCGTCCCACACTCAGGCGAGTTCGTCGCCCGGACTCAGGCGAGATCCTCTCCCAGCACCTCGCGGGCCCAGCGGAAGGCGCCGTTCGCCGCCGGCACGCCGGCATAGATCGCGGTCTGGATCAGCAGCGCCTGCAACTCAGGGATGGTGACGCCGTTGCGCAGGGCCGGGCGGACATGGAGCTTGAACTCCTCCTCGCGGCCGAGCGCCACCATCATGGCCAGCGTCACGAAGGAGCGGGTCTTCCACGGGATGCGCGGATCGCCCCAGACCTCGCCCCAGGCGGTGCGGGTGATGAAGTCCTGCCACGGCCCGGCGAAGTCACCGGCGACCTTCAGCGAGCGCTCCACGTGGGCATCGCCGAGCACGCTCTTGCGGTTGGCGAGCCCCGCCTCGAAGGCCACCGCCCCGGTGGCGGCGTCGGGCGCCTCGCGGTGCCGGTCGAGGAAGCCGAGGAGATGGGCGGCGGTGGCGGCCGGCTGCTCGACGGAAAGCAGATGGGCGGCGTTCGGCAGCACCACCAGCTCGGCGTGGCGGATGCCGTCGCAGATCTCCTGCGCCATGGCGGGCGGCGTCGCCGGGTCGTCGCGCCCGGCGATCACCAGGGTCGGGGCGGCGATCCGGTTAAGGACCGGGCGCAGGTCCATGCGGCCGATGGCGTTGCAGCAGACCGCGTAGCCGGCCGCATCGGTGCCGGTGAACTGCGCGCGCACCGGCGCCACCGCGTCGGGGGAGGAAGCCGGGAAGTCGGGCGTGAACCAGCGGGTCATCGTCGCCTCGACGATCGCCGCCGTGCCCTTGGCCCGCACCAGCTCGGCGCGCTCGTTCCACGACGCCTCGCTGGGCATGAAGGCGGCAGTGGCCATCAGGGTCAGGCTGATCACCCGGTCCGGGTGGCGGCTCGCCGCCGCCTGGCCGGTCATGCCCCCGAGCGACAGCCCGACCACGTGGGCGCGGGGGATGTGCAGGGCGTCGAGCAGGCCGATCAGGTCCTCGGCCAGGTCCTCGACCTCGATGCGCGCGTCGCGCACCTGCGAGGCGCCGTGGCCGCGCGTGTCGTAGCGCAGCACCCGGTAGCGGCCGCGGAGATGGGGAACCAGCGGGTCCCACATCGCCAGCGAGGTGCCGAGCGAGTTGGAAAACACCACCACCGGCGCGCCGCTCGGGCCGGAAAGCTCGTAGTTCAGCAGGGTGCCGTTGGCCTCGATCTGGGGCATGGGAACCTCGGTCAGCGGATGATGATCAGGCGGAGTGCAGGAAGGCGGCGAGGCGCGAGACTTCCGCCAGCGCCCGGTCGGCGGTGCGGGCCCCGGCCCGGATGGCGGGGCCCAGGTCGAAGGCGGCATCGAGGTCGGCGCCCGCCGCCTCGGGCCGGGCGCGCAAGGCCTCCTGCAAGACCTCCTGGAGCGAGCCCTTGCCGTCGCGCACGGCGCCGGCGGCCTCCTCGACGAGGGCGTGGGCCGCCTTGGCGCCGAGGACGGGGCCGAGCCGGCTCGCGGCAGCGTCCGCGAAGAGCAGGCCTTGCGTCAGGTTCAGGTTGCGCTGCATCTGCTGAGGCTCGGGCACCAGCCCTTGCGCAAGGCTGCGCGCCTCGCGGAGTGCGCCGGAGGCGAGGCCGAACAGCGTCGGCAGGGCGTGCCACTCGGCGTGCCAGGCGCCGGCCGGGCGCTCATGCGCCGCCGCCATCCCGTCGAGGAGGGTGAGGCTCACGCCCTTGGCGGCGCCGAAGGCGGAGAGGATCACCGTCGAGGAGACGGGGTTGCGCTTGTGCGGCATCGCCGAGGAGCCGCCGCGGCCCGGCACGTAGGGCTCGGCCACCTCCCCGACCTCGGTGGTAGCCAGATGCGCGACGTCGGTGGCGAACTTGGCGAGCGCCCCCATCAGCAGGGCGAGCCACGCGCCGGTCTCGGCGATGCGGGCGCGGCGCGTGTGCCAGGGCGCGAGGTCCGGGTGCAGGCCGAGCGCCTCGGCGAAGCCGTCGCCCACCGCTTCCGCCTGCTCGCCGAGGCCCGCCAGCGTCCCGACCGGGCCGCCGAGCGAGGCCGTCAGCACCCGGTCGCGCAGGGCCGGCAGCAGGGCCGCCACCTCGGCGATGCCGAGCGCCCAGATCGCCGCCTTGAAGCCGAAGGTGACGGGGGCGGCGTGCTGGCCGTAGGTGCGTCCGACGCAAGGCGTCTCGCGGTGCCGGCGGGCTTGGACCGACAGTCCCTCGATGATCGCCCGCAGGTCCCCCGCGACGAGGTCGAGGGCGTCGCGGACCTGGAGCACCAGGGCGGTGTCGGCGATGTCCTGGGTGGTGGTGGCCTTGTGGAAGGCGGGCTCCAGCTCCGGGGGAAGCGCGCCCTGCACCGCCTTGACGAAGGGGATCACCGGCACGCCCGACACGGCGGTGCGCCGGCCGAGGGCCGCCGGATCGAGCGCCTTCGGGGCGATGCCCTCGATGGCGGGGGCGAGGGAGGCCGGCACCAGGCCGGCTTCCGCTTGCGCCCGGGCGAGGGCCGCCTCGGCCCGCAGCATCGCCGCCACCCGGGCCTCGTCGGCGAAGACGGCGCGCATTGCGTCCGTGGCGAAGAGGGGCCCGAGCAGGGCGGAGTCGAGGGCCGAGAGCGTCATCGAATCAGGCCGCTTGCGTCAGGTGGAGGAGGGTGCGTGCCTCCGCCGGCGTCGCGACGCGGCGGTTGTGGCGCGTCACCATCTCGGCGGCCAGCGAGACCAACTCGGCATTGCTCGCCGCCAGGCGGTCCTTGGTCACCCGGATGTTGTCCTCAAGGCCGGTGCGCACCGCGTCCGCCCCGCGGGCGAGCGCCCAGCCCATCACGCGGGCCTGCTCGCGGCCGATGCCGGCGGCGGTCCAGGTCGCGCCCGGGATCACCCGGCGGGTCTCGGCGAGCAGGATGTCGAGCAGGTGCTCGTCGGCCGGCATCGCGTTCTTCACGCCCATCACGAACTGCACGTGCGGATGGGCGTCCATCAGCCCCTCCTCGATCAGCCGCTTGGCGCCGTGGATGTGGGACAAATCGAAGATCTCGATCTCCGGCCGGATGCCGTTCTTGTGCATCGTGCCGGCGAGGTCGTTCACCAGGGTGGCGTGGTTCTCGTAGACGATGCTCGGGAAGTTGACCGAGCCGGTCGAGAGCGAGGCCATGTCGGGCCGGTGCACCAGCGAGAGGCCGCGGGCGCTCGGGTCGCGGCCGCGGCCGCCGGTCGAGAACTGCACGATCATGCCGGGGCAATGCTTGCGCACGCCCTCCTGGACGGCGGCGAACTTGTCCGGGTCGGAGGAGGGCGACTCGTCGTCGTTGCGGACGTGGATGTGGACGAGGGTGGCGCCGGCCTCGAAGGCCTGGTGGGTCGACTCGATCTGCTCGGCGACGGTGGTGGGGACCGCCGGGTTGTCCTTCTTGCGCGGCACCGAGCCGGTGATCGCTACGGCGATGACGACGGGGTTCATGGCGTTCTCCTTGTTCTTGCGGTCGTGATGGGATCTAGGCTTGATCTCTGCCGGTGCCGAGCAATGCGCGGGATCCCCTCTCCCGTGTGGGAGAGGGTAGGGGCGATCGAAGATCGCGCAGGGTGGAGACGGTTCAGAGTAAGGCACAGAACGCCGAGCTGCCCGCACGACGCTGAGAGCTTCACACGGAAGCGCGCCACTCTCACGCGGGATCTTCGATCCCCCGGCCCCTCTCCCACACGGGAGAGGGGAGACGCGCTTTGTCTTCCTTCGGACCGATCAAGCCGAAGCTCGTAGAATATGGAATTTACACGTCGAAGAAGACGGTCTCGTTCGGACCCTGGAGGGTGATGTCGAAGACGTAGACCACCTTCCCGTCCCGCTCCTGGCGCTTGGCGAGCAGGCTGTCGCGCTGCTGGCCGCGCTCGACGAGGTTCAGCACCGGGTCGTCGGCATTGGCCTCGGCCTCGTCGGCGAAGTAGAGCCGGGTCTGGAGGCCGATATTGATGCCGCGGGCGGCGATCCAGAGGTTGATGTGCGGCGCCATCGGGCGATGCCCTTTACGCCCGATGACCGGGCCGGGCTTCACCGTCTCGAAGTGCCACACGCCGGTCTCGAAGTCGGAGCCGGTGCGGCCCCAGCCCCGGAAGCTCTCGTCGAGGGGCTTGCCCTCCTGGCGGTCGGCCGGGTGGTTGTAGCGGCCGGCGGCGTTGGCCTGCCAGATCTCGACCAGCACGTCGCGCACCGGGACGCCGGCGCCGTCGAAGACCCGGCCCTCGATGCGGATGCGCTCGCCCTTCGTGTCCGGGCCGGTGAGCACGTTGGTGAAGTTGGTCTCGAAGATGTCGAAGCCGGCCTGGTGCGGGATCAGCCCGATATGGACGTAGGGACCCGCGGTCTGGGACGGCGTCTCCTGGAGACGGACGGGAAGCGGCTGGACCATGGTCTCAGTTCCCCTGGAGCTTGTTCTCGAACAGCGTCTGCTGGCGTCCCCGCAGCACGATGTCGAACTTGTAGGCGAGCATGTCGAGAGGCACCGCGGCGCCGAGGTCGAGGGGGGCGATCAGCCGCTCGGCGGCCGAGCGGTCCGGGATGCCGAGCACCATCGGGTCGCGCCAGATCAGCGGGTCGCCCTCGAAGTACATCTGGGTGATGAGGCGCTGGGCGAAGCCGGAGCCGAACACCGAGAAATGGATATGCGCCGGGCGCCAGGAATTGAGGTTGTTGCGCCAGGGATAGGGCCCGGGCTTGATCGTGCGGAAGTAGTAGAAGCCGTTCTCGTCGGTGATCGTCCGGCCGCAGCCGCCGAAATTCGGGTCGATCGGCGCGAGGTAGCGGTCGTTGCGGTGGCGGTAGCGCCCGCCCGCATTGGCCTGCCAGAACTCGACCAGGGTGTGGGGGATGCCGCGGCCGTTCTCGTCGCGGACATGGCCGTGGACGAAGATCCGCT
Organism: Methylobacterium currus; assembly: GCF_003058325.1. Lineage (NCBI taxonomy): Bacteria > Pseudomonadati > Pseudomonadota > Alphaproteobacteria > Hyphomicrobiales > Methylobacteriaceae > Methylobacterium > Methylobacterium currus. The sequence continues at coordinate 681,415 of NZ_CP028843.1, forward strand.
CGCCGATCGGCTCGCCCTCGCGGGCGTAGTTGAGGATCAGGTCGTTGTCGAGCGGGCCGAGCTCCGAATGGCCGAAGGCCGGGCCGGTCACCTCCGACAGGGAGGATTGCAGCGAGATCATCGCCCGCCGCGGCGAGCGCAGGACGCTGGTCTTGTAGTCCGGCGTGAAGGCCGGGGGGTGGATCGAGCGGTCCCTTTGCAGGAACTCGCTGTCGGCGTGGGTCATCGCTTCCTCCTGTAGGCTCCTTTCGGAGACGGGTCGTGCGAGGGTTGATCCTCGGTGGCTCTTGGTGGCCCAGTCGTTCGACGCGCCTGCGGGACTTACCACCGTCCCGCGGCCCGGGCCATTTCAGGGTGTCGTCACGACATGACTGCCGTTCGGCCGCCGAGCGCCCCGAGATACTCGGAGAAGGCGCCGACCGAGGACAGGTCGGCGGCGGCGGCGAGCAGGTCCGGCGCGATGGCGTCGCGCTGCGCCTCCGTGAGGCGCAGGCTCGGCCCGGCGACGCTCAGGTTGCCGATCGCCCGCCCGGTCTGCGGATGTACGATGTTGGCCGCCATCGCGGCGGCGCCCGGCGTGTTGGTGTCCTGAACCCAGGCATAGCCGCGGGCGCGGGCCTCGTTCACCAGCACCATCAGGGCGGCGACCGTGCGCGGCGCATTGGGGCCGCATTCCTCGGGCGAGCCGAGGCCCTGGCGCATCACGAGGCTCAGGGCCTCCTCGTCCGTGAGGCTCGCCAGCCACGCGATGCCGGTCGAGCTGGTCGAGAGCCTTGCCTCGGAGCCCATGTCGCCGTCGTAGCGCAGGCCGGTGCGGGCGCCTTGCGCCTTCGCCACCCAGACGAGGCGCGGGTAATCGACCACCGCGAGGCGCGCCAGCTCGCCGCTCAGATCCGCCAGCCGGTTGAGCACCGACTGGGCGATGTCGACGACGCCGGTGCGCGAGAGGTGCTTGAGGCCGAGCGTCGCGAATTTGGTGGTGAGGAGATAGCGGCCGGTCTCTGCATCCTGCACGACGTAAGCGTGCTCGGCCAGCTCGGCCAGGAGCCGGTGGGCACCGCTCTTCGGAATATCCAGCGTGTCGGCGATGGTCTGGAGCGGCAGCCCGCGCGGATGGTTCGCGAGGAGTTCCACCAGGTCCAGGGCGCGCCGCAGGAGGGAGCCGGCCATCTCTCGTGCTCGAGTCTCGCGTCCCGAAATCTGGAACGCGGTTCTGGATTTGAACTCAGTTCCATTCTAAGTCAAGAGACGGCGACGAGGGAGGGAGGCAGCATGCGCGGCGGCGGAGGCCTGCGGGAGACGGGCCAGCGGGAGACCCTGACCGGCATCGCCCTGATGGTGAGCGCGGTGGCGGGCTTCGCCTCCATCGATGCCTCGGCGAAGTTCCTGAGCGGGACGATGAGCCCGATGCTGATCGTGGCCGTGCGCTACCTCGTCAGCTTCGTGATTGTGGCGGTGTTTCTCGCCGCGCGGCGCGACATCGTCGGGCTGATGCGCACGCGAAAGCCCGGGCTTCAGGTGCTGCGCTCCCTGTGCCTGGTGACCGCCACGATGTGCTCGTTCGTGGCGCTCCGCTATCTGCCGCTGGCGCAGGTGACCTCGATCACCTTCGCCTCGCCCCTGGTGGTGGCGCTGATCGCCGGTCCGCTCCTCGGCGAGCGGGTCGGCTGGCGGCGGACGGCCGCGGTGCTGGTCGGGTTCTCCGGCGTGCTGGTAGTGAGCCGCCCGGGCGTCTCGGGGATGCACCCGGCGGCGTTGCTCGCAGTGGTGACCGCCCTCGTCAACGGGGTCTACATCGTGGTGACGCGGATGCTCGCCGCCTACGATCCGCCCGAGACCACGATGTTCTATACTGGCCTCGTCGGCTCGGTGCTGACCGCGCCGTTCCTGCCCTTTCTGTGGGAGACGCCGACGGAGACCTCGACCTGGCTCGGCATCCTCTCGGTCGGCTTCTTCGGGGCGCTCGGGCATTGGCTCCTGATCCTCGCCCATCGCCGCGCCCCGGCCTCGACGCTCGCGCCCTTCGCCTATGCCCACCTGCTCTGGGCGGTGCTCCTCGGCTTCCTGATCTTCGGCCACCTGCCGGACCACTGGACGGTGATCGGCGGCGCGGTGGTGGCGGCCTCGGGGCTGTACCTGCTCTACCACGAGCGCCCGCGGGTCACGCCGCCGGGAGAGGAGGGGGCAGTGTGACGCCGTTCCCCACCCGCGTTACGCCCGTCGCGCCAGCGCCAAGAACTCCTCCACCTCCGCCTCGGTGGTCGAGAAGGCGGTGATCAGGCGGATCATGCGCTCGTCCTCGCGCACGGCCTCGCCTGCGGGCAGGCTGCGGCTCGCCCAGTCGTAATAGACCGCGCCGCCCCGGCGCAGGGCCGCGTCGAGCCCGGCCGGCAGGATCGGGAAGAGCTCGTTGCCCTGGACCGGCCAGGCCAGGCGCACGCCCGGGACCTCGGACAGGCCCGCGGCGAGGCGGGCCGCCATCCGGTTGGCGTGGGCGGCGTTCGTCAGCCAATGGTCGTCGGCCAGATAGGCGTCGAGCTGGGCGGCGAGGAAGCGGCCCTTCGACAGGATGTGGCCGGCGCGCTTGCGGCGGAATTCCAGCGTCTCGGCGAGGTCGGGGCGGAAGACCACGATCGCCTCGGCGGCGAGCGCGCCGTTCTTGCTCGCTCCGAAGGACAGGACGTCGATCCCGGCGCGCCAGGTCATCTCGGCCGGCGAGCAACCGAGAGCCTGGAGCGCGTTGGCGAAGCGCGCCCCGTCCATGTGGACGGTAAGCCCGTGGGCATGGGCGATGCGGGAGAGCGCCGTGATCTCCTCGACCGTGTAGACCTGCCCGCTCTCGGTGAGCTGCGACAGGGTCAGCGCCCGGGGCGGCATCTGCTTCACGTGCCGGGTCAGGCCGCTCAAGAAGCCGTCGAGGGTGTCGGGCGCGATCTTGCTGCCGGGGCCGGGCAGGCCGTGCAGCTTGGCGCCGTGGGTGTAGAATTCCGGCGCGCCGCACTCGTCCTCCATCACGTGCGCCTCCTCGTGGCACAGGCAGAGGCCGAAGGGCGGCACCATCACGGACAGCGCCAGCGCATTGGCCGCGGTGCCGGTGGCGACCGGGAACACCGCGAGGTCGGCATGGTCGAACAGCGCGCGAAAGCGCGGGGTGAGCCCGAGCGTCAGCGGGTCGGCGCCATAGGCCGGCATCGCCCCGCCATTGTGGCGCACGATCGCCTCCAGGACCGGAGCGCTCGCCCCCACCACGTTGTCGCTCGCGAAGTTCATCGACTTACAAGTCCCTCGATCGTGCTCCCCGCCATCATGGCGGGGAGGGCCGGCGCAGGCGAGGCGCACCGGCTCATGCCTCTCATGTCCTGCCGGCTGCGTCCCACGCGGGAAAGATGCGTGGTCTCTCCCGGATTCGGTGTTTCGTTGCGAGGGGCGGCCACGAAACGCAAGAAAAGCACAAGCCTGGACGGAATGGCCTCTTGCTGGAGCGGTTGAAATCTGGCAGGTTCCGCGAGTTAGGACAGTACCGCTGTCCCATTTTCCCGGTCGGGCCCCGTGCCTCCGGGTCGCAAGGGCGCTGGCTTGTGGCTTGCACGACGGCCAAACGAGATACCAAACGCGCCGCCATTCAGGCGGTTCGGGCGCACGCCGGCTGACACCAGCCTGCCGGGCGCTCGCGAGGTGCGGGCGCTCCCTTCGCGAGACGCGACCGACCCTCCCGCGGACTGAAACGACAAGAGGCGGCGGCCTTGCCCTGAGATCCGCCCGCCTCCGCGGCGCCCCTGAGGCCGTCCGCGCCACTTTGCCCGCCCGATGATGCGGGTATACCTGCCCGGAACGGCGGGCTTGCCTCTGCGGCAGGCATGCCCGTCCCTGCGGCAGGCTGTCCCTCACCGGGCCGTGCGCGGACTGGCGCATCGGCCCGATCGACACGAACCAGCGCGCTCGCCCGCGAGCCTTCGAAGACCGGACCTTGGGAGACCAGACCATGAGCGGCACGGACCAGTCCCAGCACCCCACCCGCGGGCAGGCGGTCCCCGCCCTCGTCGTGCGCGATCCGGCCCTGCCGGCGCGTCAGGGCCTCTATCATCCCGGCAACGAGAAGGATGCCTGCGGCGTCGGCTTCATCGCCGACATGCACAACCGCCAGAGCCACGCCATCGTCCAGCAGGGCCTGCAGATCCTGGAGAACCTCGACCATCGCGGCGCGGTCGGCGCCGACCCGAAGATGGGCGACGGCTGCGGCATCCTGGTGCAGGTCCCGCACGGCTTTTTCGCGGCGGAGGCCGAGCGCCTCGGCATCAAGCTGCCGGAGGCCGGGTATTACGGCGTCGGCCAGCTCTACATGCCGCAGGACGAGCAGGGTTTTAAGACCGTCGAGGGGATCGTCGAGAAGGCGATCGCCGACGAGGGCCTGACGCTGCTCGGCTGGCGCGACGTGCCGGTCGATTCGAGCGACCTCGGCGAGAGCGTGAAGGCGAGTGAGCCGCGCCACCGCCAGGTGTTCATCGGCCGTCCGGCCTCCAGCGTCGACCAGGACGCCTTCGAGCGCCGGCTGTTCCTCGTCCGCAAGGTGATCTCGAACGCCGTCTACACCCTCAAGGACGAGCGGCTGAAGGAATTCTACCCGGTCTCGCTGTCCTCGCGCACCATCGTCTACAAGGGCATGGTGCTGGTGAACCAGCTCGGCCACTATTACCTCGACCTGAAGGACGAGCGCTTCGTCTCGGCGCTGGCGCTCGTGCACCAGCGCTTCGCCACCAACACCTTCCCGACCTGGCGCCTGTCGCACCCCTACCGGATGGTCGCGCATAACGGCGAGATCAACACGCTGCGCGGCAACGTGAACTGGATGGCGGCGCGCCAGGCCAGCGTCGATTCGGAGCTGTTCGGCAACGACATCTCGAAGCTCTGGCCGATCTCCTACGAGGGCCAGTCGGACACCGCCTGCTTCGACAACGCGCTGGAGTTCCTGGTCCAGGGCGGCTACCCGCTCGCCCACGCGATGATGATGCTGGTGCCCGAGGCCTGGGCCGGCAACCCGCTGATGAGCGAGGAGCAGCGCGCCTTCTACGAGTACCACGCCGCCCTGATGGAGCCGTGGGACGGCCCGGCCGCGCTCTGCTTCACCGACGGCCGCCAGATCGGCGCCACCCTCGACCGCAACGGCCTGCGCCCCGCCCGCTACCTCGTCACCGATGACGGGCTTGTCGTCCTCGCCTCCGAGATGGGCGTGCTGCCGATCCCGGACGAGAAGATCGTCTCGTCCTGGCGCCTCCAGCCGGGCCGGATGCTCCTGATCGACCTCGAGAAGGGGCGCATCGTCTCCAACGAGGAGATCAAGAGCGAGCTCGCCGCCGCCCACCCCTACAAGGAGTGGCTGAAGCGCACCCAGATCGTGCTCGAGGACCTGCGCCCGGTGCAGCCGCGCGAGTCGCGCACCGACGTGTCGCTGCTCGATCGCCAGCAGGCCTTCGGCTACACCCAGGAAGACCTGAAGCTGCTGATGCAGCCGATGGCCGTGACCGGCCAGGAGGCGGTCGGCTCGATGGGTACGGACACGCCGCTCTCGGCGCTCTCCGACAAGCCGAAGCTCCTCTACACCTACTTCAAGCAGAACTTCGCGCAGGTAACGAACCCGCCGATCGACCCGATCCGCGAGGAGGCCGTGATGAGCCTCGTCTCGTTCATCGGGCCGCGGCCGAACATCCTCGACCTCGAGGGCACCTCGCGCAAGAAGCGCCTCGAGGTGCGCCAGCCGATCCTGACCAACGCGGACCTGGAGAAGATCCGCTGCATCGGCCATTTCGAGGACCGCTTCGACACCAAGACCCTCGACATCACCTACGCGGCCGAGACCGGCGCGCAGGCGATGGAGGGTGCCCTCGACCGCCTCTGCGACCGCGCCGAGGCGGCGGTGCGCGGCGGCTACAACATCATCGTGCTCTCGGACCGCGCCGTCGGGCCGGACCGGATCCCGATCCCGGCCCTGCTCGCCACCGCCGCGGTGCACAACTACTTGATCCGCAAGGGGCTTCGCACCTCGGTCGGGCTCGTGCTCGAATCGGGTGAGCCGCGCGAGGTGCATCATTTCGCGTGCCTGGCCGGCTACGGCGCCGAGGCGATCAACCCGTATCTCGCCTTCGAGACGCTGATCGCGATGAAGGACGAGCTGCCGCCCGAGCTGGCCGACGACGAGATCGTCTACCGCTACATCAAGTCGATCGACAAGGGCCTGCTCAAGGTGATGTCCAAGATGGGCATCTCGACCTATCAATCCTATTGCGGCGCGCAGATCTTCGACGCGATCGGGCTGAATTCGGCCTTCGTCGAGCGCGACTTCTTCGGCACGGCGACGACGATCGAAGGGATCGGCATGGCCGAGATCGCCGAGGAGACGGTGCGCCGCCACCGCGACGCCTTCGGCGACGCGCCGGTCTACCGCACCGCCCTCGATGTCGGCGGCGAATACGCCTACCGCCTGCGCGGCGAGGCGCATACCTGGACGCCGGACACCGTCGCGACGCTCCAGCACGCCGTGCGGCTCAACCTGCCCGAGCGCTACCGGGCCTTCGCCAAGATGGTGAACGAGCAGGAGAACCACCTCAAGACGATCCGTGGCCTGTTCCGGATCAAGAGCGCGGCGGAGATCGGCCGGGCCCCGGTCGACATCGACGCGGTCGAGCCGGCGGCCGAGATCGTGAAGCGCTTCGCGACCGGCGCGATGTCCTACGGCTCGATCTCGAAGGAGGCGCACGAGACCCTGGCGATCGCCCTCAACTCCTTCGGCGGCCGCTCGAACTCGGGCGAGGGCGGCGAGGAGCGCGAGCGCTTCCGGCCGCTGCCGGACGGCCGCTCGCGCCGCTCGGCGATCAAGCAGGTCGCCTCGGGCCGCTTCGGCGTCACGACGGATTACCTCGTCAATGCCGACATGATGCAGATCAAGGTGGCTCAGGGAGCGAAGCCCGGCGAGGGCGGCCAGCTGCCCGGCCACAAGGTCGACGCCAAGATCGCCAAGGTCCGGCACTCGACCCCGGGCGTCGGCCTGATCTCGCCGCCGCCGCACCACGACATCTACTCGATCGAGGATCTGGCCCAGCTGATCTTCGACCTGAAGAACGTCAACCCGGCGGCCGATGTCTCGGTGAAGCTGGTGGCGGAGGTCGGTGTCGGCACGGTGGCGGCCGGCGTCGCCAAGGCGCGCGCCGACCACATCACCATCTCGGGCTTCGACGGCGGCACCGGCGCGGCACCCCTGACCTCGATCAAGCACGCCGGCGGTCCCTGGGAGATCGGCCTCGCCGAGACCCAGCAGACCCTGGTGCTCAACCACCTGCGCGGCCGGGTGGCGCTCCAGGCCGATGGCGGCATCCGCACCGGCCGGGACGTGCTGATCGCGGCGCTTCTCGGCGCCGACCAGTTCGGCTTCTCGACCGCGCCCCTGATCGCGGCCGGCTGCATCATGATGCGCAAGTGCCACCTCAACACCTGCCCGGTCGGCGTCGCGACCCAGGATCCGGTGCTGCGCAAGCGCTTCAAGGGCACGCCCGAGCACGTCATCAACTACTTCTTCTTCGTCGCCGAAGAGGTGCGCGAGCTGATGGCCGGCTTGGGCGTCACCAAGCTCGACGAGCTGATCGGGCGCTCGGAATACCTCGACAAGCTCGCGGCGATCTCGCACTGGAAGGCCAAGGGCCTCGACTTCACCCGGCTGTTCCACAAGCCGGACGTGCCGGAGACCGTCGCGCTCCGCCACGTCGAGGCGCAGAAGCACCCGATCGACCAGGTCCTCGACCGGCGGCTCATTGCGGCCGTCGGCGACGCGATCGAGACCGGCGCCGCGGTGACGGTCGAGGACGTGATCCGCAACTCCGACCGGGCGGCGGGCGCGATGCTCTCGGGAATGGTCGCCAAGGCGCACGGCCACGAGGGTCTGCCGGACGACACCATCACGGTGAAGCTCACCGGCACCGCCGGCCAGAGCTTCGGCGCGTGGCTCGCCGCCGGCGTGACCTTGAGCCTGACCGGCCACGCCAACGACTATGTCGGCAAGGGCCTGTCAGGCGGCAAGCTGATCATCCGGCCCTCGGATGCGCTGGGCTCGCCGTCGGACCGCACCATCATGGTCGGCAACACGGTGCTGTACGGCGCCATCGCGGGCGAGGCCTATATCCGGGGTGCGGCCGGCGAGCGCTTCGCGGTGCGCAACTCGGGCGCCATCGCGGTCGTCGAGGGCATGGGCGACCATGGCTGCGAGTACATGACCGGCGGCGTGGTCGTGTCGATCGGCGAGACCGGGCGCAACTTCGCGGCCGGCATGTCGGGCGGCATCGCCTACGTCCTGGACGAGGACGGGTCCTTCGCCAAGCGCTGCAACCTGTCGATGGTCGATCTCGAGCCGGTCGAGGAGGAGGACGAGTTCATGCGTCGCTTCCACCAGGACGGCGACCTGGAGACCAAGGGGCGCATCGACATCCTGGCAGACATGTCCGGCCATGACGAGGAGCGCCTGGTCGGCCTCATCAACAACCACCTGAAGTATACCGGCTCGGTGCGCGCCAAGGCGATCATCGACAACTGGCAGACCTACCGCACCAAGTTCGTGAAGGTGATGCCGGTCGAGTACCGGCGGGCCCTGCGCGAGATGGAGCGGGCCCGGATGCCGGTGGCGGCGGAGTAATCCGGCGGCTCGGAAGGTTGAACGGCAAACCCTCCCCCCCCTTTTTGCGGGGGAGGGTGCCCCGCGGGGCGGGGCGGGAGAGGGGAACCACGCTTCCGGATAAGGCGGAACCGTTCTGACGGGCGCCACCTGGAAGAGCATCGCGCTGCCCCTCTCCCGACCCCTGCCGACGCAGGGGCTACCCTCCCCCGCAGAGGGGGGAGGGCTGGGGGCGAAGCTCGTCGACGATCGGGAGCGCAGGGAGAAACCGGTGAAGATCTACGGCGACACGGTGTCGGGCAACTGCCTGAAGGTGCGGTACGTCGCCGATCACCTCGGGCTCGCCCATACGTGGGTGCCCGTCGACATCATGAAGGGTGAGAGCCGCACGCCCGAATACCTCGCCCGCTTTCCCATGGGCCAGGTTCCGGGTGTGGTCTTCGACGACGGGCGGACGCTCGCCCAGTCGAACGCGATCATCCGGTACCTCGCCCGCGGCTCGTCCCTGCTGCCGGACGATCCGTGGATGCAGGCCAAGATCGACGAGTGGCTGTTCTGGGAGCAGTACAGCCACGAGCCGACCATCGCGGTCTGCCGCTTCCATATGCGCTACCGGGGCGAACCGGCCGAGACCCGCGACCCGAAGCGGGTGGCCGGGGGCGAGGCCGCCCTCGACCTGATGGAGCGACACTTGACCGCCACCCGGTGGTTCGTCGGCGACGCCGTCAGCATCGCGGATGTCGCCTTGTTCGCCTATACGCAATTCGCCGACGAGGGCGGATTCGATCTCTCGGGCCGGCCCGCCATCCGGGCCTGGCTCACCCGTTGCGGGGAGGTGCTCCCCACATCCGCCACCGTCGCCGGGGTCGTCGAGACCCGCCGCCGGCCCGATCACTTCACGAACTGAGCACTCTTCCGATGGGCAAGGTCACAGGCTTCCTCGAATTCGACCGGCAGGAGCAGAAGTATCAGCTCGCGGCCGACCGCGTGCGCCACTTCCTCGAATTCACCCTGCCGCTCGACGAGCACGACCTGAAGAAGCAGGCGGCGCGCTGCATGGATTGCGGCATCCCGTTCTGCCACGGCCCGACCGGCTGTCCGGTCCACAACCAGATCCCGGACTGGAACGACCTCGTCTACAATGCGGATTGGGAGGAGGCGGCGCGCAACCTGCACTCCACCAACAATTTCCCGGAATTCACCGGCCGCATCTGCCCCGCCCCGTGCGAGGAGGCCTGCACCCTCAACCTCGAGAACCAGCCGGTGGCGATCAAGACCATCGAGCAGGCCATCGCCGACAAGGCGTGGAGCATGGGCTGGGTCGTGCCCGAGCCTGCCGAGGCCAAGACCGGCAAGCGGGTGGCGATCATCGGGTCGGGCCCGGCCGGCCTCGCGGCGGCCCAGCAACTCGCCCGCGTCGGCCACGACGTCCACGTCTTCGAGCGCGAGCCGAAGGCCGGCGGCCTGCTGCGCTACGGCATCCCCGACTTCAAGATGGAGAAGCGCCACATCGACCGCCGGGTGCGGCAGATGGAGGCCGAGGGCGTGCAGTTCCATTACGGCGTCAACATCGGCGTCACCCGCTCCTTCGCCAGCCTGCACAACGAGTTCGACGCCGTGCTGTTCGCCGGCGGTGCCGAGGCCCCGCGCGATCCGGGCCTGCCGGGCCAGGAGCTCGAGGGCGTGCACTTCGCCATGCCCTACCTGGTCCAATCGAACCGCCGCGTCGGCCAAGAGTTCGACAATGCGGCTGCCACGGCCGAGCCGCCGATCCTCGCCGCCGGCAAGAACGTCGTGGTGATCGGCGGCGGCGACACCGCCTCGGATTGCGTCGGCACCGCCTTCCGCCAGGGCGCCCTCTCGGTCACCCAGCTCGACATCCGCCCGCGCCCGCCGGAGCGGGAGGACAAGCTGACCGTGTGGCCCTATTGGGCGACCAAGATGCGCACCTCCTCCAGCCAGGCGGAGGGCGCCGAGCGCGAGTTCCAGGCCGCGACCCTGCGCATCGACGGGAAGAAGGGCAAGGTGAAGGGCGTGGTCTGCGCCCGGGTCGACGAGTCCCGCAAGCCGATCCCCGGCTCCGAGTTCCTGCTGCCGGCCGATCTCGTCTTCATGGCGATCGGCTTTGCCGGCCCATTGGCCAAGGGCCTGCTGGAGGAATCCGGTGTCGCCCGCGACAAGCGCGGCAACGTGCTGGCCGACGACGTCCAGTACCGGACCTCGAACGACAAGGTCTGGGTCGCCGGCGACATGCGCCGCGGCCAGTCCCTGGTGGTCTGGGCGATCCGCGAGGGCCGGCAGGCGGCCCGCGCCATCGACGAAGCGCTGATGGGCGCGACGACCCTGCCGCTGTGAGGCGGCGGGCCGCATAGAATGTCCTGATCGACCGACGGGACCCGCACCGGATCGGAGCGGGTCCCGTTCTCGTTCCGGGGATGTCGACCCTCTCGCTGCCGCTCCAGAACGTCATCCCGGGGCTCGCCGAAGGCGAGAGCCCGGGATCCATTGCCGCTGACCTCGAAGGACGGGGCGGAGCGGGCGACGCTTCATCCTGTACCGTCAGCGGTGATGGGTCCGGGTTCCGCTGCGCGGCCCCGGGATGACAGGGAGGGTGGCAAAACCGGGCCTAGCCATCCCCACCGGCTATGCGGCGATATTAGATCTATTCCAATTCGCAGAATGCAAAGTGACTTATCCACTGCCCTGACCCAGCATCCGCCCTCGCGATAGATGCGCTGACGCAACACAGGGACCGATAGCGACCGGGCCTGGAACGGTTCAAATTCTTGCGCGAACGAAGCGATTGATTGCTGGAGCCCGCGCGATTACCCGCGGAGCAGACGTTTCTTCCGGCCGAGGTCCCCGTGCGCCCACGTTCCTGTCCCGCGAAACGGCGCCGCTCGCCGCTGCTCCTCGCTCTGCTCGCGGGCGCGGCGCCGAGCCTCGCGGCGGGCCGTGCAGGGGCACAGGAGTCCGGCGAGACCATCGCCCTCGACACCATCACGGTCGCCGGCTCGTCGCAGGGCACGGGGGGCCCGCAATTCACCGAAACCGCCACCGGCCCGGTCCAGGGCTACCGCGCGACCCGCAGTGCCACGGCGACCAAGACCGACACAGCCCTGCGCGACATTCCGCAGACCGTCAACGTCGTGCCCCGCGAGGTCCTGGTCGACCGTGCGGAGACCCGGCTGACCGATGCGCTATTCAACGTCAGCAACGTGCAGCCCGGCGGCACCATCCAGGGCCGCAGCGACACCTTCATCATCCGCGGCTTCCGGACCCAGACCTACGCCATCGACGGCGTGTTCATGAACCAGGCCAGCAACTTCTACCCGGTCCAGCGCGACCTCGCCGATGTCGAGCGGATCGAGGTGCTGAAAGGGCCGGCCTCGGTGCTCTACGGTCGCGGCGATCCGGGCGGCGTCATCAACATCGTCACCCGCCAGCCGAGCCTGGTGCCGACGGCGGATGCCAGCATTCAGGGCGGCAGCTTCGGCTTCCGGCGGGTGCAGGGCTCGGCCTCCGGCCCGGTGCCGGGGGCCGATGGGCTGGCCGCCCGCCTCAGCTTCGGGACGCAGGTCGACCCGACCTTCCGCGACCTCGCCGGGCGCGACAATTCCCGCTTCTTCATCGCCCCGGCGCTCACCTGGAACCCGAGCCCGGACACAAGGGTCTCGTTCATCGGCGAGTTCACCCGGCAGGACACGGTCTACGACGAGGGCCTGATTGCCCGGAACGGCCGCGTGCCGCTCGACAACATCTCGCGCTACTACGGCGAGCCGTTCTCGCGTTACAACGCCAACGCGAATTTCGGCACCTTGAAGGTCGAGCACGACTTCAACGAGCACCTCATGCTGCGTCAGGTGCTCAACGCCCAGAGCGGCAGCTTCGACGCGATCGCGGCCCGCGCCACCGGCGTCTCGGCCAACGGGCTCACCGTCACCCGGCGCACCACCGCCGCCACCTCGACCTACGCCTCCGTCGACAGCCAGACTGAGCTGGTGGCGAAGTTCGACGTTCTCGGCCTGCACCACACCGCGCTGCTCGGCGTCGAGTACTTCAACGGCTACCGGCGGGCGGTCACCACCCAGGGCCCGCTCTCCTCGGTGAGATTCCTCAATCCCGTGCCCGGCCTCGCGCTGCCGGGCGCGCTCTCGCTGCAGAGCGACCTCAAGCAGAAGAACGAGCTGACCGGGCTCTACGCCCAGGACCAGATCGATCTCGGCTACGGCCTGCAGCTCCTGCTCGGCCTGCGCTACGACACCGGCACGCAGTTCTACTTCAGCCGCACGCCGACCTCGACGGCCATCCCGCCGGATCAGCAATTGTCCGGCCTGTCGCCGCGGGTCGGCCTGATTTACCGCGTCGCCGAACCCCTGGCGCTGTACGCCAGCTACACCACCTCGTTCAAGCCGCAGACTGCGAACGTCTTCGGGGTCGTCAACCCTCCGCCGGAGACCGGCGAGCAGATCGAGGTCGGCACCCGGTTCGACTTCTCGCCCGACCTGAGCCTGACCGCCTCGGTCTTCGACATCACCCGCAACAACGTCTCGGCCAACGACCCGGTCCGGACCAACTATTCGATCATCACCGGGCAGCAGCGCTCGAAGGGCGTCGAGGCCGACCTCGCCGGGACGATCCTTCCGGGCTGGAAGATCATCGGCGGCGTCGGCTACACCGATGCCCGGGTGACGCGGGACACCACGATCCCAGTCGGCAACCGGCTGGAGGCGGCGCCGCTGTTCAGCGGCAGCTTCTGGACGACCTACCAGGTCCAGGAAGGCGCCTGGCGCGGCCTCGGCCTCGGCGTCGGCGTGACCTATGTCGGCTCGCGCTTCGGCGACATCTCCAACACCTACAAGGTCGGCGCCTATACCCGTGTCGACGCGGCCGTGTTCTACGACCTCGACGAGCATGCCCGGTTCTCGCTGAACCTGAAGAACCTGACCGACGCGCGCTACATCGAGCAGCCGTTCAACCAGTTCAACAACCTGCCGGGGGCGCCGTTCTCGGTGCTGGCGACGCTCACGGCGCGGATGTAGCCGTCATCCCCGCGGCCAGCGGAAATCGTCCGCCCGGCCGGGCTGGGTCGGGGGTGCCGCGCCGCGGGTCAGGCTGCGCTCCAGGGTGTAGCCGGTGTCGCGGTCGATCCGCGGCCGGCCGGTGACGAGCTGGCCGCCCGGCGCGACCTCGTTGCGGGTGAGCGGCAGCACCGGGCCGGCGGCGGGCTTGACCGGCAGCGCCGGGATGCCCGGCGGCTCCGGCAGGCTCGGCAGCATCGCGGTGATGAGCCGGTCGATCGCCGCGTCGTCGTCGAGCTTGGCCTCGCCCGCCGCCGCCGGCGGCGCCTCCGGGGCGAGCGGCGAGACGGCGTCCGGCAGGGACGGGGTGCCGGTCGTCGCCTCGAGCAGCCGCTTGATCTCGACATCGGCGAAATGGGCCGCCTTGCGGGCGCCGGCCTTCGTGAAGTGCACGCCGTCGGCGGTGCGCAGGCGCGCCTGCTGCCCCTCGAGGTCGGGCCCGTTCGCGGCGTAGCGGTTGTTCTCGTCGACGAAGGCTGGCCAGATGTCGACGTAGACGCCGCCCGCCCGCTGCACCCGATCGCGAAAGATCTCGTTGAGCGAGGTGATGTCGGCCGAGAGAGTGTCGCTCTTCATCGGCGGCTCGCCGACCCAGACAACCGGCACCTTGCGGTCGGTGAAGACCTTCAGCAGCGCGTCGACCCGGTCGCGGTAGAGCACGCGCCAGCGCTCGCTCAGGGGCTCGATCGTCTGATCCCCGTCGCGCAGGGGTTGGCGGTCGTTGGCGCCGATCATCACGACGGCGTAGGACACCTTCGGGTTGGACTTGAGGGTGTCCTCCGCGGCCTTCGGCCAATCGACCACGTCCTTGCGCACGAGGCCGCTGTCGCCCTTGGCGCGGCGGAGCACCACCACGTCCGGATTCGCCTCGTAGACCGTGTCGAGGCCCTGGCCGAGGAGCTCGGCGAGAGAATCGCCGAACACCGCGATCTGCGTGCGCGGGTCGGTCTTCGGCTTGGGGGCGGCGGGCCGGGCCACGACCGGGGCCGGGCGGGGCTTGGGCCGCTGCACCGAGCGCCCCTCGCGGCTATGCGTCACCTCGCGCTCCCGCTCGCGTTCCCGCTCCCGCCGCGGGCGGGGCGTGCGGTAGGCGCCACGATAGGCGGGCCGGCCGGCATCCTGCGCCTGGGGCGCCGCTGCGGGCCGGTCCTCCCAGGGCCAGTAGAATTGCCGTTGCGGCTCGGGCGCGGGGGCTTGCCGGTAGGCGGGCGCGCGGCGGTAGCCGGTGCCCTCGTCGTAATATTGCGCCCGGGCCGCCTCCGGCAGGCCGACGCCCGCGAGCAGGCCCGAGAGCAGGCCCAATCGCAGGCGCGAGAGGGCGAGGCGCGACAGTTCCCGTCCCGTCGGCCACCCCATCCGCATCGTCCCCGGCTCTGCCCGCATCTTCATGGCGGTGAGTATAGCGCGGCAACCGGTTCCGGCCCAGCCCGGCGCGGCGGCGCGCCGAGCCGGTCGCATCCTGTCAAGGTTAGGGGATGATGAAGGCCAGTGTAAAACCTCCGTTCAGCATCGCCGAACATCGCCGATTTCCGAAGAGGTGACTGGCGCGATGACGACCGGCCGTTAAGCGGCGCCAGCCGATGATCTGTTCCAGGCGAGCGACGGGGCACAACAGGTCGCCGCACGACAGGCGGGTGCTTTCAGATGGTTCGGACTGTACGGCGGCTGGGGGTCCAGGCCGCGCTCATCGTCGCGATCGGGTCCGCGGTCCTGCTGAGCCGGGGCGGCCGGGAGGCCGCGGCCCTCACCCTGCGGCCGGCCCTCGATCCGGCGCCGATCACCGCGCCGATGGCACGGCCGGTCGCCCCGGCGCCGGCGCCCGGCGTGCGGGTGGTGCTGGCGCTGCCCTGGACCAATGCCAGCGCCGCACTGGCGACCGAGGTCCTGGCCGCCCGGTACGGGACCGGCGTCAGCGATTCGCGGTGACGACCGGCGACACCGCCCGGCCGAGCGAGACCCAGCGGGCGTTCTCGTCGCCCTCGCGCTTGATGAAGGTGTATCCGGTCTTGTGCCAGGGCAGCACGGCACTGGTCTTGTTGTCGAGGACCAGGTCGCCGCGGTCGGTGCGCAACATCAGCACCGCGTGGCCCTCGCCCTTCTCGTCGATCACCACCGTCATCCGCATCGCCCGTCGCGGCAGGCCGGCCTGCGCCAGGAGCTTGCGCTTGAGGAGCTGGTAATCCTCGCAATCGCCCGAGCCGTCCTCGGCCAGGTCCCAGCGGTCCGGCACGCCCCAATGCTCCTGGTCGGTGACCGCGCGCAGGGACGCGTTGACCTGGCGGTTGATGCCGGTGACCGTCTGCCACAGCCGCGGGGTGAGCGTCACCTGCGCCGGCTCGCTGGTATCCACCGCGCATTCCGACGCGTAGCGGGCACAGAACTCGGTCCAGGCCGGGACCGGCCGGGCCTCGCCGACGGCCGCCGCCGGGATGGTCACGGCCGGGAGCGCCGCCAGGGTCTGGCTGCCCGCCCCGCCCGCCGAAGCCAGCAGCCCGGCGGCGACCGCCACGGTCCGCGCGATTCCGATTCCGCCCTTGCGACCCGCGATACGCATCTGACCCGTACCCGCAACCGTTAAGCTCTCGTTAACGAGTTGGTCGCACGGCGGCTCCGCCGGGGCAACGGCCGAGTTAAGAAAAGGTTAACGTGTGTTCACAGGGTTGCGCCGGCCGCCTCACGCCCGCCGTAGCGAGAGCGCGGCGATCACCGAGGCCCCGAGCAGGGTCGCCGCCACCGGGGTGGCCGAGCCGTCGTGCCAGGTGGCGACCACGAGGGTGAACAGGGCGCCAAGCGCCATCTGCATGAAGCCGTAGAGGCTCGAAGCCGAGCCGGCGGCGTGGGGATCGACGTTCATCAGACCCGCCACCGCGTTCGGCCCGAGGAGCCCGATGCCGATCGCATAGAGCACGAGGGGCGCGAGCAGCGTCGCCACCGTGAGATGCCCGCTGCGGTCGATCGCCAGCAGCGCCAGGGCGGCGAGGAGGCAGACGCCGTTGCCGATCTTGGCCGCGCGCCGGATCGGCATCCGCCCCGCCAGGCGCCCGGCCGCGGCCGAGCCGATCACCATCCCGGCCACCACGATCAGGCAATCGAGGCCGACCTCCTGCGACGAGCGGCCGAGCCGGTCGACGAGGAGGAACGGCGCCACCGCCAGGAAGGCGTAGAGGCTGGTGCCGGCGCAGGCCCCGGCGAGGAGGTAGGCCCGGTAGGCCGGGTGGCGCAGCAGGCGCAAGTAAGCCCCCGCGACGGCGCCGATCCCCGGCAGCGCCACCGGCCGCCGGTTGGTCTCCGGCAGGGTCACCACCACGAGCGCGCCGAGGAGCGCCACCACGGCGGCCAGCACCACGAACACCGCCCGCCAGCCGAAGGCGCCGGCGACGAGGCCGCCGATAGCCGGCGCGAGCGCCGGGGTCAGGGTCATCGCCATGGTGAGGATGGCGATCTTGCGGGCGGCGTCCGCAGCGGTCGAGACGTCCCGCACCATCGCCCGGCCGAGCACCAGCGAGCCGCAGGCCCCGAGCGATTGCAGGACCCGGGCGACGATCAGCACCTCGATCGAGGGAGCGGGGATCGCGAGGAGCAGCCCGGCGAGATAGAGTGACAGGCCGGCGATCAGCACCGGGCGCCGGCCGAACCGGTCCGAGAGCGGCCCGTAGACCAGTTGCCCGCAGGCCAGGCCGACGAGATACAGGGTGATCGTCAGCTGTGCGGCGACCGGCGTGGTGCCGAGATCGGCCGCCGCCGCGGCGAGCGCCGGCACGAAGATGTGCAGGGCCACTGTGCCGGTCATGGTCACGGCGACGAGAAGCGCCAGCGACGCCTGTCCCGAAGCCGAGGAGACCGGCGCTGAAGAGGCCGGTGGCGAGCCCGGATGAGGCGACGGCGCCTGGTCCTGATCTCGGCCGGAACGCCTCGGTGTCATCGTCATCGCTGGGTCCGCTCACGGTCCTTCGGGGGCTGATCCTCTGTTAGGCGATGGCGGCCGTGCGAGGCATGCCGGACGGGAATGGCTGAGCCCTGCCGCCGGCGCTCGTCGCCCGGGCGGAGCCCCCGGAGGGCCGGATCGCTCATCACGTCTGAGTGACTTGACCCGTCTTGTTTGTCTGCGAACGATCGCGACAATAATCAGACTTTCTACGGCGCGGCCGCGCCGCGACCCGGGCCCCTGGCCCGAGGGGCAGGAGATGCCGATGTCCGATGGCGCGTTCGATTCCGGTCTCTGGCCGAACCCCGCTCGCGGCGGCGACGACGCGGTCTCCGGCGGGAGCCTGTCGCTGCGCCGCCTGCGCGAGATCGAGGCCGTGCTCGGGGTCTCGATCGATCCGGCTTCCGCGGCCGGGCCGGAGCAGGACGGCGGCAGAGTCTTCGAGCGGCAGGCGATCGACCTCCTGCGCGCCTTCAACCGGATCACCGATCCCGAGGCCCGCCGCGCGGTGCTGCGCCTCGTCTCGGCGGCGGCGCACGAGGTCGCGCGCTGAGGCCGGGATCCGGGACGAAAGCCGGGCGAGCGACCGATGCGGGCGGGGAGGGGCGCCGTGCGACACCGGCGCCGCAACCCGCGGCGCGAACCGAAGGCGGGGCCATCCGTTGCCGGGGGATGCCGCCCATGACGAGCGCGTCTTGCGAGGCGGTGTCAGGCAGGAGGACCGCCCGATGCGGGGGATGTTCGTCGCAGCGTCGATTCTGGTTCCGCTCATCGCCACGCCCGCGGCCGCGACGCCCTGCGCCGAGCAGATCGCCACGATCGAGCGCCGGCTCGAGAGTCCCGGCGCCGCGGCGGTGACCGGCGACACGCCGACGACGCAAGGCTCGCCCAAGGCTCTCGCGGCTCCCCCGGCGGGACGACCGAGCGACCCCGCGACTGCGCCGCAGGCCGGCCGGATCGCCGAGGCGCGCGGGCTGATCGGCACGGCGCGCGACCAGGACCGCGCCGGCAATGCCCAGGCCTGCAACGACACCATGACCCGCGCCAAGGCGCTGATCGGCGCGCTGCCCTAAGGGCAGGGCGCGGGACGCTGTCGGGCGCCCGACACTTTCCGGGTCCGGACGTCCCGCTTCAGAAGGTGTCGCGCAGGCGCCGGATCGTCTGGACCCAGTCGCGCGGGCCGAGGCCGGGCGCCGATCCGGCCGGCTGCAAGCCATCCTGGGCGCTGCGGCGGACGTCCCGCGGGCTCATCCCGAACCGCGTCCGGAACGAGCGGCTGAAATGCGTCTCGCTGGTGAAGCCGCTGCGGAAGGCCACCTGCGCGATGCTGCTGCGCCCGTCATCGGCCCGGCTCAGGGTCATGAAGGCCCGGTCGAGCCGGCGCCCGGCGATGTAGGCCATGACGCCCCCCTCGAAGCCGAACAGCCGGTACAGGGTCGCCCGCGACACCCGGCAGGAAGCGGCGATGCCGGCGGGGCTCAGGGCCGGGTCGTCGAGGTGACGGTCGATATAGGCGCAGACCCGGTCGTGGACGCTGGCGCAGGCCGCCGCCCGCACGAGCGGGCCGGCCTCCCGCAGGTCGCTGCCCGAGAGCAGCAGGCAGAGCGCATCCAGGGCAGCGCTGGCCTCCCGGGGGGAGAGGGAGCCGGCATGCTCGGCCAGGCTGCGCAGGTGGCTCCCGATCACCGCCGCGAGCGCGCTGCTCCGGCCGATCGCCCGCCCGTGCAGGTCGTGCGATCCGGCGATCGGCAGGCGGTCCCGCGGCAGGATCAGCGTCAGGTTGGAGAAATCCGTCGCCCGCGTCTGCAGGGTGCGGTTGAGATCGAGGACGTTGATGTCCCCGGCGGCCACCGAGACGGTTTGGTCGCCGCACAGCCCCTCGAAGCCGCCCTCGACATAGTGCTGGATCACGACGTGGTCCCAGCCCGAGCGGCGGACGTCGCTCATGCTGCGCTCGAAGGACTGTGCCCGCGAGGTCGCGGTCGTCAGCAGGGCGTCGGAGATCGGGACCGCCTTCACCTCGGCCCGGAAGCCTGCGACGGCTTCCCCGTCGAGGCTGACCCGGAACAAGGGCTGCACCAGGTCGTGCCAGAGGGCGAATTGCTGCTCGGCCGCGAGGGGCTCGAGCATGAAGTTCATCGCCGCGTGTTCCGCCATGGCGTCAGCGCCCGCTGCCCGGATTGGTGCCGCTTTCGCCTCCGGCAAGGATGCGTGCGGCCTCTCGTGACGCGAGGCGCACGGATCCGATCCGGGCGCCCGTCGTGTGCGCCGGATGGCCCGCGACGGAAGGGTCGGGACGCGACGATTCCATCACGGCGACGCACGTGAAGCCATGAGCAGGCGGAAGCCCTGCGTCAATGCGGAAACGACGGCCGTCGTCCCTCGTACAGCGCAATCACGGAGTCGTCGCACGGAGACCCCGCGAATGAGGGGGAGGGGTCTCGCCCGCCGCGAAATGGCCGGTGGCCGGCCCTCACCGGGATGGCCTGCCCGGGCCGATGAGGCCGCCGGCGACGAGGTTGCCCGCCATGCTGGCGCCGCCCGTCCCGCTCGCAATCGTGGTGACCAGCACCTGCACGTCGGCGTGGCCGGGAAGCGAGAAGGTGCAGACGAATTCCTGCTTGCGCGGCACTTCGAGGGTGCAGGGCGTGACCGGGCAGCCCGGCCCGAACGAGGTGCGCATCGACGCGCCCGGCGGTTCCGACAGGAAGGTGACCGGCTCGGTCGTGCCGCGGGTCACGGTCCCGCAGGCGGTCAGGGCGAGGAAGCTCAGGCCGGTGGCAAGGATGCGCATCACGTCGGGCTCGCGCGGAGGGCAGACCGGCGGCCGCTTCCAAGGTCAGGAGGATGGTCGATGACGGGGAGGATCCCGGGCCGGTCGGAGCGAGCTTGACCTCAGGGATCGGTCCGCTTGTTTCCTGACGGTGTCCGACGGTCGAGGTCGATCAGATCGCCTGAGACGCAAAGTCATGGAAAATGAAATCGTCGATCGACGTGTCGCAGGCGATGGTCGCGGAGAAGCCGCTCTGGTTCGCTGCTTCGTCTGCCGGGTGTGCGCGTACCGGCCCGGTCATGTGGCCGGCGAGGGCGCATCCGGTCTGCCGGCGGGTCATTCCGCGGAGCGCCACCGGGCTCCGCACGACCCCGCCGCGTCATTTTGAGATGCCTGGGCAGGATTTTTGAGACGCTGTGCATGGTTTACGCTGCCGAAGGGCTTGCCGAACATGCTAATGCGACTCGGGTTCCCATGCGTCGGCAAGCAGTTTCATCATGACCAGGTCTGATCTCGCGCGGATGCCGTGGACGGCAGGAGAGCCCCCGACGGCGGGACGGGCGATCTCCCTGGCTCTGGCCCTCGCCCTCACCCTGGCCACCGCCATCGTGGCCGCCGTGCCGCTCGTCGGGGCGTTCTGAGCCTGCGATCCGGCATCCCGGCCGTCAGGCCGCCGGCGGCCCGCCGAGCTTGATGCCGGCGCGGCGAAACAGCGTCAGCCAGATCGTGTTCAGCTCGCTACGGGTCGCGTCGCTCGCCGCGAGATCGACCAGGAAGCAGCGCACCTCGTATTCGAGGCCGTGCTCGCCGATCCGCATCAGGAGGGCGCTCGGCGCCGGGTGGGCCGCGACGTTGGGATGGCGCTCGACGACCTTCAGCAGGATCTCGTGCAGCACCTCGATGTCGGTCTCCTTGTCGAGGAGGAGCGGCACGCGCAGGCGCTGGGTATCGTCCGTGAGGGTCTTGTTGCGGACGATCGAGGTGATGAGGTCGGTATTCGGCACCACCAGATCGGTGCGGTCGCCGGTGGCGATCAGGGTGGAGCGCACGCTGATCTTCTTCACCCGGCCCTCCTCGCCCTTCACGGTGACGAGGTCGCCGACCCGGATCGGCCGCTCGGCGAGCACGATCAGGCCCGAGACGAAGTTCGACACGATGCTCTGAAGGCCGAAGCCGATGCCGACCGAGAGGGCGCCGGCGATCACCGTGAGGCTCTGCGGGTTCACCCCGAGCTGGCCGAGCGCTACGACCAGCGTCAGGGCGAGGCCGCCATAGCCCACCACCGTGATGACCGAGTAGCGCGCCCCGGCATCGAGCCGGGTATGGGGCAGGAAGCGCCGGTCGAGCCAGCCGGTGGCGAGCCGGGTCGCCAGCAGGCCGGCCGCGAAGGCGAAGAGCGCGAGGCCGGCGGCGCCGAGCCAGCCGCGCAGATCCGCCACGGTGGTGCCGAGGAACGCATCCTGGAACGGGTTCAGCTCGCCATGGGCGAGGCTCCAGGGGCCGATGACCACGAACACCATCGCGCCGACCACGACGGCATGCAGCAGGCCCGAGACCACGATCGAGCCGAGCGCCAGCGTCCCGGGCCGGAGGGTGAAGGTGCGGCACAATCGCGACAGCCGGGGCGAGCGGGCGACGTCCCCGGGCGCGACCGAGAGCGCATCGACGCCGATCAGCACGATCCAGCCCAGGGCCACGAGGATCCCGGTGACGAGGAGGCGCCCCATGAGGAAGGCGCCGAGGGCCGTGAGGCCGAGGAGCATGCAGGCGAAGGCGGCGGCCGTCACCGCCCAGGCGAGGGGCGCCAGGGCGCCGAGGGAGCCGACGGGAGAGGCCGCCGGCATCGCCGCCAGCTCGGTCTCGTCCGGGGGCTCGGCATGGGCGAGCCGCGCCAGCGCGCCGGCGAGAAGCGCGCAGCAGGCGAGGACCGTGAGGATGGTCGCCGCCTCGCCGATCGCCGCCCGGAACTGCGCCATGATGGCGAACTCGGCGAAGACGAGGTTTCCTGCATAGATCAGCAGCATCGCCGTGCCGGTGCGATGGATGGTCCGGGCCGCCGGATCGCCAACCGCCAGGAGCCGCATCGCGGGATCGCGCGGCGCCACCATCGCCCGCAGGATGCCGGGGCCGAGGATCGCGCCGGCGATGGCCGCGAGCAGCCGCACCGCCACCGAATCGACGCTGCCGGGCGAGAGGTCCATGTCCTCGTTGAGCAGGATCAGGAGGGCCAGGGCCACCGGCACCGGGGCCACCGTGACGCAGAGCTCGATGACGGCGTGGACCGCCGCCGCCCGGCGCGGGCCGATGCCCGTCCGCTCGCACAGGCGGCGCCAGCGCCGCGCCAGGCGCCGTCCGGCCGAGCGGCTGATCCCGTAGAGGATCAGCGCCAGGACCAGCACCACGGCGCCGCCGAGGAGTTCCTCGTCGTCCAGGCCGTTCTCCGCCGCCCGCGCCCGGAGATCCGCCAGCCTCTCGCCGATCTGCGGCACCGCCCGGTCGAGAAGCTCGCTCCAGAAGGCGGGAGTGAGCGGGCTCGGGCTCGGGGCGAGGAGGCGCCGGGCGAACAGCGACCGCCGCGCCTCGGTCACGCGGGCCAGCAACTCCTCGGCGGCGCGCAGGCTCTGCCCGTCCTGCCGCAGCCGCGCCTCGACCTGCGCCAGCTCGGCCTCCGCCTGCCGCTTCTCGGCGCCGGCGGCGTCGGGCACCGCGGCGCGGGCGATCTCGGCGAGCTGCGCCTGGGCTGCCGCCCGGGCCGCCTCCGCCTCCCGCCGCAGCGCCTTGGCCTCGGTGATCAGGGCCTCGGTCCGGTCGCGGATGGCGAGCAGGCCCTTGAAGTCGCCCTGCAGCCGCTCCGCCTCGGCTCGGGCCGCCGCGATGCCGGCATTCAGCGTGGCGCGGCGCGTGTCCTCGGTCTGGGCCGCCGCCGGGTGCGCCGCGAGCCAGAAGGTCAGCGCGACCAGGAGGCAGCCGAGGACGCCACGGACGGGACCGGGGAGGGGCAGACCGAGGAGAGGCATGGAGAGGACAGCCCGGGACGCCGCGCCGTGCGAAGCTTGGCCGCAGGTTGCCTACCATGCCCTTGCCGATCGGCAAGAGCCGGGGACGACAAGATGACAGGGACGCCGGGAGGCTGTGCGCCCCGTCCGCCACGTGCGCGAGCCCGCCGCGTTCCCTGTCCTCAGCCGGCCTCGGGCGGGCGCGTCGCGATCCAGACCACGTGCGGCGTCCGCCCGGGACGCTCGGAGCGGATGCGGTGCTCCGCGACGGCGAAGCCGGTGCGCTGCAGGCGGGCCTTGAACTTGCGGTCCGGGCAGCCCGACCAGATGCCGAGCAGGCCGCCCGGCCGCAGGGCCCAGCGCGCCCGCTTCAATCCCCAGGAATCGTAGAGCCGGTCATTGGCCCGGCTGACCAGGCCGCGCGGACCGTTATCGACGTCGAGCAGGATCGCGTCCCAGGCCTGCGGTCCGGACTGGATCGCCCGGTTGACGTCGCCCTCGCGGATCTCGACCCGCGGGTCGTCGAGGCAGCCGCCGAAAATGGGGGCGAGGGGCCCGCGGGCCCAGGCCACGACCGCCGGCACCAGCTCGGCGACGACCACGTCGGCGTCGGGCCCGAGTTCGGCCAGGGCCGCCCGCAAGGTGAAGCCCATGCCGAGCCCGCCGATCAGCACCAGGGGCGCCTTGCGGTCGCGCAGGGCCGCGCAGGCGAGAGCCGCGAGCTCCCGCTCGGAGCCGCTGCGATGGCTGCCCATCAGCTCCATGCCCTCGACGACGATCAGGTGCTCGTCGTCGCGCCGCACCAGCCGCAGGGAGCCTCCCCCGCCCGGGATCGGGCCGGTGTCGAGTTCGGTCCAGGCCGCCAGGGCCGCGCCCGGCACGGGGGAACGCCGCATCACTCTTCTCTCCGCCGCCGGGGGAGGGGCGGGCGCCTCGCCGCGGCGATACCCGGCGGCGCGCCCCCCGTACAGCGCGCCGGCCGCATTCCGGCCGGCCGCGCGCCGCGGGTCAGTCGCCCACCAGGGCGAGGTCGTCCCGGTGCACCATGGCGGCCCGGCCCGGATAGCCCAGCACCGCCTCGATCTCCCGGCTCGACCGCCCGAGGATGCGGCCGGCATCCTCGCTGTCATAGGCGACGAGGCCGCGGCCGAGCACCTGCCCGTCCCTGGCCCGGATCGTCACCGCGTCGCCGCGGCTGAAGCTGCCCTCGACCCGCACCACGCCGACCGGCAGCAGGCTCGCCCCGCCTTGCAGCGCGCGCGCCGCCCCGGCATCGATCGTCAGCGTGCCACGGGGTTCCAGCGAGCCGGCGATCCAGGTCTTGCGGGCCGCGCCCGGCGTCGAGCCGGCGAGGAACCACGAGCAGCGCGCCCCGGACGCCACCGCCTTGAGCGGGTTCTTCACCCGCCCGTCGGCGATCATCATGTGGGTGCCGCCGGAGATCGCGATCTTGGCCGCCTCGACCTTGGTGCGCATGCCGCCGCGGGACAGTTCCGAGGCGGGACCGCCCGCCATGGCGTCGATCTCCGGGGTGATCCGGGCGATCACCGGCAGGTGCTCGGCATCCGGGTCGCTCGCCGGCGGGGCGGTGTAAAGCCCGTCGATGTCGGAGAACAGCACCAGCAGGTCGGCGCCGATCATGGTGGCGACCCGGGCGGCGAGGCGGTCGTTGTCGCCGTAGCGGATCTCCGAGGTCGCCACCGTGTCGTTCTCGTTGACGACCGGGACGGCGCGCTCCTCCAGGAGCTTGAGGATGGTGGCGCGCGCATTGAGGTAGCGCCGGCGCTCCTCGGTGTCCTGCGGCGTCACCAGGATCTGGCCGGCGACGATGCCGTGATGGGCCAGCGCCTCCGACCAGTGCCGGGCGAGCGCGATCTGCCCTACCGCCGCGGCGGCCTGGCTCTCCTCGAGCCGCAGGGGGCCGGGGGCGAAATTGAGCACCGTGCGCCCCAGCGCGATCGAGCCGGAGGAGACCACCAGCACGTCGACGCCGCGGCCGTGCAGGTCGGCGATGTCCTCGGCGAGGGCCGCGAGCCAGGCATGCCGCAGCCGCCCCCGCGCCCGGTCGACGAGGAGCGCCGAGCCGACCTTCAGGACGACGCGGCGGAACTGGTCGAGGGTGGGGGTCTCGGGCGGGCGGGGCGCGGGGTGAGTGAGCATGGGGCCGAGTGTCATGGGAGCGCGGGCGTGTCGAGAGCGATCATGCCGGCAGGCCGTTCCCGCCGTGGAAGTCGGGGTGATCCGAGGTGGTGCCGGGCAGCCTGTATCGGGTCACGTCCTTCACCAGGGCGCGCAGGGCGTCGTACTCCTCCCGCTGGGCAGGAGTGAGGGAAGCCGTTGCGACGGCATGAGCGTCGAGTTCGTGCAAGGGGCGCATGACGTCGTCGGATGTCGTCTCGAGACACTCGGCCATCCGCTCGGCGATGTCGGCGGGATCGATGACAGGACGCTTCGCCATCAGCCACTCCGTTGCGATCCGAGTTCTTACGCTTCTGCCATCCTGCCGGCCAAGAGAACCGGGAGCCAGCCTCACGAGGTCGCGAACCCGGTCGAGGGCGGGTTCCACGGCCGCATGCTCACGGCGGGCAAGCGGGCCGTCGTGCTGAAGTCGTTTCCCTTGAACAGTAGAGGAAGATCGTCACGCATGGCGACCGCGTCGCACAAGCAGTCGCCGAAGTTTAAGGACGCGGAATGTCCGCGACCTTGCCCGTACCGATCGAATGCCTGTTGCGCGATAAAGGTATGGGCCGCCGTAAAAGGGAGGAGCGTGAGATTCGAGAGCGCCATGAGGTCACGGAGGATGGCTGTCGCATCGGGTTCGCCGCGGCGTTCGACGGCGTTATGCGCTTCCAAGGCTGCTGATGTACCCGTGACGCAGTCTTCCCGCGCCAATGCGGCGAGAAAGGTTTGCGCCTCCGGCTCGCCGAAGGCGATGGCGAGCAGCGCCGACGCATCGACCGCGATCATCGCGGCTGGTCGCTGTCGATGATCAGAGGCTCGGCCATGGGACATCTCCCGACTGCCCGAAGAGTCCCGCGCGACGCGCGCTGCCCTCAAGGCTGCCAGGCGGCCCGCTCCACCGGCGCCTCGGCCGCCGCCTCATCCATGCGGGCCATCAGGGTGCGCAGGGCCTCTGTCACGCCCTGCCGGGTCGCCGAGGACAGGACCAGGGGCTTCCGGCCGGTCTCCGCCTCCAGCCGCTCGACCTGGAGCGCCAGGGTCTCGGGATCGAGGGTGTCGGCCTTCGAGAGGGCCACCACCTCGGGCTTCTCCTCCAGGCCGTGGCCGTAGGCCTCCAGCTCGGTGCGCACCAGCCGGTAGGCGGCGCCGGCATCCTCGCTGGTGCCCTCGACGAGGTGGAGCAGCACCCGGCAGCGCTCGACATGCGCCAGGAACTTGTCGCCCAGGCCCACGCCCTCATGCGCGCCCTCGATCAGGCCCGGAATGTCGGCGAGCACGAATTCGCGGGTATCGACCCGCACCACGCCGAGGCCCGGATGCAGGGTGGTGAAGGGATAATCGGCGATCTTGGGCTTGGCGGCCGTCACGGCGGCCAGGAAGGTCGACTTGCCGGCATTCGGCAACCCGACGAGGCCCGCATCGGCGATGAGCTTCAGGCGCAGCCAGAGCCAGTGCTCCTGGCCCTCGAGGCCCGGATTGGCGTGTTTAGGGGCGCGGTTGGTCGAGGTGGTGAAGTAGGCGTTGCCGAAGCCGCCATTGCCGCCCTTGGCCAGCCGCACCCGCTGGCCGACCGTGGTCATGTCGGCGATCAGGGTCTCGCGGTCCTCGGACAGGATCTCGGTGCCGGCCGGCACCTTCAGCACCACGTCCTCGCCCTTGGCCCCGGCGCGGTTGCGGCCCGAGCCGTGCTCGCCCTTCCGCGCCTTGAAGTGCTGCTGGTAGCGGTAGTCGATCAGGGTGTTGAGACCCTCGACGCACTCGATCCAGACGTCGCCGCCCCGGCCGCCGTCGCCGCCGTCGGGCCCGCCGAACTCGATGAACTTCTCCCGCCGGAACGAGACGCAGCCGGCGCCGCCGTCTCCCGAGCGGACGTAGACCTTGGCCTCGTCGAGGAACTTCACGGGACGCACTCCAGAAATCGGTTTGGGGGCGGCCGGGGAGGAGCCCCGGCCGCCGGAATTCTATCAGATCAGGCGCCGGGCCGGCATTCCGGCCGGTCATGACGCGCGAAGACGAGGCCCGCGGCGTGCCAGGTCTTCAGGCTGTCCCAGGCCCGCCGGTCGAGCCGGAAGCGGTCGACCGGGAAGACGCCGCCCCGGGCCGGGAAGGCCTGCAGGCCGGAGCCGACCGAGGCGAAGCCGCACTTCTCCAGCACCCGGCGCGAGGCCGGGTTGACGACCCGGGCGCAGGCGGCGAGCTCGCTCCCCTCCGTATAGGCGAAGAAGGCGTCGATCATCGCCCGCGCGGCCTCGGTGGCCAGGCCCTGGCCCCAATGCGGCGTGCCGAGCCAGTAGCCGAGATGCGGCGTACCGTCCGGATCGGGCTCGATGCTCACGATGCCGATCGCCTGGGTCGGGTGGCGCCGCGGCGTGATCGCCATGACCAGCGCCCGCCCATCCGCATTGGCCCGCCGCGATTCGAGGATGAAATCGTCCACGGATGGCGGGTCGAGCGGATGCGGAATGCGGGCGGTCATCCCGGCTACGGCTTTCTCACCGGCGAAGCGGACGAGGGCTTGCGCGTCGGCCTGGCGGGCCCAGCGCAGCCAAAGCCTCCGGGTCTCGAGCCGGAAGACATCGTCGCGGGTGAGGTCGGGAAACATCGCCTGACTCCGATCCGAACCCAGAGCCTCCCGCTCGGGCACGGTTACGAGAACGACGAAGGGGAAGGTGGTGCCCCACCTTCCCCTCGGATCTCGCTCGGAGCTTGGCCGTTTGAAGGGCCCAGATGAGCAGGAGTCGCCGGGTCGGTGTGGGGACACCGGCGGAGCTCCCTCGTCACTGGCTCCGTCGGGTTACTCTGCGGCCTCCAGGGCCGGGGCGGCGTCGTTGGCGACGACCGTTACGAAGGCGCGGCCTCGTTTGGTAATGAATTGGACGCGGCCCTCGGTGAGCGCGAAGAGGGTGTGGTCGGTGCCCATGCCGACATTCACGCCGGGATGCCACTTGGTGCCGCGCTGACGCACGATGATGTTGCCGGCGACGACGGCTTCGCTGCCGAACTTCTTCACGCCGAGACGACGACCAGCCGAATCGCGACCGTTGCGGGACGAACCGCCTGCCTTCTTGTGAGCCATGGGGCTAACTCCTGGATTCTGAGAAAAGGGCTCGCGGCCAGCTTTACGCGGCGCTGATGCCCGTGACGCGGACCACGGTGAGGTCCTGGCGGTGACCGCGCTTGCGGCGCGAGTTCTGGCGGCGGCGCTTCTTGAAGGCGATGACCTTCGGGCCGCGGGCCTGCTTGACGATCTCGCCGGCGACGCTGACGCCCGAGACCAGCGGGGCGCCGACCTGGGTCGCGCCGGCGCCGTCGGTGAACAGCAGCACCTCGCCGAAGGTGACCGCGGTGCCGGCCTCGCCCTCGAGCTTCTCGATCGTGATGACGTCGTTGGCGGCGACGCGGTACTGCTTGCCGCCGGTCTTGATCACTGCGAACATCGTTCTCGTCCGTGTTCCATCCGGCCTCCGGCGCCTCGCCGGGGTCGTCTTTTTGACAGTTGACGCTCGGGAGCCTGGATTAAGGCCGCCGCGAACGCGACGGCGCGCGGACCGTGCAGCCCGCGCGCCAGATGGCACCGTTACGGGTGCGGGCGCCGTCTGTCAACGGCGGACGGCGCGGTTTCGCCGCCCCGCCTTGATTTCCCGCCCTCCTTCGCCGAAGACCGCCCGGCGGCGCGCCGGACGGCCAAGCCTCCGGAAAGCCAAGCCTGAGGAGCGGGAGACCACGATGGAAGAGCTTGTTGCCCGGGTGACGCAGGCCACGGGACTCGACGCGACCACGGCCCAGAAGGCGATCGGGCTCATCCTGGCCTTCCTGCAGAAGGAGGGCCCGGCCGAGGAGGTCAATAAGCTGATCGCGGCCATGCCGGGTGCCGATGCGGCGATCGCCCAGTCCGGCGACGGCGGCCCCGGCGAGGGCGGCGGCGGCCTGATGGGCATGCTCGGCGGCATGATGGGCGGCGGCGTGATGGCGCTCGGCCAGAAGCTGATGTCCGCCGGCGTGCCGATGGGCCAGATGCAGCCGCTCGGCCGCGAGCTGTTCGCCTATGGCCGCGAGAAGGCCGGCGAGGACGTGATGGGCCCGATCGTCGGTTCCGTCCCGGGGCTGAGCCAGTTCGTCTGATTTCTTGGCCGCTTTCTTGGCGGCGGGGCGGTGCCGCCCCGCCAACCGATTGCGGGACTTCGCAAACCCCTGTCATATTCCCGTGCCGGGTTTCGTGGTGTCTTGTCGCCACGCGGGGCGGTCGCGGCGATCGCCCCCCGGGCGCCGGATCGGTCGGCGCCGCACGGGATGCCTCGACCATGGTTCCGTTCCTCACCCGCGGCCCGGCCGGCGGCGGCCGCGATGCTCCGCCCGGAATTCCTCTGACGCGCCTCATCGGGCGCGCCGCGGAGGGCGGCATCCACCTCAAGGGGTTCGGCCAGCCCTCGCGGCTCTTCCCGCGCCTGAGGCATGCCTCGACCCCCGGGCTCGACCCGGTGCTCGGCCGCATCGGCTCCCTCGAGGTGCGCCTCGCGACGACGCCCAAGGAGGTCAAGCGGGCCCAGCGCCTGCGCTACCGCGTCTTCTACGAGGAGATGGCGGCGATCCCGACCGGCATGGCCCTGCTCAAGCGCCGCGACGCCGACGAGTACGACGCCGTCTGCGACCATCTCCTGGTGATCGACCACGCCGCCCAGGAGGCGAAGCCCTTCCGCAAGCCCAAGCCCCGGGTCGTCGGCACCTACCGGCTGCTGCGCCAGGAGCAGGCCGACCGGCATTTCGGCTTCTACACCGCCGGCGAGTACGATCTCGGCCCGGTCCTCGAGGCCAATGCCGGCAAGCGGGTGCTGGAGCTCGGCCGTTCCTGCGTGCTCAAGCCCTACCGCACCAAGCGCACGGTCGAGCTTCTGTGGCACGGCATCTGGACCTACGTCCTGCATCACCGCATCGACGCGATGCTCGGCTGCGCCAGCCTCGAAGGCACCGATCCGGAGCGCCTCGCCCTGCCGTTGAGCTTCCTGCACCACTTCGCCCGCGCCCCCGAGGGCTGGCGCGCCCGGGCCCTTCCGGGCCGCCACGTCGCCATGGACCGCCTGAGCCGCGAGGCGATCGACCCCAAGGCCGCTCTCCAGGCCCTGCCGCCGCTGATCAAGGGCTATCTGCGCGTCGGCGCCACCTTCGGCGACGGGGCGGTGGTCGATTACCAGTTCGGCACGACCGACGTGTTCGTGGTGCTGCCCGTCGAGGCGATCGCCAAGCGCTATATCGGCCATTTCGGCGCGGAGGCGGGCCGGCACGCGGCGTGAGGGGAGCGGCACAGTCCCGGTGAGACGACCGCTCCGCCCTTATCCCATCCGCGACCTGAGGATGAGGCCGTGGGCGGGATTACCTGCTGGAGCGGTCGGACAAGCTCGACCGGTCGAAAATGTCCGTCGGAGCACCGAGCTTCGCCCTCACCATCCACCACCCCGCCGCGCCCGCACGTGATCCCGCGTGATGGCATCGAGGGTCGGCGTGCCGAGCAGGGTCATGGCGTTGTCGAGTTCGCTCCGGAAGATCTCGATCGCCCGGGAGACGCCCTCGGACCCGCCGGCCGACAGGCCCCACAGGAAGGGCCGCCCCAGACTGCAGGCGGTGGCGCCGAGCGCCAGAGCCTTGATCACGTCGGTGCCGCGGCGCACGCCGCCGTCGAGGATGATCTCGGCCCGGCCCGCCACCGCCTCGGCCACGTCGGGCAGGGCCGCGATCGCCGCCGGCACGTCGTCGAGCTGGCGGCCGCCGTGGTTCGACACGATCACCGCCTCGATCCCGAGCGCCGCCGCCTTCTCGGCATCGGCCGGATGCAGCAGGCCCTTCAGCGCCATCGGGCCGTGCCACTGGTCGCGGATACGCGCGATGTCGTCCCAATTGGCCGAGGGGTCGAACAGCGAGGCAACGTGCTGCGCCACGCTGGTGAAGCCGCTGCCCGCGACCTCGAAATTGCCGAAGCCCAGCCGCGACCGGGCGGCCCCGGCGAGCCAGGCCGGACGGCGGGCGAGGTCGAGGGCGGTGGAGAGGCGTGGCCGCAGCGGCATGGTGAAGGCGTTGCGCAGGTCGCGCTCGCGCCGGCCCTGCACCGCGAGGTCGACGGTGAGGCACAGGACCCGGTAGCGCGCCGCCGCGGCCCGGTGCAGCAGCGCCTGCATCCACTCCCGGTCGCGCAGGAAATAGAGCTGGAACCAGCGCTC
Organism: Methylobacterium currus; assembly: GCF_003058325.1. Classification (NCBI taxonomy): domain Bacteria; kingdom Pseudomonadati; phylum Pseudomonadota; class Alphaproteobacteria; order Hyphomicrobiales; family Methylobacteriaceae; genus Methylobacterium; species Methylobacterium currus. Next base: position 713,233 of record NZ_CP028843.1, read on the forward strand.
GCCCTCGGGCGCGCCCTCCGCCACGTGCTCGATCGAGCCGACGGAATTGGTCGACAGGCAGTAGGGAATGCCGGCCCGCGCCGCCGCCTGCGCGCCCGCCACCTCGCCGTCCGGCCAGAAGAAGCCGGCGAGCCCGGTCGGCGCCATCATGATCGGCAGGGATGAGGGATAGCCGAGGATCGGCCGGGAGAGGTCGCGGGTGCCGACATCGACGCCGACCCGCGGCATCAGCATCCAGGCGTCGAAGGCCTCGACGTTGTCGCGCAAGGTGCGCTCGTCCTCGGCGCCGCCGTCGATGAAGTCGAACACCGCCTTCGGCAGCCGCCGGGCGGCCTGGCGGCGCAGGTCCGCGATGGCGTGGGCCCGCTGCAGCCGGGCGGTCAGGCGGGTCGGGGCGGCAGGCGCCGGCGCCCGGGCCGGTGCGCGCGGCGGCGGCGTCAGGGCGGAGGACGGCCGATGGGCCAGAGCCCGCCCCGTATGGGGCTCGTCTGCATCCACGCTTGCCTCCCCTCCGGTTTTTGCGATCCGGTCGTCCCGACGGGTAGCACCGGCGCAAGGCCGCCCGCAACCGGCAAGCCGGGGCGGGGGAGGGCGGCGGAACGGCGGACGATGCCGCGCGTCACCCTTCGCGATCGTGATCGGCGACGTCACCCACGTGGCGGCGGGGCCGGCGGCGACCGTCCTGCCGCTCATTTCCGGCGAGGTCGGTCCCGGCCAGGCCCTCGGCGGAATGATCCTGCCGGCCCTCCTCGGCTACGGTGTCGGCGGCCCCGGCCTGTTCGCGCTCCTGGCGCATGCGCAGGTGCCGCAGGAGCTGTGACGGAATGCCCGTGCTGCGCTGCGGCAGGCTGCCGATTTTCTCTCCCGACCGCGCTTGCTAAGGAGGGCACCGCCAATTCGCGTAAGGGAGACCGATGAGCTTCGTCCAGGCGGCCTTCGGCCGGTTCAAGCAGACGGTGACGGCCTATGCGGGCGATGCCCCGCTGATGCGGGCCGCGGTGTCGGCCTGCGCCAACGTGATCGTGGCCGACGGCGAGGTCGCGGGGGCGGAGTTCGAGGCCGCGCTGAAGGGCATGCTGGCCGATCCGATCCTCGAGAAGGGCTATGACAGCCTGATGCTGGAGGAAGAACTCTACGACGCGATCGGCCGGGCCCGCACCCGGGCCGGGCGGATGCAGAACCTGCACTTCATCGAGGCCGTCGCCGAGCGCCCGGCCGAGCAGCGCCAGAGCGTCTTCCTCATCGCTGCCGACGTCGCCGATTTCGAGGGCATCAGCCCGTCCGAGCACTGGGCCCTGACCGAGGTGGCGGCGGGGCTCGGGCTCGACCGGGACGCGCTGCTCTCCTGAGCCTCAGCCCTCCCTGAGCGCGCTCGGCGGCCGGTCGTGCAGGCGGCTCCAGGCCCGGCGGAGCTGGCGCGGCGAGGCGAAGCCGGCCCGCTCGGCCACGCGCTCCATGTCGAGGCGGGTCTGGGCGAGGAGGTCGCGGGCCAAGGCCACCCGCAAGCCGTTGATGTAGCCCGGCAGGCTCATCCCGGCATGGCGGTTGAACAGCCGCGAGAGGTGGCGCGGGCTGGTGGCGGCGATGTCGGCCAGCGCCTCCAGGCTCCAGGCCCTGGCCGGATCGGCGCTCACCGCGTCCTGCACCCGGTGGATCGCCGGGTGCAGGTGGTTGCGGCCGTCGAGCCAGGGCGAGATCTGCGGGTCGTTGCCGGCCCGGCGCAGATACACCACGAGGTAGCGTGCCACCGCCGCCGCGCAGGCCGGATCGACGAGACGCGCCACCAGATGCAGCATCAGGTCGATGCCGGCGGTGATGCCGGCGCTGGTCAGCCGCTCGCGGTCCTCGACGAACAGCCTGTCCTCCAGCACCCGGGCCTCCGGGGCGAGCGCCGCGAGTTCGGCGCAGGCCGCGTGATGGGTGGTGCAGGCATACCCATCGAGGAGCCCGGCCCGGGCCGCCAGCAGGGCGCCGGAGCAGATCGAGACCAGGCGGTGGCCCGGCCGGATCGTGTCCCGCAGCCAGGCGACGATCGCCGCCTCGGCGGCCCGCTCGTGGTCGCCGGGAGGCGAGGGGTCGTCGAGGATCCGCTCCGCCGTCCCGGCGAGCACCACGGTCGCGCCCTCCGGCAGCGGTGCGGGCAGGGGAGAGAGGCCCGCGAGCGCGAGCCCGGTCGAACTCGTGACCTCCGCGTACGGCCCGACATGGATGACGCGGAACCGCACCCGGTCCTGGAGCAGGTTGGCCTTCCGCAGCACTTCGACGGGCCCGGCCACGTCGAGGAGAAGGGTGCGCGGCGGGCAGACCACGACGACAGGAATGTCCGCCGTCGCGCTCATGCGGCGAGGCGGGAGACTGGGCTGGCCAAGGCCTCCTCGACGGTGGCGATGCGGGCGAAGCGCCCGGCGAGAACCAGCTCGGTGCGGGCCCGGATCTCGTCGGCGCTCCAGCGGCGCCCGGCGGCATCCGTCATCGCGAAGGTCAGGGTCGCCTCGGCGACGTAATCGACGCCGTAGCCGATGTCCGAGGCGTGGCGGGTCGTGGTCTCGCAGCACTGCTCGGTGCGGATGCCGCTGACGATCAGCCGGCGGATGCCGTTCTGGTTCAGCCAGACCTCGAGTCCGCTGCCGACCAGCGCGCTGTGGCGCCGTTTGTGGAACACCGCGTCGGGCGTCAGCCGCAGGGGCTCCAGGGTGCGGACATGGCCGGAGGCGAGGGAGAACGGCCCCTGGTCCTCGACGTGGAAGACCTGCAGTACCGGGACGTTTCGCGCCACGGCGCCGTCGATCAGTCCTTGCGTCCGGTCGAGGAAGCGGGGGAGGTCCGCCTCGTCCCAATAGGGACGCTGGCGAAACGAGTCCTGGACGTCGATGACGAGGAGGGCGGTGTCCGGCATGGGCTTGATCCTTAAGGGTTGAGACGGCGTCAGGATAGGCGCAGCCCCAGGGTCCGAAAGGCCGCCCGCGGACCGGAAGCGGACGAAAAAGGACAGAGGCTCAGCGGGCCGCGACCACCGCCAGGCCGGCTCCCACCATGACCCCGCCGGCGGCGCGGTTCGCCCGCCGGACGGCAACGCGGGTCCGTAAGGTGCGGCGCAGCCGGCCGGCCAGCACGACATGGCCGCCGATCACCAGGGCCTCGACGGCCAGGATCACGCCGGCGAGGATCCCGACCTGGGCCGGCGTGAGGGCGGCGCCGACCACGTTCGGCAGCAGGGCGAGGTAGAACAACGGCATCTTCGGATTGCCGAGGTTGAGGGCGAGGCCGGTGAGGACGCTCGCCGCGAGGCCGGGCCGCGTGCCGCCCGCTCGCTCCGCCGGCAGCACCGGCTCCGCGATCCAGAGGCGGATCCCGGCAAAGACCAGGTAGGCGGCACCGAGGTAGCGCAGGACCGTCATCGCCAGCCCCAACTCCTGCGCCACGACCGCGAGCCCGCCGGCGGCGAGGACCAGGACGGCCAGGATGCCGACCACCATGCCGAACCCGTAGGCGAGGCCGGCGGCCGGTCCGTGCGACAGCGTGCGGGCGACGATGGTCATGTTGTCGGGCCCGGGGCTCGCGGCGAAGACCAGGAAGGCTGCCGCGAAGGCGAGAAGCGTCGTGATGTCCATCAGGCGTGCCCCTTCGACAGTAAGCGTGACGTCCATCCAAGAACCGGGCCAAACTTGACGCTGGATCACCCCCGCGCTGCGGCCAGATGCGTTCGCGGCGTCCTGCGCCGCAGGCCCAGCAGCAGCGCGAGGGCCGTTCCGGCCGCGGCGGCGCCCGCCAGCGACACGGCCGGGAAGCCGGGGCCCGCATCGATCACCCCGCCGCCGAGAGCGGCCCCGATCGCGTTGCCGAGATTGAAGGCGCCGATATTCATCGCGGAGGCGAGGTTCGGGGCCGCGGCCGCCGCGCTCACCACCCGCATCTGGAGCGGCGGCACGATGGTGAAGCTCGCCACACCCCACAGGAAGATCAGCGGCCCGCAGGCCCAGGCGGAGCGCATCCCCGCCGCGAACAGCACCAGGAGCACCGCCCATGGCCGCCTGGTCGTCGTGCCGTTGCTGGCGGAGTTCGTCGCGCGCTACCCCGAGATCACCGTCGAGATCGATCTCAGCGACCAGATCGCGGACGTGCTCGGTGGCCGGACCGACGTCGCGATCCGCTTCGGCCCCCTCGCCGACAGCCCGCTGACCGCCCGCCGCCTCGGCGAGACCGGGCGCACGGTCGTCGCGGCCCCGTCCTACCTCGCCCGGGCCGGCGTGCCGCGGGTCCCGGCCGATCTCGCGCGGCACAATTGCCTGGATTTCAGCTTCCGGCGCATCGAGCCCGGCTGGCCATTCCGTGAGGCGGGGCGCGATGTTCTGCTCGCGGTGGGCGGCAACCTGACGGCCAATAGCGGCGAGACGCCGGTGCAGCTCGCGGTCCAGGGGGTCGGCATCACCCGGGTGGGGAGCTTCCATATCCAGCAGGAGGTGGCGAGCGGTCAGCTCGTCCCCCTCCTCGACGCCTACAACCCGCAGGATCGCGAGAGCATCCACGCGGTGTTCGTCGGCGGCGCCACGGTTCCGGCGCGGGTGCGCGTCCTGGTCGATTTCCTGGCCGAGCGGATGCGGGCCCGGTCTCCCGACGGGTGACCGAGCCGCGTCGGTCGGTCCGTCAGTGCTCCCCGACCTCGCCCAGATGCGTCAGGAGCGCCTCCGCCACCGCGTCCGGCGCCTCCCTGGTCGGGAAGTGGCCGACATCGTCGAGCTGCACCTGCCGGTACGGGCCGGTGAAATGCTGCTCTTGCCCTGAGAACGAGGCCGGCAGCACGCAGGTATCGGCGCCCCCATGGATCACCAGGGTCGGCACCGCGATGTGGCTCGCATCCTCCGCCGCCTGTCTCAGCTCGGCGAAGCGCGAATCGGGCGCGTCGGCGCCCCAGCGCGAGCGGTAGAAGTTGAGGGTGACCGCCGCCCAGTCCGGGTTCTGGAACGACGGCGCCGTCTTGCCGAAGGTGTCGTCGCTGAACCACGGCCCGGGCGGGCTCCAGGCCACCCATTGCTCGCGGGCGAAGGCGACCGGGTTCTCGCGCACGAAGGCGGCGCCCGGCGCGGTGTTCATGAACCACTGGTACCAGAAGGCCCGCACCTGCGGCAGGGGCGGCACGCCGATGCGGCCGGGCGCCCAGGGCACCGAGAGAGCGGCGATCGAGGACACCCGCTGCGGCCGGGCTGCGGCGAGCAGGTAGGCGACGCGGGCGCCCCAGTCGTGCCCGATCACCGGCAGGCGCGAGAAGCCTAGGCCGTCCATGAAGGCGAGGATGTCGGTGGCGAGCGCCGCCGTCTCGCCGCTCTTCGGACCTTCGGCGTTCAGGAACTTCGTCGGCCCGCAGCCGCGCCAATAGGGCACGATGGTACGCCAGCCGGCGGCGTTCAGCTTCGGCACCACGCCATCGAAGGTCCGCGGATCGTCCGGCCAGCCATGCAGCAGCAGGACCGGCTGGCCCATATCGGGGCCCGAGGCCTCGTAGGTGATCTCGACCTCGCCGGCCGTGACGCTGTTGACGTCCATGGGCAATGCTCCCGCCTATCAACGCGAAGGGCGGGGCCTTGAAGGCCCCGCCCTTACATTCCTTCGGTGACCAGATGGGTCAGCCGATGATCTTGTCGATGGTGATCGGCAGCTCGCGCACCCGCTTGCCGGTGGCGTGGAACACCGCGTTCGCCACCGCGGCGGCGGCGCCCACGATGCCGATCTCGCCCAGACCCTTGACGCCGAGCGGGCTGACCTTGTCGTCGTGCTCGTCGACGAAGATCACCTCGATGTCGTGGATGTCGGCATTCACCGGCACGTGGTACTCGCCGAGATTGTGGTTCATGATCCGGCCGAGGGTGTGGTCGAGCATCGACTCCTCCTCCAGCGCGGCGCCGATCCCCATCACCACCCCGCCGAGGATCTGGCTGCGGGCGGTCTTGAGGTTGAGGATCTTGCCGGCCGCGATGGCGCTCACCACCCGCGTCACCCGCACCACGCCGAGGTCCTCGTCGATCTTCACCTCGGCGAAGACTGCCGAGTGGGTATAGGCCGAGAAGCGCATGTTGGTGAGCATGCTCGGCTTGACCTTCTCGGTCGCCTCGACCCGCTCGACGCCGCCGGCCCGCATCGCCTCGGCGATTCCGACCTTTCGCGAGGGGTCGGTCTGGAGCCGGATCTCGCCATCCGCGAAGGTCACGTGGGCGAAGTCCGCATTCGCCAGCGGCGATTCGCTCATGCTGCGGGCGTAGCCGAACAGCTGCTCCGCCACCTTGCGGCAGGCCGCCTGCACGGCGGCGCCCGAGGAGGCCGCGGTCCAGGAGCCACCGGCGAGCGGCGCCTCGGGCAGCGCCGTGTCGCCGAGCCGGGTCGTCACCTGGTCGAGGGCCAAGCCGAGCGCGTCGGCGCCGATCTGGGCGAGGATCGTGTAGGTGCCCGTCCCCAGGTCGGCGGTGGAGCAGGCGAGTTCCAGCTTGCCGTCGGGCGTGAGCGTGGCGCTCGCGCTCGACTGCATCATCATGGCCTCCCAGACGCCGGTCGCCATGCCCCAGCCGACGAGCTCGCGCCCGTCGCGCATGGAGCGGGGCTCCGCCTTGCGCTTCGACCAGCCGAAGCGCGACGCGCCCTGCTCGTAGGCGGCGCGGAGCGCCTTCGAGGTGAACTCCTTGCCTTCGCCCTCGTCGTGCTCGGCGTAATTGCGCAGGCGCAATTCCAGCGGATCGACGCCGGTGGCATAGGCCAGCTCGTCCATCGCGCATTCGAGGGCGAAGATGCCCGTCACCGCACCCGGCGCCCGCATGTCGGACGGGGTGTAGGTGTCGATCTTGGCAAGCTTGTAGTCGAGCGTGACGTTCGGGCAGTGATAGAGCAGGCCCGACCAGTTGACCACGGCTTCCTGGTAGTCCTCGAAGGTCGAGGTGCCTGCGACCGCATCATGCGTCAGCGCCTGGAGGCGCCCGTCCTTGTCGGCGCCGAGCGCCACGGTCTGGAAGGTCTCCGGCCGGTAGCCGAAGGTGAACATCTGGTCGCGGGTCAGCACGACCCGGACCGAGCGCTTGAGGTCGAGGGCGGCAGAGACCGCCAGGTAGAGCTGGTATTGCGGCCGCAATCCCGAACCGAACCCGCCGCCGACGTAAGGGGTGATCACCCGCACGTCCTCGGGCTTCAGGCTGAACACGCTGCAGACATAGCCTTGCGTGTTGTTCACGCCCTGGATCTTGTCGTGGATGGTGAGCTTGCCCTCGCCCTCGTAGACCACCGTCGAGGCGTGCGGCTCCATCGGGTTGTGGTGCTCGATCGCCTGCTTGTACTCGTGGCGCAGCTGGATCGGCGCCGCGTCGTAGGCGCCGGCGGCATCGCCCCGCGGATCCGGCGGCGGCTTGATGCCGGAGCGCTTCTTCGGCGGCACGTAGGCCGCGTCACGGTTCTTCTCGAGGTCGGTGTTCGGCACCTCCTCCTCATAGGTCACCTTGACCAGGCTGGCGCCGTAGCGGGCGAGCTCGAAGCTCTCGGCCACCACCAGGGCCACCGGCTGGCCGCCATAGACGATCTCGGGTCCGTTGAGCGCCCGGAACGGCGAGCCGGGCGGCGCGACCTGATCGCGGTAATTGTAGTCGAGCCAGGCGGTGCGCGGCTTGTTCTCGTGGGTGAACACCTTGATCACGCCGGGCACCGCCTCGGCGGCCTTGGCGTCGATCGCCGTGATGCGGCCCTTGGCGATGGCGCTCGACACGACGACGCCGTGGGCGAGGTCGGGGGCGGTGAACTCCGCGGCGTATTTGGCGGCGCCCGTCACCTTGGCGGGGCCGTCGAGCCGGCTCCGGGCAGTGCCGACGTAATGCGAGGGGGTGGCCATGGATGTCCTCAGGCGATGCGCTTGTCGGTCTGCGATTGCGGCGTGCCGGCGGCGGCTTGGCTCAAGCCCCGCACGATGGCGCGCCGCGCCAGCTCGACCTTGAAGGCGTTGTGGGCGTAGGGCCGGGCTTCGGCCAGGATCACGTCCGCGGCCTCGCGGAAGGTCTTTTCCGTCGCCGGCTTGCCCTGGAGGCGTCCCTCGGCGTCCGCGTTGCGCCAGGGCTTGTGGGCGACGCCGCCGAGCGCGAGGCGCGCGGTGCGGATCGTGTCGCCGTCCAGCTCGATCACGGCTGCGACCGAGACCAGCGCGAAGGCGTAGGAGAGCCGGTCGCGCAGCTTCAGGTAGGTGTAGTGCTTGGAAAAGTCCTCGTCCGGCAGGTCGACCGAGAGCACGATCTCGCCGTGCCGGAGCGTGGTGTCGCGTTGCGGCTCGTCGCCCGGCAGGCGGTGGAACTCACCGAACGGAATGGCGCGCCGGCCGTCCGGCCCCTCGACCTGCACGATCGCGTTGAGCGCTGCCAGCGCCACGCACATGTCGGAGGGATGGGTGGCGATGCAGGTGTCCGAGGCGCCCAGGATCGCGTGGATGCGATTGACGCCGGTCATCGCCGGGCAGCCGCTGCCGGGCTCGCGCTTGTTGCAGGGCGTGCCCTCGTCGTAGAAATAGTAGCAGCGGGTGCGCTGGAGCAGGTTGCCGCCGGTCGTGGCGGCGTTGCGCAGCTGCGGCGAGGCCCCGGCAAGGAGCGCGCTCGCGAGCAGGGGGTAGCGCTCGTTGACCAGCGGGTCGTAGGCGACGGTGGCGTTCGGCACCAGCGCGCCGAGCCGCAGGCCGCCCTCGTGCTGGACGATCTCGTCGAGCGGCAGGCGGGTGATGTCGACGAGCCGGCCCGGCCGCTCGACGTTGTACTTCATCAAATCGACGAGGTTGGTGCCCCCGGCGATGAAGCGCGCCGCCGGATCGGCCGCGAGGGCCTGCACGGCCTCCTGCACGGTGCCGGCGCGGGTATAGGCGAACCGGTTCATTCCGCGGCCTCCCGGAAGGTGCGGTTCGCTCCGCCCGTCGCCTTGTTCTTCAGCACGTCCTCGACGGCGTCGACGATGTTGGTATAGGCGCCGCAGCGGCAGATGTTGCCGCTCATGTGCTCGCGGATCTCCTCGCGCGAGCGGGCGCGGCCCTCCTCGATCAGCGCCACCGCCGACATGATCTGGCCCGGCGTGCAGTAGCCGCACTGGAAGGCGTCGTGCTCGACGAAGGCCGCCTGGACCGGGTGGAGTGTCCCGGTGGACAGGCCCTCGATGGTGGTGACGTGGGCGCCGTCCTTCTGCACCGCCAGCGCCAGGCAGGAATTGATCCGCTTGCCGTCGACGATGACCGTGCAGGCGCCGCACTGGCCGTGGTCGCAGCCCTTCTTGGTGCCGGTGAGGTCGAGTTCCTCGCGCAGGAGGTCGAGGAGGGTGGTCCAGGGCGCGACCTGGAGCTGCCGCTCCTGCCCGTTGACCGTGAGGGTGACGGGGATCGTCCCCGGTGGGGCGGAGGAGCCGCTTTCGCTCAGCATGGGCTTGGCCATCACTCGTGAGGGGCCCGGCACCGGGGCGCGCCGAGAGGGCACGCGGCCCTGAAGCCGGGCGGCATACCCGATAACCGTTCTAGTGTGGGGTCGTTCCCCAAGGGAGCCCGGGGGGTCTGCGGGCAGGTGGTCGCGGGGGAGGGGCCTGGCGTGATCGCGGTTGCGTGCGAAAGTCCGCCCACGATCTGCGCCCCAACTCGGCGCATGATGGCTGTTCTTCGTTGTTTCTCGGCGGTTTTGTTCGGTCGGAAAATACAGATGTTGCACCCTCCGTGTCATCCCGGGTTCGCCTGAAGACGAGAATCCGGGATGACGCGAATGATTTGAGTTGGATCGGCCCCATCGAACAGGCCCTCGCGGAGCCTCGAGCCGTCCCCCCCAACGGCGAAGCGCCGGCTCACGCGAAGTGAACCGGCGCCAAGCCCCACGAAGGAGGAATAATCACTCTGGGCGGAGGGACGCCGGAGCCCCCTATGCCGCCTCGCGCGACAGCTTGATCGTCTCGCGCTGGATCAGGTCGCGGTAGAAGCCGTCGAGATGCACCAGGCGGTCCGGGGAGCCGTCCTGGATCACCTGGCCGCCGTCGAGCACCACGATCCGGTCGAAATCCTTCAGGGTCGAGAGCCGGTGCGCGATGGCGATCACGGTGCGGCCCTTCATCAGGTTGCCCAGCGCCTCGCGGATCGCCTCCTCCGACTCGGTATCGAGCGCCGAGGTGGCCTCGTCGAGGAGCAGGATCGGCGAGTCCTTCAGGATGGCACGGGCCACCGCGATGCGCTGGCGCTGGCCGCCCGAGAGCTTGACGCCGCGATCGCCCACGATGGTGTCGAAGCCACCCGGCAGGTCGTTGATGAAGTCGGTGCAGCGGGCGGCTTCCGCCGCGGCCCAGACTTCCTCGTCGGTCGCCTCAGGCCGGCCGTAGCGGATGTTCTCGCGCAACGAGCGGTGGAACAGGGAGATGTCCTGCGGCACCACCGTGATCGCCTCGCGCAAGCTCTCCTGCGTGACCCGGCCGATATCCTGGTCGTCGATCAGGATGCGGCCCTTCTGCGGGTCGTAGAAGCGCTGCAGCAGGGTGAACAGGGTCGACTTGCCGCCGCCGGAGCGGCCGACGAGGCCGACGCGCTGGCCGGGCTGGATGTCGAGGTTGAAGTCGCCGAACACCTCGCGGCCGTCCGGGTAGTTGAACCCCACGTTCTCGAAGGTGATGCGGGCGCCCTCGCCGACGAGGGGCTTCGCCTCCGGGTGGTCGCGCAGGTCGTGCGGCTGCAGGAGCGTGCGCAGGGCCTCCGACAGGCGGGCGGTGTGCTGGGTGACATCGACCAGGGCGACGGCGAGGTCGCGGGTCGCCGCCAGGATGGTGATGCCCAGCGTGCAGACCAGCACCACCTGACCGGCGGTGGCGGACCCCGCCTCCCACATCTTGATCGCCCAGTAGAGCAGGCCGAGCACCGCCACCACGGTGATCAGGGCGTGCATGATGCGCAGGCGCTCGAGGTAGAGGAGCGAGCGGCGCCGCGCCTTCATCTCGGTGCCGATGGTCTCGTCGAAGCGGGCGAATTCGCGCTTATAGGCCGAGAAGGCCCGCACGAGCGGCATGTTGCTCACCAGATCGACCATCTCGCCGTCGACGGAGGCGGCCTTCTCGGCGAAGTCGTGGTGCAGCGGCTTGCCGGCGGCGGCGATGCGGAACATCAGCACCACCACGCCGCCGCAGATGACGAGCAGGCCGAGCGCCATCGGCACGCTGACGCTGCCGACGTAGAGGATGGCGCCGAACGCCGCCGCACAGGGCGGCATCACGTTCCAGACGAACATGTTCTCGGCGGTGAAGATCGCGTTCGAGGTCGCGGTGATGCGGCTCGCCAGCGTGCCGGGCTGCCGGTCCGCGAAGTAGGACGGCGAATGCCCGGTCAGGTGCTGGAACAGGTCGCGGCGGATGTCGCCGGTGACGTTCACGAAGGTGAAGCTGGCGATCAGGCTCGCCACCCGCCACAGCATGTTGTCGGCGGCGATGAAGCAGATCAGCACGGTGAGGGCCGGCCAGATCAGGTTCGCCTCGGGCCCCTTGCCGAGGGCATCGACGACGCCCTTCAATCCGTATTGTGTGCTGACCGAGCAGGCCACGGCGCCCAGGACCGCGACCAGGATGGCCGCGTGGGGCACGATGCGGCGGCGCAGGTAGCGGGCCACGAAGGCCCAGGGCCGGTTGGCGTACGCGCAGAGGTCATCCATCGTGGCGATCGATCCCGGTTCTTCGCACGCGTGCGGCCCACGGTCGGGAGAGAAACGGGATGCAAGAATCCCGCCGCAATCTCTCCGCTTTCTCCCGCAAGCCCCACCCGCTTCTCGCAACGCGCAAGCGTCACCTTATGTTGCAGGCGAATGGTGCTGCCCCTCGTTTAATCCGTCGTTTCTGAACGGGAGTTGAGCGGCGCTGCGGTGCACACCGCTTTCCCGTCTCTCATCGCAACCCGACTCATGGCTCCTTCGGCCGCCGGGTCTCCGGCATGATCGCCAGGACCAGGACGAGGGCCAGGGCCGCCACCGCGGAGAGGCCCAGGAAGGCGGCGTGGGAGCCGAAATGGTCGGCCATGTACCCCGAGAGCGTGGTGCTGGCCGCCGCACCCAGGCCCATGGCGGTGCCGACGGCGCCGAGCGCCATGTTGAAGCGGCCGGTGCCGCGGGTGCAATCGGCCACGACGAGCGGCACCATCACGCCGAGCACCGCGGCCGAGATCCCGTCGAACACCTGCACCGCCACCAGCAGCTCGGGCGCGTCCGTGTAGGCGAAGAGCAGGCCGCGGATCGGCAGGGCGGCGAAGCCGAGGATGAGGAGCGGGCGCCGGCCATAGGCCTGGGCGGCGCGGCCGACCGCGGGCGCGATCAGCGCCATCACCAGCTGCGGGGCCATGATGCAGGCGGCGATCAGGATGGTGGCGGTCTGGCTCGTGCGCACCGTGAGCACGCTGCCGACCAGCGGCAGCATCGCCGCGTTGGCGACGAAGAACAGGGTGATGCAGGCGGCAAAGCACAAAAGCGCCCGGTTGGTGACGACGAGCTTCAGGCTCTCCCAGCCGCCGGGCGTCGCGCCGCCCTCGGGCGCCTGCGGGCGCACCAGGTCGATCTCGCTCGCACGCACGAACCACAGGGCGGCGAGCGTCGGCAGCGCCAGGGCGGCGGTGACGTAGAACACCGACTCGCTCGACAGGTAGTAGCCGCAGGCGCCCATGCCGGCGGCGGCGAGCGCGTTGCCGATCGAGGAGAAGCGGGCGTTGCGGCCGAGCCGTTCGCCCAAGCCCGCATGTCCCACGAGGCCGAGGCTGATCGCCGCGATGGCGGGGGTGAGCGTGCAGCTCGCGATCGAGTGCGCCGCCATGGAGAGCGCCACGATCAGGAAGGTCGGGAACAGGGCGAGGCCGGCGGCGGAGGCGCCGATCACCGCCACCGACAGGGCGGCGACGAAGCGCTTCGAGCGTACCCAGTCGACGAAGGCGCCGCCCGGCACCTGCCCGAACAGGCTGAACAGGCCGCCGATCGTGAGGACCAGCCCGATATCGGACTGGGTCCAGCTCTGCGAGGTGAAGTAGACCGCCACGAACGGGCCGAAGCCCGTCTGCAGGTTGGCGACGAAGAACGTAAAGGCGTCGAGCCCGCGGCTGCTGGTGAGCGAGGGCGCCGGCTTCTCCCGCCGCCGGCCCAGGGACGCACCGGCCCTATCACGGTCGCGGGTCGCATCCGGCCGGGGGTCCGGCCGCATCTCGGCGCGGGCGACCTCCCGGTCGCGGTGGGCGACGGGGCGGCGATGGGCCTGGCGCGGGCGCGTCATTTGTCCGGCGGGTTGCGCGCCGCGGCCTCGTCGGGGGCCGGGGGCGAGGCGGGGGCGGCCGCATTGGGCGGCGGCGTCGCGGGAGCCGGGGCGGCGGGTGCCGGCGCTGCCGCGGAGGCCGGCGCCGGCACAGGGCCGGCCGGACCCAGCACCACGATCGGGTCGCCGGGCTTGTACTCGGGCGAGACCCGCACCTGGTTCCGGTTGAGCTGCAGCACCGCGCGGCCCGGCTTGTTGTCGGCCGAGAAGTGCAGGGCGCGCCAATCGACCGCGATCTTGCGCGAGCCGACGCCGAGGAAGCCGCCGAAATCGATGATCGCGGCCCGCGGCCGGCCGTCCTTGTCGACGATGATGTCGATGATCCGGCCCATATCCTCGCCGGCGGCGCTGCGCACCGGCTTGCCGAGGACGCCGTCGTAATCCTGGGTGTCGAGGACCGTGGCCGGCGTGCCGGACGGGGTCGCCGGCGCCTGCGCGGCGGGGGCCGGGGCGGGAGCCGGGTTTGCCGGGGCCGGGTTCGCGGGAGGCTGGCTCACCGGGGCCTGCGCTGCCGGGGGAGGGGCCGCGGGGGCTTGCGCGCCGGGAGCCGGCGACGGGGCCGGCGAGGGCGCCGTCGGGGCGGGTGCCGCTGCCGGTGGCTTCTGGGCCTCCGCAGGCGACGAGCCCTGCTGCGCTTGCACCGCCGTCACGGCGGAAAGCGCGGCGAGCGCCGTCAGGATCGTCCGCAGGGCGCCTGGCACAATTCCTGGCAAACCGGCCTCTCGCAGGGTCACGCGACGCGTCTTCCCGGCAACCGTGGCCGGGGCCGGGGGTTCCGGCGGGGAGACGCCCCGATGGCGGAGGAACGCGGCGAAGTTGTGGGGGCGGAGCGGCAGGGGCAGCCGGGCGGGCGCGTCACCGCCGCGGTCGAGCCGTCGAGCAGACATCGTGGGCCTCCGGGGCAGGCGCGGCGGCCCGCCCGAGCATCGGTCGTCGGGTTATCGCGGCGCGGATGCGCCACGCCGGGCGGGCCTCCGGGCCCGCGCCGCGTACGGAGCACAGTGCGGCGCAGCGGGCGAGGTGTCCAGGCGGATGCCCCGCCGCCCCGCGCTTTCGCGGGGGAGTGTTGTTCCGCCATACGGGCGGCTGGCGGCGGCCGGGGGGCCACGCTACATCGCGGGCGTTCCTTCGAGAGCCCCCGTTCGAGAATCCCGCCCCGAGAAGTCCGTCAATGTCCGCTTCACCCCTCCGCCTCGGCGTCAACGTCGATCATGTCGCCACCCTGCGCAACGCCCGCGGCGGCACGATGCCGGACCCCGTGCGCGCGGCGCAGGCGGCGGTCGCGGCTGGGGCCGACGGCATCACCGCCCATCTGCGCGAGGACCGCCGCCACATCCGCGATGCCGATGTCGAGCGGCTGCGGCGCGAGATCGACCGGCCGCTGAACTTCGAGATGGCGGCGACCGAGGAGATGCTGGGCATCGCGCTCCGCCTGACGCCCCACGCCGCCTGCCTGGTGCCGGAGAAGCGCGAGGAGCGCACCACCGAGGGCGGGCTCGACATCGTCGGCGGCCGCGAGCACCTGGCGCCCGTGATCGGGCGGCTCGGCGAGGCCGGGGTGCGGGTCTCGCTGTTCGTCGAGCCGGAGGTGCATGTGATGGAGGCCGCGCGGGCGCTGGGCGCGCCGGTGGTCGAGCTGCACACCGGCACCTATTGCGAGGCCGTGATCGCGGGCGATGCGGCCAAGGTCCGGTCCGAGCTGGCGCGGCTCTCCCGCGCGGCCGAGCATGGCCACGCCCTCGGGCTCGAGATCCATGCCGGCCACGGCCTCACGGTCGACAGCGTCGGCCCGGTGGCGGCCCTGCCGCAGCTGCGCGAGCTGAATATCGGCCATGCCCTGATGGCAGAGGCGATCTTCGACGGGTTGCCCGCGGCGATCCGGGCGATGCGGGCCGCGATGGAGGCCGGCCGCCGGCAAGCCCAGGACGGGACCCGCGCATGATCGTCGGCATCGGCTCCGATCTCTGCGACATCCGCCGCATCGAGCGCTCGCTCGAGCGCTTCGGCGACCGCTTCACCCACCGGGTGTTCACCGAGGGCGAGCGCGCCCGCAGCGACCGGCGCGCCGCCCGCGCCCCATCCTATGCGCGGCGCTTCGCCGCCAAGGAGGCCTGTTCCAAGGCGCTCGGCACCGGCATGAGCCACGGCGTGTTCTGGCGCGACATGGAGGTGGTGAACCTGCCCGGCGGCCGGCCGACCCTGCACCTGACCAATGGCGCGGCCGAGCGCCTCGCCGCCCTGATCCCGCCTGGCCACCGCCCGGTTCTGCACGTGACGCTGACCGACGATCCGCCGCTCGCCCAGGCCTTCGTCATCATCGAGGCGTTGCCGGAGCGGTGATTCGCGAAGGGGTGATTCGCCCCTGGCTGCGCCGCCGCGTTGCGGGCGGGCAAGCGTTGGTCTAGACCCCCCGCACCGCGCATAAAGCCGGCCGCGTGCCCTCGGCGGGTGCCCAGGCGACATCTGCACGGACCGCCGGAGAGAACGAGTATGGATCGCGCACGCACGGACCAGGACCTGAAACGCGGCAAGGACGCCGGCCTGTGGGACTCGATCAAGGAAACCGTCAAGGTCGGCGTCCAGGCGCTCCTGATCGCCGTCGTGGTCCGCACCCTGCTGTTCCAGCCGTTCAACATCCCGTCCGGCTCGCTGATCCCGACCCTGTTGATCGGTGACTACCTCTTCGTCTCGAAGTACTCGCTCGGCTATTCGAAGTACTCGCTGCCGCTGAGCGAGTACCTGCCGTTCGAGGCCAAGGGCCGGATCTGGGGTGCGTCGCCCAAGCAAGGCGACATCGTGGTGTTCAAGCTGCCGAAGGACAACGCCACCGACTACATCAAGCGAGTGATCGGCCTGCCGGGCGACCGGATCCAGGTGATCGAGGGCGTGCTCAACATCAACGGCCGGCCGGTGAAGCGCGAGCGCATCGCCGATTACTCGACCACCGACGCCTTCGGCCAGCCGACCCTGGTGCCGCAATACCGCGAGACCCTGCCCAGCGGCGTCACCCACGAGATCATCGAGCGCGACGGCGACCGCGGCCTGTGGGACAACACCCAGGTCTACACCGTGCCGCCGAACCACTTCTTCATGATGGGCGACAACCGCGACAACTCCACCGATTCGCGCGACCTCGGCAATGTCGGCTACGTGCCGTACGAGAACCTGATCGGCAGGGCCGAGGTGATCTTCTTCTCGATCGACGAGGGCGCCGCCGCCTGGCAGATCTGGAACTGGCCGTGGACGGTGCGCTGGAACCGGCTGTTCAAGCCGATCCACTGACGGGAGCTTGAACGAGTTGAGCGACGCCGACGCCGCCACGCCGCAGGCCGACCCGCCGGCCCCCGCACCGGGTGAGGCCCCGCCGCGGCGCAAGCGCGGGATGCGGCGCCGGCCCGACCTCTCGGTGCTGGAGGAGCGGATCGGCCACCGCTTCGCCGACCGCGACCTCCTGGTGCGGGCGCTGACCCATGTCAGCGCCACCAACGGCCGGGGCAGCTACCAGCGCCTCGAATTCCTCGGCGACCGGGTGCTCGGCCTCGCCGTGGCCGACGGGCTCTACAATGCCCTGCCGGGCGCCGACGAGGGCGACCTGTCGCGGCGGCTGTCGAGCCTGGTGCGGCGCGAGAGCTGCGCCATGGTGGCCAATGCCTGGGAGGTCGGCCCGCACCTGAATCTCGGCGGCGGCGAGGTGCATGGCGGCGGGCGCCGCAACTCGGCGATCCTCGCCGATGTCTGCGAGGCGATCCTGGGCGCGATCTTCCTCGATGCCGGCTACGGCGCCGCCAAGGTGGTGATCGACCGCGCCTTCGAGGCCGACCGCCAGACGGAAGGGACGCGCAGCCGCGACCCGAAATCCGCGTTGCAGGAATGGGCGCAGGCGCAAGGCTGGCCGACGCCGGTCTACGAGGTGGTGGAGCGGGCCGGGCCCGACCACGCCCCGCAATTTCGTATCGAGGCCCGGGTCACCGGCGTCGCGCCCGGCATCGGCATCGGCGGCTCGAAGCGCCTGGCCGAGCAGACGGCCGCGCGTGCGCTCCTGGTGCGCGAGGGGCTGTGGACCGGGGACGAGCCCGGGGAGCAGGCAGAATGACCGACGAGACCACCGCCAGAACCGACGACACCGGCCCCGAAGAGTCCGGCCCACCGCAGGCGACCCAGCAGGAGCCCCACCAGGAGACCCGGGCAGGCTTCGTCGCCCTGATCGGCGTGCCGAATGCCGGCAAGTCGACCCTGCTCAACAGCCTCGTCGGCACCAAGGTGTCGATCGTCTCGCGCAAGGTGCAGACCACCCGGGCGCTGGTGCGCGGGATCGCCATGGAGGGGGCGGCGCAGATCGTCCTCGTCGACACTCCCGGCATCTTCGCGCCCAAGCGGCGCCTCGACCGGGCGATGGTGACCTCCGCCTGGAGCGGCGCGGCGGATGCGGACGCGGTCTGCCTCCTGATCGACGCCCGGAAAGGCGTGGACGAGGAGGTCGACGCGATCCTCAACCGGATGCCGGAGCTGAAGCGCCCGAAATACCTGGTGCTCAACAAGATCGACGTGATCGCCCGCGAGCGCCTGCTGGCGCTCGCCGCCTCGCTCAACGAGCGGGTGCAATTCGAGCGCATCTTCATGATCTCGGCGCTGACCGGCGACGGCGTCGACGACCTGCGCCGCGAACTCGCGACCCGGATGCCCGTGAGCCCCTGGCTCTATCCCGAGGATCAGGTCTCCGACGCGCCCCTGCGGATGCTCGCTGCCGAGATCACGCGCGAGAAGATCTACGACCGGCTGCACGAGGAGCTGCCCTATTCCTCGACCGTCGAGACCGACCAGTGGCAGGTCCGGCCCGACGGCTCGGTGCGGATCGAGCAGACCATCTTCGTCGAGCGCGAGAGCCAGCGGAAGATCGTGCTCGGCAAGGGTGGCCAGACCATCAAGGCCATCGGCCAAGCCGCGCGGATCGACATCGCCGAGGCGGCCGAGGCCAAGGTCCACCTGTTCCTGTTCGTGAAGGTGCGGGAGAACTGGGCCGACGATCCGGAGCGCTACCGCGAGATGGGCCTGGAATTCCCCCGCGGCTGATCGTGACCGACCTCGCTCTCGCCCGGCCGGGCGTCTACGGCCATCCGCCCGCCGACCTCGTCGAGGTGCCCGACGGCGCCGTGCAGCTCTCGCCCCTCGTGCCGGGCGCCGCCGCCCTGGAGGAGCTTCCCCCCGGCGTATTGGCGGGGGCCACCGTGCTGGCCCCGCCCGGCACCCTGGAGCGCCGCTACACCCTGGCGCTGGCCCTGCGGGCGCTCGCGCCCGGTGCGCCCCTCACCGTGCTCGCGCCGAAGGACCGCGGCGGCTCGCGGCTCTCTCGCGAGCTCTCCGGCTTCGGCTGCCGCCTCGACGAGACCGCCAAAAGCCACCACCGCATCGTCCGCACCGTGCGGCCGGACGAACCGGCCGGGCTCGACGCGTCCATCGCCGAGGGCGCGCCGCAGCACCTCTCCGAACTCGGCCTGTGGACGCAGGCGGGCATCTTCTCCTGGAACCGGATCGATCCCGGCACCGCCCTGCTGATCGCGCATCTGCCGGCGCTCTCCGGGCGCGGCGCCGATCTCGGCTGCGGCCTCGGCGTCCTCGCCCGGGCGGTTCTGGCTTCTACCAAGGTGACGGGCCTCGCGCTCGTCGACAACGACCGCCGGGCCGTCGCGGCGGCGCGGCGCAACGTCGAGGATCCCCGCGTCACGCTTCGCTGGGCGGATGCCCGGGCGGTCGATGCCGTGCCGGAGCGCCTCGACTTCGTGGTGATGAACCCGCCCTTCCACGAGGGCGGCGCCGAGGACCGGGCGCTCGGCCAGGCCTTCATCCGCCGGGCCGCGGCGGCTCTGCGGCCGGGCGGCACGCTCTGGCTCACCGCCAACACCCATCTGCCCTACGAGGCGACCCTGGCGGAGGTGTTTCGCGAGGTGACGCAACGGGCCGCCGCGCAGGGTTACAAGATCCACGAGGCGCGCAAATGAGCGCTCGACGATGAGCAGCAAGGCGAAGGTGGCGTCGGTCCGGCTCGACCGACTGCTCGCCAATCTCGGCTACGGCTCGCGCCGCGAGATCCAGATGCTGGCCCGCGCCGGCACGATCGTCCTCGACGGGTCCCCCTTGCGCGACGCCGACCAGCGCATCGCCCTCGACCCGGACCTGTCGTCCCGCCTCACCGTCAGCGGCAAATCCCTCGACCCGCTCCCCGGAATGGCGCTGATGCTGCACAAGCCGCTCGGCGTCACCTGCTCGCACAAGGAGGCCGGCCCGCTGGTCTACGGCCTGCTGCCGCCGCGCTGGCGCCGCCGCGAGCCGCCGCTCTCCACCGTCGGCCGCCTCGACAAGGAGACGTCCGGTCTCCTCCTCCTCACCGACGACGGTGCGCTGCTACACCGGATCATCTCGCCGAAGGCCAGCGTGTCGAAGCGCTATCAGGTGACGCTGGATCGCCCCTTGCGCGGCGACGAGGGGGCGATCTTCGCCTCCGGCACCCTGATGCTGGAGGGCGAGGAGAAGCCGCTGCTGCCGGTGACCCTGGAGGTGCACGGTCCGACGAGTGCCGCCGTGACCCTGACGGAGGGCCGCTACCATCAGGTCCGGCGGATGTTCGCGGCGGTCGGCAACCACGTTGCGGCGCTTCATCGGGATCGGGTCGGGGCGCTCGACCTGCCGGCCGACCTGGAGCCTGGGCAGTACCGGGTGATGGGGGAGGGGGACGTGGCGCGGGTATTTGGCTAGGACTCTTCAGATCCCCAGGCTCAAGTCCCTGCGGCCGTCGAGAACAGCGACGACGCGACGGTTTCGACGAGTTCGTCGTCCGTCTCATACCATCGCGCTTTCGCATCGACACGTCGATGCGAAAGCGTCCGGCGCATCAGCGCCGGCGCCCATTCGGGCTTAGCCAGCGCCTTCGAACGAGTCCGTTCGAAAGCGCTGCGGTATCAGGCGTGATCTCATAGCGGACGATATAGGGCGGTTCCACAAGGACATGCGCTCCGGGTCGAATATCAGGGCGTCGCGGCCCCATCCTCGGATGTTCTCGCAGCTTCTCGGCTCGATGTTCGACGCGATCGTAGATGCACTCGGCCGCGACCGGACTGTGTAGGCCGATAATTAGATAGATATCGAGAAGAGCGTCACGAGCCAATCTCGACCACGAAATTCTAAACGTCACGATCGTTGCGCAATGCAGCGAGACGGTTGCGCGCATCCTGCCTCAAAGCTTTGAAATTGACCTCGCCGGCGGATCCGCTGGCCTTGCCTTCATCCCGGGCTTGCTGCAACCGCTCAAGGTCGTGGGCGCATCTGCCGCCGGTCCGACCACAGGCGCACGGCGTCGCGCACCGCCTCGCTCGTTGACGCATAGTCTCCCGCTTCGACGGCGGCGCGGATCTGCGCCGCCATCGGCTCGGGAAAGACGACCGTCAGGCGCTCGATGTGCGCCATGGGGAGACCCGTACGCTCCGAAGGCGTATGAACAGGGCATACATGTTCACACACGACGAGGCGTTCTCACCCCAGCGTCGTCAAATCCTGGAACCAGTGCTGCGCCTGGGTGTAGCCCTTCACCTTGGCCGAGAGCGCGTGCGGGTTGGTGTCGTGCACGACCCAGACCTGCACCGCGTCGTCCACCACGATCTCGTGGATGCGCGCCAGCATCTTGTCCTGCTCGGCCGGGTCGAAGCTCGCCCGCACCGCGTCGCAGAGCCGGTCGACCTCCGGGTTGCGGTAGTGGCTCCAGTTCACGCCGGTCGGCGCGACCTGCTTCGAATCGTAGAAGCGCAGGATGGCGTAGAGCGGATCCGAGGTGACGTAGGCGATGTTGCTGCCGGTGATGCCCTTCATCGACGGGTCGGCGGCGCCCTGGCGCCAGGCGGTGTAGGCGACCTCCAGCTCGACCGCCTGGAACTCGAGCGCGATGCCGATCTCGGCCCAGCTCTGCTGCACGAACTCGTTGATCGGCAGCGACAGCATCTGCCCCGAGCCGCCGGTCGGGACGATGAACTTGGTGCGCAGCGGGTTCTGGACCGAGTAGCCCGCCTCCTTCATCAGCTTGCGCGCCGCATCGACGTCATACTTGATCTGGAATCCCGGCTTGCCGAACCACGGGCTCGACGGCTGCACCTGACCCAGAGCCGGGGTCGCCAGGCCGCCCATCAGCGCCGCGACGCCCTCGCGGTCGATGGCGAGGTTGGCGGCCTTGCGCAGGCGCAGGTCGCGCCACGGGCTGCCCTCCAGCATCGACAGGTGGTAGTTCCAGACATGCGGCGTGTCGTTGCCGGTCACCCGCATGCCGGCGCCCTTGAGGCGCGGCACCGCGTCGGGGGCGGGCAGCTCGATCAGGTCGGCATTGCCCGAGAGGAGGGCATTCGCCCGCGACAGATCCTCCGGCATGCAGGCGAGCGTCAGCTTCGCGAGCCGCGGCATGCGCTTGGGGTTCCAGTAGGTCGGATTCGGCACCAGCTCCAGGCGCACCCGCGGCACCAGGGCGGCCAGCCGATAGGGCCCGGTGCCGGAGGGCTGGAAGGCGAACTTGGTCCAGTCGCGACCCACCGCCTCGTATTGCGCCGGCGACGAGATCAGGAACCACAGCATCTGGTAGGGAAACAGCGCGTCGACCGCCTTGGTGGTGACCTGCACCGTCTTGGCGTCGAGCTTCCTGTAGGAGGCCACCGAGGGCAGGCGCGGGCGCACCTGCGAGGCCTGGCGCTGGTCGTAATGCGGGGCCTTGGCGTCGAGCACCTTGTCGAAGTTCCAGATCACCGCGTCGGCATCGAACGCCGACCCGTCGTGGAACGTGACGCCCTCGCGCAGGCGGAAGACCCAGTTGCGCCGATCCGCGGCGTCGCTCTCCCAGGAGGTGGCGAGGCCCGGCACCAGCTTGCCCGGCCGGTCGGCGACGTCGAGTTCCCAGGCGACCAGAGGATCGTAGAGGGTGAGCCCGGTGAACTGGTAGCCGCCCGCCCCGCGGTCCGGCTGGCCGGTGGTGAGCGGCAGGTCGAACAGCGAGATGCCGTAGGTCAGGCTGCCGGACGCCGTCCTTTCGGCAAGAGTCCCTTGCGCCAAGACGGCCCCCGTCGGCCCGAGGGCCGCGAGGGCCGAGGCGCCGGCGAGCAGCTGGCGGCGCGAGAGGGAGGCGTGACGCATGAGAAGAACCCCGGCTGGCGCGGCCCGTCCGGCCGCGTGACGCGCCTGACCTCTGCAAGTCGCGTGCAAACGCGGCTGCAAGTCGCGCGCAAGCGCGGCCGGTACGGTGCCCCGCCCACCTTCGAAGCGGTCGCATAAAGACATCTTTATATCTTGATTGCCTCCCCGCCGGGGGGCTGCTATAGGCGCAGCCGAACCGGCCGATACGGGGAGCCCGACCATGCCGAGCAATACGGATTACATCGTCAAGGACATCGCGCTGGCCGATTTCGGCCGCAAGGAGATCGCGATCGCCGAGACCGAGATGCCCGGCCTGATGGCCGTGCGCCAGGAATACGCCGCGAGCCAGCCGCTGAAGGGCGCCAAGATCGCCGGCTCGCTGCACATGACGATCCAGACCGCGGTGCTGATCGAGACCCTGAAGGCTCTCGGCGCCGATATCCGCTGGGTGTCGTGCAACATCTACTCGACCCAGGACCACGCTGCCGCCGCCATCGCCGCCGCCGGCATCCCGGTCTTCGCCATCAAGGGCGAGACCCTGAAGGATTACTGGGACTACACCGCCAAGCTGTTCGAGTGGCATGACGGCGGCATGCCGAACATGATCCTCGATGACGGCGGCGATGCCACGATGTTCGTGCATCTGGGCCTGCGCGCCGAGCAGGGCGACACCGCCTTCCTCGACAAGCCGGGCTCCGAGGAGGAGGAGATCTTCTTCGCGCTCCTCAAGCGCATGCTGGCCGAGAAGCCGAAGGGCTGGTTCGCGGGTCTCGCCGAGTCGATCAAGGGCGTCTCGGAGGAGACCACTACCGGCGTGCACCGCCTGTACCTGCTCGCCAAGGAGGGCAAGCTCCTCTTCCCGGCGATCAACGTCAACGACGCGGTTACCAAGTCGAAGTTCGACAACCTCTATGGCTGCCGCGAGTCGCTGGTCGACGGCATCCGCCGCGGCACCGACGTGATGATGGCCGGCAAGGTCGCGATGGTCGCGGGCTTCGGCGATGTCGGCAAGGGCTCGGCCGCCTCGCTCCGCAACGCCGGCTGCCGCGTCATGGTCTCGGAGGTCGACCCGATCTGCGCGCTCCAGGCCGCGATGGAGGGCTACGAGGTCACCACCATGGAAGACGCCGCGCCCCGCGCCGACATCTTCGTGACCGCGACCGGCAACAAGGACGTCATCACCCTCGACCACATGCGGGCGATGAAGGACCGGGCCATCGTCTGCAACATCGGCCACTTCGACAACGAGATCCAGGTCGCGGGTCTCAAGAACCTGAAGTGGCAGAACATCAAGCCGCAGGTGGACGAGATCGAGTTCGCCGACGGCCACCGCATCATCCTCCTGTCGGAGGGCCGCCTGGTGAACCTCGGCAACGCCATGGGCCACCCGTCCTTCGTGATGTCGGCGTCCTTCACCAACCAGACGCTCGCCCAGATCGAGCTCTGGACCAACCCGGGCAAGTACGAGAAGAAGGTCTATACCTTGCCCAAGGCCCTCGACGAGAAGGTCGCGGCGCTGCATCTCGAGAAGATCGGCGTCAAGCTGACCAAGCTGCGCGAGGACCAGGCCGCCTATATCGGCGTCAGCCAGGCCGGCCCGTTCAAGCCCGACCACTACCGTTACTGATCGACGCAGCGATCACATAGTGATCGAAGGGAGCCCGGCCGAAAGGCCGGGCTTTTTCGTGTGCGTGTACGATCGCCTGCCGCGGTTGCACGATCGGGTCAGGAACTAATGTTCCGTCTTTGTTCTGCCTCAGGTGTGGCATTTCTGTGCTCTTGACGATGCTCCGAGCGGGCGACGACGGCCTCCCCCCAATTCACCCCTTCCGGCGCGAATCCGCGCCGCGCTAAACTCAGCCCGAATCTCTGGGGAGGGGAACCGCGCCGCGGTCGCGGGCGGCTCCCGGCGGTCATTCGAGGCGTAGCGTTCAGGTCGTGAGGCGTGCCGGTCCGGTCGAGGGCCGGCAGGCCGGTTCGCGTGGAGACGGACGGATCATGGGGGTTGGACGTACGCCGCGACGGCTCGGCGGCCGCGCGGGCGCCGGCGTATTGGGCGGTGCACTGGGCCTCGCGGCCGCCGCCCAGGCTGCGGAGACCGCCCCGGGGCTGCACGCGCACAATGCCGTCGGCTTCGCGGTGCTGATCGGCCTGACGATCTTCGCCACGATCCTGTCGCTGATCTACCTGCGCGAGCGCGCCCGCTGGGCCCGGCGCGAGCACACCCTGACGGCTGAGCTCGCCGAGCTGCGCGGCGCCCACGACCGGGCCGACCTGCTGCTCGGCTCCGAGCCGCAGGTCGTCGTGACCTGGGATGCCCGCGGCGAGCCGCGGGTCGAGGGCGATGTCGGCATCACCGCGGAGGGCTCCCGGCCGGGCTCGGTCCGGCGGGTGCTCGCCTTCGGGGCCTGGCTCATGCCCGCCGACGCCGCCGCCCTCGACGCTGCCGTCGAGTCCTTGCGCGGGCGCGGCGAGCGCTTCCGCCGCACCGTCCACACGCCCCAGGGCCGCACCATCGAGGCGCAAGGCCAGGCGGTGGGGGGGCAGGCGCTCCTGCGCCTGCGCGAGCTGACCGGCGAGCGCCAGGAACTGGTCGAGCTGCGCGCCACCCTGGAGGAGGCTCGTCACGGCCTCTCGGCCCTGTCCGGCCTCCTCGACGCGATCCCGCAGCCGGTCTGGCGCCGTGGCCGCGACGGGCGCCTGGCCTGGGCCAACGCCGCCTACGTCGCCGCCGCGGAGGCGGGCGACAGCGCCCGCGCGGTGCGCGAGGGGGCGGAACTCCTCGAGCGCACCGCCCGCGAGGAGGCCGAGCGCCGCCGCTCCCGGGGCGGGACCGGTCCCTTGCGGGTCTCCGCCGTCGTGGCGGGCGCGCGCCGCACCCTCGACGTCACCGAGGTCCCGACCGAGGCCGGCACCGTCGGCATCGCGGTCGACGTCTCGGAGCTCGAGAGCGTGCGCGCCGACCTGCAGCGCCAGATGGACGCCAATGTCCGCACGCTCGACCAGCTGCCCACCGCCGTCGCGATGTTCGACGCGCGCCAGCAGCTGATCTTCCACAATGCCGCCTACCGCCAGCTCTGGGACCTCGATCCCGCCTTCCTGGAGGGGCGGCCCCTCGACGGCGAGATCCTCGACACCCTGCGCAACGCCCGTAAATTGCCCGAGCAGGCGGATTTCCGCAGCTGGAAGGCCGGTGTGCTCGCCGCCTACCGGGCGGCGGAGGCGCAGGAGACCTGGTGGCACCTGCCGGACGGGCGCACCCTGCGCGTCCTCGCCGACCCGAACCCGCAAGGGGGGCTGACCTACCTGTTCGAGGACGTGTCCGAGCGGGTCCACCTCGAATCGCGCTACAACGTGCTGATGCAGGTGCAGAGCGAGACGCTCGACACCCTGCGCGAGCCGGTGGCGGTGTTCGGCACCGACGGGCGGCTGAAATTCGCCAACCGGGCCTTCGCCCAGGTCTGGCGCATCGGCCCCGAGATGCTGGAGGTCCAGCCCCATATCGACCAGGTGATCGCGGTCTGCCGCACCCTGAGCCCGGCCGAGGAGCCGTGGACGCAGATCCGCGAGGCGGTGACCGGCCTGGTGGACGCCCGCCACGGCCTCGCCTGCCGGCTGGCGCTCGCCGACGGCACCATGCTCGACTGCGCCGCCGAGCCACTGCCGGACGGTGCGACGCTGCTGACCCACATCGACGTGACGGCGAGCGTCAATGTCGAGCGGGCGCTCACCGACAAGAACGAGGCGCTGGAGCGCACCACCCGCCTGCGCGACGAGTTCGTGCACCACGTCTCCTACGAGCTGCGCTCGCCGCTCACCAACATCATCGGCTTCACCGAGCTTCTCGGCGACGAGACCGTCGGCGCCCTCAACCCGCGCCAGCGCGAATATGCCGACCACATCATGCGCTCCTCGGCTGCGCTCCTCGTCATCATCAACGACATCCTCGACCTTGCCTCGATCGATGCCGGCTCGATGGAGCTGACGCGCGAGCGGGTCGACGTGCAGACCACCATCGCGGCGGCGGTGCGCGGCATCGGCGACCGGCTGGCGGAGGCCGACATCGCCCTCGTCCTCGACGTGCCACCGGACATCGGCAGCTTCGTCGCCGACGGCAAGCGCGTCCGCCAGATCCTGTTCAACCTGCTCTCCAACGCGGTCGGCTTCTCGGCGCCGGGCCAGCAGGTGAGGGTCTGCGCCCGCAAGGACGGTGAGAGCCTGGTGCTCGAGGTGATCGACCAGGGCCGCGGCATGCCGCCCGAGGTGATGGAGCGGGTGTTCGAGCGCTTCGAGAGCCACACGCTCGGCACCCGCCACCGGGGGGTGGGCCTGGGCCTGTCGATCGTGCGTTCCTTCGTCGAGCTGCATGGCGGGCGCATCGACATCGCATCCTCCCCCGGCGCCGGCACGAGGGTCACCTGCACCTTCCCGGTCGGCGACGGCGAGGCCCATCTGGCGGCGGCCGAGTAGCCGGCAGGGCGGCCGCCGTGGGACAGCGTTTCGTGCCGGCGGGTGACGGGGTCGGGAAATTCCGGCACCTTGGGCGCGTTGTCTCCGGCCGGCTTGCGACCGGCCGACTTGGGCGTATCGTCTCCGGCCGGTCGGTCCGGGCATGGTGTCGCACGAGCCCGAGGACGGCCGGGAAGGATTAAGGTTCATGGGCTATGACGGGGCTCGACGCCCCTGATGGGCCCGTGAGCGAGGATGGCGGAGTGGACCAGGAGGGCATGGCCGAGCGCACACCCTGGGAGATCGTGCTGCCGGACGAGAGCGCGACCGAGGATCTCGGCCGCTTCCTCGCCGAGATCCTGCGGCCGGGCGACCTGGTGGCGCTTTCCGGCGGGCTCGGCGGCGGCAAGACGACGCTGGCCCGGGCGATCATCCGCGAGATCGTCGGCGATCCGGACCTCGAAGTCCCGAGCCCGACCTTCACGCTCGTCCAGCCCTACGAGGGCCGCACCGGGCAGGCGGTGGTCCATGCCGACCTCTACCGGCTGCGCGGGCCCGACGAGCTGATCGAGCTCGGCTTCGACGAGATGACCGAGCGGGCGATCGCGCTGGTCGAGTGGCCCGACCGGCTGCCGCCGCGCCACGGCCCGACCCTCGCCATCGACCTCGCCCTGAAGCCCGAATTCGGCGACGACGCCCGTCTCGCCCGCCTGATCGGCGGCGGCGGCCTCGGCGGCCGGCTGATGCGGGCGCGGGCCCTGCGCGTGCTGCTCGACCGCTCCGGCTGGGGCGAGGCCGAGCGGACCCACATGCAGGGCGACGCGTCGAGCCGGTCCTACGAGCGCCTGACCAATCCGGACGGAGCCAAGGCCGTGCTGATGGTCTCGCCGCCCAAGGCCGACGGGCCGCCGGTGCGGGACGGCAAGCCCTACAGCGCCATCGTCCACCTCGCCGAGAGCGTGCACGCCTTCGTGGCGATGGATCGTGGCCTGCGGGCCCTGGGGCTCAGTGCCCCGAAGATCCTGGGCGAGGACCTGGAGGCGGGGCTCCTCATCCTCGAAGACCTCGGCACCGAGCCGGTGGCCGACCAGAACGGCCCGCGTCCCGAGCGCTACGCCGAGGCCGTTAAGGTGCTGGCGCGCCTGCACGGCACGGCCCTGCCCGGGGTGCTGCCGGTGGCCGAGGGCCGCGACCACGTTTTGCCGCCTTATGACCGCGAGGCCCTGCTGTTCGAGGCCGAGCTCCTGCCCGAATGGTACGCGCCCTACGTGGCCAACACCCCGTTGGCGCCGGGCGCGAAGGCGTCCTTCGTCGCCGCCTGGAGCGAGGCGCTGGAAGGCCTCGAGGCCGAAGAGCGGACCTGGACCCTGCGCGACTACCACTCGCCCAACCTGATCTGGCTGCCCGAGCGCGACGGGATCGAGCGCATCGGCCTGATCGACTTCCAGGATGCGGTGCTCGGCCACCCGGCCTACGACGTCGCCTCGCTGCTCCAGGATGCCCGGGTCGATGCCAGCGCCGAGTTCGAGCTTCGCCTGCTCGGCCTCTACGCCCGCGAGCGCAAGATGCGCGACGCCGAGTTCGACATGCAGGGCTTCGCCCGCGCCTACGCGGTGCTGGGAGCCCAGCGCGCGACCAAGATCCTCGGCATCTTCGCCCGCCTCGACCGGCGCGACGGCAAGCCGGGCTATCTCGCCCACCTGCCGCGCATCGAGGGCTACCTTGCCCGCAACCTCGCCCACCCGGCGCTCGCCGGCGTGCGGGCCTGGTATGCCGCGCACCTGCCGCGCCTCTGCCCCGAACCTTGACGAAACCCCGCCCGCGATGACCGATTTCCCAAGCACCGCCGTGACGCGCGCCTTCGTGCTGGCCGCGGGCCTCGGCAAGCGCATGCGCCCGATCACCGCCACCACCCCGAAGCCTCTGGTCGAGGTCGCCGGCAAGTCGCTGGTCGACTACGCCCTCGACCGGATCGCCGAGGCCGGCATCCCGGAGGCGGTGGTCAACGTGCATTACCTCGCCGACCTGATGGAGGCGCACCTGGTGCGCCGCCGCGCTGCCCCGCGCATCACCATCTCGGACGAGCGCGGCACGCTGCTCGAGACCGGCGGCGGGGTGAAGAAGGCGCTCGATCACCTGGGGTCGGCGCCTTTCATGGTACTGAACTCCGATTCGTTCTGGCTCGAAGGGCCGCAGCCGAATCTCCGCCGGCTCGTCGCCGCCTGGGATCCGGAGCGCATGGACATGCTGCTGCTGCTGGCCTCCGCCGCCACCAGCCTCGGCTATGACGGCCCGGGCGACTTCAACATGGACAAGGAGGGGCGCCTGACCCGCCGGGCCGAGCGCGAGGTCTCGCCCTTCGTCTATGCGGGCGTCGCGATCGTGAAGCCCGAGCTGTTCGCCGACACGCCGGAGGGATCGTTCTCCCTGAACCTGCTGTTCGACCGCGCCATCGCGGCCGAGCGCCTGTTCGGGCTTCGCCTCGATGGGCAATGGCTCCATGTCGGCACCCCCGAGGCCCTGCGCGAGGCCGAGGAGCGGGTGCGCGCGAGCGCGACGCAGCCGTGAGGCGGGGTTCGCCGAACTCGGTCCGGTAAAGAATAGGGCGCGGGACTTCTCCTCCCCCCGACAGATCCCGGGCTTGCCTGGGATCTGCAAGCGACGGACGACGTCGGGCAAGCCCGACTTCTCGCGGGGAGAGGAGAAACTCGCGCTTCGTCCGGCGAGGTGCGAATGCGGGTGTCCGCATGGGAGAACGCAGATCCCGCCGCCCCATCGAATAGATCACACGGACCTCGCATGACCCCCGGCTTCTCGATCGGCCCGCTCGACGACCTCCCCGCGGTCCTGTCCCTCAACGCCGCCCACGTCGCCGAGACCTCCCACCTCGACGAAGCGGCCCTCCGCGCCCTTGCCGACCAAGCCTTCCTCGCGACGACCATCACCACCCCCGAGGGCCTCGCCGCCTTCCTGATCGCCCTCGACCAGGACGCCCGTTACGCCAGCCCGAACTTCCGCTGGTTCCAGGCCCGCTATCCGCGCTTCGTCTATGTCGACCGGATCGTCACCGCGCCGGCGCAGCGCGGCCGCGGGCTCGCCCGGGCGCTCTACGGGGACCTGTTCGCCCGCGCCGCCGCCGCCGGCCACGACCGCGTCGCCTGCGAGGTCAACCGCGTGCCGCCGAACCCGGGCTCGGACGCCTTCCACGCCGCCCTCGGCTTCGAGGAGGTCGGCACCGCCCAGATTCATGGCGGCGCGAAGACCGTGCGCTACCTCCTGCGCGGGGCCGTCCGGTGAGCGAGGGTCACGTCTTCACCATCGCGCCGGGCTCACGCTTCCTCGACACCCTGGCCGAGGCGCTGCTCTCCGGCCGCCTCGTCGGGGATCTGGCCGGCGGGCCGTTCGGTCTCGCCGCCGTCACCCTCTACCTGCCGACCCGCCGCGCCGCCCGGGCGCTGGCCGCCATCCTGGCGAAGGAATGCGGACCGGCGGCGCTCCTGCCGCGCATGGTCCCCCTCGGCGAGGCCGACGAGGCCGAGCTCGACCTGCTCGCCGCCCCTCCGGGCGAGCGCCGCGAGGAGGTGCTGCGGCCGCCGATCCCGCCGCTGGAGCGCCGGCTGATCCTGGCCCGCCTCGTCCAGGCCTGGGCCGGCACCGTCGACCGCCAGCTCCTGCCGTTGGGTGACGAGGTGCCGTTCCGGGTGCCGTCCTCGCCCGCCGATGCGGTCGGCCTCGCCGCCGACCTCGAAGGGCTGATGGATGCGCTGACCGTCGAGGGCCTGCCCTGGAACGACCTCGCCGGCGCCGTCGAGGCCGAGCATTCGCGCTATTTCTCCCTCACCCTCGATTTCGTGCGCATCGCCGCCGAGTTCTGGCCCCGGATCCTGGCCGATCGCGGGGTCAGCGACCCGGTCGCGCGCGGCCAGGCCCTGGTGCTGGCGGAGGCCGCGCGCCTCACCCGCGAGCGTCCGGCCGATCCCGTGATCGTCGCCGGCTCGACCGGCTCGGTGCCGGCCACCGCCCGGCTCATCGCGGCGATCGCCGGCCTGCCCCGCGGCGCCGTGGTGCTGCCGGGCCTCGACCGCGACCTCGATGCCGCCGGCTGGAGCGCCATCGACCCGGCCGGCGACGGGGAGGCGGCGGCCCATGCCCATCCGCAGGCGGTGCTGCACCACCTCGTCGGCAAGAGCGGCCTTTCCCTCGACCGGGCGGCGGTGATCCCCCTCGGCACCCCGACGCCGGCCGCCAGGGCCCGGGCCGGGCTCCTGTCGCAAGCCTTGCGCCCCGCCGAGACCACCGACGCCTGGGCCGATCTCGATCCGGACTATCGCGAAAAACTCGCCCGCGAGGGCGCCGCCGGGATCCGGGTGGTCGAGGCCGCCGACGAGCGCGAGGAGGCGCTCGCCATCGCGGTGGCCTTGCGCGAGACGCTGGAGCAGCCCGGCCGCAATGCGGCCCTCATCACGCCGGACCGCGCCCTGGCGCTCCGGGTCGCGGCCGAGCTGAAGCGCTGGGGCATCGTCGCCGACGACTCGGCGGGCGAGCCGCTGGCGCGCAGCCCGGCCGGGCGCCTCGCCCGGCTCGCCGCCGACGTCGCGGCGCTCGACGCCAAGCCCGAGCGGGTGCTGGCGCTCCTCGCCCATCCGCTGGTGCGCCTCGGCCTGACCCGGGCCGAGATCGAGCGGGCGGCGAGCGCCCTGGAGATCGGGTGCCTGCGCGGTCCCGCCCCGGCCAAGGGCTTCGCCGGCATCGCGGAGGCTTTGCGGCTCGCCCGGACCGAGGAGCGGCCGCACGATCCCCGTCCGCGCCGGCGCCTCACGCCCGAGGACTGGGACGCCGCCGACGCGCTGCTGCTGCGCCTCTCGGTCGCCTTCCAGGATTTCTTCGCCGACGAGGACGACGCTCCCGGCGACCTGATCGTCATCGCCAGGGCCCACCGCGCCACCTGCGACCTCCTCATGGCGGGGCCCGAGACGGAGGAGCCCGAGGCGGACGAGGACGAGGTCGACACCTCGGTGGGGGTGCTCGACGCCCTGTTCGACGACATGGAGCTGGCCGAGCCCGGCCTGCTCGCCGGCCGCTTCTCGGATTATCCGTCCTTCTTCACCGCGCTCGCCCGCGAGCGGGTGGTGGCGCGGCGCAAGGCCAGCCCGCATCCGCGGCTGCGCATCCTCGGTCTCCTGGAGGCGCGGCTCCTCTCCGTCGACCGCGTGGTGCTCGGCGGCCTCGACGAGGGCGTCTGGCCGCCGAAGGCCGAGACCGACGCCTTCCTCAACCGGCCGATGCGCCACCGCGTCGGCCTGCCGTCGCCGGAGAAGCGCCTCGGCCAGACCGCGCACGACTTCGTCCAGGCGCTGGGCTGCCCGGACGCCGTCATCACCCGGGCGCATAAGCGCGAGGGCGCGCCGACCGTGCCGTCGCGCTTCCTGCAACGCCTGCGCGCCTTCGCGGGCGAGGCATTGTGGGCCGGCCTGGTGAAGGGCGGTCAGCGTTTCCGGGCGCTCGCCGCTTCGATCGATGCGGGCACGGGCCCGCTGCCGCCACGCCTGCGCCGCCCGGCGCCCAGGCCCGACCCGGCCCTCTTCCCGCGCTCGCTCAGCGTCACCGAGATCGAGACCCTGGTGCGCGATCCCTACGGGATCTTCGCCCGCCACGTGCTCGGCCTCGACGCCCTGGAGCCGGTGGCGGTGCAGCCGAGCGCCAGCGACCGCGGCACCATCGTGCACAGCGTTCTGGGCGGCTTCGCCGAGCGGTTTCCGGACGCGCTGCCCGCCCTCGACGAGGCCGAGCAGGTCCTCTACGCGCTCGCCGCCAACGCCTTCGCGCCGATCTCGGACGCCTATCCGGAGCTCTACGCCGAATGGTGGCCCCGCTTCGTGCGGCTGGCCGAGGCGTTCCTCGCCTGGGAGGCCGAGCGCCGCCCCGGGATCCGCCGCGTGCAGGCGGAGGCCGGCGGCCGCTGGACGCTCGCCGTCCCGGGCGGGCACGTCCTGACGCTGCGCGCCCGGGCCGACCGGATCGAGACCCGCCGCGACGGCGGCCATACCATCATCGACTTCAAGACCGGCCAGCCGCCGAGCGCCCGCGAGGTCTTCGCCGGCTTCTCGCCCCAGCTGACCCTGGAGGCCGCGATGCTCCAGGCCGGCGCCTTCCGGGACCTCGACCCCGCGCGTGAGACGCCCGACCTCCTCTACATCCGCGCCGGCGGCGGCAAGACGCCGCTCGATCCTGCGCCGCTCAAGGCGCCGCGGGGGGATGGGCGGACGCTTCCCGAGCTGGTCGAGGCCCATGTCGCGGGCCTGCGCCGGCTCGTCGGCGCGTTCATGGCCGGCGAGGCCGCCTACCTGTCCCGGCCCTACCCGAAATACGCCAAGGCGTATTCCGACTACGACCACCTGGCGCGGGTCAGGGAATGGTCGCTGGTCGAGGGGGAGGAGTGATGCCGCCGCGCCTTCGAACGGGCTCGTTCGAAGGCGCTGGCTAAGCCCGAACGGGCGCCGGCGCCGATGCGCCGGACGCTTTCGCATCGACGTGTCGATGCGAAAGCGCGACGGTATGAGGGCGCCCCGCAAGCGCTCGCGCCCCTCTCCACCGGCCATGCGCCCGGGGCGGCCCGCCGCCCGTGCCTCACGGCTTCTGGCCGCGCCGCCGCTGGGCTAGTGATGGCGCGGTGAGTGCCGGGCCGACGGGGGCCCGGCCAGACCGGAGACACCGCATGGCCGCGCTTGACCGGATCCTCAACGACATCGACCGCGACCTCGACAATTCCCTGGAGCGGCTGTTCGCCTTCCTGCGCATCCCGTCGATCTCGACCGACCCGGCCTATGCGGCGGAGTGCCGGAAGGCGGCGGAATGGCTGAAGGGCGATCTCGCCGCCATGGGCTTCGAGGTCTCCTTGCGCGAGACCGGCGGCCACCCGGTGGTGCTCGCCCATTACGCCAAGCCCGGCGCTCCGCACGTCCTGTTCTACGGCCACTACGACGTGCAGCCGGTCGATCCCCTGAACGAGTGGGAGACGCCGCCCTTCGAGCCGCGCATGGCGACGCTGGCGGATGGCCGCAAGGTCATCAGCGCGCGCGGCGCCTGCGACGACAAGGGACAGGTGATGACCTTCGTCGAGGCCTGCCGGGCCTTCAAGGCGATCGACGGCGAATTGCCGGTCGGCGTCACCCTCCTGATCGAGGGCGCGGAAGAGGACGGCTCGAAGTTCCTGCCCGAATGGGTCGCGGCGAACCGCGACGAGCTGAAGGCCGACGTGGCGCTGGTCTGCGACACCGGGATGTGGGACCGCGACACCCCGGCCATCACCTCGTCCCTGCGCGGCCTGGCCTATTTCGAGGTCACCGTCACCTGCGCCGACCGCGACCTGCATTCCGGCCTGTTCGGGGGTGCGGCCGCCAACCCGATCCGGGTGCTCTCGCGCATCATCGCCGACCTGCACGACGGGGAGGGCCGGGTGACCGTGCCGGGCTTCTATGACGGCGTGCACGAGACGCCGCCGGAGGTGCTGGAGCAGTGGCGGGGCCTCGACCTGACCCCCGAGAGCTTCCTCGGCACCGTCGGCCTGAACAAGCCGGCGGGCGAGCGCGACCGGATGCTGATCGAGCAGATCCAGTCCCGCCCGACCTGCGACGCCAACGGCATCATCGGCGGCTATACGGGGGAGGGCACCAAGACGGTGATCGCCTCGAAGG
The DNA here is from genome assembly GCF_003058325.1 of Methylobacterium currus. NCBI lineage: Bacteria > Pseudomonadati > Pseudomonadota > Alphaproteobacteria > Hyphomicrobiales > Methylobacteriaceae > Methylobacterium > Methylobacterium currus. The sequence goes on from NZ_CP028843.1 coordinate 747,828, forward strand.
CGAGCGCCAAGATCTCGTTCCGCCTCGTCGGCGACCAGGACCCGGAGGCGCTCGACCGCAACTTCCGCGCCTTCGTCGAGGCCCGCATCCCGGCCGATTGCTCGGTCGAGATCGTCACCCACAAGGGCTCGCGGGCGCTGGCCCTTCCCCACGGCATGCCGGCGCTCGAGGCCGCCAAGGGCGCGCTCGCCGAGGAATGGGGCAAGGCCCCGGTGACGATCGGGTCGGGCGGCTCGATCCCGATCGTCGGCGACTTCAAGCGCACCCTCGGCCTCGACACCCTGCTCGTCGGCTTCGGCCTCGACGACGACCGGGTGCACTCGCCGAACGAGAAGTACGACCTCCAGAGCTTCCACAAGGGCACCCGCTCCTGGGCGCGGATCCTGGCGGCCCTGGCGAAGTAGGCGGGCGCACCTGCCGCCGGATGGCCGGCGGCAGGTCACCCCCGGCGCATCGCCGTCGAAAGGAGGACGGATGTGCAGCAGAAAGTCATCGGCCTGATCGGCGGAATGAGCTGGGAGAGCTCGGCCGAATATTACCGCATCATCAACGAGACGGTTCGCGCCCGCCTCGGGGGCCTGCGCTCGGCGCGCTGCCTGCTGTGGTCGTTCGACTTCGGCGAGATCGAGGCCTTGCAGCATGCGGGGCGCTGGGACGAGGCGGCGGACGAGCTGATCGACGCCGCGCGGCGCCTGGAGCGAGGCGGCGCCGATTGTGTGCTGATCTGCACCAACACCATGCACCGCATGGCCGATCAGGTGCAGGCGGCGATCGGCCTGCCGCTCCTGCATATCGCCGACCCGACCGCCGAGCGGATCCGCGCCGCCGGCCTGTCCCGGATCGGCCTCCTCGGCACCGCTTTCACGATGGAGCAGGAGTTCTACAAGGGCCGGCTCGCATCGCGCCACGGCCTCGGCGTCCTGGTGCCGGACGCGGACGACCGGGCCGTGGTCCACCGGGTGATCTACGAGGAGCTGGTCCAGGGCCGAGCGCTGCCGGCCTCGCGCGCGGCCTACCGGGCGATCATCGCCCGGCTGGTCGAGCGGGGAGCACAGGGGATCATCCTCGGCTGCACGGAGATCATGCTGCTGGTGCGGCCGGAGGACAGCCCGGTGCCGCTCTTCGACACCACGGCGCTGCATGCCGAGGCGGCGGTCGACTGGGCGTTGGCGGGAATCTGACCACGGAGGCTACTCTCCGTCCACCAATCGCCGGCTGAGCACGTTGTGCCGCTCCGCCAACACGCCCGTGTCCAGCGTGAGCAACTCCCTGTCCCGCACCACGATCCGCCCGTTGATCACGCTTAAGCCCACGCTCGGCGGCGCGCAGAACACCAGGGCGGCGACCGGATCGTGCAGGGCGCCCGCGGTAGAGAGCGCCCGCAGGTCGAAGGCGACGCAATCGGCGGCCATGCCGACGGTCAGCGCCCCGATATCGTCGCGCCCGAGCACCCGCGCCCCGCCGATCGTCGCGATTTCCAGGGCCTCGCGGGCCGTCATCGCGGCGGGTCCGAAGCCGACGCGGGCCAGCAGCATCGCCTGGCGCGCCTCGCCCAAAAGGTGGCCGGCATCGTTCGAGGCCGAGCCGTCGACGCCGAGGCCGACGGCGACACCCTCGCAGCGCATCCGCGGCACCGGGGCGATGCCGGAGGCGAGCCGCATGTTCGAGCACGGGCAATGCGCGACCCCGGTGCCGGTGCGGGCAAACAGCCGGATCCCGTCCTCGTCGAGCTTGACGCAGTGGGCGTGCCAGACGTCCGGCCCGACCCATCCGAGATCGGCGGCGTATTCGGCGGGCGTCATGCCGAAGCGCGCGCGGCTATAGGCGACGTCGTCCTGGTTCTCGGCCAGGTGGGTGTGGAGCGAGACGCCGTAGGCCCGCGCCAGGACGGCCGAATCCCGCATCAGCCCGGGGCTGACCGAGAAGGGTGAGCACGGCGCCACCACGATCCGGCGCATCGCGAACGGCGCGGGATCGTGCCAGGTCTCGATCAGGCGGCGCGTGTCGGCGAGGATCGCGGCCTCGTCCTCAACCAGCGCGTCGGGCGGCAGGCCGCCGGCGCTTTCGCCCAGGCTCATCGCCCCGCGGGCCGCGTGGAAGCGCAGGCCGATCGCGTCGGCCGCCTCGATGCTGTCGTCGAGGCGGCAGCCATTCGGATAGAGGTAGAGGTGGTCGCTCGAGGTGGTGCAGCCCGACAGCATCAGCTCGGCCATCGCGACTTGCGTCGACACCCGCACCATCTCGGGCGTGAGCCGGGCCCAGATCGGATAGAGCGCCTTGAGCCAGCCGAACAGGTCCGCGTCCTGCGCCCCCGGCACGGCGCGGGTGAGCGACTGGTACATGTGGTGATGCGTGTTGACGAGGCCGGGCAGCAGGACGTGGCCGGCGAGATCGATCACCGTGTCGGCGGTCTCGGGCACCGCCTCGGGGCCGCCCACCGCGACGATCCGGTTACCCTCGATCAGCGCGAAGCCGCCCGCGATCTCGCGCCGTGCCGCGTCCATGGTGACGACGCGGTCGGCGTTGCGCAGGAGAAGCGTGGCCATGCGGGAGCTCCAGTGGAGACGGAGCCGCCATGCTGGGCGCCCCGGTCGGCGCCGGTCAAGCCGTGCTTGACCGCGCGGCAGGCCTCGGGCACCCCCTGAGGGCCGTGACCGGAGACCCACGATGTCCGTGCCCACCCCGTCGAGCCCCGAGACGCCGCGCCTGACCACCCACGTTCTCGACACCGCCCATGGGCGGCCGGCCGCCGGGGTGGCGGTGCAGCTCTGGCGCCTGACCGACGGCGCGCGGGAGGAGGTCGCCCGCACGCTCACCAACGCGGACGGGCGCTGCGACGCGCCGTTGCTCGCGGGCGAGGCGCTGCGGCCGGGCATCTACGAGCTGGTCTTCGCGGTCGGGGCCTATTTCGCGGGTTCGGGCGACGACGGCGCCGGCGACTTCCTCGACGAGGTGCCGGTGCGCTTCGTGGTCCGGCCCGGCCTGACCCACTACCACGTACCCCTGCTGATCGCGCCCTACGCCTACAGCACCTATCGGGGAAGCTGAGAGGCTCCGGGGACTGCCCGGGACTTCGCGTACCAGTGCGGAGTCCGGGATCAGGCGCCCGGCTTCTGCTGCCAGCCGCGCCGGCGCTCGGCCAGGCCGTGCTCGCGGTAATGGAGCAGGGGATTCACTCCCGCCCGTTCCACGTCCGGATTGGCCGAGAGATAGCCGCGCGTGCTGAACTCGGCGGAAGGATCCCGCCCCTCGCGCCAGCCGAAATGCAAGTAATGCTCGAGAGGATCGCACCCCTCGGCCGCCACGTCCGGATTCTTGCCGAGATAGTAAACCGGGTCGAACCCACCGACGAGGGCGGGCGGGGGCAGCTTGCGGCTCCAATGGGTGATGCGCCACAACATCGGATGTCTCGAGGCTCCCTTGGGCGAGGCCGGGCGGCGCAGGGGTTTCGTGACCTAACGTCCCGCCAATGACCCACGGTCAGAAAAGCTGAATCGCGGACCCGGCGCAAGTGGACAAGAGCCGACTTGTTCACCGTTCGGCGGCGCCCGGGTCGACGGAGCCGCGTCATGGCCGGCCGGGACCCGGCGCTGGATTGCGCGCGAGGTCTCATCTCCGCCACAAGTTGCAGTCTCACTGGGCCTGGGCGGCGGGGCGCGTTGCACAGGAGTTGACGATGGGACTCGTCATTCTCGATCCCCAATCGGGCACACGCGTCGAAATCGGCATCGCATCACCCGATCAGGGGACTGGTCCCGGAAGGCCGAACAGGGCAGGTAGGAACACTGCCCGGCCGGAAGGATTGCCCATGCCCCGATACTTCTTCAACACTCACATCGGCGACGACGTGATCACCGATCTGAACGGTGAAGAACTGCGCGATCCCGATCATGCCTGGGAGGCGTCGCGCGCGATCATCCGCGCGATGATGGATGATCCGAAGAACCAGGACCGTCTGCTGGCCGCGAGCCTGGTGGTGACCGACGAGGCCGGCGAGGTCGTGCTGGAATTCCCCTTCGCCGAGGCCCTGGCGGACGACGCGTCCGAGGAGCCGCGGCACGGGGCGCCGAACGCTCATTGAGGCCGGTCCCGCCGAGGCCGCCGAGACCGGTTCGCACCTCGCCCTCCGGACCGGCCCGGCCGCGAGTGCATGACAATTCTCCGCCACGTCCTATATAAGGAGAGGGCGCCGGGGGCGGGTCGCACTCGGCGGCACGTTCGGCCCGGCGCCCTCCCGAGGCTGCGGCTCGCCCGCGTCTCGCAAGAGGGATGACGTCATGGCGACCCAAGACAGTACCGCGCGCGGACAGGCGGAGACCCGCGCGGCGCGGGCTCAGATGCAGGCCGAGATGGCGGCACAGGCTTGGTCCGACCTCGCCAGCGCGGAGCGCAGCCGCGACGACAACACCGCCCGCCTCAAGGCGCTGCGTCTCGCCCGCGAGGCCGAGGCGGTCGCGGCTGCCAAGGTCGCCAAAGCCGCCAAGGCCGCCCCCAAGGCGCGGGCGAAGAAGAAGGCCTGAGGTTTCAACGCGCGGAGGTCGTCTGGAGCGGGGCTCGGTGCTCCACCTTGTCCCGGATGCGGCAAGGCTGCCCGGCGATGCTTCCTTCGACCCAATCGGCGCGGATCGTCTCCTAAATCCCGGCAGATCCCTGGCTTGACCGGGATCTGCAAGCGAGGAGCGAAGTCGGATCTGCCCGACTTCGTGGCAGGGAAACGCAGCCGGCGTCTCGTCGTCTCCCTCGACAGCCCGGCCGGTCCGCGGGTCACACCCCGATCGCTGCCTTCACCAGCTCCGGTCGCATCGGCACTTCGCGCAGGCGCACCCCCGCGGCGTGACGGATCGCGTTGGCGAGCGCGGCGGCGGTCGGCCCCTGCGCGACCTCGCCGGCGCCGAGGAACGGATGGCCTGAGCGATCGAGCAGGTGAACGTCGAGGCGCTCGGGAATGTCGGGGAAGCGGGCGATCGGATAGGTGCTCCAGTCGCGGCTCGTCGGACCTTCGGCATCGTGCGCCACCGCCTCGAACAGGCTCCAGCTCATCGCCTGGATGATCCCACCCTCGATCTGGTCGCGGATGCCGTGCGGGTTGACCACCTGGCCGGCATCGACCGCCGCCTGCGCCCGCACCAGCCGGACCCGGCCGCTCTCGCGCGCCACTTCCACCTCGACGGCGAGCGCGCAATAGGCGGCGAGGTTCTTGTAGCGGGCGAAGGCGAAGCCGGCGCCGCGACCTCTCGGCAGCGCCCCTCCCCAGCCGAAACGCCCGGCGGCGGCCTCCACGACGGCCCGCGCCCTTGGATCGTCGAGATGGCGCAAGCGGAACGCGACCGGATCGGCGCCGGCGGCCTCGGCCAGCTCGTCGACGAAACTCTCGATCGAGAACACGTTCATGTAGGCGCCGAGGCTGCGCAGGGCCGAGACCCTGAGCGGCATGTCGGCGACGAAGTCGTGCGCCACCCGCGCCCGGGGCAGCCGGTAGAGCGGGATGGCGTTGCGGTCGCCGCCGCCCTCCGGCTGCGGCAGCGCCTTCGGGGGCGGGGCCGGGAACGGTGTTTCCAGCATCCGGGCCGAGAGCAGCTGGCCCGCACCCGGCGGGCGGGTGAGGTGGGTCGGGCTGCGCACCGAATAAGCCCAGTCGGCGATGCGCCCGTCCGGCCCGAGCACGGCCGAGGCTTCGGTCGTCATCGCCCCGCCATAGGGCTCCCACAGGTGCTCCTGCTCGCGGGTATACTGCACCCGCACCGGCCGGCCGGGGAGGGCGCGGGCCAGCAGCGCGGCGTCGCCCGCCACGTCGTCGGCGCCGTTATGGCCGTAGCAGCCGGACCCTTCGACATGGATGCAGCGCACCTGCTCCTCGGGCAGGGACAGCATCTCGGCGAGCGCCCGGCGCAGGGGGAACATGCCTTGCGCGTGCGACCACACGGTGAGGTGCCCGCCATCGAACTCGGCCACCGCGCAGGACGGGCCGATCGAGCCGTGCATCTGGTAGCGTCGTCGGTATTGCGCGGTGATCCGGCGCCCCGGCGGCACCGGCGCATCGGCGCCGGCCTCGTGAATGATCGTCCGCTGTGCCGGTCGACCGGCAAGGTCGGAGAACAAGGCCTCGGGCTCCGGCACGCTCGTGCCGCCCTGCCAGACCGCAACCTTGGCGAGCGCCCGCATCGCCGTCACGGCGGCGTATTCCCGCTCGGCCAGCACCGCCAGGACGTCGCCGTCGCGGTGCACCCGGATCACCCCGGGGCGGGAGGCGATCGCCTCCGCGTCGACGCTGACGAGGCGGGCGCCGGGACGGGGCGGGCGCAGGATCCGGGCATGGACCATGCCGGGGGTGCGGATGTCCTGGACGTAGGCCGCGCCGCCCGCGACCTTGGCGGGAATGTCGACCCGAGGCAACGGCCGGCCGACGATCGTGTAGGTCGCCGGCTCCCGCAGGGCGATCGTGTCGGGCACCGGTGCGTCGAGCTCCACCTCCTGGGCGATCTCGCCGAGTGTCATGCGCCGTCCGTCCGGCGCCGCGATTGCGCCGCCCTCGACCCGCAGCGAATCCGGCTTCAGGCCGAGCCGATTCCCGGCGACCTCGAGTAGCAGCGCCCGCGCCGCCGCGGCGGCGTGCCGGATCGCGGTGGCCGAATCCTGCATCGAGTGGCTGCCGGCGGTGTAGCCCTCGTTCGGAGTCAGCTCGGTATCGGCGGTGTGGAGGCGCAAGGATGCGGGCTCCAGCCCGAGTTCTTCCGCCGCCACCTGGATCAGCGCCGTCTTGATGCCCTGGCCGAGCTCCGCCTTGCCGGTGAGCACCGTGACGGCGCCGTCCTCGCCGATCCGGATCCAGGCATCGATCCGCGGCGCTTGCGCCAAGCTGCCGGGCAGGGATGCGGCCTCGGACCGGCGCGGCAGCCCGATTCCGACGAGGAGCGCGCCGCCGACGAGCAGCGTGCGGCGGGTGAGCGCGCTCACGGCGTCGCCCCCGTGGTGGCGGGCTCGGGCAGCCCTGCGGCGCGCCGCACGGCGGCGAGGATCCGCAGATGGGTGCCGCAGCGGCACAGGTTGAACCGCAGCGCGTCCCGGATCTCGGCCTCGCTCGGATGCGGGACGGCGCGCAGAAGGGCGTGGGCCCGCATCACCATGCCGGCGATGCAGTAGCCGCACTGCGCCGCGTTCTCGGCGATGAAGGCGGCCTGGAGCGGGCCCGGATTCTCCGGGCTCCCCAGCCCCTCGACGGTGGTGACGGACCGGCCCTCCAGCACGCCGATCGGGGTGAGGCAGGACAGGATCGCGCGGCCCTCGACCTCCACCGTGCACGCCCCGCACTGGCCGAGGCCGCAGCCGAACTTGGCACCATTGAGTCCGAGTTCATCGCGCAGCACGTACAGAAGCGGGGTCTCCGGCTCCGCCGCGACCGCCTGGCTGCGGCCGTTCACCGTCAGGGTCGGCATCGGCGTCTCCTCCTCAACGTCCCGCCTCGGCCCGGGCGCCGGGGCGCGGGTTATCCCGCATCAGTGTCTTCACCGCGTCGCCGAGCTTCGGCCAGGGTCCGTCGGGGCTGAAGCGGGCGCGCAAGTAAGCGGCGAGGTCGGTCATCTGGGCCGGATCCAGCATCGACCCGTAGGCCGGCATGATCGGACCCGGTGCCCGCTCCCGGGGTGCGATCCCGTCGCGCAGGACCAGGATCAGGTTGCGCGGATCGGGCGCCCGCAGGGTGGTGCGGTGACCGAGCGACGGCGTGGTGTAGGGCACGCCGCCGGCGGCCCCGCCGCCGCTCTCGTGGCAGACCGCGCAGGCGCCCGCATAGGTGGCGGCGCCTCGGGCCAGGGAGGGATCGTCGCTCGCGACCGCCCGGTCGACCGGGCCGGTGCGGCTGCCGGCGGGACCGGAGCCGTAGAGCGTCGCCGTATAGGCGGCGAGCGCCCGGATCTCGCCCGCCGGGACGGTCCGGTGCGCCTCCACCACCGGGCGCATCGGCCCGGCGGCTCCGCCATGCTGCGGATCCCATTCGGCGAGGTAGCGGGCGAGGCTCTCCTTGTCCCAGGCGAGCGGTGCCGGGGAGGAGCGGTCGAGGGGCGGCACCCACCAGCCATCCGCCTCGCCCCCCGCATAGGCCTTCGTTCTCACCTCGGCGCCCACGAGATTGCGGGGACTGTGGCAGGCGCCGCAATGGCTCAAGGTTTCGGCCAGATAGGCGCCGCGATGCCACTCCGCATCCCGGCGCGGATCGGCCGGAATCTTGTTCCCCGGGATGTCGGGGGCTTTCGCGAAGAGCAGCTTCCAGCCGGCGAGGAGGGGGCGCCAGGAGAGCGGGAAGGGCAAGTCATTGGCCTTCGCCTCCTGCCGCACCGGCTCGCGGCTCATCACGAAGGCGTAGAGGGCGGCGATGTCCGCGTCGGTCAGGCCGGCATAGTGGGTATAGGGAAAGGCCGGGTAGAGGTGGCGCCCCTCCCGGTCGACGCCTTCGCGCATCGCCCGGGTGAAGGCGGCGAGCGAGTAGCGGCCGAGCCCCGTCTCTGGATCCGGCGTGATGTTGGTGGCGTAGATCGTGCCGAACGGCGTGCCGATGCCGCGCCCGCCCGCATAGGGCCGGCCGCCTTCCGCGGTGTGGCAGGAGGCGCAGTAGCCGAGGGACGCGAGGGCTGCCCCCTTGCGGACCTGCTCCGGCGCGGTCTCGGCCGGTGCCGGGCCGCCCGGCGCGAGGGCAGGCCGCCAGGCCGCGATGGCGTATCCTGCCCCTGCAAGGAGAAACGCCCCTCCGAGCCAGACGGTGATCCGGCGACGCGTCACGAACCGGCTCCTCCCGCGTCGCGAAGGCCCGCTCCTCCGGCGGCGAGACAACCGGTGCCCCCCGCGACGGTTCCCGCGGACCCATCCTCGCATGCAAGCCTGCCCCTCGCTCAGTCTTGCCGCAATCCCGCGAAACAGTGCTATCGTCCGGTCGGCGGAGCGACGCCGATTTGGCTTGGCCGTATCGGCCGAGCGGCGGAGCGTCCGCATGGTTCGACCCCGAACGGACGGTCTCCCGCCCGCTCGCCTCACCTCTTCTCGCCGGTCCCGTTCTTGCTGATCCCGCGGAGCCGGCGGGCGACCCATCCCGGGATCGTTTCGGATGCGGCCCCACCGCACGAGACTGACGCCGCATGGCCCAGCAGAGTTACAAGGCCCGCCTCGGGCCGCCCCCGATGAGCGCCGACGACGCGGCCTGCCGGGCCTGCTGCGGGCAGATGCGCGCGCATTGGCAGGAGCGTCCCCATGCCCGCCTCATGGTGGTGGCTTCGACGCCGGTGATCGAGGCCTTCGGCGGCGGTGTCGAGACCCGCTATCTCTGCCTCGAATGCGGGCACACCTTGCTGCACTCGACCGGCCGCTTCGGCCAAGGGTGGCATTGACCCGAGCGGACGCGCCGGGCGAAGGACGGCCCGTCCCGGGGGATGTCCGATGCCTCACGCGATCGTCACCACGGCCGAGCGGCTCGACCTCGTGCCCGTCACCGCGCGCTGGCGCTGGGAGGCCTTCGCGCAGGGACAAGGGCGCAGCCTCGCCGAGGTGACGGCGGCGGAAACCGCCGGCTCCGCCACGGCCGGCCCGATGCCCCGCACCTTCGTGCTCCTGGTCGATGACGAGCCCGTCGGCATGGCGAGCCTGGCCGCCCACGATCTCGAGTTGCGGCCCGACCTGACGCCCTGGCTCGCCGGCGTCTTCGTGGCGCCCCAGGCTCGGCGCCGCGGCCACGCCGTCCGGCTGGTCGCGGCGGTGGAGGCGGAGGCGGTCGCCCGCGGGGTCCCGGCCCTGTGGCTCTATACCCGCAGCGCGGAAGCGCTCTATGCTAGGATCGGCTGGCGGACGGTGGAGACGGTTCCGTATCGAGAGAGGGTCTACGCGCTGATGCGACGGGATCTGCCAGCGCCTATGTGAGCATCTCTGATCTGATCGACCCCCGCAGGGTCATTCCGGGTTCCGCTGCGCGGCCCGGGAATGACAGGGAGGATGGCCACTCCGCCGGGGCAAACCGGAGGATCGTCGCCTAGAACCGCCCCGCCAGCGTCAACCGCAGGGCCGTGGCCTCGACCGGGTGGAAGTGCCGGTCGGCGACGCCCGCCGCTTCCCCCGGCAGTCGCGATTCGTAGAAGTAGGTGATCTGGTCGGCCCGCGCGTTCGTCAGGTTGAGCACGTCGAGGGCGAGGCTCACGCCGGTGTCGAAGGCGTAGCCGATCCGGCCGTTGAGCAAAGCGGTCGGCTTCGAGCGCACCGAATTGTCCTCGATCAGCGGCCGCGGCCCGAAATAGCGGAAGCGCAGGGCACCGAACCAGCCCTGACCTTCGCCGAAGGTGAGGCCCGCCGAGGCGATGGCGGTCGGTGCCTCCGGGATCCGCCGGCCGACCGGATCGCGGTCGGCGAAGCGGGCATTGGTGAGGGTCAGGTCGGCTTCGAGCCGCAGCCAGGACGTCACGGCGTAGTGGTTGCTCCACTCGATGCCGAAGCGCCGGGTCGGCCGGCTCGGCTCGGTGGTGCCGGTATCGCCCTGAAACAGGTTCTCGGAGGCGAAGTCGAGCCGGAACAGGGCGAGGCTCGTCTCCAGCCCGGCGATCGAGCGGTTGCGGATGCCGACCTCGTAGCCGGTGGAAGGGACCAGGAACGGCGCGCGGGCGACGGTGAAGAGCGGGCTCGCCGGATCGACCGTCGCGGTGACACCGCGGGCGTCGTTCGAATGGAAGCCGCCGCCGTAATTCAGGTAGAGTTCGGTGTCGGCCCACGGCCCGAACACCGCGCCGAGCTTCGGGTTGACGATGCCGTCGCGAGCCCGGCCCGAATTCGCGGGCGTGTCGGAGCGGACATCGGCGACATAGCCGTCGGCCCGAAAGCCGACGCTGGTGCGCAGCCAGTCGGTCCATCGAACCCGGTTCTCGTAGTAAATCGCGGCGCTCGCCTCCATCACCCGGTCGTCGAGCACCGTCGAACGGTATTGCCGGGCCGTGGTGTTGAACAGGCCGACCCGGATGTCGTCGGTACGGGTCTGGATGCCGATCTCGTTCTCCATGGCCAACCCGAACAGGTCGCCCTGGAACGTCCGGGAGATCTCGCCTCCGCCGAGCACCCGGGCGTCGCGCTGGCGGAACTGGTCGCCGTTGACGGGGTCGTTGAGGACATAGGTGAAGTTGTTCCAGAGATTCATCTGGTAGCGGATCACGTAGGCCGAGGCCCGCGTGATGCCGCCCGCGTCCGACCGGCTCCAGCGTCCCGAGAGCGAGAACCGTCCGGTGTCGCCGCCATCTGTCGGATCGAGGGTGCCGGTGCGGCCGATGATGCCCTCCGCCACCGCCCGCTCCGGGATCTGGTTGGTGGCGCTCCACCTCGCCCAGTACGCCATGCCGGTAACGGCGAAGCCGTCCGTGGCGGTGCCCTGGCTGTAGCGGGCGACGCCGTTGAGCTTGCGCAGGGCATCGGGCACGACCCACGGCCCGTCATAGGCCTGCGCCTCGCCCGCCACCAGAAGGTTGCCGGCGCCGAGCGGCACGGAGGCGGCCGAGAGCCCGCGCTTGTACCCGAAGCTGCCGAGGGTGGTCAGCGCAATGTTGCGGTCCAGCTTGTCGAGGTAGTCGATCCGCACCGAGCCGGCGGAGGCGAAGTCGCCATCGCGGACGAAGTACGGGCCCTTGTGGAACTCGACCGCGCCGACGAGTTCGGGGATCAGGAAGTTGAGGTCGGCGTAGCCCTGGCCGTGGGCGTGGGTGCGCATGTTCACCGGCATGCCGTCGACGTGGAGGGCGATGTCGGTGCCGTGGTCGAGGTTGAAGCCGCGCAGGAAGAACTGGTTGGCTTTGCCCTCGCCGGAATGCTGGGTGACGATCAGGCCCGGCACCGCCTCCAGCACCTCGCCCGGACGGGTGACCGGCAGGCTGTTGATGGCGGCCCCGCTGATGATCCCGGCGCTCGCCGCGTCCACCGGGCGCAAGGCCCCGCCGATGCCGGTGACGCCGCCGGGATAGCCGGCGCTGGCCGCCCCCGGCACCGCGGGCGCCGGAGCTTTCACCTCGATCTGGTCGAGGCGGATGTCGTCCTGCGCGAGGGCGGGGACGGGCAGGCACGCGGCGGCGAGGGCCGCGAGGAAAGGAGAACGGCAGACAGGCACGGACGAGCCTTCGCGGGCTGTGGCACGTCACCGTGGAGGCACCGGCGCACCCCGTCCGGCGCGGCCCACATGTGACCACGGCTGACGGCAGGTCTCCTGGCTCGCGGGTCTTCGCCCTCCATCGTCTTCCCGGGCGTCGAACGCCCAGTGACGTCGGTGATGGAGGCTCGCCGCTCACAGTTGCGGGGGCAGCCGCGGCTTCGGGCGCTCGTGCCCTCACCGCGTTCCCTTTTGATCCCCGGGGGGAACCGTCCCGACGAGGTTTAGACGGGGAGGCGGCGGGCGCCAACGCATCCCGCCCCGAATTGTCGGGTGTGTTGCCGGTTGTCGACGGGACACCGCGCGGGGCCCTGTCCCGCGCGGCTTCGCGCCCTCAATCCGCCAGAGGACGCGCCTCTTCCGGCAGCATGATCGGGATGCCGTCGCGGATCGGGTAGGCGAGCTTGGCCGAGCGGCTGATCAGCTCCTGGCGCGCGGAATCGTAGTCGAGCCGCTCCTTGGTCAGGGGGCAGACCAGGAGCTCGAGCAGCTTCGGATCGATGCGAGCGGCTTCGAAGGAGGCGGGGGAGTCGGTCACGGGTGGTCCTTCCGAACGGTCCGATGCGGGACTTTGCCCCCGGGGCTTTAGCCCAAAGCGCCGCCTATTGCAGCGTCGGCTCAGCTCCCGAGGCCCGCACCAGCTCCATCTCGGTCACGGCGATCAGCACCTCGGCCCGGGTCTTGAGGTCGGGCGCCTCCAGCATCGCCTGCTTCTCGCGCGGGCCGAAGGGGCTCATCATGCAGAGCGCGTTGACCAGGGCCTCGTTCGGCGCCTCCTCGATCCCGGCCCAGTCGACCTTGAGGTCGTTGGCCTCGACGAAATCGCGAAGCGCCTTCAGCACGCCGGCGCGATCCACCGCCTCCTCGCCGGCGCGGGCGTGGAAGTCGCTCTCGAACGGGGCGAAGGTGACCTTGCAGCGGCGGAAGCCCGTGCTGGTCGACAGCTCCTCCTCGATCCGGAACCGGGCGATGCCGGTGAGCGAGATCAGGTAGCGGCCGTCGCCGGTCTCGGCGAACTGGGTCACCCGGCCGGCGCAGCCGACCCGGAAGAGCTTTGGCGACAGCGGGGTCTCGCCGGTATCGGAATCCGGCTGGATCATGCCGATCACCCGGTCGGTGCGCAGGGCCTCGTCCACCATCGCGAGGTAGCGGGGCTCGAAGATGTTGAGCGGCATCTGGCCCCGCGGCAGCAGCAGCGCGCCCGGGAGCGGAAAGACCGGGATCTCGGTCGGGCAGTCGGCCGGCCCCTTGTAGGCGACGTTCATGCTCATCGGCGTCGCTCCCGCGCGGATCGAAAGGGGTCCCGGGCCCCGTCGTCTCGGGCCCGGGATCGCAACCCGCTAACTAGGGCGCGGCCCTCCGGCGTGGATACCTGTCCGACGTAATGCCGCGCCCCGGATGCACTTGCGAGCGCCGTCAGGAGAACATCAGGGTCGACAGCTTGCGCCGGCCGCGGATGGTCATCGGGTCCATCGGGCCCCAGGCCTCGAACAGCTGGAGCAGCTGCTTGCGGGCGCCGTCGTCGTTCCAGGAGCGGTCGCGGCGGACGATCTCGATCAGCTGGTCGATCGCCTCCTGCTGCCGGCCCTTGGCGTTGAAGCCGAGCGCGAGGTCGAACCGCGCCTGGAAATCGGTGGGATCGGCCTCGATCCGGCGCTGCAGGCCGGCGAGGTCGCCGAGCGAGGCGGCCTGCTCGGCGAGCTCGATCGCCGCCTTCACGGCCGCGATGGCCGGGTCCTTGGCGGCCTCGGGCGGCGCCGCCTCGAGGAAGCGGCGGGCGCCCTCGAGGTCGTCGCGGTCGAGGAGCAGGCGGGCGAGCGCCGCGATGGCGCCCGGATGGCCCGGCTCCTGGCCCAGGATCGCGGCGTAGATCTCGGCGGCGGCGTCCGGGTCGCCGGCCTCGGCCGCTCCTTGCGCCTCCGCCATCAGGTCCTCGACCGCGGTGGGACCGAGGGGGCCGACCAGGCGCTCGATGAAGGCCTTCACCTGGCCCTCGGGCAGGGCGCCCATGAAGCCGTCGACCGGCTGCCCGCGCTGGAACGCGATCACCGCCGGGATCGACTGGATGCCGAGCTGGCCGGCGATCTGGGGATGCTCGTCGATGTTCATCTTGACGAGCTTCACCTTGCCGCCGGCGTCCTTGACGGCCTTCTCGATGATCGGGGTGAGCTGCTTGCACGGCCCGCACCACGGCGCCCAGAAATCGACCAGCACCGGCTGCTGCAGGGATTCCTGCATCACGTCCTGGCGGAAGGTCGCGGTGGTGGTGTCCTTGATCAGGGCGCCCGCGGGGGGCTGGCCGGCCGCGGGAGTGTCGGTAAGCATCGATGACCTCGGGAGAACGGCCTTCACGTCGCAGGCCTGGACGGCCCGCCGATCAGATGGGGTAGACCGGTCGCCCTGACCAGGGCAAGGCGCGGAAAGCCTGAAAACGCATGGGAAAACCGGAGCCGGACGCGCCCGCGGGCTTACGTCCGGCGCTTCTTCACGCCGCCGCCGGCGCCGCCTGCCGCATCCGGCCGATCATCAGCGACATCAGCGCGGCCATCACGGCGGTGAGGCCGGCGGCCAGGAAGGCCTCGAGGTAGCGGCCCTCCGAGGCCCGCACCAGGCCGGCGCCGAACGCGGCCGTCGCGGCGCCGAGCTGGTGGCCGGCGGCGATCCAGCCGAACACGATCGGGGCATCGCGCTCGCCGAAGGTCTCGTTGGCGAGGCGCACCGTGGGCGGCACCGTGGCGATCCAGTCGAGGCCGTAGAACACCGCGAAGATCGACAGGCTGTAGAACGAGAAGTCGGTGAAGGGCAGGGCCATCAGCGACAGGCCGCGCAGGCCGTAATAGACGAACAGGAGCTTGCGCGGGTCGTAGCGGTCGGTGAGCCAGCCCGAGCCGGTGGTGCCGATGAGGTCGAACACGCCCATCAGCGCCAGGAGCCCGGCGGCCCGCACCTCCGGGATGCCCTGGTCGGCGCAGAACGAGATCAGGTGGGTGCCCACCAGCCCGTTGGTGGTGAGGCCGCAGATGAAGAAGGTGCCGAACAGGAGCCAGAAATCGCCCTTGGCGCTCGCCCGCACCAGCCCGTCGATCGCGGCGCGGAACGGATTGGCGCGCCGGGGCGGCTCGGGGACGGTGCCGGGGGCGGCGCCGTAGGGCGTGAGGCCGATATCGGAGGGGCGCTCCGGCAGGAGCCAGGCGACGACCGGGATCAGCGCCGCGATGGCGCAGGCCACGGTGAGCACCACCGGTCGCCAGCCGCCCGCCTGCGCGATCGCCGCGAGGCCCGGCAGGAACACCAGCGTCCCGGTGGCGGTGCTGGCGGTGAGCAGTCCCATGAACAGGCCGCGGCGCACGGCGAACCAGCGGTTCACGACCGTGGCCCCGAGCACGATGGCGACGCAGCCGCTGCCGAGGCCCGACAGCACGCCCCAGGTGGCGACGAGGTGCCAGGGCTCGCTCATCAGGGCGCTCAAGCCCGTCGAGGTCGCCATGAGGGCCAGCGCGCAGAGCAGCGTGCGGCGGATGCCGAAGCTCTGCATCAGGGCCGCCGCGAACGGCCCGACCAGCCCGTACAGGAAGATGCCGAGCCCGGCGGCGAAGGAGGTGGTGCTCCGGCTCCACCCGAAGGCCTGCTCGAGCGGCAGGATCAGCACGCCCGGCGAGGCCCGCAGGCCCGCGGCCGCCAGCAGGCACAGGAAGATCACGCCCACCACCACGAAGGCGTAGTTCCGGCCGAAGGGGCGCGGTCTGGGTGCAGTCGGGGCGGGGGAGGCGAGGCCCCGCGGCGACACGGTCGAACTCATGCTGGGACATCCTCCCCGAATCGTGCTAGGACGTTACGTACCAGTCAGTAACATCGTCAAGGGTGAATGCATGGTGGAGGGACGTGACGGGACCGCACCCCTCCGGGCCGGCGACCGGATCCGGGCAGCCGCCCGCGACCTGTTCTACCGCCGTGGCTTCCGGGGCGTCGGCGTCGACGAGATCGTGACCCGGGCCGGGGTGACGAAGCCGAGCCTCTACCGTGGCTTCGCGTCGAAGGATGCCCTCGTGGTCGCCTGCCTGGCGGATTACGACGTGCGCCTGCGCTCCCGCCTCGACGAGGCGCTGGCGGCCCATCCGAGCGACCCGGCGGCGGGCCTCGTGGCCTTTCTCGACGGCATCGCCCGGCGCAGCGCCCAGCCGGGCTTTCGCGGCTGCGGCCTCTCCAACGCCGTGGTCGAGTATCCGGAGGCGGATCACCCCGTCCGCGAGGCGGCACGCGAGGGCAAGCGCGCCCTTCACGCCCGCCTCGCCGAGGTCGCCGGCACGCTCGGCGCCCGCGCGCCCGAGCGCCTCGCCGACGCTCTGCTCCTCCTCGTCGAGGGCGCCTTCGCCTGCGGGCAGATCTTCGGCGCCGACGGGCCGAACCGGTCGCTCGCCGATGCCGCCGAGGCCCTGATCGCAGCGAGCCGGGCATGATGCCAGCATCGCGCGCCGCACAATAGAATTCCGTCAATAAATCGGGGGGCGGCGGCAGCACGGCCTTGATTCTGTCGCCATGATCGGTCGATACGCGAGAGTTGACGCCGATCGCGGCCTCTGGGCCGCGACCCCCGTGGAGTTGAGCGTATGACCCTCGTACGACGTTTCCAGGTTGCGCCGGCGCTGGTCCGCCTGATCCGCAAGGAGCGCGGCTCCTCCCGCATCACCGAAGGTTACTTTCCGCCGCAATCCGGCCGGACCTCGTTCGTGCGCGTCGATGGCGGCCAGTGCCACCTCGTCCTGGTCACCTCCGATGGCGGCGCCACGAGCGAGGAGCGCACCGAGGTGCCGCGCGCCCATGGCGATGCCCTCCTCGACGTCTGCGCCGGCCGCGCCGCTTACGACCGGACCCAGGTGGCCCTCGGCAACGGCCGCGACGCCCTGATCGACCGCTACGTCGCCCCCGGCACCGTCGACGTCGTGTCGGTGGTGTTCGACAATCCCGACGAGGCGGGCGGCTTCCCGGTCCCGCCGTGGTTCGGCCCCGAGGTCACGGCCGATGCGGCCTACGAGGGCCGCAGCATCGCGCTCCAGGGCGTGCCGCAGCCCGGCGAGATCGGCCTGTCCAACGCCGCCCTCGACGCCGTGCTCGATCTGATCGAGCCGCGCTACGGCTTCGGCCGCTACGCCGCGCCGAGCCGCAACGGCGAGGAGGGCGGGGTGGTCAACGCCTTGCGCCGCATCGCCACGCCGCCGCAGCCCGAACCGGCGCCGTCTCCGCCGCCGGAGCCCGAGCCGGTCCACGAGGCGCCGCACCAGGCCGAGGCCGCCCCCGAGCCGCCGCCGCCTGCTCCGCCGGAGGCTCATCCCGATACCCGCATCGACGACGTGATCGAGAGCCTGTCCCAGGCCCTCGGCGCCGCCGTGCCGGGCGGGGATGCCGCCCGGGACGACGGCACGCCGGCCTTTGAGCGCTGGACCGTGCGCCCGCGCCGGACCCAGCCGACGCCCTGAGGGCGGCGAGCCCTCCTCGACGACGGATGAATCTACCCATCCCGGGATCCGCCCTGGCGGAGACCGGGATTTTTCGTCGTCGCCGAGCCCCCTGGTCGCGACGGATCGGTGTCGCACGGTTGAAGGGTGCCCCGTCATCCATCAGGCGCTTGACGCCGGCGCGCCTGCACGGCACGCCCGGCCCCGCCTGCGTCCGACCTCCAGACGGTCGCTCGTGGGCGGCTGCGACGCGCGACGGCCGCCGGACGGTCTCGACTCCCGATGTCGCAAAGGCAGCGGGGCCGCAGCGGGGACAACCGAAGGGTTTTCCCTGATTTTCGACTTGGAACACGGGGCGCGGACTTTCTACACTGTCCGGGCCGCGGCCTGTTCCGCACGACAGTCACGCGGCAGAGGCCGCACCGCGACGGCCGATCCCAAGAAGGCGGCGGCCGGCACCTCGGGGAGAGAACGATCATGCAGCACGCCACGCCGTCCGCGACGGCCCCGGGCTCGTCGCAGCCCTGGTACAGGGTCCTCTACATCCAGGTTCTGATCGCCATCGCGCTCGGCGTGCTGCTCGGCTACGTCCTGCCCGATACCGCCAAGTCGATGAAATGGCTCGGCGACGCCTTCATCGCGCTCATCAAGATGATGATTGCCCCGATCATCTTCTGCACCATCGTGCACGGCATCGCGTCGATCGGCGACCTGAAGAAGGTCGGCCGCGTCGGCCTGAAGGCGCTTATCTACTTCGAGGTGGTGTCCTCGCTCGCGCTGGTCATCGGCGTCGTCGTCGGCGAGATCGTGCAGCCGGGCGCCGGCTTCGGCGTCGACCCCTCGAAGCTCGACGCCAAGGCGGTGGCCGGCTACGCCAGCAAGGCGCAGGCCGATTCCACGATCGCCCACATCATGGCGATCATCCCGAAAAGCTACTTCGACGCCTTCGCGGGCGGCGACCTGCTGCAGATCCTGCTGGTCGCGGTGCTGACCGGCGTCGTCATCACGGGCTTGGGCGAGCGCGGCAAGCCGGCGATCCACGCCATCGAGGCGGCGGGCGAGATCTTCTTCCGCATCATCGGCATGATCGTGAAGCTCGCGCCGATCGGTGCCTTCGGCGCCATGGCCTACACGATCGGCGAGTATGGCATCGGCAAGCTCGGCAACCTCGCGGGCCTCGTCGCCACCTTCTACCTCACCAGCCTGCTCTTCGTGCTCGTGGTGCTCGGGCTGATCGCGCGTTTCTCCGGCTTCTCGATCATCAAGTTCCTGGCCTACATCAAGGACGAGCTACTGATCGTGCTCGGCACCTCCTCGTCCGAGACGGTGCTGCCGCACATGATGCAGAAGATGAAGCGCCTCGGCGCCTCGGATTCGGTGGTTGGCCTCGTCATCCCGACCGGTTACTCGTTCAACCTCGACGGCACCAACATCTACATGACGCTGGCGACGCTGTTCCTGGCCCAGGCCGTGGGGGCGGATCTCAGCTTCGGGCAGTACGCCACCATCATCGCCGTCGCGATGCTGACCTCGAAGGGCGCCTCGGGCGTCACCGGCGCCGGCTTCGTCACCCTCGCCGCGACGCTCGGGGCGATTCCCGGCAACCCGGTGCCCGTCGCCGCGATGGCGCTGATCCTCGGCATCGACAAGTTCATGTCGGAGTGCCGCGCCCTCACCAACCTGGTCGGCAACGGCGTCGCCTGCGTGGTGGTCAGCCGCTGGGAGGGCGAGCTCGATCCGGTCAAGCTGCGCGAAGTGATGGCCAACCCGCTGGCGATCGGCACCGAGATCGCCGACGAGAAGCCGGTTCCGGTCGCGCCCTGATCCGGGATGCCCTCCTTGCGCATCGGCATCGATCTCGGCGGCACCAAGATCGCCGGGATCGCCCTCGACCTCGACGGCCACGTCCGGGCCGAGCGGCGCGTCGCGACCCCGCGGGGCGATTACGACGCCTCGCTGCGGGCCATCGCGGCTCTCGTCGCGGCCCTGGAATCGCAAGCCGGCGGCACCGGAACCGTCGGGATCGGCATTCCCGGCGCGCTGGTGCCGGCGACCGGCCGGGTCAAGAACGCCAACTCGACCTGGCTCAACGGCCGGCCCCTCGGCGACGATCTCGCAAGGGTGCTCGCCCGCCCGGTGCGGCTGGAGAACGACGCCAATTGCCTGGCGGTCTCCGAGGCCGTCGACGGGGCGGGGGAGGGGGCGGCGCTCGTCTGGGCGGTGATCCTCGGCACTGGCGTCGGCTCCGGCATCGCGCTCGCGGGCCGGGCCTTGTCCGGGCGCCAGCGCATCGCCGGGGAATGGGGCCACAACCCGCTGCCCGCCCCCCGCGACGACGAGCGCCCGGGCCCGGCCTGCTATTGCGGCCGGACCGGGTGCCTCGAGACCTGGCTCTCCGGTCCGGGGCTTGCCGCCGACCACGCCCGCCGCACCGACCGGGCGATGAGCGGCGAGGCGATCGTCGCGGCGATGCGCGCGGGCGACGCGGCGGCGCGAGCGACCTTCGCGGCTTGGCTCGACCGGCTCGGACGCGGCATTGCGGGCGTCGTCAACCTCCTCGACCCGGACGTGATCGTGCTGGGCGGCGGCCTCTCGACGATTCCCGAGACCTACGACGCGCTGCCCGAGCGCGTCGCCCCCCACGTCTTCGGCGGCGGATTCGGCACCCCGATCCGGCGGAGCCGCCACGGCGACGCCTCCGGGGTGCGCGGGGCGGCGTGGTTGTGGAACGATTCGGATGCACCTACCGCGTGAGGAGTGCTAAGCGGTCGTTCCGACCGTCTTTCAGCCTCCGGGAGACACACCGTGCCGGCCAGACCCGTCGATCTCGACCCGGCCTCGATCCGCATCCTCGAGCACCTGCAGCAGGACAGCGAAGTCGGCATCGGCGAGCTCGCCGAGGCGGTCGGCCTCTCGACCTCGCCGTGCTGGCGCCGGGTTGCCGACCTCAAGGCGCGGGGCATCATCCGGCGCTGCGTCGCGGTGGCCGATCCGCAGGCGCTCGGCCTCCACGTCAACGTCTTCGTCCACGTCTCGCTCGAGAAGCAGAACCAGGCCGCCCTCCAGGCCTTTTCCGACGCCATCCGGCACCGGCCGGAGGTGATGGAATGCTACCTGATGAGCGGCGAGGCCGACTACATGCTGCGCGTCGTGGTCGAGGATCTGACCCAGTACCAACGGCTGATCGTCGATCACCTCACCCGGATTCCCGGGGTGGCGAAGATCCGGTCGAGCTTCGCACTGGACCAGGTGAAGTATACGACGGCCTTGCCGTTGGATCACTTGAAGGAATAATTCTTTCGCGGAGCATCCCGGCCCTCCCATCCGCGATCTCCATCCTGAGGCGCGCACGGAATGGGCCTCGAAAAGGCTCCATGAGTCTCGGCGAGTTCTGGAACCCTTCTTCGAGGTCCGTCGATCATCGATCGACTGATGCCTTGTGCCTTCGAACGGACTCGTTCGAAGGCGCTGGCTCAGCCCGAACGGGCGCCGGCGCCGATGCGCCGGATGCTTTCGCATCGACACGTCGATGCGAAAGCGCGATGGTATGACACCTCGGGATGAGGTCGCGGGCGGGAGTTCGGTGAAGCGACCGCACCCCTCACGCGCTCCCCACCGCCTTCGCCCCCCGCGCAAAGTACGCCTGCCGCTCCATCTCCGCCCGGCTGAAAGCCGCCCGCACCTGGAGCAGGTCCTTGCGGGTGAGGAGCCCGACGAGCCTGCCGCTCGCCGGATCGGTGACCGGCAGGCGGCCCTGGCCGGTCGTAAGCATCAGGTCGATCGCGTGCGCCGTGACGTCGTCGGGGTGGACCAGGGCCAGGGCGGCATCCGAGACCCGCTCGTCGAGGCGCTCGCCCTCATGCCCGCCCTCGGTCGTCCACACGAGCGCGTCTTCCCGGGAGACGAGGCCGACCGGGCGCCCGGCCTCGTCCACCACCGGGTAGATCCGGTGCTGGCCGGCCTCCAGCACCGCGACCGCCTCCGGCACCGGCATGGCGCCGGGCAGGGTGTCGACGGCGCGCGCCATCACGTCGGCCACCCGGGTGAATTCATGCGGGTCGATGCCGTATTCGCGGGTGATGTGCTGGCCGCGCCGGGCGATCTTCTCCGTGAGGATCGAGCGCTTGAGCAGCAGCACCGTCACCGCGTAGGCGGCGGCCGAGGCCGCGAGCAGGGCGGGGAGCGCGTGCCCGTCGCCGGTCAGCTCGACGGCGAACAGCGCGCCGGTGAGCGGAGCCCGCATCGTGCCCCCGAGCATCGCCGCCATGCCGAGAAGTGCCCAGAAGCCCGGATCGCCCGGCATCGCGGTCCCGATCAGCCAGCCCATCGCCCCGCCGAGGATCAGGAGCGGCGCGAGCACGCCGCCCGAGGTGCCCGACGACAGGGCGACGAGCCAGATCGCGGCCTTGACGCCCAGGATCAGCAGCACGGCCTTCAGCGCGAGATGGCCGCCGAGCAGGTCGGCGATGACGTCGTAGCCGACCCCGAGCGCCCGGGGCTCGATCAGCCCGCCGAGGCCGACGGCGAGGCCGCCGAGCGCCGGCCACCACATCCAGTGGACCGGCAGGCGCTCGAACGCGTCCTCGCAGGCATAGAGCAGCCGGGTGAGGAGGCCCGACAGCAGCCCCGCCGCGACCCCGAGGCCGGCACAGGCGACGAGGCCCCACCACGGCAGCGCCGGATCGGCGGCGAAGGGAAACAGCGGTCCCGCACCGAACAGGGACGGCCGCAGAACCGTCGCGGCGATGGCGGCGGCCGCCACGGGGATGAAGCTGCGCGGGCGCCACTCGAACAGCAGGAGCTCGACGGCGAGCAGCACGGCGGCGGCCGGCGTGCCGAAGATCGCCGTCATGCCGGCAGCCGCCCCCGCGACCAGGAGGGTCTTCCGCTCGGCGGCGCTCAGGTGGAAGCACTGCGCGAAGAGCGAGCCGAGGGCGCCGCCCGTCATGATGATCGGTCCCTCGGCGCCGAACGGACCGCCGGTCCCGATCGAGATCGCCGAGGAGACGGGTTTCAGCACCGCGACCTTCGGGGACATCCGGCTGCCGCCGATCAGGATCGCCTCGATCGCCTCCGGGATGCCGTGGCCGCGGATCTTCTCCGAGCCGAACCGCGCCATCAAGCCGATCACGAGGCCGCCGAGCGGCGGCAGGCAGACCATCCATAAGGACGGCTTCGCCCCGGCCAGGGAGGCGATGCCGACATCGAACCGTCCGAACCAGGCGAGGTTGGTGACGAGCGCGATCAGGGCGAGAAGCCCCCAGGCCGCCACGGTGCCGGCAAGCCCGATCACCACAGCCATGGCGACGAGGACGAGGAGGCGCCGGTCGGCCCGGAAATCGGCGAGGGCACGGCGCCGGGCAGGCGCGGCGTTGCGGTAAACGGACATGCGGCGATGGTCGAGAGAGGTTGCGATGCGATGCAATATATATCGTGATACGATATTTTCAAACGGGACGGGGAGCCGATGAGCGAGGACGCGGGAGAACGGCTGTCGCGGGAGAACTATGCGGCGATCGCGGCATTCCGGCTGGAGCTGCGGCGGTTTCTCGCCTTCAGCGAGGCGGCGGCCGCGAAGGTCGGGCTGCCGGCCCAGCAGCACCAGGCGCTCCTGGCCATCGCCGGCCATGACGGCCCGCCGACGGTCGGGTTCGTGGCCGAGCAGCTCCTGGTGACGCCGCAGACCGCGGCCGAGCTCGTCTCACGCATGGTCGAGGCGGGCCTCCTGACGAAGGCCGCCTCGCCCCAGGATCGCCGCCGGCTGGCCCTGACGCCGACGCCGAAGGCCGAGGCGCTGCTGGCCCGGCTGACCGCGGCGCATCTGGAGGAGTTGCGGACGCTGGAGCCGGCCTTGACGAAGGCGCTCGGCCGCATGCAGCGCCGCATGATCGAGGAATGAGAGGGCCCCGTTCCCGGGCAGGACGGTCGGATGCGCAGGGGACACCCCTGGGCGTGACCGGGCCCTGGCGACGCGCCCTCATGTGGCGCCGAACTGGCGCCAGGAGCGGGGAGGGGCCCGCCAGCGCGACCCGGACGAGGAGGGTTGCCGACGTGGCCGAGCTTCAGCGTCGTCGGGGTTTGAGTGCCAGGACCTGCGACGGGCCGTCGGCGCCCTTCGCGCTCGAGAGACCGAAACACCCGCATCGGCTGTGGCCCCGCGGCGGCAGGGCTGTCCGTGCACAAGACAGGAACGCGGGTTTCCCCCGCCCGTCTGGGAAAGCGGATCCCGCGCTCGATATCAGGAGGAATTCTGTTGGAGCGCCCGACGGGTGACGGAGGGAGCGTCGAACGTGCCGAGACGGTCACCGCGTTCCGCACGATACCGTCGCGTCGACGACCCCGGATGCGCAGCTCCGACGCTGCCGACCCACCGGGTAGGCTCCTCAACCCGCCGCGGCGATCGCGGCGATCAGGGTGCGCTTGAGATCCTGCTGGCTGAACGGCTTCTGCACCACCGGGCGGTCGCGGAAGGGCTCGCGGATGCCGGCGCCGCCATAGCCGGTGGAGAAGACGAGCGGCAGGCCGCGGCGCACGATCGCCTCGGCGACGGGGTAGATCGGCTCGCCGGCGACATTGACGTCGAGGATCGCGACCACGAAGCTCTCGCTCTCGGCCATCTCGAGCGCCTTGCTCAGCCGGGCCGCCGGACCCACGACCTCGCAGCCGAAATCGAGCAGCATGTCCTCCAGCAGCATCGAGATCGCCGCTTCGTCCTCCACCACGAGGACGCGGGCACCGTTCAGGAGGTCTTCGCTTGTTTCCGTGCCCACGCCGGAGTTCTTTCCCTCAACGCCCCGAATCGAGGCCCGACCGACCTGTCCCTGCCGAAGCGGCAACCGCTCGACCGTCAGGGGTTCCATCCGCCCGCAACCCAGGCGGGTCCGCGCCGGCAGCCAAGACCTGCGCCGGTGAGCCGTCGCCCGGAACGCCAGTCATGTCAAGCGCACGGACCTGGGACGCGATGCAGCGGCAGCCAGATACCCCCCACCCCTTGAATCGACGGACTCTGATCGCGGGGGGGCTCGCCGGATTGGCCCTTCCGGCCGCGGCGCGGGCCGACCGCCCGGTCGTCGTCGCCTCGAAGGTCGACGGCGAGGGCATCCTTCTCGGCCATGTGTTCGTGATGGTTCTCGCGCGGCTCGGCGTGCCGGTGACGGCCCGGCTCCAGCTCGGCCCGACCCGCATCGTGCGCACGGCGCTCACCGCCGGCGAGATCGATGCCTATCCGGAATATACCGGCAACGCCGCCTTCTTCTCCGGGACCGACGCCGATCCGGTCTGGCGCCGGGCGGACACGGCCTATGCGGCGGCGACGGCCTTCGATGCCCGGAACGGCCTCACCTGGCTGAAGCCCGCACCCGCCAACAACACCTGGCAGATCGCCGTGCAGGGCGCCCTCGCCCGGGCCGAGCACCTCGCCACGATGGCGGATTTCGCCGGCGCGGTCCGCCGCGGCCTGATCGAGCTCGCGGCCTCGGCGGAGTTCGTGGAGAGCCCAGCGGCCCTGCCGTCCTTCGAGCGCGCCTACGATTTCGTGATGCCGCGGGAGCGGATCGTGATGCTGCCGGGAGGCGACACCGCCGTCACCTTGCGGGCGGCCGCGCAGGGCATCAGCGGGGTCAATGCCGGCATGGTCTACGGCACCGACGGAGCCATCGCGGCCCTCGACGTCGCGGTGATGAGCGATCCGGCCGGCGCGCAGATCGTCTACGAGCCGGCGCCCTTGTTCCGCACCGCCATCCTCGACCGCTATCCCCAGATCGCGCCCGCCCTCGATCGCATCGTCTCCGGCCTCGACCTGCCGACCCTGCGGCGGCTCAACGCCCAGGTGGCGGTGGAGGGCGACACCCCGGAGGCGGTCGCCCGCCGCTACCTCGGATCGCTCGCACCATGATCGATGCACCATGACCTCCGGCGCCACGATGCCCCGCGCCCCCACCCGGCCGACCGCCTGGCTGCCTTCGGCCGCGGCAGGCCTCGCCGTCGCGGCGCTCGCGGGCCTGCCGTTCCTCACCCTGGCGCCAAACCGCCTCGTGCCGGGCAGCCCGGTCGGATGCGGCCTCGCCGGAGCCGCAACCGGCGCGCTCGCGGTCGCGGCGGCTCTCCTGCTCGCCGGCCCGGCGCGGCCGTGGCGCCCGTGGATCGCCCTCGCGGCGGCGCTCGCCGCCTGGTGCGTGCTGCTGCTGGGAGCCGGGCAGGGGGCCGCCGGCCTTCTCGCCGGAAAACCCCCGGCCGCCCGCGCCGCCCTCGGGTCGGGGGCGTGGCTCGCCCTCGTGGCGCTGGCGGGCCTCGCCGCGGAGGCGGCCCGGGTCGCCCTGCCGCGCCGGGGTGGCCTCGTCGCCGCCCTGCTGCTGTTCGGCCTCGCGGCGCTGCTCGCTGGGGCGGGATGTCTCGATTCCCTCTCGCTGGCGGTCGAGTACCGGGCGCGGGCGGGCGCCGTGGCGGCGGCCATCGTGCAGCATCTCGGCCTCGCCGGGGCCTCGCTCCTGATCGCGCTCGTTCTGTCCGTGCCCCTGGCGCTCCTGCGCCTGCGCGACGGGCCGGCCTCGCGCCTCGTCGACGGGCTCATCGGCGGGATCCAGGTCGTGCCGGCCCTGGCGCTGTTCGCCGCTCTCGTGGCGGGGCTGTCCGGCCTGCTCACCCTGGTGCCGACCCTGCGCAGCCTCGGCCTCGCCGCCATCGGGCCGGTGCCGGCGGTGATCGGCACGGCCGCCTATCTGGCCCTGCCGCTGGTCAGCGGGCTCGCCGCCGGCCTTGCCGCCGTGGATCCCGACGTGCTCGTCGCCGCCCGGGCGAACGGCCTCACGCCGCGCGAGGTGCTGTGGCGGGTGCGCCTGCCGCTGGGCGCGCCGGTGCTGATGGGAGCGCTACGGGTGGCGGCGGTGCAGAGCGTCGGCCTCGCCACCCTCGGCGGCCTCGTCGGGGCCGGCGGGCTCGGGGCGCTGATCTTCGAGGGCATGGCGCAGTTCGCCCAGGACCTGATCCTGCTCGGGGCGCTCCCGGTGATCGGCCTCGCGCTCGCGGTCGATGCCGGGCTCGCGCTCCTGGCCAGCCTGACGGAGGCGGCATGACCCGCACCCCTGCACAGCGTGCCCTCTCCGGCCGAGCCCTCTCCAGCCCAGCCGTCTTGCCCCTGCTGCTGGCGGTGAGCCTCGCCCTGCTCAGCCTGCCGGAGGTCGCCGGGTTCGTGGTCCGGGCCCTCGGCCTTCAGGCCGGCACGCCGGTGCCGGCCGGGCGCCTCGCCTGGCTCGCCCGGCAGCATCTCGCCCTGGCGCTCGCGGGCTTCTGCCTCGCGGGCGGGGCCGGGCTCGGCCTCGGCATCCTGGCGACCCGCGCCGCCGGTGCGTCGATGCGCGCCACCCTCGACACCCTGGCGGCGGCGGCCCAGGCCGTCCCGCCCCTGGTGGTGGTAGCCCTGGCACTCCCGGTGATCGGCTTCGGGGCGCCGCCGATTCTCCTGGCCCTCGCCGCCTACGGGCTGATGCCGGTGATGCGCGGCACCGTCGGGGCGCTCGCCACCGTGCCGGAGGAGGTGCGCCGGGCGGCGATCGGCATGGGGCTCACCCCCACGCAAACGCTCCTGCGGGTCGAACTGCCGCTCGCCGCCGGGCCGATCCTGGAGGCCTTGCGGGTGGTGCTGGTGCTGGCGGTGGCGACCGCCGCGATCGGGGCGCTCGCCGGCGCCCAGACCCTCGGCACGCCGATCATCGTCGGCCTGCAGAACCAGAACACTCTCGCCCTGGTCCAGGGCGCCGCGGCGGCCGCGGCGCTCGCCTTCCTGGCCGATGCGGCCTGGCTCGCCGCAGCAACGGGTTTGGGCCGGCTGCTGCGATAGGCGTCAGGCCGCCAGGCCCCGCTTGCGCAGGAGCGGCGCGGTGCTCGGCAGGCGGCCGCGGAAGGCCGTGTAGGCGCTGCGCGCGTCGCGCAGGTTGCCGGCGCCGTACACGTAAGCACGAAGGCGCTCGGCGGTGGCCGGATCGAAGATGTTGCCGGCCTCCCGGAAGGCGTCGAAGGCGTCGGCATCCAGCACCTCGGACCAGAGGTAGCTGTAATAGCCGGCCGCGTAGCCCTCCCCGGCGAAGACGTGTTGGAAGTGCGGCGTGCGGTGGCGCATCGCGATCTCGGCCGGCATGCCGATGCGGCGCAGCGACTCGGCCTCGAAGGCCAGCGGGTCGATGCCGCTCTCGGCTTGCGGCGAGAGATGCAGGTCGAGGTCGACGATGGCCGAGGCCGTATATTCCACCGTGGCGAAGCCCTGGTTGAAGGTGCGGGCGGCAAGCAGCCGGGCCAGCAGGTCCTCAGGCATCGGCTCGCCCGTGCGGTAGTGGCGGGCATGGGCCCGCAGCACCTCCGGCTGCTCCAGCCAGTGCTCGTAGAGCTGCGAGGGCAGCTCGACGAAGTCGCCCGCCACCGCGGTGCCGGCGAGCAGCGGGTAGGTCACGTTGGACAGCAGGCCGTGCAGGGCGTGGCCGAATTCATGAAACAGCGTGCGGGCGTCGTCGAAGGAAAGCAGCGCCGGCTCGCCCTTACCCCCCTTGGCGAAATTCATCACGTTGACGATGATCGGCGTGACCTCGCCGGTCAGGCGCTCCTGCGAGCGGAAGCCGCTCATCCAGGCGCCCGAGCGCTTGCTGGCCCTCGCGAAGTAATCGCCGAGGAACAGGCCGATCAACCGCCCGTCCCGGTCGGCGACCTCCCAGGCGCGCACCTCCGGGTGGTAGCGCGGCACGTCCGGCAACTCGGTGAAGGAGAGGCCGAACAGGCGGTGCGCCGTGTCGAAGGCGGCCTGGATCATGCCCTCCAGGGCCAAGTAAGGCTTGATCTCGCCCTCGTCGAGGGCGTGCTCGCGCCGGCGCAGGCGCTCGGCGTAGTGCCGCCAGTCCCACGGAGCGAGGTCGAAGCTGTGCCCGTCCTCGCGGGCGAGCGCCTGGAGCCGGTCGCGCTCAGCTTCCGCCCGGCGGCGGGCCGGCGCCCAGACTTCCTCCAGCAGTCCCACGGCCGCCTCGGCGCTGCCCGCCATCGTGTCGTCGAGGCGGTAGGCGGCGTAGCTCGGATAACCCAGGAGGCGGGCGCGCTCGGCGCGCAGGCGCAGGGTCTCGGTGATGATCGCCCGGTTGTCGGTCTCGCCGCCGTTTTCGCCCCGGCGGATCCAGGCGGCGTAGGCGCGCTCCCGCAGGTCCCGCCGCGTCGAGAAGACCAGGAATGGGTCGATCAGCGAGCGCGACAGGGTGATGACGTGGCGGCCGGGAAGCCCGCGCTCCTCGGCGGCCCGCGCCGCGGCGGCGCGCAGGAAGGGCGGCAGGCCGGCGAGGTCGTCCTCACTGGCCAGTTCCAGCGTGAAGGCGCCTTCGTCGGCGAGCAGGTTCTGGCTGAACTCGGTGCCGAGCTCGGCGAGCCGGGCTGCGATCGCCGCCATCCGCTCCTTGGCCTCTGCATCGAGCTCGGCCCCGGCGCGGCGGAAGCGCAGGCGGTAGCGCTCGCGCACCCGCTTGGCCTCGTCGCTCAATCCCTCCTCGCCGATGGCGGAGACCCGCGCCCACAGGTCGGGGTTGAGGTAGATCGCGCTGCCGTGGCGGGCGAGCCGCGGCGCCACCGCCCTCTCGACGGCCTGGAGATCCGGGTTGGTGTGGCTGCCGGTGAGGTTGAAGAAGGTCGAGGAGACCCGCCGCAGGGCCTGGCCGGAGCGCTCCAGCGCCTCGATGGTGTTGGCGAAGGTCGGCGGCTCGGGGTTGCCGGCGATCGCCTCGATCTCGGCGACGTGCTGGGCCAGTGCCCGCTCGAAGGCCGGCTCGTAATGCGCAGGGGAGATGCGCTCGAAGGGCGGCAGCCCGTGGGGCGTCGTCCAGGCCGGCTCGGAGAAGGGGTTGGGCTCGTGCTCCGCCGTGACGCCGCGCATGCTGGTCCTCTCGCTGATAGGGCGCGCGACGATAGACCCTGGGGCGGGGCGCGCAAGCGCGGCCGGGATCGCGCGAGCGCGGCATGGTGCGCGGGAACGGTCACGCTTGGCCGCCCGTTGGAGGAGCGGGACCGGGGGAGGGCGCGATGGCGGGGACGAATATGGGGCGGATCCTCGCCGCGCTGCTGGGCGCGGCCGTCGTTGCAGGCCCGGCGGCGGGCCAGACATCGGCGGTCCCGCCGCCCTTGAGCCGGGTTCCCGCCGATCAGGTGCCTCTGCCGCCGCCCCGGCCCGACGAGGCGAAGGGCCCGGCCGCCACCGATCCAGCCGTCAAGGAGCCGTCCGGCAAGGAGGCGAACCCCAAAGAGACCGGCAAGGACGCCGCCAAGGACGCCGCCAAGGAGAGTCCGGCTGCGCCCGCCGCCGAGCCGGCGCCGCTGCCGCCGGAGCGGCCCGCCGACCTGCCCTCCGGCCCGGCACCCACCCCCGCCACGGTCGTGCCGGACGACACCGCCTGCCTGCGCCGGCTCGAACGCCTCGGCGTCAAGGCCGAGCCGGTGGCGCCCCTCGCCGACGGCCTGTGCGGGGCGGCCAAGCCCCTGCGGGTGACCGCTCTGCCCGACGGCGTCGCGCTCGCGCCCGCCGCCACCCTCACCTGCGTCGCCGCCGAGGCCTTGAGCCGCTGGAGCACCGAGGTGCAGGTGATCGCCGAGCGGACCCTCGGCAAGGCTGCTCAGACGTTCAAGATCGGCGGCTCCTACGAGTGCCGCGGCCAGAACCACGATCCGAGCGCCAAGCTCAGCGAGCACGCCTACGCAAACGGGGTCGACGTGATGGGCTTCACCTTCGAGGGCAGGGCGCCGGTCGCCGTGGGCGCGACGCGGGAGGGCACGCCCGAGGCGGCGTTCGAGGCCGCGATCAGGGCCCGTGCCTGCGGCTTCTTCCGCACCGTGCTCGGGCCCGGCTCGGACGCCGCCCACGCCAACCACCTCCATCTCGACGAGCGCGAGCGCCAGGCCGGCCACCGCCTGTGCCAGTGAGCGCGACAAGGGCGGGAACGGGGGAGGCGTCCGGCGCTTTAGGCCTTGCTGATTTCATGGTCAGGAGAGGGTCGGATGTGGAAGACGGCGAGGCTCGGGGCGGCTCTGCTGGTGGTGGGGTTGTCGGGCGCGGCCGGTGCCGCGGAGGCTCCCCTGACGCCGGAGGCGATCAATCAGGCGCAGTTCGGCGCCGGGGCGGCGAGCCAGGAGAAGGGCGCCAGGGAATCCGGCAAGAAGGAGACGAAGCCCGCCAAGGCCACGGAGAAGGCCACGGAGAAGGCCGATGAGAAGCCTGATGGGAAGCGCGCCGACCCGCTGACCGTGCGGGTGCAGGTGCTTCTCGACCGGGCCGGCTTCTCGCCCGGCGCCATCGACGGGCGGGACGGCGACAACTTGCGCGGGGCGCTCACGGGCTTCGCCAAGGCCAAGGGCCTGACCTCCTCCGGCCAGCTCGACGCGCCCGTGTGGCAGGCCCTGTCCGGCACCAGCCAGGACCCGGCCGTGACGCAGTACACGCTGACCGAGCAGGACGTCGCCGGCCCGTTCGTCGAGGAGATCCCGCCGAAGATGGAGGAGCAGGCCGACCTGAAAGCGCTGTCCTACACGTCGCCGGCCGAGATGCTGGCCGAGCGCTTCCACATGAGCAAGGGATTGCTGGAGGCCCTCAACCCTGACGCAGCCCTGACCAAGGCCGGCACGGTGATCACGGTCGCGGCGGTGCCGCCGCTGGAGACCGGCCGCATCCCCGGCAAGGAGCTGCCGCAGGCCCCGAAGGTCACCCGCATCGAGGTCGACAAGGATGCGCTCCAGGTCCGGGCCTATGGCGAGGACGGAGCGCTGATCCACCTCTACCCGGCCTCGATCGGCAGCGAGGAGAAGCCGGCGCCGAGCGGTGTCCTGAAGGTCGAGAGCGTCGCCTTCGACCCGACCTACACCTATAACCCGAAATACGAGTTCAAGGGCGTCGAGGCGAAGCACAAGTTCACCATCAAGCCCGGCCCGAACAGCCCGGTCGGCGTGGTCTGGATCGACCTCTCGGGCGATGACGGCTACGGCATCCATGGCACGCCCGAGCCGGAGAAGGTCGGCAAGACCGAGTCGCATGGCTGCGTCCGGCTCACCAACTGGGACGCGCGCGACCTGGCGAAGCACGTCGCGAAGGGCGCGACGGTGGATTTCGGGAAGTGAGCGGCGTCCTGCCGAGTTGAAACTCTCCTGGTCACGACCCCATGGGCTTCGGTGAAGCGGGAGAACATCCTCTGCGAAACACAAACGCCGTGTCCGTGAGCTTGATCGGCTCACGGAAACGGCGTGGCGGATGCGGCGGGAGAGAGAGGCCGATCAGGCTCCCTCGACCTCCCCCCCATCCCCCTCGACCTCGGTGTCCGCCTCGCCCTCGCCCTCGATGTGCTCCACCGACACCACCTTCTCGGTCTTGTCGGTGTTGAACACCGTGACGCCCTGCGAGGCGCGGCCGACCACCCGGATGTCGTCGACCGGAACCCGGATCAGCTTGCCGGCGTCCGTCACCAGCATGATCTGGTCGCTGGTCTCGACCGGGAAGGACGCGACGAGGGTGCCGTTGCGGGCATTGACCTCCATCGCCTTGATGCCCTTGCCGCCGCGATTCGACGTCCGGTACTCGAAGGACGAGGTCCGCTTGCCGTAGCCGCGCTCCGACAGGGTGAGGACGAACTGCTCCGCCGCCCCCATGGCGATGTAGCGGTCCTGCTCCAGGTCGATCGAGGCCGCGGCCTCCTCGGCCTCGGGCTCGGGCGCCGCCGGCAGCTCGATCGCCTCGCCGGTGGCGCGCCGGTCGGCGTTGGCGCGCTTGAGGTAGGCCTGGCGCTCCTCGGGCGAGGCCTCGAAGTGGCGCAGGATCGTCATCGAGATGACCTGGTCGTCCTTGCCCAGGTTGATGCCGCGCACGCCTGTCGAGTCTCGGCCCTTGAACACCCGCACGTCGGTGACGGGGAAGCGGATGCACTGGCCCGCCCCGGTCGTCAGCAGCACGTCGTCGGCTTCCGTGCAGATCTCGACATGGACGATGTGGTCGCCCTCGTCGAGCTTCATGGCGATCTTGCCGTTGCGGTTGACCTGCACGAAGTCGGACAGCTTGTTGCGCCGCACGCTGCCGGAGGCGGTGGCGAACATCACGTCCAGGGTCTCCCAGGACGCCTCGTCCTCGGGCAGCGGCATGATGGTGGTGATGCGCTCCTTGCCCTGGTCGAGGGGCAGGATGTTGACGAGCGCCTTGCCGCGGGCGTTCGGCGCCGCGAGCGGCAGCCGCCACACCTTCTCCTTGTAGGCCTGCCCCTGCGAGGAGAAGAACAGCACCGGGGTGTGGGTGT
The DNA here is from genome assembly GCF_003058325.1 of Methylobacterium currus. NCBI lineage: Bacteria > Pseudomonadati > Pseudomonadota > Alphaproteobacteria > Hyphomicrobiales > Methylobacteriaceae > Methylobacterium > Methylobacterium currus. Next base: position 780,722 of record NZ_CP028843.1, read on the forward strand.
TGGCCACGAACAGGCGGGTGACGAAATCCTCGTCGCGCATCGACATGCCGGCGCGGCCCTTGCCGCCGCGGCGCTGGGCCCGGTAGGTCGAGAGCGGCACCCGCTTGATGTAGCCGGCGTGGGACACGGTCACGACCATGTCCTCGCGCTGGATCAGGTCCTCGTCCTCGACGCTCGAATCCCAGTCCAGGATCTCGGTCCTGCGCGGGGTCGCGTACTCGGCCCGCACCTCCGCCAGCTCGTGCTTGACGATGCCCATGATCCGGGCGCGCGAGCGCAGGATGTCGAGGTAGTCGGCGATCTCGTCGGCGAGCCGCTTCAGCTCGTCGCCGATCTCGTCGCGGCCGAGCGCGGTCAGGCGCTGCAGCCGCAGGTCGAGGATGGCGCGGGCCTGGGTCTCGGACAGGCGGTAGGTGCCGTTCTCGCTCACCCGGTGGCGCGGGTCGTCGACGAGGGCGATCAGCGGCGCGATGTCCTCCGCCGGCCAGTCGCGGGCCATCAGGGCCTCGCGGGCGGTGTTCGGATCGGGCGAGGTGCGGATCAGCCGGATCACCTCGTCGATGTTGGCGACCGCGATGGCCAGCCCGCACAACACGTGGGCCCGCTCGCGCGCCTTGTTCAAGAGGAACTTGGTGCGGCGGGAGACGACCTCCTCGCGGAAGTCGATGAAGGCCTGGATCAGGTCCTTGAGGTTGAGGAGCTCGGGGCGCCCGCCGTTCAGCGCCACCATGTTGCAGCCGAAGCTCGTCTGCAAAGGGGTGTAGCGGTAGAGCTGGTTCAGGACCACGTCGGCGACGGCGTCGCGCTTCAGCTCGACGACGATGCGCATGCCGTCGCGGTCGGATTCGTCGCGCAGGTCGGCGATGCCCTCGACGCGCTTCTCGCGCACCAGGTCGGCGATCTTCTCGACCAGCGACGCCTTGTTCACCTGATACGGGATCTCGGTGAAGATCAGCGCCTCGCGCTCCTTGCGCAGCTCCTCGATATGCGACTTCGCCCGCATGATCACCGAGCCGCGGCCGGTCATGTAGGCCGAGCGGGTGCCCGAGCGCCCGAGGATCGAGCCGCCGGTGGGGAAGTCCGGCCCCGGGATGATGTCGTTCAGGCCCTCGATGGTGATCGCCGGGTCGTCGATGAGGGCGATGCAGCCGTCGATCACCTCGCCGAGGTTGTGCGGCGGGATGTTGGTCGCCATGCCGACCGCGATGCCGCCGGCGCCGTTGACGAGGAGGTTGGGGAAGCGGGCGGGCAGGACCGCCGGCTCGTCCTTCGACTCGTCGTAGTTCGGGTTGAAGTCGACGGTGTCCTTGTCGATGTCCTCGAGCAGGGCCATCGCGGGCTTCGCCAGTCGCGATTCGGTGTAGCGCATCGCCGCCGGCGGATCGCCGTCGATCGAGCCGAAGTTGCCCTGGCCGTCCACCAGCATCAGCCGCATGGCGAAGTCTTGCGCCATGCGGACGAGGGCGTCGTAGATCGACTGGTCGCCGTGCGGGTGATACTGACCCATCACGTCGCCGACGATGCGGGCCGACTTCACGTACTTGCGGTCCGGCAGGTAGCCGTTCTCGTACATGGAGTACAGGATGCGGCGGTGCACGGGTTTCAGGCCGTCGCGCGCATCCGGCAGGGCCCGGCTGACGATGACGCTCATCGCGTAGGCCAGGTAGGACTGGCGCATCTCGTCGGTGATCGAGACGGGCTTGATGTCGGTCGCGGGCGGGGGGGCGCCGGTCGGGTCGTTCTCTGCCAAGGTCTGTCTCTCGTCGCGGCCCGCGCGGGCTCACACTCTCTCGCCGGACGGCTTAGCCGATTTGCGCTCCGGGTGCCAGCGCCAAAGCCCGGCACGGAGAGCGGAAGGCGAAGCAAATCAGCATCTTAGATGGGCGTTCCGGAGATGTTCCACAAGCCCGCCCGATACCGGTGGACGAGTGTCCCGCGAACTCGTTAGAGATTGGCAAAGGATGCGGGAGGACGGCGCCGGTGGCGGCCCGCCCGCCTGCGGGAGGCCGCCGATGGACGTCGTGATCTACCACAACCCGGCCTGCGGCACGTCGCGCAACGTGCTGGCGATGATCCGCAATGCCGGCATCGAGCCGCACGTCGTCGAGTACCTGAAGACCCCTCCGGCACGGGAGCTGCTGCGCCGCCTCCTCGCCCGGGCCGGCCTCACCGTGCGCGAGGGCTTGCGGAAGAAGGGGACGCCCTACATCGAGCTCGGCCTCGACGATGACGCCCTCACCGACGACCAGCTCCTCGACGCCGTCGCGGCCCACCCGGTCCTGCTCGAACGCCCGCTGGTGGTGAGCCCCCGCGGCGTGCGCCTGTGCCGCCCCTCCGAGCGGGTGCTGGACCTGCTGCCGCCGCAACAGGGCGAGTTCGTCAAGGAGGACGGCGAGCGCGTCATCGACGAGCACGGACGCCGGGTCGCCTCTACCTGACGCTCTGGGCCCGAGTCCCATGACCTTCCGGTTTCCATGACCTTCCGATTTCCATGATCGTCCAAGGACGCTGGCCGGTCATCTCGGCCCTCGGCATCGTGCAGATCCTCGCCTGGGGCTGCAGCTACTACCTGCTGACGGTGCTCGGGCCGTCGATCGCGGCGGAGACCGGCTGGGGTCTGCCCTGGATCTTCGGCAGCCTCACCGCCGGCATGCTGGCGGCGGGCGCCGTCGCGCCGCTCGCCGGACGGACGATCGGCCGCCTCGGCGGACGGCCGGTCCTGACGGTCTCGGCGCTGCTCCTCGCCGCGGGGCTGGTGACCTTGAGCCTCGCGCCGAACCTGCCGGTCTTCGGCCTCGGCTGGCTGGTGATCGGCGCCGGGATGGGGTCGGGCCTCTACGATGCCGCCTTCGCGACGCTCGGGCGGCTCTACGGCGCCGATGCCCGCCCGGCGATCACGGCGCTGACACTCTGGGGCGGCTTCTCCAGCACCCTGTGCTGGCCGCTCTCGGCCTTCCTGCTCGCGCATCTCGGCTGGCGCGGCACCTGCCTGACCTACGCCGCCCTTCAGCTCGGCGTGTGCCTGCCGCTGATCCTCGGGGCGATCCCGCGCGCCGCGCCGCGGCCGGTCGCGACCGGCGGCCGGTCCGACACGCTGTCGCTCGATGCGTCCGAGCGCCCGGTCTTCCTGGTGCTGGCCGCCATCGTGACCTGCACCGGCATCGCCACCTCGATCTTTTCCGTCCACCTGCTGACCCTGCTGCAGGATCGCGGCCTGTCGCTCGCGGCGGCGGTGTCCCTCGGCACCCTGGTCGGGCCGTCGCAGGTCGGGGCGCGGCTCCTGGAGGTCGCCAATCGCAGCCGGCACCATCCGATCTGGACGCTGACCGTCGCGGTGGTGCTGATGGCGATCGGCTTAGGGTTGCTGTGGAGCGGGCTCCCGGCGCCGGGCCTGGTGCTGGTGATCTACGGCGCCGGCAACGGCCTCTACTCGATCGGCCGCGGCACCCTGCCGCTCGCCCTGTTCGGGCCCGACCGCTACGCGGCCCTGCTCGGCCGGCTGGCGAAGCCGAGCCTCGCGGCCCAGGCCCTCGCGCCGTCCGCCGCGGCCTACCTCATCGCCCATGCGGGCGCCGACGCGACGCTCATGGCGCTGGCGATCCTGGGGATGATCGACGTCGCCCTCGTCGCCGCCCTGTGGCGGGTCCGCCGCCGCGGCGGGGTGACGGTCCGGGCCATCGAAGAAAAGCCCCTCCCGCAGGGCGGAAGGGGCTGAAAGGCGTTCGGGCGCGGCTCGCGCCCGACGGGCGCTCAGTGCGTGGTGACGGTCTCGGCCGCCCCGGTGGCGCGACGCCGCCGCGGGGCCGGCTTCGCCACGGTCTCGGCCACCTCGGCCACGGCCTTGGCGGCGGCAATCTTGGCCGCGGCCGGCTTGCGGGCCGACGGCTTGCGCACCGGCTTGGCGGCGGTCGCTTCCGCGGCGGCCGGCGCCTCGGTCACGGCCGGCAGCGCCTGCGCGGCCAGTTCCTGCTCGGCGAGACGCCAGTAATGCTCGTCGCGGCCCGGCGCCCGGCCGTCCCGCTCCCAAAGGGCGTAGGCCCGTTCACGGATGCTCGTCTCGAAGTGATCCATCCCGACCTCCTCGGTGTTCAGTTGAGCGGACCATCGCGGCTCATGGTTAAGGAAGCCCTAATCCGCGGATCCGGGGTCGGCCTGCGGCGGGGAGGGGGGGAGCCCGCGCCATCCTCCCCAAGCCGATACTCCCACGGCGCTTGCCCCTGGTCGCCGCCTCCGGCACACCGGCGCGGGCGCGAGCGGGTTTGGGCGGCGATGGCATTGGTGAAGAAGGCGAAGCTCGCGGCCCGGGACGGTGCGCCCGTGGCGCCGGAGGCGGGAGGGGCCTCCGCACCGTCCGCCCGGCAGGACCGGACCCGACAAGGGGCGGGTACGCGCCGGCAGAAGGCGACCGAGCGCCTGGGCGCCGCCACCGAGGAGCTGGCGGCCGGCGTCACCGAGGCCTCCGCGGCGGCCGAGGAGCTGCGCCGGGCCATGGAGCAGATCGCCGGCGGCGCCGAGGAGGCGGCCGGCGCGGCGCAGGAATCCCTCGCCGCGGTGGCGGCGATCGTCGGGCGCCTCGGCGAGGCGCGGGAGCGGGCCGACCTCTCGCGCCAGCGCACCGCCGCGTTCCAATCGGTGCTCGCGGAGGCCAGCGTCCAGGCGACTCAGTCGGTCGCGGCGATCGAGGCCGAAGCCGGGCGGCAGGCCGTCACGGTCGGCATCGTCGACGCGCTCGACCGCGGGGCGGCGAGCATCGGCGAGGTCACCGGCACGGTCGGGGAGATCGCGGACCAGACCGGTCTCCTCGCCCTCAACGCCGCCCTGGAGGCGGCCCGGGCCGGGGAGCACGGCCGCGGCTTCACCATCGTCGCCGACGAGGTGCGGGCGCTGGCCGAGACCGCGGAGGCCGGAGCCGGGGAGGTGCGCGAACGGGCCGAGGCGATCCGGGCCGAGATCCGGGCGCTGGGCGCCGTGATCCGGGACGCCGCCGCGCGGGCGGTGGCGGAGGCCGCCGCAGGCGCGCGGATCGCCCGGCAGCTCGAGGCGGCGCGGGCCGATCTCGGCACCCTGGCGGAGGGTGCTCAGGCGATTCTGGCGGCCTCCCTCAAGGCGGAGGCGACCACCCGCGAGGCGCAGAGAGGCGCCGAGCAGGTCGCGGCCGCGGCCGAGCAGCAGGCCGCCGCAGCCGAGGAGGCCCAACGCGCGGTGGCGCAGCAGACGGAGGCTCTCGATCAGGGCCAGGCCACCGCCGAGGCCCTGGCAGCCCTCGCCGAAACTCTGCGGGGCGCGGCCGCAGGCCGCGCGGATCCCCAACCAACCGCGGCCGCAGGCCGCGCGACCGCTGAAGAGATCCCGCTTCCGGCCCGCTTGGATCCCGAGGCGATCGCGGGTGCCGCCGACGCGCTCTCGGCCTCGATCCAGGAATTGTCCGGCGCCGCCGCCGAGATCCTGGCCGCCGTCGACCAGATCAGCCGCGGGCTGACCCTCCAGAGCGCTGCCGCCCGGCAATCCGCCGCCGCCATGACGGAGGTCGAGCGCGCCGCCGCAGGCGCCCGGGCCGGCGCCGACCGCGCGCTGGCGCAGGTCTCTGCCCTCGCCGAGACCCTGCGGGAGGCCCGCGCTACCCTCGCCGCTCTCGCCGACGGAGTCGAGCAGGCCCTCGACGGGATGCGCGCCTCCCTCGACCGTCTCGGCACGATCGAGGAGGGCACCGGGCGCATCGAGACGATCATGGAGGGCATCGCCCTCGTGGCGGTGCAGATCGGCATGCTGGCGGTGAGCGGCGCGATCGAGGCCGCCCGCGCCGGCGAGGCGGGCCAGGGCTTCGCCCTCGTCTCGGGCGACATCCGGGCCCTGTCGCGCGACGCCGCCGGCGGGGCCGAGCGGATCCGCCTCACCCTGCGCACGATCCGGGACGGCGCCGCCGCCTTGCGGCGCGCCCTCGAACGCTCGGTGGCTGCCGCCGAGGCCGAGGTGGCGAAGAACCGGGCTTTGAATGCGGGCCTCGCCGCGGTCGCGTCCGACGTGGCGGAGCTGGAACAGGCCAACCGCGAGATCGCCGGCGGGGCCGACGACATTCTCAACGCGGCAGCCGGCATCGCTGCGGGCGCCCGCCAGATCGCCATGGCGGCCGAGGAGGCGGACCGCGCCTCGAGCGAGGCCGCCACCGCCGCCCGCCAGCAGGCCCGCGGGGCCGAGGACCTGGCGGCGGCGGTCGAGGAGATCGCGCTCCTCGCCGACGAGCTGCAGGACGCGGATGCCTGAGGCCGGTCGGGAGCGCTTCCTCGTCGTCGCTCTCGACGAAGGCGGCACGCGCGTCGCCCTCCCGGCGGAGCGGGTGCGCGCCCTGGCGCCCGTCCCGTCCCTGACCCGGGTGCCGGGGGCGCCGGCTTCCCTCGCCGGCCTCGCGGACCGGCGCGGCGCCGCGCTCCCGGTCCTCGACCTCGCCCGGCTGCTCGCGCCGGCCTCGGACCCGGTGATCCCGAGCCGGCTGCTGGTGGCCGAGGCGGGCGAGCCGGTCGGTCTCCTGGTCTCCCGCGTCGTGGGCCTCGCGGCAGATCCGGGCGGGGCCGCGATCCTCGACCTGCCGGGCCTCGTCGCGGGTCTCCGTCCGCCACGTTCGGCACGATCCGCCGAGGCCGAAGCCGGGCGCAGCGGGGCCGCGCCGCCGCCGCCGCGGGTCGCCCTCCTGGCCCTCACGGTCGCGGGACGGTCCTACGCCCTGCCGCTCGACGCGGTCGAGGCGGTGACGCGTCTGCCGGACACCGTCGCACCGGCTCCCGGCGCCGGCTCCCTCGGCGCGATGCCGTGGCGCGGGCGGGCGCTGCCGCTCGTCTCCCTCTCCGCCCGGCTCGGGCTGGGGGTGACCGCCGGCCGCCGGGTCGCGGTGCTCCGCGGCCTCGGGCTGGCGGTCGAGCAGGTCGGGCCGGTGCTGCGCGTGAGCCCCGGGGCGATCGACCCGGTGCCCCGGGCCCTGCGCCGCGATGGCTCAGCCACCGACCTGGCCGCCGGCTTCGTCCGCCTCGGCGACGGGGCTCTCGTGTGCCTGCTGTCGCCGCAGGCCCTCGCCGGCAGTGCCGAAGAGCCGCCGCGAAAAGCCCCTGTCGCCGCCGATCTCGAGCCGATCGTGGTCGTCGCCGTCGGCGGGAGCGCCTACGGCCTCCCCGCCGGGGCGGTGCGCCGGGTGCAGCGGGCGCCGGACGCGCTCACGCGGCTGCCCCGGGCCCCCGACGGTCTCGCCGGCATGCTGGCCGTCCGCGGCGGGGCGCTGCCGGTCCTCGACCTGCGCCGGCGCCTCAGCCTCGACGAACCGGGCCTCGACAAACCGGGCCTCGACGAACCGGAGCCGTCCGCGCCGGGAAACGAGAGCTGGCGCAGGCGTCTCGTCGTGGTCGAAGCCGGGGGCGTGCGGGCCGGCCTCCTCGTCGACGGCGCCGCGCGGCTGGTGCGGCCGGAGGCCGGGGCGATCCGGCCGGTGCCCGCGGCGCGGGATGCCGCGCTGAACCGGGTGGCCGACCTGCCGGACGGGCCCTTGACGCTCATCGACCCCGCCGTGCTGCTGAGCCGCGCATCGTTCGCCGGGAGGCCCACCGCATGATCCGCCTTCTGGTGGTCGACGACTCGGCGCTGATGCGCAAGGTGGTGGGCGGCATCTTCGCCGCCGAGGGCGATTTCGACCTGGCCTTCGCCCGCGACGGGCTGGAAGCCCTCGACCTCCTGCCCCGCTTCGCGCCGGACGTGGTGACCCTCGACGTGACCATGCCGGGCCTCGACGGGCTCGCCTGCCTCGATCGGATCATGCTGGAGCGGCCCTGCCCGGTGGTGATGCTGTCCTCGCTCACCGGGGAGGGCGCCGAGGCGAGCCTGGACGCCCTGGCGCGGGGCGCGGTCGACGTGCTGGAAAAGCCCGTCGGCGCGGTGTCGCTGGAGATCGACCGGTTCGCGCCGGTGCTGGTGCGGACGGTGCGGGCGGCGGCCCGGTCCCGGCCGCGCACGGCCCACGGGCTCGCGGCCCGCCTGCGCGCCCGCCATGCCGCCCTTGCCCCGCGCCCGGCGCCCAGCCCGGCGTCTCGCCCGCCGGATCTGGGCCCACCGGACGCGGTCGCCACGGGCATCGACCCCGACCAGAGCCCGTCCGTACCGGCGGATCCGGCCGGCGGCCTCGTCCTGGTCGGTGCCTCGACGGGAGGCCCTCCCGCCCTGACTGCCCTGCTGAGCGAGCTGCCCGCCGGCTTTCCCTGGCCGATCGTCGTCGCCCAGCACATGCCGGCGACCTTCACCGGGCCGCTTGCCCGGCGGCTCGACGGGCTCTGCGCCCTCACCGTGCAGGAGGTGACGGCGCCCGCGCCCCTGGTTCCCGGCCGGGTCTATGTCGGGCGCGGCGACGCCGACGTGATCGTGGTGCGCCGGCCCGGCGGCCTGATGGCGGCCCCGGCTCCGGCCCAGGCCGACTATCCCTGGCATCCGAGCGTCGACCGCCTGGTGGAGAGCGCCCTCGACCTCGTGCCGCCGCGCCGGCTCGTCGGGGTGCTGATGACCGGCATGGGCCGGGACGGCGCCCGCAGCATGGCGGCGTTGCGGGCCCGCGGCGGGCGCACCATCGCCGAGGCCGAGGCGACGGCGGTGGTCTGGGGCATGCCGGGCGAGCTGGTGCGGGCCGGCGGCGCCAGCGTGGTCGCTCCCCTGGAGGCCATCGCGGCCGAACTGACGGCGCTGGTTGCAGGAATCCCCGCATCATGACTCCCGGCATGACGCTCGACGAGCCCGATCTGGCGCGGGTCTGCGACCTGCTCTACCGGCAGACCGGGATCCTGGTGCCGGGGAACCGGCGCGCCTTCGTCGAGCGGCGGGTGCTGGAGCGGATGCGCGCCACCGGCGCCGACGCCCTGCCGGCCTATCTCGCCCGGCTGCGGGCCGATGCGGACGGCGAGATCCAGCTCTTCGTCAATGCCTTCACGGTCAACGAGACCTACTTCAACCGCGAGGAGCACCAGCTGCACTGCCTCACCGGCTCGCTTCTCCCCGCCGTCACGGCCGGGCGGAGCCGGAGCGATCCGATCCGGATCTGGTCGATGCCGTGCGCGACCGGCGAGGAGCCCTACTCGGTGGCGATCTGGCTCCTCGAGCACTGGGCGACGGTCGACGAGTGGGAGATCGAGATCGTCGGCTCGGACATCGACACGCGGGCCCTCGCCGCGGCGGAGGCCGGGCGCTACGGGGCCCGGGCGCTCGGCCGGCTGCCGCCCGCCCTGGTCTCGCGCTACTTCACGGCGGAGGAGGGGACGGCCGGGTTTCCGTCCTGGCGCATCCTGCCGGAGCTGCGCGGCTCGGTGCGCTTCACCCGCCGCAACCTCGTCGACGCGGCCGGGATGGCGCAGGAGGGCCGCTTCGACATCGTGTTCTGCCGCAACGTCCTGATCTACTTCGACGACGCCTCGCGCAAGACCGCGGCCGACAGCCTGTTCGCCGCCCTGCGGCCGGGCGGCTTCCTCTGCCTCGGCCACACCGAATCGATGGCCCGGATCCCGTCGCGGTTCCGCACCCGCCGCTTCCCCGAGGCGATCGTCTACCAGCGCCCGGAGGACGCCCATGCCTGACGCGCTCCCGACCGACGACCTGGTGGCGGATTTCGTCGCCGAGGCGCGCGAGCTGGTCCAGGCCGCCGCCGAGGATCTGCTCGCCCTCGACGGGGCGCCGGATCCCGCGGTGCTGAACCGGGTGTTCCGGTCCGTCCACACCCTCAAGGGCTCGGCCGCCCTGTTCGACTGGCCGGACATGCTCGCCGTCCTGCACGCTGCCGAGGACGGGCTCGACGCCGCCCGGGCCGGCCGGCTCCGGACCGGACCCGGCCTCGTCGATGCGTCGCTCGCCGCCCTCGACGCCACGGCGCGCTGGACCGAGGCGGTCGCCGCGACCGGGGCGCTCCCGGTCGGGGCCGCGGCGGAATCGGCCCGCATCGTCGAGAGCTACCGGAGCCTGCTGGCACCGGCGGGAGGGACGCCCGATGCGGTCCCGGCCAGCCCGATGCCCGGCCGGGCTCCCGGCGTCTTGCCCGACTGGGCCGCCGACCTGCTGGCGGACCTGCGCGAGCGGCCGGACGGCGCCCTCACGGCTGTCCGCTACGTCCCGCGGGCCGATAGCTTCTTTGCCGGTGACGATCCCCTCGGTCTGGTGCGCCGGCTGCCCGGGCTGCTGGCCCTGCATCTCGCCCCCGCCGCACCCTGGCCGCCGGCGGAGACGATCGACGTCTTCGCCTGCAACCTCGCGGTCGCGCTGCTCACCACCGATCCGCGGGCGGAGGTCGACGCGGTTTTTCGCCTGGTGCGCGACCAGGTCACGGTGGCAACGCTTCCGCCGCCCGCCGCCGCGAAAGACAGCGAGCCGGCTCCCGATCCCGAAACGTCACCCGCTGCCGACACGGCATCTGGTGCCGACACAGCACACAAGACCCTGCGGGTCGATGCGGGCCGGATCGAGGCCCTGGTGGCCCTGGCGGACGACCTCGCCGCCGCCCGCACGGCCCTCGGCGCGGCGGTCGCCCAGGCCGCGACCGGGGCGGACCTCGCCGACCTGCTGCCGGCCTTGCGGGCGAGCGACGAGCGCATCGGGCGGCTCTCGGCCGAGCTGCACCGCGAGGCTGTCGGCTTGCGGCTCCAGCCCCTGACGCGGGTCTTCCGCCGCTTTCCACGGCCCTTGCGCGACATCGCCCGCGGGCTCGGCAAGGAGGTCACGCTGACCCTCGAGGGCGAGGCGACCGACATCGACCGGGACGTCGCCGAGGGGCTGTTCGAGCCCCTGCTGCACCTCCTGCGCAACGCCGTCGATCACGGCATCGAGCCGCCCGAGGCGCGGACCCGCGCCGGCAAGCCGGCGGGAGGCCGGATCGTCCTGCGGGCCGAGAGCCGGGGCGAGCGGGTGGTCGTCTCGGTCGCCGATGACGGGCGCGGCCTCGATCCCGCCTTCATCCGCGCCCGCGCCGCCGCCCGCGGCCTCCTGGCGCCTGCCGCCCTCGCGGCCCTCGACGAGGCCGGGGTGATCGACCTGATCTTCGCCCCCGGCTTCTCGACCGCCGCCGAGGTCGGCGCCGTCTCCGGCCGCGGCGTCGGCATGGATGCGGTGCGGGAGGCCGTCACGCGCCTCGGCGGCCGCTGCACCGTCGAGAGCCGGGCCGGGGCGGGGACCACGGTCCGGCTGGCCCTGCCGCGGGCCCAGTCCCTCGCCCGGCTGCTCCTGGTCGGGGTCGGCCCGGAGCTCTACGGCCTGCCGATGGAGGCGGTGGACGAGCTCGCCCGGGTGAAGCGGGAGCGCATCGGCGACCACGGCCTGGGCGCCGCCACCATCCTGCGCGACCGCACGGTGCCGGTTCTGCACCTCGCGACCCTGCTCGACCTGCCCGGCGAGGCGGCGCCCACGACGCCATCAGCCGCCGCGCAGCTGGTCGTCCTGCGACTCGGTGACGAGCGGGTCGCCATCGAGGTCGACCGCTTCGCCGGTCGGCTCGACGGGCTGGTGCGGCCGCTGCCGGGCCTCGCCGCCCTGCCGGGCCTCGCCGGAACCACGCTCACCGGCGACGGCCGGGTGCTGCTGGTGCTCGATCCGGACACCGTGATCGGGCGAGAGCGAGGGGAGGGGACGCCGTGAGCGTGCGCCGCGACGGAGAGCTGATCCGCCTCGAAGGCCCCTGCCCGGTCGAGGAGGCCGAGACCCTGGCTGCCCTGCTCCTCGCCCATCCGGGCGCGGGGGTGGAGTGGAGCGCCTGCACCAGGCTGCACACGGCGGTGATCCAGGTGCTGCTGCGGCTGCGCCCGCCGCTCCGCGGCACCTGCGGCGATCCCTTCGCGGCCCGCTGGCTCGCACCGCTCATGACCCCGTCACTCCCGGGGCAGGATCGGACCGACTGAGCGGCCCCGGACGCGGTCCCCGCCACCCATCCTCCGCAGGACCGTCCGGGGACACGACATCGATCCTTCTTCCGACGGCGCCGTAGGGACGGGCGAGCGGCCTGCCGATCCCGTCGCCACAGGCCGCGCATCTCAAGACGCCGCGGCGGCCTTCGCGGCCTGTGCCGCCTTGATCTTCTTGCTCAGCCAGTACGAATAGCCGACATTCGTGTTCTCGACCAGGGTGGCCACGCTGGTCATGTAGTTCGTCGCCAGGTCGCCGTACTGACCGATCAGGTTGAAGTCCTGCTCGATGACCTTCGACAGGGTGTTGGCCTTGCGCAGCGACAGCGAGCCTTCGTAGATCCGCATCAGCCCGGCACGCCAGTCCTGGTCGATCTTCCAGAGTTGCTTCACGAAGGCACCCTGCATCTCGTAGAGTTCGCCGATCGTATCCGAATCGGGGCCTTCCGACAGGAGCTGTGCGGTTCCCACCGCGTTGGCGGCGCTGCGCGTCGCGATCTCGCCGACGAGCACCGTGCGGCGCAGGGGTGCGCCGACCGGCGTCGCGGCGACGGCCGGTGCCGGCAGTTGCTCGGTCGCGGTCAGGGCCGTCTGCACGAAGGCGGCGAGCGGCACCGGAAGGACGGATGCAGGCGTGGTGGTCTGGGGTATCATCACGAATTCCTCATAGGATGTCCGGCCGATCGCGTCGCGACGCAGGGATCGGCTCCGTTCGGGCAGTGCGATCCATGGCCCGGACGCGCGGCCGGTCCGCGGATCGCCGGTCCTCAGCCGCCGAGGCGCTCCAGCATGGCGTTGATCGCTTTGATCTGGACGGCGTTCTTCGAATAATAGTCGGGGTTGCGCGGGGTGGGCGAGCTGTAGCCCCACCAATCCCAGCACCCGTCGGGATTCTGCAGGTCGCCGCCGTCGCTCCCCTCCACCTGCGGGTAGAGGACGATGATGTCGTTGCTCTCGGCGATGTGGTTGTAGCCGGTCGTGGTGATGTAGCGGTTGCCGTAGGGCGGCTGGTTGGCGGTATCGGGCAGGCCCCGGACGTAGTTGACGTAATTGTAGCCCTGCTTGCAGCCGTGCAGCGCGATGTGGACCCGCGCCTGTGCCCGCCCCGCGAGCACCGCCGAGGGCACGTAGGCGTAGCCGAAGTCGCTCATGCTGGCGCGCGTGTTGCCGTCGAAGAACTCTCTCTGGTCGAAGCGGATCAGCCGCCCCGTCAGATGTTCCAGCGGCGCGTTCAATTCGCCGTAGATATGGCGGAGAATCGCATGCGACTGCATGAAGTTGCCGTTATTGATGTAAGGCGGCCGATTCTCCGCCAGAGGTGAGTCTTCGAGATTGTCGGTGATGATCGAATGACCTGCGTTGACCGTATCGTTGTACAGAATGTTGGCAGGATTGACATTGAGGCGCAGGTAGAATTCCCGCGTGCGGTTCACCACATCCGGATAGACGACGCAGTCGGATCGGCCGGTGAAGATGTACAGCCGATGATCCGGGAGGGTGTCGAGCGGGTCGATCAGGCCGTTGCCCGCCGCGTCCCGGGCCAGGGCCGCGAGATCCCCGGCATCCGGCGCCATCTGCGGAATGAGCGGGTTCATCCCGATCGCCAGCGCGCCCAGCTCGAAGGCGTCGGCCGCCAGGACGGCGGCTCCGCGGAACGACTCGGCGCAGCGGAACGGCCCGCCCGCGATGATGCCGGCCCCCTTGAACTTGCGCGAATGGGCCAGGTGCATCTGCACCGTCATGAACGCCCCGGAAGACAAGCCAGAAATAGAACTCTCGCCGCGCCGAACATCGTATCCCGACAGACGTTCGGCCATTTGGCTCTGATTGCCCATGTCCTGATCTCCCGACACGTCATGCTTGCCCGACATGTCTTTCAGACTTGGGATCTGTTATGCCCCGAGGTCAGGCCGGACCAGAGCACGACAGGGTCCATCTCGCAAGTGCGAAAAATGAGAGGAAGTTTTTTGCGGCGCCAAAAAACGTGATGGTGCGGCGATGAACGCGTATCGGTGATGAAACGCGTATCACGGTGCGGCTCAGTTCCGGCCCATGTCGCATGACTGTGGTTCTGTATCGCCCAGGGGATGAGAACGCGTTCCGCCCCGGGCGTCCGACCGGTCCTCTCCCTCTCCCGTGCCCCCTTTCCAGGTGGGCGCACGGGATCGTGAAGCCGGGCCGATTTTTGCCATGGTTGCGGCCTAGCCCTGCCGTCCACCCCGTCGCGAGGACCCGGTAACCGTTTGTTGACGGTTCTCGGCAACCTTGCGTTCACCATGGTGGCCACGCGGCCCGAGCGAGGAAGAGGGATCGTGCGAGCGCTCAAGCGTGCCGGCCGCGGGGCGGCCGACCCGGCCCGGGACTTTCTCTCCTGCCGATCCCGCTCCTGCCGTCGCGGCGCGCTGGCGCTGCTCGCCTGCCTGACGGCCGTCTTCGGCTCGACCAGCGGCACCCAGGACGCGGTCGCCAACGGCGACACCCGGACGATCTCGATCTTCCACGAGCACACCAAGGAGAGCGCCGCGATCACGTTCAAGCGTGACGGGCGCTACGACCGCGCCGCCCTCGAGCAGCTGAACTGGCTGCTGCGCGACTGGCGCCTCGACGAGCCGACCAAGATGGACCCGCGCCTGTTCGACGTGGTGTGGGAGGCCCACCGCGCCGTCGGCTCGCAGGACGCGATCCACGTCGTCTCGGCCTATCGCTCGCCCCAGACCAACGCTGCCTTACGCCGGCGCTCCCGGGCGGTGGCCGAGCACAGCCAGCACATGCTCGGCAAGGCGATGGATTTCTACCTCGCCGACGTCTCGATCGACCAGATCCGGGCGATCGGCATGCGGATGCAGCGCGGCGGCGTCGGCTGGTACCCGCAGGCCAACAGCCCCTTCGTCCATCTCGACGTCGGCTCGGTGCGGTCCTGGCCGCGGATGAGCCACGACCAGCTCGCCCGCCTCTTCCCGGACGGCCGCACCGTCCATCTGCCCGCCGACGGCCGGCCGATGCCGGGCTACGACAGCGCCAAGGCCGAGATCCTGGCGCGCGGCGGCAGCGTGATGGGCGTGAGCCAGGCGATCGCCGCGGCGGACGAGGAGGACAGCCCGAACGTCGTCGGCCAGTTCTTCGCCATGCTGTTCGGCGGATCGAAGCCCGCCGCCCCGCCGCCGGCGCCGGTGGTCCTGTCCGGACGCGCCGGCCGCGTCCGCCCGGTGGCGCTCGCCAGCGCCCAGCCGGAGGATGCCGGCACCCGCGAGGCCTTCGCCCGGGATGCATTGGCCTACGCGGCGCCGGCCGCCCCCGCCGCCCTGCTGCCGCAGACCGCATCCCGGCAGGCCGCCCTGCCGGAGCCGGTACCCGCGCAGCCGGAGGCCGCCCCGGCGGCGGCCGCCGCGCCTGAGCCCGAGCTTCGCAGCGCCGAGCCGGCGCCGGAGATGCCGTCCCGGACCACCCTGGGATCCACCCCGCTGCCGCCCCGGCGTCCCTCGGAATTCGCCGCCCTGGCGGAGGCTCTGGTCGCCGCGCCGCCGCCGCTCACCGTGCCGCTGCCGCCCGCCCGGCCGGCCTCGATCCAGGTCGCCTCGGCCGAGGCCGATCCGGCGGCCCTCGGCGCCATGCTCCAGCCGCGCCCCCGGACGATTCCCGTGCCGCCCGCGCCGGCTCCCACCGATTCGAAGGCGCAGCTGCGCGCCCTGTTCAGCGCGGCGACGGCCGCGCCGGCAGCCGAGGCCGCGACGGTCCGCATCGTCCAGCGGTCCAGGAGCGGCACCCCGCCCGCCGGCCTCGTCGCCGCCCCCGCGGGTGCCGTGGCGACCCGCTTCCAGGCCGGTTCGTCCGAGACCACGCCCAGTGCCGGCCGCTTCAGCGGCTCGGCGGTCGGGCGGCGCTGAGCGCGACAGGCGGTGAACTGGGTCGAGGCGATCGGCTATCTCGGGACCGGGCTCACCATCGCGTCGACCGCGATGAGCACCATGATCCCGCTGCGGGTCGTCTCGATCCTCGCCAGCGTGGCGGTGATGACCTACGGGCTCCTGACCGGCAGCATGCCGGTGGTGCTGACCGAAGCGATCCAGATTCCGTTCAACGCCTGGCGGCTCTACCAGATGGTCCGGCTGGTGCGCGACGTCAAGCGGGCGGCCGGGGGTGACCTCTCCCTCGACTGGCTCCGGCCCTTCGGCGAGTCCAGGCGCGTCGCCGCCGGCGCGGTGCTGTTTCGCAAGGGCGACCCGGCCGGCGAGATGTTCCTGATCGAGAGCGGCCGCTTCCGCATCGAGGAGCTGGACCTCGACATCCGGCCCGGCGCCATCGTGGGCGAGCTCGGCATGCTCTCGCCCGGCAACCTCCGCACCGGCACCCTGGTCTGCACCGAGCCCGGCATCGTCCTCGGGGTCGCCTATGCGGACGTGAAGCAGCTCTACTACCAGAACCCGGAATTCGGCTTCTCTTTCCTGAAGCTGACGAGCGAGCGCCTGTTCCAGGCGGCGCAGGCAGCCCCCGCCCGCGCCCCGGCGGGCACGGACGTGATCTGAGGCAGGGCTGCCGTCATCCCTCGATGATCGACCGGATCTTGGTCGCCAGGCCCTCGACCGGGAACGGCTTGGTGATCATCTGCATGCCGGGGCCGAGATGCCCGTTGCCGAAGGCCGCGTTCTCGGCGTAGCCGGTCATGAACAGCACCTTCAGGGTCGGGCGCACCAGCCGGGCCTGGTCGGCGAGCTGGCGGCCGTTGAGCCCGGGCAGGCCGACATCGGTCACCAGGAGGTCGATATGCGAAGCCGATTGCAGCAGGCGCAGGCCCGCCGGCCCGTCGGGCGCCTCGAGGGTGCTGTAGCCGAGCTCGTGCAGCACCTCGATCACCAGGGCCCGCACGGTCGGGTCGTCCTCCACCACCAGCACCGTCTCGCCGCGCTCGGCCCGCGGCGCCTCGCCCCGCATCTCGGCGGCCGCTTCGATCTCGCCGTGATAGCGCGGCAGGTAGAGCTTGACCGTCGTGCCCTGGCCGGCCTCCGAGTAGATCTTGACGTTGCCTTCCGACTGCTTGGCGAAGCCGTAGATCATCGAGAGCCCTAAGCCCGTGCCCTGGCCGATCGGCTTCGTGGTGAAGAACGGGTCGAAGGCGCGGGCGATCACGTCCGGCGGCATGCCGGTGCCCGTATCGGTCACGCTGATGCAGACGTATTGCCCGGCCCGCACCCCGATCTCCCGGGACGCGTAGACGTCGTCGAGATGGGCGTTGGCGGTCTCGATGGTCAGGCGCCCGCCCTCCGGCATCGCGTCGCGGGCGTTGATCGCGAGATTGAGGATCGCGTTCTCGAGCTGGTTCGGGTCGCACAAGGTCAGCCACAGGCCGCCGGCGACGACGACTTCGAGCTGCACCCGCTCGCCGAGCGTCCGGCGCATCAGCTCGTCCATCGAGCTCACCAGCCGGTTGGCGTCGACGGCCCGTGCCTCCAGCGGCTGGCGGCGCGAGAAGGCGAGGAGCCGGTGGGTCAGCGCCGCGGCGCGCTGGGCCGAGGCCATGGCGAGGCCCGCATAGCGGGTGAGGTTCTCGGTGCGGCCCTCGTTGATGCGGGTCTGCATCAGGTCGAGGGATCCGACGATGCCGGTGAGCAGGTTGTTGAAGTCGTGGGCGATGCCGCCGGTCAGCTGGCCCACCGCCTCCATCTTCTGCGACTGGCGCAACTGCTCCTCCGCCCGCTCGCGCTCGGCCACCGCCTCGCGCACCCGCGCCTCCAGGGTGTCGTTGAGCTCGCGCAAGGCCACCTCGGCCCGCTTCGACTCGGTGACGTCGTAGATCACTCCGACATGGCGCAGGCCCGAGGTCTCGGTGTCGCGGATCGCCTCGCCGCGGCGCACCAGCCAGCGCACCTCGCCGGTATCGGCCAGCCGCACCCGGGTCTCGATCGGCGGCAGCTCGCCCTCGTGGCGCTGGTCGGGGGCGAGCAGCGGCGGATCGCCCTCGACCACCAGGGCGTTGACGGCGCTCGCCGCGACGGTCCGGGCCGGCACCAGGCCGAGCAGGCTGCAGAATTGCGGCGAGGCCGCCACCGTGGCGAATCCCGGCACGTGCTCGAAGGCGCCGACCCGGCCTGCCGACTGGGCGATGCGTAACCGCTCCTCGACCCTCTTCTGCTCGGTGACCTCGACCAGGACCCCGGTGAAGCGGGCAGGCCGCCCGTCGGGGCCGAAATGGCAGCGGCCGCGGGCATGGACCCAGCGCACCGCGCCGTCCGCGGCGAGCAGGCGGTATTCCTTGTCGAACACCTCGGCCCCGCCGAGGATGCCGCTCACCGCGAGGCGGACCCGCAGGCGGTCGAGGGGATGGATGCCCGAGAAGAAGGCGCTCACCGGCAGCGGGCCGGGGCTGAGCGGCACGGTGCCGGGACGCGGCGGCGGCGTGAGGCCGGTGAGCGCCGCGAAGCGCCCATCGACGTGCAGGCGCTTCGCCGGGATGTCCCAGTCCCAGGTGCCGGCGATGCCGGCCGACGACAGGGTTAGGGTGAGCTGGCGCTGCGCCTCGGCCAGCCGCCGCTCGATATCGGCGAGTCGCTCGCGCCCGGTCTCCGCCTCGTGGACATGCGACATGTCCACCTGCGAGGCGAAGAAATTGACCAGATGGCCGGCCTCGTCGCGGATCGGGCAGATCAGCAGCTGGTTCCAGAACCGGCTGCCGTCGCGACGGTAGTTCAGGATCGTGACCCGGACCACGCGCCCCTCGCGCAGGCCCTCGCGGATCGCCGCCATCGCGCCCGGATCGGTCTCTGGCCCCTGGAGGAAACGGCAGTTCCGGCCCAGCACCTCGGCGGCCTCGTAGCCGGTGAGCGTCAGGAAGGCCTGGTTGGCGAAGACGACCGGATTGTCGGGGAGCCGGGGATCGCTGATCAGCATCGGCTGGCGCGAATGCTCCAGCGCAGCGAGCAGCGGCCCGGCGCGGGTCCGCGCCGCCGCGATGGCCGAGGCGAGCGCGGCCATCCCGTCGCTGTCGGGCGCGCTCACGCCGCCTGTCCGTCGCGGGGGCGGGCCATCACGCGTCCAGATCGCCGAGGGCACGGGCGATGAACTCGTCCACCAGCACCCGCAGGTTCTCCAGCGACGGCAGGTCCATCAGCATCGCCAGGTAGCCGCGGATGTCGCGCTCGCTCACCGAGAAGTCGATGTAGAGGAACAGCACCAGGGCCTCCGCGCCCGTCGGCGCCTCGCCCGTCTCCATCCCGAAGATCCGCGGGCCGTCACCGCGCACGATCCCGGGGAGCGACATGGTCAGCGTGCGCTGGAGCATGTTCGCCATGGTGGCGAGGCAACCGTTGAGGATGATGTTGCCGGTCTCGGCCAGGGCCTCGTCCTCGAGGGCGGCGACCTCCTCGGGCGAGAGTTCCTCGCCGGCCACGGCCCGGACCAGCTCGCGGCCGTTCTCCTGCGGGAAGATCAGGAGGGCGCGGCCCGCGAAGGCGCCCGCGAAATCCTGGTGCACCACCACGAGCGGCGCCGCCTCGCGCTCGCCGATCAACCGCGCGGCGGCCTCGCGCGAGACGATCTCCACCGACGGCACCGAGAGCAGCACCTGGGTGCCGATCATCTGGCGCAGGCTCGCGGCCGCGCGGCTGACCCCGATATTGACGAGCTCGGTGAAGGCGTCCTGCTGCAGCTCGGTCAGGCCGATCGTCGCGTCGGCATTCATGGCGTACCGCCCCGGCGCAGGCGCAGGGCCGCGCCCGAGAGGAAGCCCGCCAGCGCCTCGCCGGTGAGGGGCTTGGCGAGGAACGTCGCCTCGAGCTCGCGGGCGCGGGCGATCACCTCGTCCTGGATGTTGGCCGAGATCACCGCGATCGGCATTCCCGGCCGCTCGGCGCGCAGCTGCTCCGCGAGGGCGAGCCCGTCCCTGCCCGGCATGTTGAAGTCGAGGAGCGCCACGTCGACCGGCTCGGCCGCCACGATGGTCGCGGCCTCGTCGGCATTGGCCGCCTCGCGCACCGCCCAGTCCGGTCGGGCCTGCCGCAGCAGCCTCGCGGCGACGGCCCGGGCGAGCTTGCTGTCGTCCACGACGAGGACGGTGACGGGCATGGGAGCGGTCGAAGGCTGCGACATGACCAGCATCTAGGCGGTTTTGGCCGAAAGGGGAATGGAAAGTCCCGCCCTCCCGGCGGCCTCGCGCGATGCAGCGCCGCTTTGCCCACCGGAGAGGCCGACTTGCATCGCCGGACCATGCCTGGACCACGGCCCGGTCCCCGTCCCGGGCCCGGACAGCTCCCGCTGCCGCGGACCTGGCGAGGCGCCGGATCCCGCTACCACCACCCCCGCCGGATCGCCCCCGTCTCGCCGAAGTAGTCCGGCGCAGGCTGCACGACCGCGGGTTCCTCGGGCTCGGTCGCGGCGGCGACCGGGCGGCGGTGGCCTGAGCGGGGCGCGGCCTGCTGCTGCGCGAGGTCGCGGTGCGGGCGCGGGGCCGCGCCGGGAGCCGAGGCAGGCGCCCCGGCGGGCTTCGGCCCGGCAACCTTCGGCCCGGCGACCTTCGGCTTGTGGCCGGCTTCCGGCGGCAGCGCTTCGCTCGACAGGCCGAGCGCCACCTTCACCCGGGCATTGACGCCGTAGAGGTCGGGCAGGCTGCGCAAGCTCCCGGTCGAATCGGCCTCCAGGGTGAAGTAGGCGAGGTGGACCGGCAGCTTCTCGGGCAGCATCACGGTGCGCTCGCCCTTGCCGATCAGCTTCTGCAGGCGCTCGGTCGGCCAGTGCGGCCCGAGCACCACCTGCGCGAAGCGGAACGGATCGTCGACGCGCACGCAGCCATGGCTCAGCGCCCGCTCCGAGCGGGAGAACAGGCTGCGGTTCGGCGTGTCGTGCAGGTAGACCGCGTGGTCGTTGGGGAACATGAACTTGATGAAGCCGAGCGCGTTGCGCTCGCCCGGCGGCTGCCGGATCGCGATGCCGTTGCCGCGCTTCACCACCTGGTAGCCGAGCCGCGCCGCGTAGTTCGGGTCGCGGGCGAGGCCCGGGAGGAACTGGCTCTTCAGGATCGAGGGCGGCACCGTCCAGGACGGGTTGACCACCGCGTAGGTCATCTCGCCGGAGAAGATCGGTGTCGGGGAATCGGGCTTGCCGACGATCACCCGCGCCTCGTCGAGGACGCGGCCGTCGCGCATCACCCGCACCTTGTACTCGGGGATGTTGACGAAGACGTGGGTACGGCCGAGATCCGCCGGCAGCCAGCGCCAGCGCTCCATGTTGGCCAGGATGTCCGCCTCCTGCTTGCCCGGGCTCGAGCCCGCGAGCGCCGCCACGGTGGCCGGATCGAGGACGCCGCTGGCCTTCATGCCGCGCTCGCGCTGGAAGCTCGCCACCGCCGTCGCCACGCCCTCGTCGTAGGCGGTAGCATCCTGCGCGCCGCCGAGACCGAACCGGGCGCGGATCAGCGGCACCCGCGGGTCGCGCATGCCGGTCTTCAGCGCTGGGCCCTTCGGCAGGCGCACCATCGGCACGGCGCGGTTCGGCTGCTGGGCCCGCACGCTCGCGAGCTTCGCCTTGAGGGCGAGGTAGCCGGGTTGCGCCGGATTGTAGGCCTGGAGCAGGCCGCCGGCACTCGCGGCCGCCGGGGTGAGCCGGGCCAGCACCGCGTCGGCGGCCGGCAGATCGAGCTTCGGGGTGATGAAGCGCGACAGGCGCGACGGCTCGATGCGGCTGCCGCGGGCGTCGCGAGCATAGAGCACGGCGGCGGCGGAGAGCTTCAGGTCCGCCTCGGCCCGGTCCGCCGGCTTGGCGTGGGGCGGGTCGAGGAGCGGGATCGGGTAGGCGAGGGGGTCGAGCCCGTCCTCGCCCGCCGCCTGCAGCCGGGCGATCACCGCCTTGGCGGCCTCGGTCCAGCCGGTTTCGGTGAGCCAGACCGACTTGAAGGCGCCGAGCGCGTAGAAGGCCTGGATCGCCTCGCGCTGCTTCGTGTTCAGGCGGCGGATCAGGCTGAAATTCGGGTCGGCGAGGCGCGCCGCCACCACCTCGGCGACCGGGTCGCCGGGGGCGGGCGGGGGCAGGGCGGGGCCTGAGGCCTCCGCCGGCGCAGCCGGCGCATCCGCGGGCGGCGGTGCCGGGCTGCCCGGGAGGGCCGCAGGCTGGACCGGGGCGGCCTCGGGCGGGGCGGCAGAGGGTTCGGTCGCAGCGGCAGGCTTCGGCGGAGCCTCGGCCTGGGGAGCGTCCGTACCGGGCTTGGGAGTATCCGTGCCGGGCTCGGACATCTCCGTGACGGGCTTGGACATCTCCGTGCCGGGCTTGGGCCCGTCCGGGATCGCGGTGATCGCGGGAGGCGGCGTCGCAGGCACGCCCGCCACGGCGTCCGGCGCCGCGGCGGCGCCCTCGGCCCGCGCTGGCGGCAGCCCGGATTGCGCCGCCAGCAGCACCGCGAGGGCCGCTGCCGCGCCCGCGTTCCGGCCGGTCCTGCGCTTGGGAGCCATGGTCCTCTCCTCGAAGCCGCGGCCGGGAGAGCGGCCACGCTGGTCAATCTAGACTAGTAAACACGTCGGCGCATGCCGTGCCATCGCACGGCAGCCACACTCCGGCGGCATGCAACCTTGGGCGTCCGCGGTGTGTTGTGGCGCACCACGGCGGTGATCGCGGTGCGAAACCCGGAATGGTGACCTTGCTGCTCCGCCCGCCGCCCGCCCAAGACCCGCGAAATGCGGTTTTCTTCGGACCGGACCGTGCGCGGGCGTGAAGATCAGGCGGCGTCCTCGGCTTTCTCGTCGTCGAGGCCGAGTTCCTTCAACTTGCGATAGAGGGTGGAGCGGCCGATGCCGAGCCGGCGCGAGACTTCCGACATCCGCCCGCGATAGAATTGCAGGGCGTAGCGGATGATCTCGCCCTCCAACCCCTCCATCGTCTTCATCTCGCCCGTCTCCTCGGCGACGAGGGAGAGGGCGTGGGGATCGCGCACCTCGACACGGACGATCTCTCGCACCGGGGCCGGAGCGGTGCCGGGCTCGGGCGCCGCCGGAGCCGGGGGAATGCGCACGTCGAAGCCCTGGACCTGGGCGGCGATCTGCGGGAACTCCGCCACGGTCAGCTCGTCGCCGTCGGCGAGCACCACGGCACGGAACAGCGCGTTCTCGAGCTGGCGCACGTTGCCGGGCCAGTCGTAGCGGGTGATGAGCGCCATCGCCTCGGCGGCGATGCCGCGGACCCGCTTGCCCTCCTCCGCCGCGAAGCGGGCGCAGAACGAGCGGGCGAGGTCCGGGATGTCCTCGCGCCGGGCCCGCAGGGGCGGCAGGGTCATCGGGAAGACGTTGAGGCGGTAATACAGGTCCTCGCGGAAGCGGCCCTGCTTGACGAGGTCGAGGAGCGAGCGGTTCGTCGCCGAGATCAGCCGGATGTCGACCCGCACGCTCTTGCGCCCGCCGACCGGATCGACCTCGCCCTCCTGGAGGGCGCGCAGGAGCTTCACCTGCGCGTCGAGGGGCAGTTCGCCGATCTCGTCGAGGAACAGCGTGCCGCCGGAGGCCTCGACGAACTTGCCGAGATGCCGCTCGGTGGCGCCGGTGAACGCCCCCTTCTCGTGGCCGAACAGGGTCGATTCGACGAGGTTGTCGGGGATCGCCCCGCAATTGACCGTGACGAAGGGCTTGCCGCGCCGCTCGCCCGATCCCTGGATCGCGCGGGCCAGCACCTCCTTGCCGACGCCGGACTCGCCCTCGATCAGGACCGGGATGGTCGACTTCGCCGCCCGCTCGGCGAGCCGCATCACCCGGCCCATGTCCGGGCTTTTCGAAGTCAGGTCGCGGAAGCTGAGGGCGCCGGAGGCCCGCCGCCGCATGCGCCGGATCTCGTCCTGGAGCTGGTCGACCTGGAGCGCGTTGCGGATCGAGACCTGCAGCCGCTCGGGGCCGGCGGGCTTGACCACGAAATCGACCGCGCCGGCCCGCATGGCGTTGACCACGGCGTCGATCGAGCCGTTCGCCGTCTGGACGATCACCGGCGTGTCGATGCCGGCCTTGCGCAGCTCGGCGAGCACCCCGAGCCCGTCGAGGCCGCCCGGCATCGCGAGGTCGAGCAGCACCACGTCGATGCTGGAATCGGGCGACCGGATGGCGTCGAGCCCGGCGGCTCCGCTCTCGGCCACCACGGCCTCGTATCCGAGGCGCCGCACCATGGCCTCCGCCAGCCGGCGCTGCACGGGATCGTCGTCGACGATGAGGACCGTGGTGGTCATCTGTTCTCCTCGGAGGACCGGCGCCGGGGAGCACCGCCCTGAAAGCCGTCGCGGCGCCCGGCCCCGGCGAGCGGGCTCCCGGCGAATCACGCGGCTGTTTCGTTTCGAGCCGTATGCTGCGTCACAAGCGTAAAGTGGCTCTTAACGCCAACGAGAGGTTACCGGCGGCGGGGCGCCTCGCGCGGCAATCGCCGCGGGCTCGGTTGATCGCGGGCCGGCGGCGGCCGATATGTCCTCGGCATCGTCTGCCAGAGATGGTTCGCCAGCGATCGTCTGGCCTAAAAGGAATATCGTCCATGCCGCTGAGTGCCGCCGCGCCGTCGGACAGCGCCCTGAGCACCGCCCAGGCCACGGCCCGCGCCGTCGATCTCGGGCCGCTGCCGGAATGGGACCTGTCCGACCTTTATGCCGGCCTCGACGACCCGGCCTTCGCCGACGACCTTGCGACAGCCGAGTCCGAGTGCCGGGGCTTCGCCGACAGCTATCGCGGCCGCGTCAGGGACCTGGTGTCCGGCGAGGGCGCGTCCGACGGTCTCGGCACCGCCGTCGCCGCCTACGAGGCGATCGAGGACCGGCTCGGCCGGCTGATGTCCTATGCGGGCCTCGTCTATTCGGGCGACACCACCGACCCGGCGAGGGCGAAGTTCTACGGCGACACCCAGGAGCGGCTGACGAATGCGGCCAGCGACCTCCTGTTCTTCACCCTCGAGCTCAACCGGATCGAGGATGCGCTGATCGACGCGGCCGCGGCCCACCCGCCGCTCGCGCGCTACCGCCCCTGGCTCGAGGATATTCGCCGCGAGAAGCCGCACCAGCTGAGCGACGAGGCGGAGAAGCTCTTCCTCGAGAAGTCGGTGACCGGGCGCGCGGCCTGGAACCGGCTGTTCGACGAGACCATCGCGTCCCTCCGTTTCCCCCTGCGCGGCGAGGAGCTGACGCTGGAGCCGACGCTCAACAAGCTCCAGGATCCCGACGAGACATTGCGCCGGGACGCCGCCGGGGCGCTCAGCACCGTATTCCGGGCGAACCTGCGGGTGTTCACGCTGATCACCAACACGCTCGCCAAGGACAAGGAGATCTCCGACCGCTGGCGCGGCTTCACCGACGTGGCGGATGCCCGCCACCTCGCCAACCGCGTCGAGCGCGACACCGTCGAGGCCCTGGTCGCCGCCGTGCAGGCGGCCTATCCGCGCCTGTCGCACCGCTACTACAAGCTGAAGGCGCGGTGGTTCGGCCGGGACGACCTGGCCTATTGGGACCGCAACGCGCCGCTGCCGAAGGTCGAGCAGCGCACGATCCCCTGGGCCGAGGCGCGCGAGACCGTGCTGTCCGCCTACGGCGCCTTCTCGCCGAAGATGGCCGAGATCGCCCGGCGCTTCTTCGACGGCAGCTGGATCGACGCGCCGGTGCGGCCCGGCAAGGCGCCGGGCGCCTTCGCGCACCCGACCGTGCCCTCGGCCCATCCCTTCGTGCTCGTGAACTACCAGGGCAAGCCGCGGGACGTGATGACGCTCGCCCACGAGCTCGGCCACGGCGTGCACCAGGTGCTGGCGGCGCCGAACGGCGCGCTGATGGCGCCGACGCCGCTGACGCTGGCCGAGACCGCCAGCGTGTTCGGCGAGATGCTGACCTTCCGCCGCGTGCTGGAGGCCACTACCGACCCGGTGCAGCGCCGGGCGATGCTGGCTGCCAAGGTCGAGGACATGATCAACACGGTGGTGCGCCAGATCGCGTTCTACGCCTTCGAACGCAAGGTCCACCTCGCCCGCCGCGAGGGCGAGCTGACCGCCGACAAGGTCAACGCCCTGTGGATGTCGGTGCAGGCAGAGAGCTTGGGGCCGGCGATCCGCCTCGACGAGGGCTACGAGCCGTACTGGGCCTATATCCCGCACTTCATCCACTCGCCGTTCTACGTCTACGCCTACGCCTTCGGCGACTGCCTGGTGAACTCGCTCTACGGCGTCTACCAGCGGGCGAGCGGCGACAAGGCGGCAGAGGAAGCCTTCGTCGAGCGCTACTTCGCGCTGCTCTCGGCCGGCGGCAGCAAGCCCTATGGCGAGTTGCTGGCGCCGTTCGGGCTGGACGCCCGCGACCCGGCCTTCTGGCAGATCGGCCTGTCGATGATCGAGGGGATGATCGCCGAGCTGGAGGCGATGGAGGCGTAGGCCCCGGAGGGTGGCATAGCGCCAAAGCGTCATCGAACCGTCGTAACCGGCCCCTAGCGACGGCGACCGGGTGCGGCGGCGTCCCGGTCGTTCCCCGTTTGGACAAGCGGGGACGCGAAGGACGCCCGATGCCCCCCCTCCTCAGCGACGAACCCGCCCTGCCGGGCCTGATCTGGGCGATGCGGTTCGACGCGGCCGGGCGCGGGCGGCTGGTCGGGCCCGGCGAGGAGATTCCGGCGTTGGGCCGCTTCGGCGAGGGCTTCGTCTGGCTCCACGTCAACCTCAACGACGCGAGGGTGCCGGCCCTGGTGGCGGAGGGGCGGTTCGGCCCGCCCGACCTCGCGGCGGCGGCCTTCGCCAGCGATCCGCACCAGCGGGTCACCGTCGAGGACGGACAGGTCGGCGGCGTCATCGCCGATCTCACCCGGGACGCCGACCTCGCCCGCGACGCCGAGGCGCCTGCCGTACCGGAGCGCCTGCCCGACGCCGCCGGGCGGCTGCATTTCGTGCTCGGGCCGAACTACCTCGTCAGCGGGCGCCGGCACCCGATCGTCGGGCCCGATGCGGTGCGCGAGGCGATCGCCGAGGGGAGGGCGCTGCCAGGGCCGGTGGCACTGCTCGAGACGCTGATCGACCGGGTCGCCGCGGCGATCGGCGCCCGGGGCGCGATCCTGTCCGAGCGCCTCGACGGGATCGAGGACCACATCCTCGACGAGCGCATCCGCGCGGAGACCCGCCAGCTCGGGCCGATCCGCCGCGACGCCGTGCGGCTGCACCGCCAGCTCAACGGCCTGCGGGCGGTGTTCCACCGCCTGGAGGAGGATGGCGAGGACCTGCCGGAGGAGACCCTGGAGGCCGCCGCGCGCATCGCCCAGCGCCTCGACGCGCTGGACCGCGACATGGTGGTGCTGGCCGAGCGCAGCCGGCTCCTGCAGGAAGAGCTCTCCGGCCTGCTCGCCCGCCAGTCGAACCGCCAGCTCCACACCCTGTCGATCCTGACCGCGTTGTTCCTGCCGCCGACCCTGGTCACCGGCCTGTTCGGCATGAACACCAAGAACCTGCCCTTCGCCGACTGGGAGGACGGCTCGACGGCGGCGATCGGAATCGCCGTCCTGTCCGCCGCGGCGGCCTTCCTGTTGATCCGCCGGCTCGGGCTCGGCGGGCAGAGGGGGTGAGGCTCAGCCGAGCTTGCGGCGCCCGGACAGCTCCGCCACCGCGATGCCGCCGAGCACGAGGGCGAGGGCCGAGGCCTCGACGAGGCCGAAGGGCTCGCCCACCAGACCCACCGCCAGGATCGCCCCGAAGGCCGGCACCAGGTTGTTGAACAGGCCGGCGCGGTTCGGGCCGATCGTTTCGACCCCGCGCATATAGGCGAGCTGCGCCACCAGCGACGGCCCGAGCGCCGTGAAGGCGATCAGCGCCCAGCCGGCGGCGCCGGGCCAGAGGATGCGGCCGGCCGCCCACTCGCCGGCGAGCAGCGGCAGCGAGGTCGCCCAGGCCGCCACCGCCATGGCGGCGAAGAAGGCCAGGGCCGGCACCGCCGGCCGCAGGGGCAGGGCGACCGTGTAGCCGGCGTAGAACAGGCAGGCCAGCAGCACCAGGAGGTCGCCGCGGTTGACGTCGAGGGCGCGCAGCCGCGCGAGGTCGCCGTGGCTCGCCACCAGCACCACCCCGGCGAGCGTGATGGCGGCGCCGAGGAACTGGCCGCCCCGCACCGCGACGCCGCGGACGAGGAAGTTCAGGAGCAGCACCAGGACCGGGATCGTGCCCTCGATCAAGGACAGGTTCACGGCGCTCGTCAGCGCCCCCGCCTCGTAGGCCAGCGCGTTGAAGCCGGTATAGCCGAAGCCGCCCATCAGCAGGATCAGCGGCCAATGCGCCAGCAGGGCGCGACGGTGCGCCCATGTCTCGCGCCCGGCCAGGAGCGCGATCGCCGTGAGGGCGATCGACCAGCGCAAGGCGACCAGGGCCTGCGGCGAGACGAGGCCGACGGCGACCTTGCTCGCCACCGCGTTGCCGGCCCAGAGCAGGGTCGCGAAGGCGAGAAGCGCGTAGGCGGTCGCGGCCGAACGGCCGTGCCTCACGCCGATTTCCTCACGCCCGGTTCCTCACGCCCGGTTCCTCACGCCAAGGCCATCAGGAAGCGCTCGATCAGCTCCAGGGCCCGCTGGGTCATGGCGAGGTTGTAGCGGATGAACACGTGGCAGCCGCCGGTATAGACCGACGTGTAGCCGCCATTGTTGGCCGCCGCCCAGCGCATCGACATGAACAGCGTGTCGTCGAGGAGGGGATCGCGGGTGCCGACCGAGAACAGGGCCGGGGGCAGGCCGGCGAGGTCGGCATAGAGCGGCGACACGTCGGGCGAGCGCCGGGCCACGCCCTCCGGCACGAAGCCGTCGGCGAAGCGGCGTATGTCGGTGGAGTTGAGGACCAGGCGCTCCTCGCCCCAGTTGCGGGCGCTCGCGGTGACGCCGAGGTCGTAGAGGCCCGAAAACAGGTTGGCGCCGCGAAACGCCTTCGGCAGCCGGTGGCGGTCGCGCAGGCGCAGGAGCGTCATCACGCTCAGATGCGCGCCGACCGATTCGCCGCCGATGGTCAGCGCCTCGACCCCGAACAGCTTGCGGCCCTCGTGGTAGAGCCAGAGCGCCGCCGCCTCGCAATCGTCGATCGGGGCCGGGTAGGGGTGCTCGGGCGCCAGCCGGTACCCCACCGAGACGCAGACGAAGCCGCAGCGCTCGGCGATGCGCTCGAGCCAGGGATCCTGCTCGTCGGCGGCGCCCCAGACCCAGCCGCCGGAATGGATGTGCAGGTAGGCGCCCCGGGCTTTCCGCTGCGGCCGGATCACCCGCAGGGCCAACGGCCCGCCGGGGCCCGGAATCGTGATCGTCTCCGCCCGGGCGCTGCGGGGCATCGCCGGATAGGCGAAGCTGCCGCGCCGGCGGCGCTCGCGCACCTCCTCCACCGGCATGGACCAGGGATCCGGCGCCTGGGCCTGGGCGGCGATGATCTCCCGGTTCAGCCGCTCGGCCTCGGGGTCGGCTTTCGCCGGGTCGAAGAGCGCGTGGTCGATCATGCTCGGGGTATCAATCTCGTGGCGCTGCGCCGCCGGCGCGGGCGGCGGAGCGTCTCGGGGTTGCGGGCGGGCCACCGTCCAGCCCGGTATGGCACACCGGGTATCTTGGGATAATCCGCAAAGGTTGCCATCTCAGGTCCGGATTGCCAAACGGTGCAATGCGTCAGGCCACGCAGGGTTTCGTCCGGGATGTGGCAATCCCGCAACGCTTGGGTTGCGCCGCGTCACGGTTGACCGTCTATCCGCCACGGCAGGGCCGCGAGGAAGCATGAGCGAGCAGAGATTCCAACGCCCCTTCGGCGGGCAAGGTCCGGGCCCCCGCGGGAGCGGCGATTTCGGGCAGGATCCCTACGGTCAGGGCTCCGGCGGCCACGATCCGGGATACCGGGACAGGCCGTCGAACCTGCACCGCTTCCTCGGCGGCTCGCCGGGGGCGGTGCTGGTGCGGCTGGTGTTCCTCTCGCTCCTCGTCGGCGCCGGCATGGCGATGATGGGGGTGACGCCTGGGCTGCTCTTCGCCCAGGCCTACGACACCATCCACGCGCTGATCGCGCTGGGCTTCGACACCTTCCACGATGCCGGCCGCTGGTTCGTCGCCGGCGCCGTGGTGGTGGTGCCGCTCTGGTTCCTCTCGCGCCTCTTCGCCCGCGGCCGCTGACCGGAGCCCGGATCGATGCATCACGCCGCCCCGATCCGGCCCGGCGCGAGGCCGGAGGTCACGCATCGCCGCATCCTCGCGCTCGCCCTGCCGATGACGCTCGCCAACGTCACGACGCCGCTCCTCGGCCTCGTCGGGACGGCAGCGGTGGGGCGGCTCGGCGACGCGGCCCTGCTCGGGGCGCTGGCGCTCGGGGCCGTGGTCTTCGACTACCTGTTCTGGACCTTCGGAGCCCTGCGCATGGCCACCGCCGGCCTCACCGCGCAGGCGACCGGGGCCGGCGATCGCGCGGAGATCGACCGGACCCTCGCCCGGGCGCTCGCGGTGGCGCTCACGGTCGGCCTCGCCATGGTGGCAGGGCAGGGCCCGCTCGGGGCGGCGGCCTTCCGGCTGTTCGGCGCCAGCCCGGCGGTGACCGAGGCACTCGCCGCCTACTTCGCCGTCCGGATCTGGTGCGCCCCCTTCACGCTCGCCAACTACGCCATCCTCGGCTCGACCCTCGGGCGCGGCCGCACCGATCTCGGCCTCGGCCTGCAGGTGGCGATCAACGCCGTCAACGTCGCGCTCACCCTCCTGCTCGTCCTCGGCCTCGGCGCCGGGGTCGCCGGGGCGGCCCTCGCGACCGTGCTGGCGGAAATCGCCGGCACCGCCCTCGGGCTCGCCGTGCTGCACCGCCTCGGCTCCCGGCCGTGGCGCGTGCCCGTCGCCGAGGTCGTCGAGCGTGCCGGCCTCGCCCGGATGCTCTCCGTCAACGGCGACGTGATGGTGCGCACCCTCGCGCTCATCACCGCACTGGCGCTGTTCACCGGTCTCGGAGCGCGGGCCGGCGACGTGACCCTGGCGGCCAATGCCGTCCTCCAGAACCTCTTCCTGATCGGCAGCTTCTTCCTCGACGGCTTCGCCACCGCCGCGGAGGTTCTGTGCGGCCAGGCGCTCGGCGCCCGCGACGAGGGCGCCTTCCGGGGTGCGGTGCGCCTCTGCCTAGGCTGGTGCCTCGGCTTCGGGCTCGCAGTCTCCGGCCTGTTCCTCGCCGTCGGCGGTCCGTTCATCGACGCGATCACCACCGCGCCGGAGGTGCGGGCCTTCGCGCGCGACTTCCTCGTCTACGCCGCCCTGACGCCGCTCGCGGCGGCGGCCGCCTTCGCGTTCGACGGGGTCTATATCGGGGCGACCTGGACCCGGGCGATGCGCAACCTGATGCTGGCGGCGCTGGCGGTCGACGCCGCGATGCTGGCGGCGACGCGTGAGCTCGGCAATACCGGCTTGTGGCTCGCCATGCTGACCTTCCTGGCGGCCCGCGGCCTCGGCCAGGCCGTGCTCTACCCGCGGCTCGCGGCCGGCGCCTTCCCGCAGCCGCGGGTCGGCCCCCTGACGGAGGCGACGCGATGAGCATGGATGCGGTGATCTCGGGCGGATGCCGGTGCGGCGCGGTGCGCTACGAGGCGCGAGGGAAGCCCCGGAACGTCACCGTCTGCCACTGTGCCGATTGCCGCGGCGCCACCGGCGCGCCGATGGTCGGCTGGCTCACCGTGCGGCGGGATTCCTGCCGCGTCACGGCCGATCCGGCCTGGTTCCGCTCCAGCCCACGGGCCGAGCGCGCCTTCTGCCCGTCCTGCGGCACGCCGCTCGCCTACCGGGCCGATGACCTGCCCGACGAGATCGACCTGACCCTCGCGAGCCTCGACGACCCGGAGCGCTTTCCGCCGCGCGACCATGTCTGGGTCTCGCGCCGCCTGTCCTGGGTCGCCCTGCCACCTGGGCTGCCCTGCTACCCGCAGGCGCGCGGGTCCTGAAGCCCTCATCGAATTCCCGTTCCGCCGCCGCACGAGACGATCCCGCATGACGATGGCGGACCCGACCGCTCAGCTCGAGACCGATGCGTCGTACCTTCCGCCCCGTGCGGTCGACGATCCGGCGACCTGCGCCTTCAACCATACCATCGACCTGCCCGGCCACGGCACCATGGCGGGGGCTTGGGACCTGCGGGCCGGGCTCGACGATTACCTCGGCCACGTCGCGGTGGCGGGCAAGCGCGCGCTCGATTTCGGTGCCACCAGCGGCTTCCTCGGCTTCGCCATGGAGGCTCGCGGTGCCGAGGTCGTGTCCTACGACTTCGCTGGCGACGCCTGCTGGGAGATGGTGCCGTATCCGGATTTCGAGCGCGCCGTGATCGCGCCGGAGATCCGCAACCACCTGCGCCGGTTCGAGAACGCCTACTGGTACTCCCATGCTGCGCTGAACTCCCGGGCGCGCCGGGCCGGAGGCTCGCTCTACGACGTGCCGGAGGCGATCGGTCCCGTCGATGTCGCGGTCCTCGGCAACGCGCTGGCGCGCCTGCGCGACCCGTTCCGGGCCCTGCACGGTGCCCTTCGGCTCACCCGCGAGACCGTCGTGGTGACCGAGATGCTGCCGAAATCGCTGCAATTCCTGCGCTACCTGCCGCGCCGCATCGGGCTGCCGCTCTTCCTCCTGCCCCGCACCGACCAACGGATCCGCTTCGACGCCTGGTGGACCATTGCCCCGACCACGATGCAGGAGCTCCTGGCGATCCTGGGCTTCGGCGAATCGGCGGTGACCTATCACCGGCAGTTGCTGCTCGGGCAGAAGCGGCTCTGCTACACCGTGGTGGCGCGGCGGACGGAACCGACGAACCCGGAATTGTGAGCCGACGGGCGAACGATGTGAAAGACGCGCCCGAACCCTCCCCCCTCTGCGGGGGAGGGTTCGGGCGCGGGCTTCGACTCGGCCCGTGCCTCACGCCGAGCGGGCCAGCTCCGCCGCGTCGCGCCCGACGACGCCCGCCAGGCTCGTGATGCCCTCCGCCTCCATCCGGCGCAGAAGCCCGGTCTTGATCTCCCCGACGAGGCCGGGACCCGCATAGATCAGGGCGGAATAGAGCTGGACCAGGCTGGCACCGGCCCGGATCTTGGTCCAGGCGGCCTCCGCCGAGTCGACGCCGCCGACGCCGATCAGCGGCAGCGCGGTCCCGACCCGCCGATAGGTCTCGGCCAGGAGCCGGGTCGAGGGCGAGAAGAGTGGCCGGCCGGACAGGCCGCCGGTCTCGCCCCTGGCCGCCCCGGCGAGGCTTGCCGGCCGCGCCACGGTGGTGTTGGAGACGACGAGGGCATCGACGCCGCGGCGCCGCGCGGTGGCGGTCATCGCGTCGAGGCCGTCGAGGCCGATGTCGGGGGCGATCTTGAGGAGGATCGCCGTGCCCGGCGAGGATTCATCCCGGGCCGCCACCACCCGGGCGAGCAGGTCGTCGAGGAACGCTTCCCCCTGGAGATCGCGCAGGCCCGGGGTGTTGGGCGAGGAGACGTTGACGGTGATGAAGTCGACGAGGCCGGCGAGGCCGCGGGTACAGGCGACATAATCGGCCAGACGGTCGGTCGAGTCCTTGTTCGCCCCGATATTGACCCCGACGATCCCCGGCCGGCCACGACGGGCCTCGAGGCGCGCCCGCACCACCGCCAGCCCCTCGCTGTTGAGGCCATAGCGATTGATCACCGCTCCGTCCTCCGGCAGGCGGAAGACCCGTGGGCGCGGGTTGCCCGGCTGCGGCCGGGGCACCACGCCGCCGACCTCGACGAAGCCGAATCCGAGGCCGAGCAGCGCGTCCGGCGCCTGCGCACCCTTGTCGAATCCCGCCGCCAAACCGATCGGGTTGGAAAAAGTTCTCGATATAACCGTTACGCAGAGGCGAGGGTCATCGGCCGGCGGATCCCGTAAGGGAAGCTGCGCGATTGCCCTAACAGTCAAGCTATGGGCAGTCTCGGGATCTAGGGCGTGCAACAGGGGGCGGACGAGTGGGAAGACGGTCGAAAGCAAGATCAAGCCCCTGTTAAATTTGGAAAAATATGGATTCCACCGGGTCCGGCGGGTAATGGTGCGACGCTCCGGACGGCGGAGAGCGGCAGCGGGCCGTAGAGGTGCGGAAACAGGGCGCCGCCGCGGGAGGGCTCGAAGCGCAGGGCCTCTCCCAGCGCCTCCGCGTCGACCGCGATGAGGAGAAGATTATCCTGTCCCGAGAAGTGCTTGGCCGCCGTCTCGGGGGCCTGGGCGGCCGTCGAGAAGTGGATGAAGCCATCGGCCAGATCGACCGGCGCGCCGTCGAACCGGCCGGCAACCTCGGCTTCACGCCACAGGGCTGCCGGGCATATCTTGTAGATGAGAATCATGGGCGCCGCAGGCCTCCTCGGCGGGGTGCGGGCGAGCGATAGCCGCGCCGGGGCGAGCCGGCAACGCCCGTTGCCTTTCGGCGAAGGTTCGGTAGTTTACATTTGTTAGTTCGGTGGTGAACGCCCACCGCCTCAGGCCAGGCCCCCATGCTGTCCCATGACCGAATCTGGTCCGCCATCGATCACCTTGCGCAGCGCAACAACTTGACGGCGTCGGGCCTCGCCAAACGCGCCGGGCTCGACGCGACGAGCTTCAACCGCTCGAAACGGGTCAGCCCCGACGGGCGCAAGCGCTGGCCCTCGACGGAATCGGTCGCCAAGATCCTGGCCGCCACCGGCGCCACCCTGGACGACTTCCTGCGCCTGATCGAGCCGCGGGACGCCGAGGCCCGCATCGCGGTGCCGCTGATCGGCAGCGAGAGGGCGGCGGGCCATATCGGCGCCAACGGCCTGCCGGGCAACGGCAGCCCCATGGCGGAGGTGGAGCTGCCGGGCCTCGGGCAGGAGCGCTGCTTCGCCATCGAGGTCCGGGATGGCGCCCTGGCCCCGCTCTACCGCGACGGCGACGTGCTGGTGGTCTCCCCCACCGCGGCGATCCGCAGGGGCGACCGGGTGGTGACGTGCCTGGGCGACGGCGGCATCATGGTCGCCGAGCTGAAGCGGCGCACCGCCCGGGCCGCCGAGCTGAGCGGGCCGGTCCCCGGCGAGCCGGACCGGATCGTCCTGGCCTCGGAGATCGCCTGGATGGCCCGGGTGATGTGGGTGCGGCACTAATTCAGACCGACGGTCGTCGACAACGACCTCTGGCTCCGTTCCCGAATCGTCGCCAAGCCCTTGGCTTGGCGTCGAAAATTCGAGCTGGATCAACGGTCTGATACCGCCGCGCCTCCGAACGAATGCGCTCTCAGGCGCGGCGGTATCAGACGCTATTCCGCCGCCACCCGCTGGTTGCGCCACCGGGTCAGCAGGGCGCGGAGCGCGGCGGGCTTGAGCGGCTTGCTCAGCACCTGGACCCGCTGCGCGCTCGCGGCGTCGCGCACGCCCGGCGAGCGGTCGGCGGTGAGGAGCACCGCCGGGATGTCGGCGGCGAGCGCCGCCCGCAGGCCCGCGATGAGGTCGAGGCCGGTCCCCTGGTCGAGGTGATAGTCGGCCACGATCACGTCCGGGCGCAAGGACCCGCCGAGCACCAGGGCCAGGGCCTCGGTGAGCGAGCCGGCGGTGTGCAGCGCGCAACCCCAGCTGCCGACGAGCACCCGCATCCCGTCGACGATTGCCGGCTCGTTGTCGACGGCGAGCACCGTCAATCCGGCGAGCGGCACGGTGGCCGGCCGCGGCGCCTCGCCCTGCGCCTCGACCACCGGCCGCAAGGGAGCGCCCGGCACCGCGACCGAGAAGGCCGAGCCGCGGCCGGGCCGCGAGGCCAGGCTCACCGGGTGGTCGAGGAGCCGCGCGGTGCGATCGACGATCGACAGGCCGAGGCCGAGGCCGCGGGCGACCCGCGCGCCCTGGTCGAGGCGCTGGAACTCGCGGAAGACCAGCTTCTGCTGCGCGGCCGGGATGCCGAGCCCGGTATCCAGCACCATCAGCACCACCCGGTCGCCGTGCCGCCGCGCGCCGACGAGCACGCGTCCTTCCGGCGTGTACTTGATCGCATTCGACACGAGGTTGTGCAGGAGCCGGCGCAGCAATTGCCGGTCGGAGCGCAGGGCGAGCGAGGAGGGCATCACGGTCAGCCTCAAGCCCTTCTCCTGCGCCAGCGGGCCGAACTCGCGCTGGACCTGGCGAAAGAGCTCCGACACCCGCACGATCGAGAGCTGGGGCTTGAGCGCCCCGGTATCGAGGCGGGAGATCTCAAGCAGGGCGGTCAGGATCTCCTCGACGGCGTCGAGGGAGGCGTCGACATTCTCGGCGAGCGTCGGGTCGGTGCCCCGGTCGCGCTCGACCAGCGCGCTGGCATAGAGCCGCGCGGCGTTGAGCGGCTGGAGGATGTCGTGGCTGGCCGCCGCGAGGAAGCGGGTCTTCGAGGCGTTGGCCTCCTCGGCCTCGGCCTTGGCGCGGGTCAGCGCCGCGTTGAGGCGGGTCAGCTCCTCGGTGCGCTCGCGCACCCGGGTCTCCAGCTCCTCGTTGAGGCGGGTGCGGGCCTCCTCGGCGGCGACCGAGTCGGTCACGTCGGTATAGGTCGCCACCACGCCGCCATTGGGCAGGAGGTTGGCGCGGATCTCGATCACCCGGCCGCTCGGATGCAGCCGCAGGCGCTGCGGCCCGGATTCGAGCCGGAAGGCGGCGATGCGCTCCCGCACCAGGGTGTCGGCGTCCCGCGCCCCGTAGGCGCCGCGGCCGGCATTGAAGCGCACGATCGCTTCCAGCCCGATGCCGGTCTGGATCATGTCCGGCGGCAGGTCGTAGAGATCCGCGAAGGCGCGGTTCCAGACGATCAGCTTCATGTCGCGGTCGAAGACCGTGATGCCCTGCTTGGCGTGGTCGAGGCCGTGCTGGAGGATGTCGCGGCTGTACTGGAACGCCGCCGAGGCATCGTCGAGGAGCTTGAGCGCCGCCTTGGGCGAGACGTTGCGCCTGCGCAGGAGCAGCGACAGGGCGAGCCGGGCCGAGGAGGCGCCGATCGCCGAGGCGAGCAGGTGCTCGGCGTGGCGCAGTTCGGGCAGGCCCGCAATCGCGTCGTCGGCCAGGGCTCCGCGGCCTTGCGCCTGCGCGAACTCCTCGAAGGCCCGCACCGCCCGCTCCTCGCCGAGGAAGCGGGCCACCGTGGCGCGCAGCTCCGCCAAGGTCACGGCGCTGCGAAACAGCCGGAAGCTCGGCGCCACGAGCCCGGCCTCGTCGAGGCCGGAGACCTGGCCGAAAGCCTCGGCCTGCAGGCGCTCGATCGCGTTCGGCGGTCGCAGAAGCGAGAAGGCGATGTAGGCCAGCGTGTTCAGGCCGAGGCTCCACAGCGTGCCGTGGACGAGGCGGGGAACGTCGTCGAGGCCCATCAGCCCCGTCGGGCTCAACGCCGCGATGCCGAACGGACCCTCGGTGATGAACGTCGCCGCCCAGCCCTCTCCCGTCACGAGGCTCGGCAGCAGCAGGGTGTAGAGCCAGACCGTGAAGCCGACGATCAGCCCCGCCGCGGCGCCCAAGCCCGTGCCCCGGCCCCAGTAGAGCGCGCCGACGAAGGCCGGGCCGATCTGCGCCACCGCCGCGAAGGACAGGAGCCCGATCGAGGCGAGCGCCACCTCGCCGGCGACCCGCGAATAGGCATAGGCCACCAGCACCACCGTCACGATGGCGACGCGCCGCACCACCAGCACGTAGCCGCCGAGATCCGGCGCGCCGGGTTCGGGGGAGGGGGCGGCGCCCGGAACGAGGTTGCGCCGTCGCAGGGCCACCGGGATGACGAGGTGGTTCGAGATCATGATCGCGACCGCGACCGACTCGACGATCACCATCGCGGTCGCCGCCGAGAGGCCGCCGATGAAGGCGATGAGGGCGATGCCGTCGGCCCGCTCGTGCAGCGGCAGGGCGAGGACCGTCATGTCGCGCTGCACGGTCCCCTCCGGGAAGAGGGCGAGTCCTGCGAGCGCCAGCGGCACCACGAACAGGTTGATGAGCACGAGGTAGAGCGGGAAGGTCCAGGCCGCCCGCCCGACATCGGCGACCGACCGGTTCTCCACCACCGCCATGTGGAACTGGCGCGGCAGCAGCAGCACCGCCGCCGCCGAGAGCAGGGTCTGGACGATCAGCGTCGCGGGGCCGGAGGTCTGCCCGACCAGCGCCCCGACCCCGTGCACCGCGCTCGAGGCCTCCGGCAGGTCGCCCAGCATCCACCCGACCACGAAGCCGCCGACGGTGAGGAAAGCGAGCAGCTTGACCAGGGATTCGAGCGCCACCGCCAGGGTCAGTCCGTCCTGGTGCTCGGTGGCGTCGGCATGGCGGGTACCGAAGGCGACCGCGAAGCCCGCCAGCACCAGGGCCACGAACAGGCCGAGATCGCCCAGCATCCCGGCCGGTGCCCCGACCCCGTCGGTGGCGCGAAGGAAGACCTGGAGCGAGGCCGCCACCGCCCGCAATTGCAGGGCGATGTAGGGCACCGCGCCCACCACCGCGATCAGGCAGACCAGGGCGGCGATGCGCTCGCTCTTGCCGTAGCGGGCGGCGATGAAGTCGGCGATCGAGGTCGAGTTCTGGGCCTTGGCGATCCGCACCACCCGGGCGACGAGCCGGTAGCCGAAGCCCACCACCAGGACCGGGCCGACATAGATGGTGAGGAAATCGAGGCCGGCATGGCTCGCGAGGCCGACCGAGCCGAAGAAGGTCCAGGAGGTGCAGTAGACCGCCAGCGACAGGGCGTAGATCGTCGGCCGCACCCGCGCGTCGCGCATCAGCGTCCGCCCGGCCACGTCGCCCCAATGAGCGACTGCGAACAGGGCGCAGATATAGACGAGGGCCGCCAGCACCACCGTCCAGCCCGCGATCATCGGCGAAATCCATCCCCGGCCCGGGCGGGGGCCCGGGCTTTGCTCGTATGCGGGGGTTTAGAGCATGTCGGGGCCGAAGCGCGACCCCGCTCTCTCGTTCAGCCGTGGCAGGTGCAGCCGGCGTGGTCGCAGCCGGCGTGGTGGGGGTGGCCCTCGGCGCATTCCTCGCAGCAGAAGGCCTTG
Organism: Methylobacterium currus; assembly: GCF_003058325.1. Classification (NCBI taxonomy): domain Bacteria; kingdom Pseudomonadati; phylum Pseudomonadota; class Alphaproteobacteria; order Hyphomicrobiales; family Methylobacteriaceae; genus Methylobacterium; species Methylobacterium currus. The sequence continues at coordinate 819,532 of NZ_CP028843.1, forward strand.
CCGTCGCGGGACACGGCCTTCGCCACCGGGACCACGCAGACGCAGTCCTCGCAGGCGCATTTCACGGTCTCGGCGGTGGTGCTGGTCATGGTTCCGGTTCCTCTTCGGCGTTGTCGTGGGAGGGGTGGGGGTGATCGTGCGGCTCGGTGAGATGGGCGACCATGTTGCGCAGCACGTCGCGCACGTGATCGTCGTCGATCGCGTAGGCGACGTGCCGGCCGTGGCGGATCGCGCGCAGGATGCGGGCGGTCCGCAGCAGGCGCAGGTGATGCGAGGTCAGCGATTGCGACAGGCCGAGGCCCTCGCCGATCTCCCCGACCGTGCGGTCCGCCTCCAGGCAGGCGAGCACGATGCGCAGGCGGTTCGGCTCGCCGAGGAGCCGAAAGACCTCCGCCACGTCCGCGACCTGCTCCGGGGACAGGAGCCGCACGCCCGTTCTCTCTTCAACACATGAACACATGCTCATGTGTTGTGACGCACGGGCAGATGTCAAGGGCGGCAGGGTCGGCGGGACGCCGGAACCGCGAGGCTCAGTCGTCGTCGAGATCGGCCGGCGACCCCGGCGCCATCGGGCCGCTCTCCTCGACGTCGTTGTCGTCGAAGAGGCCTGGCGGTCCGTCGAACCCCACGACCCCGTCCGGGTTGTCGGGGGTGACATTCGGGTCGAAGGCGGGAGGCTGGCCGTCCTGAAGCCGGCGCTCGAGGCGCCGTTCGCGCCGGAGATCGCGCTGCACCGGAACGTCGTCCGATCCCTGCGCGAGCAGGGCGGAAGCGGATTCGACACAGAGCGCGCCGAGCAGGGCTGCCGCAACCATCGCCCTCATCCCCGACTCCCTGGCTGCCCGGGCGCGCCGCCCCGCAGCCCGCACTCTGCCTGGTGGCGGCACGGCCGTCTGCCGCCCCATTCGGTGGTGCCACTGCGGCGCCCGAACGCGATCGACCCCGCGATGCCGTCGGCACCGCGGGGTCGATGGTGGCGCGTGTCGGAGGCGGAAGCCGGTTCAGGCCGCCGCGCGGCCGCGCATCAGGTCGGCCCCGTTGCCGACGACGCGGGTATAGAGCGAGGAATAGCCGTCGGCAGCCCTGTCCCAGCCGAACTCGCGGGCCATGGCGTTGCGGCGCATCGCGCCGAGGCGGCGCTTCGAGGCGAAGACGTCGAAGGCGCGGCGGATCGCGCCGCTCAGGCCCTTGAGCGAGGACTCGCCGAACAGGAAGCCGGTGACGCCGTCCTCGACCGTGTCGGCGAGGCCGCCGGTGCGGTGGGCGATCGGCAGGGAGCCGAAGCGCTGGGCGTACATCTGGGCGAGGCCGCAGGGCTCGAAGCGCGACGGCATCAGCAGGAAGTCGCTGCCGGCGAACATCCGGTGGGCGTCGGTCTCCTCGAAGCCGACCCGCACCCCGACCGAGCCGGGATGACGCCGGGCGAGGTCGAGGAAGGCGGCCTCGAAGCGCGGCTCGCCCTGGCCGGTCACCACGAGCTGGCCGCCCTCGGCGACGATCGATTCGGCGGCGGCGAGCGTCAGGTCGACGCCCTTCTGGTGCACGAGCCGCGACACGATGGCAAAGAGGGGCCCGCGCGAGACGCCGAGGCCGAAGCGGGTGCGCACCGCGTCGGCATTGGCGCGCTTGCCCTTCCAGTCATCGGGCTCGAAGCGGGTGGCGAGGTGCGGATCGGTGCGGGGATCCCAGCTCTCGTCGATGCCGTTGAGGATGCCGGCGAGCCGGCCCTGGTGGGCGCGGGTGCGCAGGAGCCCGTCGAGGCCGCAGCCGAATTCCGGCGTGGTGATCTCGTGGGCGTAGGTCTCGCTCACCGTGGTGACGTGCGAGGCGTAGAACAGGCCGGCCTTCAGGAAGGACAGCTTGCCGTAGAACTCGACCCCGTCGATCTGGAAGGCGCTCTCCGGCACGCCGAGGCGGCCGAGATTCTCCCACGAGAACAGGCCCTGATAGGCGAGGTTGTGGATGGTGAGCACGCTCGGCACGCGCTGGCCGCGCCAGGCCAGGTAGGCCGGGGCGAGCGCCGTCTGCCAGTCGTTGAGGTGCAGCAGGTCGGCGCGCCATTCGGGATCGATCCCCTGCGCGATCTCCGCCGCGGCGAGGCTGAGGCGACCGAAGCGCAGGTCGTTGTCCGGGAAATCGATGCCCTGGTCGCCGTAGGGCGAGCCGTCGCGCTCGTAGAGGGCCGAGCAGAGGATGACGTAGACCGGCAGGCCGTCGCCGGTCTCGATCAGGCCGAGGTCGCAGGGAGGCATGTCGGCGCTGCCGGCGAGATGCGCGACCACCATGATCTCGGGGTGGCGGTCGACGACCTGGCGGTAGCCCGGAATCAGGATGCGGACGTCGTAGTGCTGGCGCAGGGCCCGGGGCAGGGAGGCCGCGACCTCGCCGAGGCCGCCGGTCTTCACGAAATCGGCCATCTCCGGCGTGGCATAGAGGATCCGCGGCTTGAGCGAGCCGCGCAACGCCTCGACGGCTCCCCTGGGGGAACTGTCTGACGGCAGAGTCGGCGCCTGTGAAGCCGACCGTGCCGACGCCGGAAATGTCATGAAGAGCCCCCACGCCGCGAGCCGGACGGACTGCGATCGGACGATGCCGCGGCGTACTGCCACGACAACGCGCCATTCCTGCCCTGGTTCCAGTGCACTGCACAATATCAGGATCGACGGGATCGGCAAGACAAAAGAGATTAACAGAAAGAAAAAATGCCGTCTCTTGCCGATTCCCGAAGCTGCGCCGTGCCCTGTACGGAGCTTAGGCGGGTAAAGGGTGTGTCGAGCCGTTCGCCGCCGGAGCGCGCCGGATCAGCACTAGGGCCTCGTCTCCCGCAAGTGCGAAGTGCCCCTCCTGCGGGACCTCGCCGCGCCGGCCGCCGGCGCTCGACAGCAGCACCTCCCAGGCAAGCCCCTCCCTCGCCGGTTCGGAGGGCACTGGGATCTTGCAAGCTTCGTGCCCGAAATTGAGCGCGACCCGGATCAGCTCGTCGCCGTGCAGGCGGTCGTAGACGAGAACGTCGCCGGACAAGGACACTGCCCGGTAGGCCCCGATGCCGAGCGCCGGGTGGTCGCGCCGGAGCGCGATCAGGCGCCGGTGCAGGGTCAGGATCGAGTTCGGATCGTCGCGCAGCACCTCGACGTTGCGGGTCTGGGCTGCCGGGTCGAGGGGCAGCCAGGGCTCGACGGTGGAGAAGCCGGCTTGCGGCCCCGGCGCCCATTGCATCGGCGTGCGCTCCGGGTCGCGGCCGCGGCCGGGCTCATTGTGCTCCCAGGGGTCGCGCACGCGCTCGGGCGGGATCGGCACCCGGCCGAGCCCGATCTCGTCGCCGTAATAGAGGGTCGGGGTGCCCCGCAGGGTGAGGAGCAGCACGGCGGCCACCCGGGCCTGCGCCTCGCCGACCCGCGCGGCGATGCGGGGCTGGTCGTGGTTGCCGAGCACCCAGTTCGGCCAGCCGCCTTCGGGCAGGGCCGCCTCGTAGTCGGCGATCAGCCGCGCCACGGAAGCGGCGTGCCAGGGCGTCTGGATCAGCTGGAAGTTGAACGGAAGATGCGCCCCCGACAGGTCGACGCCGTAATACGCCACCAGCCGCTCCAGCGGCAGGTAGATCTCGCCGATCAGCACCCGCGCGTCGTACTCGTCCAGCACGGCTCGCATCTCGGCGATCACCTGCATCACCTCGGGCTGGTCGGCGGAGTAGAGCTGGACGAGGGTGTTGATCTCGGGCTCGCCCGGCACGTAATCCGGGTTCATCGGATTGTCGCGAAGCGCCTCGTCCTTCATCAAGTGCCAGATCACGTCGACCCGGAACCCGTCGACGCCACGGTCGAGCCAGAAGCGCAGCACGTCGTGCATCGCGGCGCGCACCTGCGGGTTGCGCCAGTTCAGGTCCGGCTGCTCGCGCAGGAAGGCGTGGTAATAGTATTGCCCGGTCGCCGGATCGAGGGTCCAGGCCGGGCCGCCGAAGTTGCTGATCCAGTTGTTCGGCGGGCCGCCATCGGGGGCCGGGTCGCGCCAGATGTACCAGTCGCGCTTCGGGTTGTCGCGCGAGGACCGCGCCTCGCAGAACCACGGATGCTCTTGCGAGGTGTGGTTCGGCACGAAATCCATGATCACCCGCAGGCGTCGGCGATGCGCCTCGGCCACCAGGGCGTCGAAATCGGCGAGCGTGCCGAAGAGCGGGTCGATGTCGCAGTAATCCGAGACGTCGTAGCCGTAATCCGCCATCGGCGAGCGGCAGACCGGCGACAGCCACAGGGCGTCGACCCCGAGCCAGGCCAGGTAGTCGAGCCGGGCGGTCACGCCCCTGAGGTCGCCGACGCCGTCGCCGTTCGTGTCCTGGAACGAGCGCGGATAGACCTGATAGACGATTCCCGCCTTCCACCACAGCTCACCCGCCAGCAGGTGTGCGGGCTTCGCGTCCTCGGTCATGCTGGGCTCCTGAGCAGGTTTCGCGGCGAGGACCGCCGGTTTCGGGACGATCGGCGGCACGAGGAATGTCCGATCGGCGCCGGAGGGCGCCGCCAAGCCGGGCGAGCGAGCCGGGCGAGGCCGGCACTGGGCTTGAGCGGCCGGGCGGCCGCCCTTATATGAGCGCCCGCGGCGTGGGGCGCCCCGCAGGGAAGCCGTCTCGCCGCATCCGGTTCCCGCCTTCCCGCGCGCGGAACCCAAAGCGTGGCCCGCCAGCATCACCGGTGGCCACGACATCATCATGACGTCGTCGGCAGGGAGGGAGGCGCAGCCGCGCCCATGCCGGCACGATCCGCGGCCGATCCGCCGGAAGAGCGACGCGCCGCGACCGGAAGGTCAGGCTCCGGAAGGTCAGGCTCTTGGCATAACCCTGCCCTAACGGTTATTCCTTCCCCAAGGGCATTGCCTAACCCGAAGGTCCGGCCTGCGGGTGGCCTCGAAAGCGTTCACACTCGCTTCAGGCCGCTTCGCCAAAATCAAGTCTCGTTTCCATGAGACGTGTCGGGGCAGCAACACGTGCCGTCCCGCGTGCTCAAGCTTAGTCTCGGCGTCTCGACATCGCCGTCCCACAGCCACACGATGCTGCCGTGGCCGAAGGTTTGCTGCACAGCACGCGACGTGAGATCGCGCTGCAGCACCGTAAGACCTGCGGCAGGGAAGGGGGTTCCAAGGTGCTGAACGAAGTTCTTCTGTCCGGTCGCCAGCGCGAAGAGGCTCAGCGGGAGGCGCAAGCCCCGCAGGATGCCGATACGTCGCGCTCCTGGATGCCGCAGGCGGCGCCCGCCGCGCCTGCGGGCGACGAGGTCACGGTGATGCGCACCGCGATCCTGTCGAAGCTCGCCTATGCGCTGGGCAAGACGCCCGCGACCGCCCGCGACCGCGACTGGTTCGTGGCGACGGCGCTGGCCCTGCGCGACCGCGCGGTCGCCGCCAGCGCGATCTCCGCCGGGATCGTGCCGCCCAAGCGCGTGCACTACCTCTCCCTCGAATTCCTGATCGGGCGCCTGCTCTCGGACGCGCTTGGCAATCTCGGCGTCGCCGAGACGGTGCGGGCGGCGCTGGCGGGCCTCGGCGTCGACCTCGACGCGGTGGCGGGCGCCGAGCCCGACGCGGCGCTCGGCAATGGCGGGCTCGGCCGGCTCGCCGCCTGCTTCATGGAGAGCATGGCGAGCCTCGCCATTCCCGCCTACGGCTACGGCATCCGCTACGACCACGGGCTGTTTCGGCAGGTGATCGAGGACGGGGTCCAGCGCGAGGTGCCGGAGACCTGGCTCGCCGAGGGCAACCCGTGGGAGTTCGAGCGGGCGGACGCCGCCTGCGAGGTCGGCTTCGGCGGCGACGTGGCGATGAGCGTGCAGCCGGACGGCACGCTGCGCCGCATCTGGCGCCCGGCCGAGACCGTGCGCGCCGTGCCCTACGACACGCCGGTGATCGGCCGGGGCGCCAAGCACGTCAACGCGCTCCGCCTGTGGGCGGCGCGCGCGGTCGAGCCCGTCGACCTCGCCCGCTTCAATGCCGGCGACCATGTCGGGGCGGTGGCCGAGCGCGCCCGGGTCGAGGCGATCTCGCGGGTGCTCTATCCGAGCGACGGCACGCCGGCCGGCCAGGAACTGCGCCTGCGCCAGGAATTCTTCTTCACCTCGGCCTCGCTCCAGGACCTGGTGCGCCGGCACGTCGCCGAGCGCGGCGACCTGCGCTCGCTGCCCGACCACGCGGCGATCCAGCTCAACGACACCCACCCGGCCATCGCCGTGCCGGAGCTGATGCGGCTCCTCGTCGATGGGCACGGCCTGTCCTGGGAGGATGCCTGGCACGTCACCACCCAGACCCTCGGCTACACCAACCACACCCTTCTGCCGGAGGCCCTGGAGACCTGGCCGGTGGAGCTGATGGAGCGGCTGCTGCCGCGCCACATGCAGATCATCTACCTGATCAACTGGATGCACCTGGAGGAGGTGCCGAAGCACGGTGCCTCGGTCGCGCAGCTCGCCGAGGTCTCGCTGATCGACGAGAGCCACGGCAAGCGGGTGCGGATGGGCCACCTGGCCTTCCTCGGCGCCCGGCGGGTGAACGGCGTCTCGGCCTTGCACACCGAGCTGATGCGCCAGACGGTCTTCGCGCCGCTCCATGCCCTCGACACCGACAAGATCGTCAACAAGACCAACGGCATCACCTTCCGGCGCTGGCTCCACAACGCCAATCCGGGCCTGACCCGGCTCGCCGTCGAGGCGGTCGGCGCGAAGGTGCTCGACGACCCGCGCCACCTCGAGGGCTTGACGGCCTTCGCCGACGATGCCGGCTTCCAGGCGCGCTACGCGGCGGTGCGCCGCGAGCGCAAGGAGGCGCTCGCCCGGGTGGTCGAGGACCGCACCGGCATCACCCTCGATCCGGACGCCCTGTTCGACGTCCAGATCAAGCGCATTCACGAGTACAAGCGCCAGCTCCTCAACATCCTGGAGACGGTCGCGCTCTACCAGGCGATCAAGGCCGAGCCGCACCGCGACTGGACGCCCCGGGTCAAGCTCTTCGCCGGCAAGGCGGCCCCGAGCTACCACCAGGCCAAGCTGATCATCCGGCTCGCCAGCGACGTGGCGAAGCGCGTCAACGCCGATCCGGACGTGGCCGGCCGCCTGACCGTCGCCTTCGTGCCGAACTACTCGGTGAGCCTGGCCGAATCGATCATCCCGGCCGCCGACCTGTCGGAGCAGATCTCGACCGCCGGCCTCGAAGCCTCGGGCACCGGCAACATGAAGCTGGCGCTGAACGGCGCGCTCACCATCGGCACGCTCGACGGCGCCAATATCGAGATCAAGGATCATGTCGGAGCGGAGAACATCTTCATCTTCGGCCTCGACGCGGCGGGCGTGCAGCGGGTGAAGGCCGAGCCGGGCTACGCGGGCCGGGCCATCGCGGCCTCGCCCCGCCTGCGCGGCGCCCTCGACCTGATCGCCGCGGGCGGCTTCTCGCCCGAGGAGCCGGGCCGCTTCCGGCCCCTCGTCGACGAGCTGACCCACGGCGACCGCTTCCTGCTCACCGCCGATTTCGACGATTACTGGCGCGCCCAGCGCGAGGTCGACGCGGCCTGGCGCCGGCCCCGGACTTGGTGGCGCGCGGCGATCCTCAACACCGCCCGCACGGCGTGGTTCTCGTCGGACCGGACGATGCGGGACTACGCCGAGGAGATCTGGCGGGTGCGGGTGGGCTGAGAACGCCCGACCGTGTGATGGAAAACAAAGCCCCGCGGTGCGAGCCGCGGGGCTTTCTCGTCAGAGGACAATGATATCGTCCAGTCGACAACCTCATCCTGAGGTGCGGGCGATCGAAGATCGCACCGCAATGAGCCTCGAAGGAGGGCTCCCGTACTCTCTGACAGATCTGGAAGTCTTCTTCGAGGTCAGCCGATCTCTGATCGACTGACATCTCAGGGCGAGGTCCCAGATGGGACGAGTGGAAAAAGCGTCGGGGACACCAGCGCTCGATCACGCCGCCGGAATATACTGATACGTCCAGGTCTCGCTCAGGGTCTCGTCGCCCCGGCGCAGGAACAGCCGCAGCTCCACCGGCTCCGCGCCCGTTACCGCGAGGTCGAACTCGGCCCGCCAGTGGCCCGGCACGTCGTCCGGCACCGCCTCGGTGCGGGCGAGCGGGAAGGTGCCGCGGGACGCGGTCAGCACCGGCTCGGGCTTCACCCCGGCAGGCAGCCGGCCCAGGGGCTCGCCGAGGAATTCCACCACGAACTTGCGCACGCCCTTCGGCCGGTCGGTGCCGGCCTGGCCGCCATTGCCCTCCCGGGTGGCGACGCAGCGCGCGAGGTTGCTCGGATAGGGCTCGTCCGCAACCCAATGCAGGCGATAGGCGAGGTCGTGCGAGGATCCGGCGCGGGCCGGTTCGGCCGGCACCCACATCGCCACCACGTTGTCGTGGATCTCGTCGTCGGTGGCGTTCTCGACCAGCTGCACGCTGCCCTTGCCCCAGTCGCCGAGCGGCTCGACCCAGAGCGAGGGCCGGCGGTCGTAGTAGACGCCGTCCTGGTAGTGGTCGAACAGCCGGTCGCGCTGCATCAGCCCGAAGCCGCGCGGGCGCTCGTCGGAGAAGGCCGAGACCATGGTGCGGGGCGGGTTGCGCAGAGGGCGCCAAATCCGCTCGCCGGTGCCGGTCCAGAGCGCGAGGCCGTCGGAATCGTGCACCTCCGGACGCCAGTCGGTCGCCGTCGGCTTGGCGGTTTCGGAGAACCAGTACATCGAGGTCAGGGGCGCCAGGCCGAAGCGGCCGACATCCTTGCGCATGTGCAGGCTCGCCTCGATGTCCATCACCACCGACTTGGTGCGGCGCATGCGGAACCGGTAGGCGCCGGCCGCCGAGGGGCCGTCGAGGAGCGCCAGCACCGTGACGGTGTCGGAATCCGGCGCCGGGGTCTCGAACCAGACATGGGTGAAGTCCGGGAATTCCTCCGGCCGGTCCGGCATCACCGTGTCGAGGGCGAGCCCGCGGGCCGACAGGCCGTATTGGTACAGCTCGCCGATCGCCCGGAAATACGAGGCGCCGAGGAACGCCACCCAGTCGTTGCGGCGCCAGTCGAGCGGGCCGCCGCGGCTTTCCTGGAAGCGGAACCCCGCGAAGCCCGGATTCGGCGGCAGGCGCCGGGCCGGCGAGTCCGCCGGCATCTCGAAGGCCGCCGGATCGTAGATGATCTCGCGCGCCTGCCCGCCCTCGACCACGTGCATCCGCACCGGCTTCTGGAAGTAGCGGCCGAGATGGAAGAAGGTGACCGGGAAGGCGCTCGGGCCCTCGGCCCACAGCGCGTGGTCGGGCTTGTATTTCAGCTTGCCGTGGGCGTCGTAGTCGATCGCCTGGAGCACGTCGCGGTCGGGGATCGCCGGCGGGGCGTAAGCGCGGCCGGCCAGCTCCCGCACCCGGGCCTTGAGGGCATCGAAGCCGAAGGCCTCGGGCCTGCCCAATGGCAGCTCGGCGGACAGCACCTCGGGGCCGGAGCCGAGCAGGAGCGCGGCGCCGGCAAGCAGCGTACGGCGGTCGATCATCGCAGGCGCCCTTAGCGGATCGGCTCGATGCTGGTGGCCCGGCGCCAGAGCTGGACCATGATGTACAGAGCGCAGAGGCTGAACAGCACCATCAGCACGTGGCCGATCGTGTCGCCGAGCTCGAAGATGCCGGCCAGGGCCCAGCCCGCCGCGATCGCCACCGCGAACACCTCGACGCCGACCAGCACCATGATGCTGAGGATGGTGACGAGGCTGCGGGTCTTGAGGGAACCTGATGCGGGCACGCGGCCTGATCCTTGTCCTGATGGCGGGGCGACGGGCGACAGGGCGCCTATCGTTTCATGGCTGCGGGGACTAGCCTGAACCGGAGGGCCGGCGCAACCGCGCGGGCCCGTTCCGCCCCATCATCCCTTGGTGAGATGCCCGAGACTCCCGTCTTCTCCCGCGCCGCCTGCGCGGCTCCCCACCACCTCGCCGCCGAGGCCGGCCGGGCGATCCTCGAAGAGGGCGGCAACGCCGTCGAGGCGATGCTCGCCATGGCGGCGACCATCGCGGTGGTCTACCCCCACATGAACGGCATCGGCGGCGACGGCTTCTGGCTGATCCGCGGCCCGAACGGCGTGGTGCGGACGATCGAGGCCTGCGGCCCGGCCGGCAGCCTGGCGACGATCCGGCGCTACCGCGACAAGGGCTTCGAGGCGATCCCGGAGCGCGGGCCCGACGCCGCCCTGACGGTGGCCGGCGCCATCGGCGGCTGGGCGCTCGCCCACGGCATCGCCCGCGACCTCGGCGGGCGCCTGCCCCTCGCCCTGCTCCTCTCCGACGCGGTCCGGCACGGCCGCGAGGGCGTCCCGGTGTCTCCGTCCGAGGCGCGCTACGTTCCGAAGGAACTCGACACGCTCCACGACCAGCCGGGTTTCCGCGAGACCTTCCTCGTCGACGGCAAGCCGCCGAAGGCCGGGACGAAGCGGGCGCTGCCGGCTCTGGCCGCCACCCTGGAGCAGCTCGGCCATGCCGGGCTGGAGGATTTCTACCGCGGCGATGTCGGCCGCGAGGTCGCCGCCGATCTCGAACGGGCCGGCAGCCCGGTCACCCGCGGCGACATGGAGCGCTTCCGGGCGGTGTCGCGGGCGCCGCTCGCGCTGAAGCTGTCGGGCGCCACGGTCTACAATTGTCCGCCGCCGAGCCAGGGCCTCGCCGCCCTGATGATTCTCGGCCTCTACGAGCGGCTGGGGCAGATCCGCCCCGAGACGGCGGCCCACTCCCATGGCCTGATCGAGGCGACGAAGCGCGCCTTCCGGGTCCGCGACGCGGTCGTGACCGATTTCGACCGCCTGCGCCACGACCCCGCGAGCTTCCTCGCGCCGGAGCGCCTGGAGGCGGAGGCCGCGGCGATCCGCATGGACCGGGCCTCGCCGTACCCGGTGCGCCCGGTCGGCGACGGCGACACGGTGTGGATGGGGGCGATCGACCAGAACGGCGTCGCGGTCTCCTACATCCAGTCGGTCTACTGGGAGTTCGGCTCCGGCCTCGTCCTGCCGGGCACCGGCATCACCTGGCAGAATCGCGGCCTCGCCTTCTCCCTCGATCCGAAGGTGGTCAACCCGCTGGAGCCGGGGCGGCGGCCGTTCCACACCCTCAACCCGGCCCTTGCCGTCCTCGCCGACGGGCGGGTGATGTCCTATGGCAGCATGGGCGGCGACGGGCAGCCGCAATTCCAGGCCCAGGTGTTCACCCGCTACGCCACCTACGGGATGGGCGTCGCCGAGGCGGTGGACGCCCCGCGCTTCCTGTTCGGCCGCACCTGGGGCGCCGAGTCGATGACCGTGAAGGTCGAGGATCGGTTCGACTCGTCCTGCATCGCGGCGCTCTCGCGGATGGGGCACGAGGTCGAGGAGCTGGGTGGCGCCTATAGCGACTCGCTGGGTCACGCCGGCCTCCTGGTGCGCCACCCGGGCAACGGGCGGGTCGAGGCGACGCATGATCCACGCTCGGATGGCGGGGCGGCTGGGATCTAGCTCAGTTCCGGGGCTTCACCGCCTCGAAGGACAGCATCTGCAACCTGGCCGTCGCGGGGGCGCCGAGCGTCCCGCGAAGCCGGCGCTCCAACTCCGAGACCAGCGGTTCCGGTTCGATCCCGCGCTCGCGCAGGAGCACGGCGGTCGGGTTGCCGCGCAGCAGGCCGGCGGCGAACAGCCCGACATCCGGCACCGGCGCGTCGAGGCGGATCGCCTCGGCGCGAAAGCCCGAGAAACCGGCCGCCTCCGCCAGCGCCCGGACCTCGTCGAGGCTCGTCATGCCGTAGGCGAGGCCGAAGACCCCGGTTTCGCCGGTCGCCTCGACGACGAGATCGGCCGCGACCCGCGCGTAGGGGTTGGCCTCCCGCACATCCCAGGTGGTGAACAGGAACCGCCCGCCGGGGCGGAGCACCCGCGCCGCCTCCCGCATCGCACCGGCACGGTCGGGGAAGAACATCACGCCGAACTGGCAGAGGACGAGGTCGAAGGCGGCCTCCGCGAAGGGCAGCGCCTGGGCATCGGCCGGGCGCAGGTCGACAGCCGTGCCGGCAGGCAGGCGCTCGGCGGCGAGGGCCAGCATCGCCGGGGCGAGGTCGGTGGCGGTGATCGCGGTCCCGGCCGGCAGGGACGCCGCGAGGAGCCGGGTCACCTGCCCGGTGCCGGCGGCGGTCTCGAGCAGACGCGTCGGAGCGAGGGCGGCGACTCGGGCCGCCGTCACCGCGGCGGCCGGCCCGAACATCACCGGCGCCATTCCGCGTTCGTAGAAATCCGGAATCGCGCCGCCGAAATCGCGCCGAAGGCCTTCGCTCATCGCGTCGTCCTCTCCACCCTGCATTGGAGAGTATCTGTCCAATAAGGCGGGGCAGAGACGTCAGGACGTTACAGGCGGTGACCTGTGCTGCCGCAGCCGTAGGACGTGAGAAGGGCTCGACGCCTCGCGGCATCGAGCCCTTCTCCAATCCGCACGATCTCGTCCTTCAGCGCGGCGCGCGCTTGGCCAGGATGCGCTGCAGCGTACGCCGGTGCATGTTGAGCCGGCGCGCCGTCTCCGAGACGTTGCGGCCGCACAATTCGTAGACGCGCTGGATGTGCTCCCAGCGCACCCGGTCGGCCGACATCGGGTTCTCGGGCGGGTCGGCCCGCTCGCCGGGCTCGGCCATCAGGGTGCCGTGGATCTCGTCGGCGTCGGCGGGCTTCGCCAGGTAGTCGAAGGCGCCGAGCTTCACCGCGGTCACGGCGGTGGCGATGTTGCCGTAGCCGGTCAGGATCACGCCGCGGGCCTCGGGCCGGCGCTCCTTGAGGCGGGCGATTACGTCGAGGCCGTTGCCGTCGCCGAGCCGCATGTCGATGACGGCGAAAGCCGGCGGCTGCGCGTCGACCGCCGAGACACCCTCGGCGACGCTTTCCGCCACGTGCACCCGGTAGCCGCGCGCCTCCATGGCCCGGGCGAGACGGGTCGAGAACGGTTTGTCGTCGTCAACGATCAGAAGGCTGCGGTCGGTGTGGTTAAGGAGGGCGTCGCCCTCCGGGATCGTACCGGCCGTGGCCTCCGGGCTCAGTGTTCCGTACTGCGTCATCAGGCGACGCTCCTCGCGAATTTCAATCAGTCTATTCAGAGCGTTATATAGGAACGTCGCGCGCCTGCGTCAGGGGTGCGGCGCCGCCCGTGCCCGGGTTTCGGCGACCTTTGGCCTCCCTCTCGAAAACGTGACGGGGCCAGACGATCCGCACCACGGCGCCGGTCGAGGGATCGACCGCGTTGGCGAGGCTCAGCTGCGCGCCGGAGCGCTCGATCAGCGTCTTGGCGATGAACAGGCCGAGGCCGAGGCCGGTCCCGCCCTCGGGACCGATCCTCTCCTGCCCGGCTTTCGCCGCGCTGCGGGTGCTGACATAGGGCTCGCCCACCCGGAGCAACACCTCGGGAGCGAAGCCCGGCCCGTCGTCGCGGATCTCCAGCGAGACCCGGTCCGGGGTCCAGCGCGCCTCGATCGCCACGCAGCTCTCGGCGAAATCGACCGCGTTGTCGACGATGTTGCCGAGGCCGAACATCACGCCCGGGTTGCGCCGGCAGGCCGGCTCCGGCCCGTCGCCCTTCGTCGCCACGTCGAGCACGATGCCGAGCGCCCGCTGCGGCGCCACCAGTTCCTCGACGAGGTGGCTGAGCGAGATCGTCTCGATGAAGCCGCCCTGGTCGGCATCGAGCGAGGTGAGCTTGGCGAGGATGCCGCGGCAGCGCTCGACCTGGTCGCGCAGCAGCGCCAGATCCTCGGCCACGCTCGGGGAGGCGGTGGGCCCGAGCTGGCGGTCCAGCTCCTTGGCCACCACCGTGATGGTGGCGAGCGGCGTGCCGAGCTCGTGGGCGGCGGCCGCCGCCAGCCCGTCGAGCTGCGACAGGTGCTGCTCCCGGGCGAGCACCAGCTCGGTCGCCGCCAGCGCCTGGGCGAGCTGGCGCGCCTCCTCGGCGACGCGCCAGGCGTAAACTCCCGTGAAAGCGGTTCCGAGCAGGATCGCGGTCCAGACGCCCGACACGTACAGGAACGGCAACTCGAGCTTCTCCCCGGCGAACCACGGCAGCGGCCGGTAGACGAGGGCGAGCAGCGTCGAGAGGCCGACCGCCAGGAGGCCGAGCGCCAGGGTCCGGGCCGGGGGGAGGGCGGTGGCCGAGATCAGCACGGGGGCGAGGAACAGGAGGGCGAAGGGATTTTGCAGGCCGCCGGTCAGGAAGAGCAGGGCGGCGAGCTGGATGATGTCGAAGGCGAGCAGCAGCACCGCGGCGTCGTCGCTGAGCCGGTGGCTCGCCGGGTAGCGGATCCGCAGGGTGAGGTTGAGCCAGGACGAGGCGGCGATGACGAGGAAGCACCAGCCGAAGGGCAGGGGCAGGCCGAGCCCCAGATGGGCTCCGGCCACCGCCGCGCCCTGGCCGGCGACCGCGAGCCAGCGCAGCCGCACCAGGGTATCGAGGCGCAGGTGGCGGGCGTCGCGCACCAGGTCGGTCTGCAGGGTCTCGAACATGGAAAGGTCTCGAACGTGGGCGAAACCATAGTGCGCCGCCGCCCGCCGGCCAGGGCAACTGGCCGGAAACCCTTCGCCCCCCAGTGCGTTATCCCCGACGGTGAATTCGCCGGGTTCAGGACCGGCCCCAAGGCGGCCCGGAACCGGCTGCCGCAATGCACAATGCGCATCCGCGAATTGAGGTAAAAAAGGCACAGTTCCACCTTTTGACACCTTGGATTTCCGCAGATGTTGCCCTTCAATATCGGTACTCTATTGTCCTGGCTCCCAGTCGGGTCAGGCGTCTCCTGGCGGCGGTGCGCGCGCCGTTGGGTCAATCGTGGACGGTGGCGTCATGGATCTCTCGTATTTCTGGTATGAAGCAGCGCACTGGATGTTGACGCCTGCCCGTGCGGCCGCCGACGCCACGCAGCTCGTGTTCAAGAATCCCGTCAATCCGATCACCTACACGCCCTATGGCCGGACCGTGTCGGCGGCCTGCGAGATGTTCGAGCGCACGACGCGCCGCTACGGCAAGCCGGCCTTCAACCTGCCCCGCACCGTCGTCGAGGGCATGGTGACGGAGGTGACCGAGCGGGTGGTGTGGTCGAAGCCGTTCTGCCAGGTGATCAAGTTCGACCGCGCCCTGAAGCGTCCGACGAGCCAGGCCCAGCCGAAGGTGCTGGTGGTGGCACCGATGTCGGGCCACTACGCCACGCTCCTGCGCGGCACGGTCGAGGCGCTGCTGCCGGCCCACGAGGTGATGATCACCGACTGGATCGACGCCCGCATGGTGCCGCTCGAGGCCGGCCGCTTCGACCTCGACACCTACATCGACTACCTGATCGAGATGTTCCAGGCCTTCGGGCCCGACCTCCACGTGATCGCGGTCTGCCAGCCCTCGGTGCCGGTCTTCGCCGCCGTCGCCCGGATGGAGGCCGACGGGCTGCCCGGCGTGCCGACCTCGATGACCCTGATGGGCGGCCCGATCGACACCCGCCGCTCGCCGACCGCCGTGAACTGCCTCGCCGCCGAGCGCGGCTCGGACTGGTTCAAGCGCAACTGCATCACCGTGGTGCCGCCGGGCTATCCCGGCACCTGGCGCGAGGTCTATCCGGGCTTCTTCCAGCTCTCCGGCTTCATGGGCATGAACCTCGACCGTCACCTGACGGCGCATTGGGACATGTTCAAGCACCTGGTGCGCAACGACGGCGATTCGGCCGAGAAGCACCGCGACTTCTACGACGAGTACCTGTCGGTGATGGACCTGACGGCGGAGTTCTACCTCCAGACGGTCAACACCGTGTTCGTCGAGCACGCCCTGCCGAAGGGCGAGATGCGCCACCACGGCGAGCTGGTCGACCCGGCGGCGATCCGCCACTGCGCCATCATGGCGGTGGAAGGCGAGAACGACGACATTTCCGGCGTCGGCCAGACCCTGGCGGCCCACGACCTGACGCCGAACCTGGCCCCTGAGCGCAAGCTCTACCACCTGCAGAAGGGCGTCGGCCATTACGGCGTCTTCAACGGCTCGCGCTTCCGCGCCAACATCGCGCCGCGCATCTCCGCCTTCATGCACGCGATGCAGGGCACGCAGACCCTCGAAGACCTGCGCGAGGCCTCCTGATCGCCCCATCCGGCGCCGCCGCGGCGGCGCCGGCCTTTCCTCCCCGACGATGTCACCGGCTCGCCGCCTGCGCATCTGGCTCTCGCGCCTCATGGGCCGTGCGCGGCCAACCGGGACGCTGACAGGCGCCGGGTCTCCCGGGTACAAGGGTGGCATGCGAGTCGCGCTCCTTCGCCGTTCGGCGCCCGAACCCACCCATGTCACCGTCATCCACGCCGGCATCTGCTATCCGGTCACCGTGCGCCGCCGCGCTGCCGCCCGCCGCATCACCCTGCGGGTGTCGAGCGCCACAGGCGAGATCGTCCTGACCCTGCCGGAGCGCACCGACCTCGCCGCCGCCCAGCGTTTCGCCGATTCGCACGGCGCCTGGATCGCCACCCGGGTGGCGAAGCTCCCCGAACGCGTCGCCTTCGTGCCCGGCGCGGTCGTGCCGCTGCGCGGCGTCCCTCACCGCATCCTGCACTGGTCGACCACGTCGGGCCCGACCATGGCCATCACGGACCCGGACGGCGCGCCCGTGATCGCGGTCTCCTGCGGGCTGCCTCACGTGGCGCGGCGGGTGCGCGACTTCCTGGAGGCCGAGGCGCGCCGCGACCTCGCCGCGGCGGTGGCCCGCCATGCCGGCGCGCTCGGCCGCACGCCGAAGCGCCTGACCGTGCGCGACACCCGCAGCCGCTGGGGCTCGTGCACGGCCGCGGGCCAGCTGAACTTCTCCTGGCGCCTGATCATGGCGCCGCCGTCCGTGCTCGACTACCTGGCGGCGCACGAGGTCGCGCATCTCGCCGAGATGAACCACTCGGTCCGGTTCTGGCGCGTCGTCGAGAGGCTTTCCCCGGGCTACGGCGAGCCCGAGGCTTGGCTGAAGCGGCACGGCACCGAGCTGCACCGCTACGGTTGACGACTCGCGCCCGAAGGCTCGAGTCCGACGATTCAACCCTTGGTGCGCACCACCACCACGCGCTCCGCCGGCCAGGCCGGGCGGGGATCGACATAGCCCGGAGCAAGGGTGCGGGGCGCGATGCTGTCGCAGGTCTCGCGCTGGCGCAGGATGATCTCGCCGTGCTCGCCCCGGCGTCGGATCACCCCGCCGTCGCGGCAGAATCCGGCGATCTCGGCCGATCGCGAGGCCCGGCGCCCGCGCGGGTTGCGCGGCACCGGCGGGTGCTCGATCGTCAGCGTCGCGTCCCGGTTGAGCGAGCGCTCGACATAGGTGGTCTCGTCGACCGGCAGCGACTGGGCCGCCGCCGGACCGGACACGTGACCGGCGACCAGGACCAGGAGGGCGAGGGAGGGGGCAGCGAGTCTCATCGG
The DNA here is from genome assembly GCF_003058325.1 of Methylobacterium currus. Lineage (NCBI taxonomy): Bacteria > Pseudomonadati > Pseudomonadota > Alphaproteobacteria > Hyphomicrobiales > Methylobacteriaceae > Methylobacterium > Methylobacterium currus. The sequence goes on from NZ_CP028843.1 coordinate 836,940, forward strand.
GGCTCTCGCGAGAAGGGTGTGGCGGATCCGGGTCGGTTCATCCGATCCGATATGAACCGGAAACGGTGCACAACCACTAACGGCGAACCGCAACGGACGCAGCCCGGCTTGATCCTACAGCTAAGCCCGTTCGCTCGCACCGGTTCCCTGTCGGAACCGCTCCTCGGCTTGACAGCATCCCGGCCCCGTGGTCGGAACGCCCCCAGGCCGTCGGATGGCCGGGGCAGCGGAGCGGTGAGCGGCGTGGGAGACAGCTTGCGACGGATCGGACGCCGGGTGCGGGCCGCCACCCTAGGACTCGCGCTCGCGACGGGCCTGCCGGCCGGGGCCGCCCTGGCGCAGGGCGCGGTCAAGCAAAGCTTCGACGACTGGCAGCTGCGCTGCGAGACGCCCGCCGGCGCCAAGGCCGAGCAATGCGCCCTGGTGCAGTACGTCGCCGCCGAGGACCGGCCGAACCTGTCCCTGGTGGTGATCGTGCTGAAGACCGCCGACAACCGCGGCACGCTTTTGCGGGTGGTGGCGCCCCTCGGCGTGCTGCTGCCCTCCGGCCTCGGCCTGAAGGTCGACCAGGCGGAGATCGGCCGCACCTCGTTCGTGCGCTGCCTCTCCACCGGCTGCGTCGCCGAGGTGGTCATGGACGACAAGCTCATCGGCCAGCTCAAGGGCGGCCAGCAGGCCACCTTCATCGTCTTCCAGACGCCCGAAGAGGGAGTGGGCATCCCCCTGTCCCTCAAGGGGTTCAAGGAAGGCTTCGACAGCCTGAAGTGATCGACGATCGGGAGAGGACCGTGACGGCTCGTTGTCCCCGCACCCTCGGCCGCGGCGCCCTGGCCCTCGGAACCGTCGGCATCGCCTTGGCGCTGGGCGTGCTCGCCGCCCCGGCGCAGGCGCAGGCGCAGACGGCCGCGCCGCAGGAGGAGGGCAACCCCCTCCTCAACATCTTCAAGTATGGCGGCACCACCAAGCCTCCCGAGGCCCCGCCCAACCCCGACGACGTCTACTGCCCGATCATCGACATCAGCGAGGGCGGGTCCTCGCTCCAGACCCTGGCGGGCGGCACGGTGCGCACGCAGATCCGCCTGGGCCAGCTCAGCCGCTCCTGCCAGCCCGGGCCGAACGGCAGCACGGTCGTCACGGTCGGCGTGCAGGGCGTCGTCCTGCTCGGGCCCGGCGGCGCCCCCGGCCGTTTCGCCGCCCCCGTCACCATCACGGTAAAGAACGGCACCCAGGTCATCGCCCGGCGCAGCCGCCAGGCGGCCGCGATGATCCCCGCAGGCTCGGCCAACGGCACCTTCACGGTGGTGGAGGATGGGATTTCCGTGCCGGCCGGCCTCGCGCGGGACTTCGAGATCGAAGTCGGCCTCGGTGGCGCGTCGAAACCTGCGCGGGCGCCGCGGCGCAAGCCCGCCGCCGCGCCGCCGGCCGACGGTTGACCGCGAGGGTGGCGCCCTGGCGCATCGCCCCCCGCTCGGACGATCCGGATTTCTCCCGCGCGCTGGTCTTCGAACGGCGACCGGCCGGGCGCTGGCTCGCCCTCGATTACGCCCTCGACCGTTACGCTGCGCCGGTGCGGCCGCTCCTGCGCTTCGCCCGCGCCGACGGCTCCCACGAAGACGCGCTGCTGCCGGGCCCGGTGCTCGGCCGCGCCTCCTGGCTCGGGCCGGTGCCGCCCGGCACGGAGGAGATCCGGCTCGCCGCTCCGGCGGACGGCTTTCGGATCGAGGCGGCGCGGCTCCTGTCCCGCACGGCCTTGCTCGCCCTCTGCGCCCGCCGCCGGCCGGACAGGCTGCCGATTGCGCTCTACCAATGGCTGCGCCGCGATGCGCGCCGCCTGCGCAACACCCTGCGCATCGCCGCCGGCATACGCCCGCTCGCGCACTATCCCCTGTGGAAGGCCGAGCGCGCGCGGCCCTTCGAGCCCGCCTTCGATCGGATCCCCCCTGATCTGCCGCGCCTCGGCCTGATCCTGGAGGCGGTGCCGGGGGAGGGGGAGGCGGTGCGACGCACCCTCGCGACCCTGCTGGCGCAGGCCCATCGTGACTGGCGCCTCGTCCTGCACTGGCAAGGCCCGGCGCCCGCCGGCCTTCCCGGCGATCCCCGGATCTCCGCCGACGTCCTGCCCGCCGGGGTCGCGATCGGGTACCTGCGCCCCGGCGACGCCCTCGCGCCCGATGCGCTCAGCCATCTCGCCGCCGCCTTCGCGGGGCCGGCGCCCGCCGACCTCGCCTACGCCGACAGCGAGGCCGAAACACCTGACGGCCTGCGTCCCCAGCTCAAGCCGGGCTGGAGCCCGGACCTCGCCCTGACCACGCTCTATCCCGGTCGGCCGTTCCTGGTGGCGAGTGATGTGGTCGCGCGCAGCGGCTGGGCTCCGGGGCAGGGAGCCCGCGCGCTCCTCCTCGCCGCGACCCTAGCGCGACCCAAGCGGGTCCGCCGCATCCCGCGCATCCTCTGCCGCATCGCGCCGGAGGCGCCGGACCCCGGCGGCCACGCTGACGACCTGACGCGCGCCCTGCGCCAGGCCAGCAGCCCCGCCGCGATGGTGCGGACCGGCGACATCCTCGATCTCGACTGGCCTTTGCCCGATCCGCCGCCCCTGGTCTCGGTCATCATCCCGACCCGCGACCGGCCGGACCTGCTGCGGATGGCGGTCCGGGGCGTGCTGCACGACACCGCCTATGCGTCGCTGGAGCTCGTCATCGTCGATAACGGCTCGACCGATCCGACTGTCGCCGCCCTCTATGCCGAATGGGCATCGGACCCGCGGGTGCGCCGCCTCGACCGGCCGGGCCCGTTCAATTTCTCGCGCCTCGTCAACGATGGCGCCGCGGCGAGCCGCGGCGAGGTCCTGGTGCTCCTCAACAACGACGTCGAGGTGCTGCACCCCGACTGGCTCGCCGCCCTGGTGCGCCAGGCCCTGCGTCCGGAGGTCGGTGCCGTCGGGGCCAAGCTGCTGTTCGGCAACGGCCGGATCCAGCATGCCGGCGTGGTGGTCGGGCTCGGCGGCCGGGCCGGGCACATCCTGCGCAACCGCCCGTCCGACACGCCGGGCCATCTCGGCCGGCTTACCGTCGCGCACGAGGTCTCGGGCGTCACCGCCGCCTGCCTGGCGGTGGCGCGCCACAAGTTCGAGGCGGTCGGCGGGCTCGATGCCGAGGCGTTCCCGGTCGATTTCAACGACATCGATTTCTGCCTGCGCCTCGGCGCCCGGGGCTGGAAATCGGTCTGGACCCCGCGGGCCGTGCTGGCCCACCACGAATCGGTCAGCCGCGGCCCCAGCATCGGCCCGGCCCGGGACCGGTTCGAGGCCGAAGGGGACCGCTTCGCCGCGCGCTGGCGGGCGGTGATCCGGGACGACCCGTACTACCACCCGGCCTTCTCGGTCACGACCTTCGGGGAGGAGCTGGAATGAGGCTGCCGCCTCATCCGGGCCTCGACCTTCTTCGCTTCGTGGAGGAACAGCCCGGTCCCGTCGGGCGATGGGTCGTCCGGCTGCTCCTGGCGTTGAAGCGCCCGGGCGAGGCCTGGGCGGTCGCCCGGGCGGCCCTCGCCGGCAAGCGGGTGCGGGCGCGCGACCGCGCCACGATCCTGTGGGGCGCCCGCCATGCCCTGACGCCGCCGCCGCTGCCGTCGGGCGAGGCCGAGGCGGGCCTGAGCCTGCGCGTCGCGACGCCGGCCGAGATCCTGTCCGGCGGCATCGGTCCGAGCGAGATCGTCGTGCTGACGGCGTCCGGCCACTCCCTCGTGCAGGGGGCGGCCACCGCCCTCGAACAAACCTTCGCGGCCGATCCCGGCCTCGGGGCCGTCTACGGCGACGCCGTGCTGCTCGGGCCCGGAGGCAAACCGATACTGCCGGTGCTGCGCCCGGCCTTCGATCCCGACTACCTGCTCGCCGCGGACTATATCGGCCCGGTCGTCGCGTTCCGCCGTGCGGTGCTGGACCGGTTCGGGCTCGATCCCTCGCTGCCGGGCGCCGAGGCCGCCGACCTGCTGCTGCGGCTCGCGGCCGAGGACCCGACCGCGGTCCGCCACCTGCCGCGCCGGCTCTCGACCTGGTCGCCCTTCGGGGCCGCCCCGCCCGAGGGCTGGGCGCCGTCGCGCCGGACGCTGGCCGAGCGCCATCTCGCCGGGGCCGGCCATGTCGAGGCGGCGGGCGGCATCCTGACCCTGCGCCGCGACCTGCCCGCGCCACCGCTCGCCACCCTCATCATCCCGACCCGCGACCGGATCGAGCTGCTGCGGGCCTGCATCGAGAGCCTGCGCGCCCATACCGACTGGCCCGCCTTCGAGATCATCGTCTGCGACAACGACAGCCGCCAGCCGCGCACGCTCGCCTATCTCCAGCGGCTGGCGGGGGAGGGGATCCGGGTGCTGCCCTGCCCCGGCCCGTTCAACTTCGCGGCGATGAACAACCGCGCCGCCGCGGAGGCGCGCGGCGCGCTACTGGTCTTCGTCAACAACGACGTGGTGGCGCGACGGAGCGACTGGCTGCGGCGTATGGCCGAGGAGGCCCTGCGGCCGGAGGTCGGCGCGGTCGGGGCGAAGCTCCTCGACGTGCGGGAGCGGATCCAGCACGGCGGCATCGTGCTCGGCACCGGCGGGCTCGTCACCCACGCCCACCGCCACTTCCCCGGCACGGCCACCGGCTACCTCGCCTCTTTGCGGGCGACGCATCGGGTCTCGGCTGTGACGGCGGCGTGCCTCGCGGTGCAGGCGAGCAAATTCCGGGCAGTGGGCGGCTTCGACGAGGCGGCCTTCGCGGTCGATTTCAACGACGTCGACCTCTGCCTGCGCCTGGAGGCGGCGGGCTACCGGACGATGATGGTGCCCGGCGCGGTGCTCTCCCACCACGAGGCGGCGAGCCGGCGCTGGAACCCGGAGGCCCGCCTCCGCCACGAGGCGGAGGTGGCGGCGTTGCGGGCGCGCTGGGGTCCGCGGCTGGAGGCCGATCCCTGGTATCATCCGGACTTCGATCCGCGGGCGGGCACCTATGTGCGGCTGCGGGCGTGGAAGGGGGCGGTTTCGCGGTAGGATCGCTGCTCTCGAAACGTCTTCGATCATCCCAAGACGGTCAGCCGTAACGACGACGGGGCCGCCTCCCTCCGGAAGCGGCCCCGCCCTCATCCCGATCCGGACTCAGCCGGCCCGCGTCACTGCACCAGGCGCGGCCCGCCGGTCTGCACCTTCTCGTTCTCGCCCAGGATGCCGAGGCGGCGGGCCACCTCGGTATAGGCCTCGATCAGGCCGCCGAGATCCTTGCGGAATCGGTCCTTGTCGAGCTTGTCCTGGCTCTTGATGTCCCAGAGGCGGCAGGAATCCGGAGAGATCTCGTCGGCGACGACGATGCGCATCATGTCGCCCTCCCAGAGCCGGCCGGTCTCCATCTTGAAGTCGACCAGGCGGATGCCGACGCCGAGGAAGAGACCCGACATGAAGTCGTTGACCCGGATGGCCAGCGCCATGATGTCGTCGATCTCCTGCGGCGTCGCCCAGCCGAAGGCGGTGATGTGCTCCTCCGACACCATCGGGTCGTTGAGCTGGTCGTTCTTGTAGTAGAACTCGATGATCGAGCGCGGAAGCTGGGTGCCCTCCTCCAGGCCCAGCCGCGTCGCCAGCGAGCCCGCCGCCACGTTGCGCACCACCACCTCGAGCGGGATGATCTCGACCTCGCGGATCAGCTGCTCGCGCATGTTGAGCCGGCGGATGAAGTGCGTCGGCACGCCGATGTCGTTGAGGTGCTGGAACACGAACTCGGAGATCCGGTTGTTCAGCACGCCCTTGCCGTCGATCACCTCGTGCTTCTTGGCGTTGAAGGCGGTCGCGTCGTCCTTGAAATGCTGGATGAGCGTGCCGGGCTCGGGACCCTCGTAGAGGACCTTCGCCTTGCCCTCGTAGATGCGACGGCGGCGGTTCATAGGCGTGTACCGTGGTTTGAGGAAGTCCATGGGGCCGAGGCTCCTGACGACGTGTGGGACCCGCGGCGCGGCGACCTCTGAGGAGGAGGTCGGGCCGGGGGACGCGTCGCTCCGGGCGTCCCGGCGGCCGGGGGCAAATTACCCGAACCGCGAAGGCAGCACAACGCGTTAGCCGGTGCGCCGGGGGAGGCCCGGACGCCGCTGCGATGGATTGCGGTCGTTGGTCGCGCCGATATGCGCATCGAGCAGCGATGTTGCAAGCGTGGCAGGAGGGGGCGGCATGTCGCGGGCGAGGGGATCGGCGCCTCGACGGCGGCCTTTCGCCTGACCTAAGCTCGCGCGACGAGCCGCGCACGAGTCGGCGGCCGATCCGGGAGGGACCCCAATGGCGGAACGGGCGATGGCGGAACGCGGCGGCGCGGTGGCCGCGCTGGCGGCGCGATTCCGCGAGGGCAAGCCGCTGATCACGGCCTGGTGCGGCATCCCCGAGCCTTCGGTCGCGGGTTTGCTCGCCGCCGAGGCGTTCGACACCGTGACGCTCGACATGCAGCACGGCGCCCACGACTTCGACAGCATCAGCCGCACCGTCGCCCTGGTGGCGGCCCGCGGCAAGCCGACCCTGGCGCGGGTGCCGGTCGGCGGCTTCTCGACCGTGTCGCGCCTGCTCGATGCCGGCATCTCCGGGATCATCGCCCCGATGGTCAACACGGTGGAGGATGCCAGGCGTTTCGCCGCGATGGCCAAGTACCCGCCGCTCGGCGAGCGCAGCTGGGGCCCGGGCCCGGCCCTGATGCTGTCGGGCTTGTCCCCCGAGACCTATCTCAAGGAGGCCAACGGCTTCTGCCAGACGCTGGCGATGATCGAGACCAGGGAAGCCTTGGCCGCCTTGGACGACATCCTGGCGGTGGACGGGATCGACGGCATCTTCATCGGCCCCTCCGACCTGTCGATCGCCCTGTCGAACGGCGCCGGCCTCGATCCCGACGGCGCGGCGGTGCGCGACGCGCTCAAGCACGCCATGGCGCGCACACGGGCAGCGGGCAAGCGGATTGGCATCTACTCCCTGTCCGGTCCGCGCACCCGCGAGCTGATCGGCCAGGGCTTCGACCTGATCGCGCTCTCGGGCGATTCCGCCCTGCTGCGGGCGGGCGCCGCGGCCGCGCTGAGGGAAGCGCGGGGCTGAACCAAACGCCGGCGGGGCTAGCCCCGCCGCGCGGCCCGGGCGAAGCCGGCGGCGAGGAAGTGCCCGCCATGGTGCAGGGCGCCGTCGTCGATGCCGTGGCCGATCCCGGCGGAGAGGTGCCACTCCGCCGGCACGTCCGCCGCCGCGAGCGCCTCCGCCGACAGGAACAGCGCGTCGACCGGGATCACCTCGTCCTGGTCGCCGTGGGCGAGGAGGATCGGGGGCACCGACCGGACCTGCGGCTTCAGGCTCTCGGGCCCCTGACCGTCCTCCATCACCAGCATGCCCGACAGGCCGACGACCGCCGCCACCGGGGCGGGACGCCGCAGGGCGACGTGCAGGGCCATCATGCAGCCCTGGCTGAAGCCGACGAGCGCGAGCTGGTGCGGTCCGATTCCGTGAGCCTCGAGCTCCGCATCCAGGAAGGCGTCGAGCGTCGGCCCGGCCCGGTTCACCCCGCGCCAGCGCTCGTGCGGATCGCGGAAGGTGAGGGGGAACCATTGCCGGCCGAAGCCCTGGATGCAGGGCTCGGGCGCGTGCGGCGCCACGAAGGCGGCATCGGGCAGGAGCGGCTGCCATTCCTGCGCGAGGTCGATCAGGTCGTTGCCGTCGGCGCCGAAGCCGTGCAGCAGGACGACGAGCTGGCGCGGTCTTGCGCCCGAGCGGGGCATCAGGCGCGGGCCGGTGAGGATCGGCATCGGGTCTCGGGCTCCGTTCGGCTCAGGAAGGCAGGGGCGCGCCGTCGCGCGCCCTCACGATGAGGGAGGTGCGCCGTCGCGCAATCCCAAGATGAAAGAGGCGCGCCGTCGCGCGCCTTCTCAAGGTGAAAGAGGCGCGCCGTCGCGCGCCTTGGCCACCCGGTAATAGGCCCACAGCACCTTGGCGGCGACCCCGCGCCAGGGCCGCCAGGCCTCGGCCCTCACATTCAGGGCGGCGGCACTCGGCCGGATCTCCAGCCCGTCGGCGAGGCGTGCCGCCTCCTGGAGGGCGAGGTCTCCGGCCGGGAAGGCGTCCGGGTGGCCGAGGCAGAACAGCAGGTAGACATCGGCCGTCCAGGGTCCGATGCCGTGCACGGCCACCATCAGGCGGTGGGCCTCGTCGGCCGGGAGCGTGGGCAAGGCGTCGAGCGGGAGGACGCCCGCCACGATCGCGGCGGCCGCGGCCCGCAGGGTGCGGATCTTCGGCGCCGACAGCCCCGCCCCGCGCAAAAGCTCGTCCGGCGCCGCCGCCAGGGCCTCGGCGGTGAGGTCCGGCAGGGCGGCCTTCAACCGGCCCCAGATCGCCGCGGCGCTCGCGGTCGAGATCTGCTGCGACACCACGATGCCGGCCAGTCCCTCGAAGCCCGGCGGACGCTTGCGCAAGGGGGGCCGAGCGCCCTCGGCCACCAGGCGCGCCATCGCCGGGTCGAGGACCGCCAGGGCCGCCACGCCTTCCTGCAAGGCGGCCTCGGAATCGAGCAGCTTGCCCGTGACGCCGGGAGCCGGCGGGCTTATGGCTTGGGGAGTTCTTCGCGTCCGCATCCCGCCGTGCCGTCTCCCCGCCTGCGTTTCGCCCCGAGCCCGAACGGGCGCCTGCATCTCGGCCATGCCTACTCGGCCCTCCTCAACGCGGAGATCGCGCGGGCGCTGCACGGCGAGGTGCTGCTGCGCATCGAGGACATCGACCCGGTCCGCTGCCGGCCGGACCTGACCGAGGCACTGATCGCCGACCTCGCCTGGCTCGGTCTCACCTACCCGGACCCGGTCTGGCGCCAGTCGGCACGGATGTCCACCTACCGCGCTGCCCTCGACGGCTTGTGGGCGCGAGGACTGATCTATCCCTGCACCTGCACCCGCCGGGAGATCCAGGCCGCCGCAGGCCACACCCGCGACCCGGACGGGGCGTCGCTCTATCCCGGCACCTGCCGCGGCAGGCCCGTGCCGGACGCCCCGCATGCCTGGCGCCTCGACATGAAGCGGGCCCTGGCGCTCTGCCCGGGCCCCTTCTCCTACACGGCCTTCGCGCCGGGCGCGCCCGACGCGGTTCGCGTCGCTCACCCGGCGCGCTGGGGCGACGCGGTGCTCGGCCGCAAGGACGTGCCGACGAGTTACCACCTCGCCGTGGTCCTCGACGACGCCGCCCAAGGAATCACCCACGTGGTCCGCGGCCAGGACCTCGAAGCCGCCACCGACCTCCACGTCCTGCTCCAGCGTCTGCTGGGCCTGCCGACCCCGCGCTATCACCATCACGGGCTGATCCGGGACGAGGCAGGGGAGAAGCTGTCGAAGAGCCTGCGCTCGGAGGCGCTGGCGGCGTTGCGGGAGCAGGGCGTGAGCGCGGGGGAGGTGCGGGCCCGGCTCGGCTTCGGCGATCGGACGATGTCCGGTTGAACGCTACGGGCGATGCCGTCGGATCGCTTTCGCGACGCTGATCTCGGCTTCGCTGAAGGGAGACTTGCGCGGATTCGAGGAGGGGCAGAACGACGCCTGGCTCAGCCGGCGTCAGCGGCCCGCCCGCCTCTGACCCTATAGGCTTCGTTGCGCTCGTCCCGACCTGTGACGCCGCGCCGTGGCGCGAGCGTCCGATCCGGAACCGGTCCCGAGGCGGGCCGGCCATCCATCGCCGGGGAATGGGTGCGGAGCCTCGATCCGCCCCTATTCCGCCGGCGCCGGCCGATGCGCCGCCTCGTGCTCCGGCGGCTCGTCCACCGCGCCCACGAACCGGCCGAACAGCCGTCCCATCAGCCGCGACAGGTCGTCCATCAGGAGGAAGATCGCCGGCACGAAGACCAGCGACAGCAGGGTCGAGACGATCAACCCCGAGATCACCGCGATCGCCATCGGCGAGCGGAACTCGCCGCCGATGCCGAAGGCCATCGCGCTCGGCACCATGCCGGCCGCCATGGCGATGGTCGTCATCACGATCGGCCGGGCGCGCTTGGCGCCGGCCTGGGTGATGGCGGTGACGCGGTCGACGCCGCGGGCCATCTCCTCGACGGCGAAATCGACCAGCATGATCGCGTTCTTGGTCACCACGCCCATCAGCATCAGGATGCCGATCACCACCGGCATCGAGATCGGCCGGTTGAAGATCAGGAGCCCGAGGATCGCGCCGCCGATCGAGAGCGGCAGCGAGAACAGGATGGTGAGCGGCTGGAAGAACGAGGCGAAGAGCAGGATCAGGACGCCCAGCACCATCATCAGGCCGGCGCCCATCGCCATCGCGAAGCCTTCGAACACCTCGCCCATCACCTCGGCGTCGCCGGTCTGGCGCAAGGAGATGCCGGGCGGCAGGTTGCGGGCGGTGGGGGTGCCCATCGCGAGCTTGATCTGCTCGCCGAGCGCGTCCGAGCCCTGCATGTTGGCCTCCAGCGCCACGCGCACGGCGCGGTCGTAGCGGTCGATGGCGGTCGGCCCGCGGCCGAGGCTGATATCGGCCACGGCCGAGAGCGGCACGGAGGCGCCGTTCTTCGCCGGCACCTTCAGGCTCTCCAGCGCCGCGAGGTCGCCGCGCAACGACACCGGAAGCTGCACCCGGATCGGGATCTGCCGGTCGGTGGCGTTGAACTTGGCGAGATTCTGGCCGATGTCGCCGATCGTGCCGACCCGCACCGTCTCGGCGATGGTGTCGGTCGAGACGCCGAGATCGGCGGCGACGCCGGGCTTCGGACGGATGCGGACCTCGGTCCGGTCGAGGGGCGCGGTCGACATCACGTTGACGAGGTTGGGCAGGGCCGCGACCTCGCGCTGCATCCTCTCCGCCACCTCGGTCACCTGGGCGGTGTCGCCGCCGGCGACGATGAGCGTGAAGTCTCGCTGGCCGCCCTCGCGCAGGGACCAGTAGCGCACGTCCGGCTCGTCGCGCATCAGGTCCATGATCGCCGCTTCCACGTCGGCCTGCTTGCGCACCCGGGCGTTCTTCGGCGTCAGGTTGATGGTGAGGGTGGCGAGCCGCACCTCCTTCTTGCCCGGCAGCTGGCGGCCGCCATCGACGAAGACGGACTTGACCTCCGGCAGGGTGCGGATGCGCTGGGCGACCCGGTCGGTGACCGCGATCGTGTCCTCCAGCCGTGCGCCCGGAGGCAGCTCGACCACCATCAGGGTGCGGGCCGCGTCCTCCTTGGGCAGGAAGCCGGCGGGCAGCAGGCTGGTGGACAGGATGGAGGCCGTGAACAGCGCGAGACCGACCACCAGGGTCACGTATTTGTGCCGCACCGACCACAGCACGACCCGGTTGTAGGTCCGCATCACCGGACCCTCGCGCTCCTCGTGGTGGCCGTGGTCGCGCAGGAAATAGGCCGCCATCATCGGGGTGATGAGACGGGCGACGAGCAGCGACATGAACACCGCGGCCGCGATGGTGAGGCCGAACTGCTTGAAGTACTGCCCGGCGATGCCGCCCATGAACGAGACGGGGGCGAAGATCGCGATCAGGGTCGCGGTGATGGCGATGACCGCGAGCCCGATCTCGTCGGCGCCCTCGATCGCCGCGCGATAGGGCGACTTGCCGAGCCGGACGTGGCGGACGATGTTCTCGATCTCCACGATCGCGTCGTCGACCAGGATGCCGGTGACGAGGGTGATGGCGAGCAGGCTCACCGCATTGAGCGAGAAGCCCATCGCGCTCATCGCCCAGAAGGTCGGGAAGACCGAGAGCGGCAGGGCCACCGCGGCGATCAGCGTCGCGCGCCAGTCGCGCAGGAACAGGAACACCACGAGCACCGCCAGCGCCGCACCCTCCATCAGGCTGTGCATGGCGGATTCGTAATTGCCGATGGTGTTGGTGACCGAGGAATCGATCCGGTCGAAGCGGACGCCCGGATACTCCTTGGCGAACTCCTCGATCTTCTTGGCCACCACCTCGCCGACCGAGGCGTCGCTGGCGCCGCTCGCCCGCGAGATCGCGAAGGCGACGACCGGCTCGCCGTTGAGACGGGCGAAGGTGCGGGGCTCCTCGGCCCCGTCATTCAGGGTCGCGAGGTCGTCGAGGCGCACCTTGCGCCCGCCCGGCAGCACGATCGAGGTCGCGGCGAGCGTCTCCAGGGTCGAGGAGGCGGCCAGCGTGCGGATCGACTGTTCCTGGCCGCCGACCTCGGCCCGGCCCCCGGCCATGTCGGCCGAGGTCAGGCGCAATTGCCGGTTCACGTCGGCGGCGGTGATGCCGAGCGCCAGGAGACGGTCGGGCTTGAGGGTCACCCGCACCTCGCGGGCGACGCCGCCGAGGCGCTCGACGCCGCCGACGCCGCGCAGGCCCTGGATCTGGCGCGCCACCACGTCGTCGACGAACCAGGACAGGTCCTCTGGCGTCATCGCGGGCGCCGAGGCGCCGTAGACCATGATCGGCAGGCCGGCGATCTCGACCCGGTTGATGATCGGCTCGTCGATCGTCCGGGGCAGGTTCATCCGGATCTTGGAGATCGCGTCCTTGACGTCGTTGACCGCCCGGTCGGTGTTGACCTCCAGGCGGAACTCGATCGTCGTGGCCGAGGTGCCCTCGGTGATCGCCGAGGTGATGTGCTTGACGCCCTTCACCCCGGCCACCGCGTCCTCGACCCATTTGGTGACCTGGGTCTGCAATTCGCTCGGCGCGGCGCCGGCCTGCGTCACCGTCACCGAGACGATCGGCACGTCGATATTGGGGAAGCGGGTGATCGGCAGGCTGCGGAAGCTCACGAGGCCGAGAAGCCCGAGCACCAGGAAGAGCACGATCGAGGGGATCGGCTTGCGGATCGCCCAGGCGGAAATGTTCAGGCGCATCGTTCGGGCCCGGTCAGGATTCTATCGGGAGCCGGGCGTCAGGGACGCCCGGAATCTGTCTGGAGCCGGGCGTCAGGGACGCCCGGCCTCGGCGGTGGCGGGCAGGGCGGGATAGATCGGGCGCACCCGGTCGCCGTCGCGCAGGAAGCTGCCGGCCCGGGCCACCACGGCCTCGCCGGCCTTGACCCCGTCGCGGGCCTCGATGAAGCCCTCGGCCGAGAGGCCGGTGCGGATCGCTCTCGCCTCGACCCGCTCGCCGGACACCACCAGCACGGTCGGGCCCGACGGCCCGTAGACCACCGAGGCGAGCGGCACCGCGACGCCGGTGCGCCGCGCCGCCTCGACCGCTCCGCGGGCGAAGGCGCCGATGCGCAGGCGCGGATCGGCATCGAGCTTGATCCGGACCTTGCCGAGCCGCGTCGCCCGGTCGATCTCCGGATAGACCACCCGGACCTTGCCGGAGACCGCCACCGGCCCGTCCGTCGTGTCGAGGTCGAGGCTCGCGGGCGCGCTGGCGCGGAGCCGTGCGAGGCCGGTCTCCGGCACCTCGCCCTCGAGCTCGATCTCGCCGCGGGCGATCAGGCGAAAGAGCGGCTCGGCGGAGGCGCTCGCCGTGGCGCCGACCCGGGCGGTGCGGCGGCTGACGATGCCGCCCTCCGGCGCGCGGATCTCGGTGCGGGCGAGCTTCAGGTCGAGCTCGCTGCGCTGCGCCCGCGCCTGGGCGAGGTCGGCCTGCGCGATGGCAAGCCCGTTGCGGGCGGCCGAGAGCCGGCCCTCGGCGGCCTTCGCGGCCGATTCGCGCTGCTCCATCACCGCCGCGGTGGCGTTGCCGGTCTTCATCAGCGACTGGGCGCGCTCCAGGGAGAGCGCCGCCTCGACCTGTGCGGCCTCGGCCTGCACGATGGTGCTGCGCGCCTGCGCCACCGCGCCTTCCGCCCGCGCGATGGCGGCGGCGTTCTGGGCGAGCTGGGTGTCGATCATCTCGCGCGAGAGCCGCGCCAGCACCGCGCCCTTGGCGACCCGGTCTCCCTCCTCCACCAGCAATTCGGTGATGCGGCAGCCCTCGATCTCCGGCGAGACCAGGATCTCGTCCCGCGGCACCAGGGTGCCGGTGACGACGGCGCGCTCGACGATCTCGCGCTCGGCGGCCACCGCCACCGTGACGGCGGGCGCAGGCGCGGTCGTGGCGACGGGACCGGCCGCGGGCGGGGTCTCGGCGGCCCCCGCAGGGACGGCGATGAGGAGGGCGACGAGGGCGGCCGGGACGCCGGCGTGGCGACGGGGGCGGGTCATCGGGCGGGTTCCGGATGGGACGGCAGAGTGGACGGCACGGTGCCGGTCGGATCGAAGCGGCCCTCGAGCGCCGCCCCGATCAGGGTCAGCATGGCGTCGATGATCGGGCCGGGGGCGAAATCGGGGGAAAGGGCGCGGCGGACCATGATCCCGTCGGCCATCACCAGGGCGAGGCGGGCCACGGCCTCCGGGTCGGCGCCGGGCGCGCGCGGCGCGGCGCGCTCCTGGAACTGGCGGTAGAGGTCGGACAGGCGAGCGGACATCTCGCGCTCGAAGTCCCGGCAGATCGCCGCCATGGCCGGGTTGCGGGTCGCCTCGGCCCACATCTCCAGGCACAAAACGGCCTTCTCGGCCGGCGCCTCGGCGAGGTGGCGGCGGGCAAGGTCGGCGAAGGCCTGCATCATCTCCGGATGCGCCTCGATGCCCGAAAAGTCCTCAGCCACCGCCGCGCGGTCGCGCTCGGCGAGGCCGGCCACGATCGCATCCTTCGACGGGAAGTAGCGGTAGAGGTTGCCCGGGCTCATGCCGGCCTCCGCCGCCACGTCGTTCATCGTGGCGCGGTGGAAGCCGTGGCGCACGAAGCAGGCCTCGGCCGCATCGAGGATGCGGCTGCGGCGCTCCTCGACCGAATCGAGGCGGGCGGGGTTCGGTTGGGATGGCACGCGGGGGAGACCCTGAGAATGAACGTTCATTCTCTACACCCAAAGGGTCCGTTCCTGCAACGTTCGATCCTGTGCAACCTCCTCCGATCGGCAGGCGTTAACGGTCAGGATATCAGTCTTCAGCGGGAGGACAGTTTTCATGGCCATCTTCCAGGTCAGGCAGGCCGCGACCGGTGCCATCCTCTGGACCGGCGGCGCCGAGAACGAGCAGCAGGCCCTCGACGCGATGGCACGCGAGGCGGGCTACGCCGATTTCTCGGCGATTCCGGAATCGTTGCGCGGGGCCGGCACCAAGGTAGACCGCCTGAACCTCGGGTGAGCCGGGACACGCGCCCGATCGGTCACCGATGAGAAGCCGGGATTCGCGTCCCGGCTTTTTTCATGCGCGAACAAGGGTCGTGCGGAATGGTTAAGGAATAGTTTCCCGGGTTTCTCGCCGGTGTTTCGGGCGAATTCGCGGCCCGTTCGATGGCGATCACGTCACGGGACTCGACCCGGATTCCCGTCTCCGGCATGCGCCGGGACGGTCGTGCGGATTCGCGTCAGCTCACCACCTTCGTCTCAGTGGCATTCCGAGGCCGCACCGCGGAACCCGGGATCCGTGACCGCTGATGGTGCAGGATAAACCCGGCGCGCGATCCGTCTTGTTCTCCATATGGCGACGGTCATGGACCCTGGGCTCTCGCCTTTCGGCGAGCCCAGGGTCCACGGAAGACAGGCCCGCATGGGGGCCGACTGATTGATTGCTGCCGACGAGCGGACTTTCAAGTAATCCGCCCAATGATCGCCTCCCGGGCGGCCCGCGAGCCGGAGAGCCGCTTCTTCGCGCGCTCCAGCACCGCCGGCGGAGCCTCGGCCGGAGTCCCGGCGCCGAAGGGCGGGGCGGGCGCATATTCGAGGGCGAGCTGAACCGTCTCCGCCTCCTCGCGGCCGAGGAGTTCGGCCACCACCGCGAGCCCGAAATCGATGCCCGAGGTCACGCCCCCGGCGGTGATCAGGTTGCCGTCGCGCACCACGCGGTCCTGGACCGGCACGGCGCCGAAGCGGGCGAGGAAGTCGTGCGCGTACCAGTGGGTGGTGGCCCGCCGTCCGGTGAGCAGCCCGGCCGCGCCGAGCACCAGGGCCCCGGTACAGACCGAGGTGAGGTAGCGGGCCTCCGCCGCGCGGGCGCGCACGAAGTCCAGCACCTCCTCGTCCTCGAGCAGCGCGTTGACCCCGCTGCCGCCGGGAATGCAGAGCACGTCGAGGGGAGGGCAGGTCTCGAAGGTCGCGGTCGGCACGAAGGGCAGCCCGGTCGCCGAGCGCAAGGGCTCGCCATCCTTCCAGATCAGGTGAACCGCGCTGTCCGGCACAGAGGCGAAGACCTCGTAGGGACCGGTGAGGTCGAGCTGCTGGACCTGCGGGAAGACGAGGATACCGAAGCTGAGCGACACGATGCGGGCCTCCCGTGTGGGCGGCAGGATCGTACGCCGAGGGGTAGGGTGCAAGGGGGCGGATGGAGGGCCGCCGATGGACATCGCGGGAGGACGCGGCGCTCGCCCTCTTTCCCGGCCCGGATGCGGTCATCGCCGTCGCAGCTTGCGACCGTCCCGGCCGGGATCACCCTCCCGCGCGGCCCCGCCCTCCTCCGCAAGGGGCCGCCTCGGCCGGCATGCGGGCGGCGCGATCGATCCTCCAGGGTCTCCTGCGCTTCCCGCTTGATCCGTGCGGAGCACGAGAGAGCGTGTTTCTCCCCCTTACACCCCGGAGAGGAGGAATGCGCCCGACTGTGCGGGTCGCCGTTCACGCGGATCGAGGACGGCTGCTTCGAGCGGAGCCTCGATCTGGTCCAGCGGCCTACCCGCGCCTACTGCCCCCGCCGCGCCTGCGCGGCGAACCGCACCGCCTCCTCCGCCGCCCGGAACAACGCCTTGGCCTTGTTGACGCATTCCTGCTGCTCGGAGGCCGGGTCGGAATCGTGCACGATGCCGGCGCCGGCCTGGACGTGCATGCGGCCGTCCTTGACGATGGCGGTGCGCAGGACGATGCAGGTGTCCATCTGGCCGTCGGCGCCGAAATAGCCGATGCAGCCGCCGTAGGGCCCGCGCTTCTCGCGCTCCAGCTCGTCGATGATCTGCATCGCCCGCACCTTCGGGGCGCCCGAGACCGTGCCGGCGGGGAAGCCCGCGGCGAGCGCCGAGAGGGCGTCGTGCCGGGGATCGAGGCGGCCCTCAACGTTCGACACGATGTGCATGACCTGGCTGTAGAACTCGAGGAAGAACGAATCCGTCACCTGCACGCTGCCGATCTCGGCGACGCGGCCGACATCGTTGCGGCCGAGATCGAGCAGCATCAGGTGCTCGGAGCGCTCCTTCGGGTCGGCCAGCAGCTCCTCGGCGAGCGCCCGGTCCTCCTCCGGCGTCGCGCCGCGGCGGCGGGTGCCGGCGATCGGCCGGATCGTCACCGCGCCGTCGCGCACCCGCACCAGGATCTCGGGCGAGGAGCAGACGATCTGGAAGTCGCCGAAATCGAGGTAGCACAGGAACGGCGCCGGGTTGACCCGGCGCAGGGATCGGTAGAGCGCCAGCGGGCTCAAGGTGAACGGCGCCTCGAAGCGCTGCGACAGCACCACCTGGAAGATGTCGCCGGCGGCGATGTACTCCTTGGCCCGGGCGACCATGCCGAGGAAGTCGTCGGGCGCGATGTTCGAGACCGGGGCGGGGGCGGGAATCTCGGTCGGGTTCTGCCGCGCCTCGACCGGCAGCGGGCCCTCCAGCGCGTCGGCGGCGCGCTCGAGCCGCGCCAGCGCGGCCTCGTAGGCGGCGCGCGCCGGCACACCGGCGACGGGGCGGATCGGCGCCACGAGGGCGATCTCGTCGCGCACCGCGTCGAAGATCACCATCACGGTCGGGCGGACCAGGATCGCGTCCGGCACCCCGATCGGATCGGGATGGGGCGCGTCGAGCCGCTCCATCTCCCGCACCATGTCGTAGCCGAGATAGCCGAACAGGCCGGCCGCCATCGGGGGCAGGCCGGGCTCGGGCGGGATCGCGCTCTCGGCGATCAGCGCCCGCAGGCTGTCGAGGGGCGCCGACTCTTCGGCTGAGAAGCGCGTGAGGTCGGGCGCGCCCGCGCGCTCGGCCCGGCCCTGGGTGCAGCGCCAGATCAGGTCGGGATCGAGCCCGATCATCGAGTAGCGGCCACGCACGGCGCCGCCCTCGACCGATTCGAGCAGGAAGGCGGCGCCCTCGCGCCCCGCCTTCAGCTTCAGGAAGGCGGCGACCGGCGTCTCGAGATCGGCCACCAGGGTGGCGCGCAGGAGGACCGGGCGGCCGGCCTCGTAGGCCGCGGCGGCGGCCTCCGGGGAGGGGGCGACCAGCACGGGATCAGTACTCGCCGCCGATGGCGCGGCGGAAGGCGCCCTCGTTGACCGAGACGCCGGCCTGCTTCTGCACGTCGGCGATGTACTGGGCCAGGATGTCGTCGGCGAGCGCCGTGCGGTACTGCCCCTCCACGGCGACCGCGCCCTGGGCGGTCGGCACGAAGGCCGGCACCGTGGCGCTCGTCACCCGGAACACCACCCGGGCCGTCCCCTCGCCCGAGGCCGTGCCCGACTTGGCGACCGGCGTCGCGAACAGGCGGGCGACGCTCTCGGTGGTGAGGCCATCGCGGCCACGGCCGCGGGCGATGTCGGTCGCGGTCCTGGCCTCCTGGCCGAGGGACTTCGCCACATCCTCGATCGCCTCGCCCTTGTCGAGCCGCTCGGTCGCCTCGCGGGCCTTGGCGGCGAGCCGGCGCGAGACCTCGTCGGCCTTCCACTGCGCCACCACGGCGTCGCGGACCTCCGCCAGCGGCTTGTCGTGGGCCGGGTCGATCTTGGTCACGTCGTACCAGACATAGCCGCCGGAGCGGGTGCGCAGGGCCTCGTTGTCGGCGCCCATGTCGCTGCGGACGATCGCCGCGAGGGTCGCGTCCTTGTCGGGGATCGCGTCGACCGGCTTGCCCTGCGGGTCGCGGCCCTGCGCGTCGACGGCCGGCACCGTGACGAGGGCGAGGCCCTGCTCGCGGGCGATGTCGGCCAGCGGCTTGGCGCCGGCGCGCTGGTCCTCGATCGCGTCGTGGACCTTCTCCAGCCCGTCCCGGGCCTTGTCGAGGGCGACCTCGGACCGGACCTCGCCCGCCACCTCCTCGAACGGCTTGCGGGCGCCGGGCTGCACGGCGGTCACCCGCAGGAGCACCGTGCCGAACCGGCCCTTGACCGGCTCGCTCACCGCGTTCGGCTCGGCCGCGAAGGCGGCCTCCGCGACGGCCGGGTCGAACAGCTCGGACTTGGCGAAGGTGCCGAGATCGAGCGCCTTGGCGTCGAGGCCGCGCTCCGTGGCGACCTGGTCGAAGGTGACCTCGTTGCTGCGGATGCGGGCGAGGGCCGCCGCCGCATCGGCGTCGTTCGGGAAGACGATCTGCTGGATCGACCGCTTCTCGGGCGTGCCGAAGCGGCTCCTCTCGGATTCGTAGCGGGCGCGGGCCTCGGCTTCCGGCACGGCGTCGGGCTTGGCCAGCGTCGCCGGATCGAGGACGAGCAGGTTGACGCTGCGATATTCGGGGGCCCGGAACGCGCTCTTGCGCTCGGTGTAGAAGGTGTTCACCTCCTCGTCGGTCGGGGCCGGGATCTCGCCCGCGGCCGAATCCGGCAGGGTGAAGTAGGACGCGGCCCGGCGCTCGGCGGTGTAGCGGTGGATCGCCTCGCGGGCGGCGAGCGGCACCGGCAATTCGGCGGTGATCGCGTCGGCGAGCTGGAGGCGGGCGGCCACCGCGCGCTGCTCCTGCACGAAGCCCTGCTCGGTCAGGCCGGCCTGGCGCAGCGTATCGCGGAAGGTGGCGACGTCGAAGGCGCCGTTCGGGCCCTTGAAGGCCGGCTCCTCCTGGATCAGCCGCACCACCGCGGAATCGGGGATGCGAAGCCCGAGGTCCTTCGTCTTCTGGTCGAGGGAGGCCTCGGTGATGAGCTGGGCGAGCACCTGCCGGTCGAGGCCGAGCGCCCGGGCCTGGTCCGGCGTGATCGGCCGGCGGCTCTGGCGCGACAGGCGCTGGAGCTGGTTCTGGTAGGCGGTGCGCAGGGCTTCGGCCGGGATCTGCGTGCTGCCGACGGTCGCGACCGCGTTGCTGCCGCCCCCGCGGAAGATGTCGCCAATGCCGAAGATGGCGAGGCCCGCGATCAGGAGGCCGAACACCACCGTGACCACGATCTTGCCGAGCCAGCTCTGGCTGGCGGCGCGGAACCCCTGGAGCATCGCGATCCTCGAAGAAACCCGTCTAAGACATCCTGCGGGCGCCTCCCGCGGGGGGACGCCCGGATCCGGCCGCGATACCGCATAAGCGCCGCAAGGCAAAGAGCGGCGCCCCCGCCGTTTGCCGCCCGGTGGCGGACCTGTTACCCGGCAACGCTTGTCCGAGATCGCCTGTCCGGGATCGCTTGTTCAAGATCGGGGGAGACACATGACGACCGAACGGCCGCGCCCGCTGGTGGCGGGCAACTGGAAGATGAACGGCCTCCGGGCCTCGCTGGCGGTGGCCGAGGCCGTCCGCGACGGCCTCGATGCGGGGTTGGCGCAGCGGATCGACGTGCTGGTCTGCCCGCCCGCGACCCTGGTCGGCGCGGCGGCCGCGGCGCTGAAGGGCTCGGCCGTGCAGGTCGGCGGCCAGGACGTGCATGACGAGGCCAGCGGCGCCTATACGGGCGACGTCTCGGCCGAGATGCTGGCCGATCTCGGCGCCACCTACACGATCGTCGGCCATTCCGAGCGCCGGGCCCGTCACCACGAGAGCGACGCCGAGATCCGTGCCAAGGCGCTCGCCGCCCGCCGCGCCGGGCTGAAGGCGATCATCTGCGTCGGCGAGACCCGCGCGGAGCGCGAGGCCGGCCGGACCCTGGAGGTCGTGCGCGGCCAGCTCGCCGGCTCGCTGCCCGACGGCGCCACCGCGGCCGACACGGTGATCGCCTACGAGCCGGTCTGGGCGATCGGCACCGGGCTGACCCCGACGGTGGACGACGTCGCCGCGGTGCACGCCCTGATCCGGCAGGAGCTCGCGAGCCGGCTCGGTGCCGAGGGGGCCAAGGTGCGGATCCTCTATGGCGGTTCGGTGAAGCCGTCGAACGCCGCCGAGCTGATGGGCGTCGCCAATGTCGACGGGGCGCTGGTCGGCGGGGCGAGCCTGAAGGCCGAGGATTTCCTCGGCATCGCGGCGGCGTATCGCTAAGCCGATTTCGCCAAGGCGGTTGCCGGGTTCGCGATGCAAGTCCGCGACAAGGCAAGAACTTCGGCAGGCCTGCGTTGTGGCAAGCCTGCCGAGGGCGCCGCCCGGTCCCGTCGCGATCTGACAAGGCCCCCGGCCACATCCCCGGGGAGCGCCTGAGCGGGATCGTCAGCTCTCCTCCGCCTCCAGGCCGACCGGGGGACCCGGGCGGGTGGCGCCCGCGATGATCGCCTCCCAGGTCTTGCCCCGGGCCCGCAGGAAGTCGATCGAGGGGCCGTCCGGGTTGCCGTAGACCCGGATCGTCCGCGCGGCGATGCGGCTGCGGTACGGCTCCGGCGTCAGGCTCTTGTAATGGACGGCGAGGCGCCGCCTCTCGGCGTGCACGTCCCGGGCGATGGCTTCGGGCGACAGGCCCTCGCGCCTCAGGGCGGCGGCGCGCTCGGCCAGGCCACGCACCGCGGCCTCGTAGCGGTCGCGCAGGCTCATCCGCCGGCGCCCGCGGCGAGCGGCGCGTCGCAGGACCGTGCCGCCGCCCAGGCCACGGCGAAGCCCGGATGGACGACGAAATCCACCCCCTCCCGCCGGTACCAGCCGTTCACCGCCGGCAGGTGGCCTCGTCCGTGGACGGCGATCGTCACGAGGCTCAGGATGGTCGCGGGACCATCCGCCGGGCCGTGCGCCCGCAGCGCGGCCGGACTCATCGTGCCCTGCGCCGCGAAGGCATCGATCAGCGCGAGGGAGCGATTCTCCGGGACCACCCGCGCCCGGACCCGGATCTGCCGGCGCGCCCGATAGGCCGCCGCTGCCCAGTCCATTCTGAGTCCCGCCTCCCCGATGTCTCGCACCCGGGAGCATCGGCGGCCCGGGGGCGATGTCAAGGTCCCGCGCCGGCGCAGCCGCGCAATCCCTGGCGCCTCACCCGGCGACGAGGCCCGCCCCGGCGGCGGGCGGCAGGGGCACGCCCGGCGGGGACCACGCCATCGCGTAATGCGGCGGGCGCACCGCCGTGACCCGGAAGCCCAGGCGCTCGTACAGGGCCCGCCCGTCCGTGGCGCCGACCATCGGGGTGGACAGGGTGATCGGCAGGCGCACCCGTTCGGCCGCCGCCTGCAGGCTGCGGACGAGATCGGTGCCGATGCCCTTGCCGCGGGCCGCGGCCGCGACCTGAAGCTCGGAGAGGCGCCAATCGGCCCGGCCGAGATCGATGACGACGCGGCCGACCGCCTGCCCGGTCCGCTCGAGGATGAAGTCGAGATGCTCGGGATACGCCGTCTCCAGCCCCGCCCGCAGAGCCGCGTATTGCTGCTCGTAGAGCGCCTGGAGCATGTCGCGGTCGTCCCCCGCCAGGGAGAGCCAGGGTCGCGATTCCACGAAGAGCTGGAGCAGGAAGGCCTGGTCGGACGGGCGGGGCGGGCGCAAGCCCAGTCCGCCGAAGAGCGGGAGGGAACCGGAAGGGGCGGCCATGCGGCGGATGTCCTGTCGAAGCGGGCGGCGAGGAAGGCGGCCCGCGCCTGCGGGGAGGCGCGGGCCGCCCGCCGCCGTCAGTTGAACACCGCCTGGAAGGCGGCGTGGCCCGGCGGCAGCCCGGTGGGCAGGATGCGCTCGAGATAGAGCGGCCCGACCGTGCCGAGGGCCGGGTGCGAGACCAGGCAGTGGCCGCCCGCGAAGGCGCCGACGGCCTCCGCGGGGCAGGAGAAGACGAGGCTGAACGCCGTGCGGTCGCTTCCCGGCATGGTGGTGCGGGGATGCTCGTCGCAGCGCGCCAGGATCGTGGCCACGACCGGCCCGTCCGCGCCGTGCAGCGTGAACGCCTCGCCCTGGACAGGGGCGAAGAGCGCGGCGGACAGGGTGTCGAGGGCCGCGGTCACGGGCGGTCCGGGTAGATGCCCGTCACGGCGATCAGGAAGGTGAGGGCGAGCGAGGGCTGGAAGCTGGGGAACCCCGTGCCGCCGCCCGACGCGGCGATCGTCACGCTGCCGCCCGTCACCGTGTTGATGGTCACGTCCTTCTGCGGGATCGTGGGCGTGCCGGTCACCGTGACCGACTCGGTGGCGAGCGCGGTGATGTTCGCGGCGGGGGGGACGGTGCCGTAGTTCTTGACCGCAGCACCGGTTCCCGCGGCCAGCATGGTGGTCGTCGACGGCGCGCCCGCCGTCCCGGCCACGGTCGAGGCGTTCACCTTGACCGCCAGGTCGCCGGTCGTCCCCGGGATGGTGACCGGCAGGGGCCCCGTCGTCGCCGTGAACGTCGCCGTATGGGTGTGGAGCGGCAGGTTGGCCACGTTGAGCACGGTGCTCTCGGTCCCGTACTGCCTCGCCAGATTGTAGACGGTGCTGCTCAACGTGGATTTGCCGGTCCCGATCGCGGTGCGGCCGGACAGGTTCGGCAGGCCGAACGTTCCCTGGCTTTGGTCGCCGCCGTAGAGATTGCCGATGAGTGAGAGCAGCGCTTGGTATTGGCGGGTTTCTACGACCTGACCTTGGCACTTCATGTAGCCTACAGGCGCCCATTCGAAGGGAATCATGAAGATCATACCGAGCATTGGTTCCATGATGCAGGATCCTTCGACGGGTTACGACGGCCATAAATGACGAAAAATATCGATCATCACTCGATGATCGATTCGTCTGGCGCTTCAAGCAATAGTCGGAAGTGCCTCGATCATGCAAGGTGGAATTTGAAAATGAGATTTTCACGGTATTTCTGTTCGCGCTAGAACCTGTGCGATGCGTCAGATTACGATATGACAAAAAACTAACGAAAAACTCAGGGACATGGAGCGCCGCTTGATCGTGATGAACCGGCGCGGTTGACCGGCCTATACGATGATCCCTGACGGGGCGGCGCCGGGGCCCGTGCCTTCGATGAGGCCCGGGGGCACCAAAACACCCCGCGGATGGATGTCCGGATGCCCCCGTTAATCTCTCTCGCGCCGAGCTTCGTCGGTGCCCCCTCGCAGCCGCGCCCAGGCGAGATGGCTCGGCCGCTCGGGAAGTCGTTGGTCTGGGGATTTCGGGCGCCATCCTGAAATTCGCGACATAATCGCAATTATACCGATCGCAAATGACAAATATTATGTACATTACCTAGATAAATAAATAAAAACAGTAATAAAAGTCATTTTTATTGTATTTGCATTGAAGAAGACAGCTCACAATTGTTATATCATGAGGACGAACGCAGTGCAAAAATGACACCGTTCCGGAAATTTGCGGATTATTCCTGATAGAGAAGACATTTTCCCCTATCGCAATGTGCGCCCTGTCGGCATTTTGGCCTCCGATAGGCATGACTGGGCTACGCCATCTGCGTCAGCGGCGATGGTCCGCCCCATTCGTATTTCGAGGCAAGGCCATGGCGTTGAAACTTCTGACACTGACAGGATCTACTACTGGATCTGCTAATCCCATCGATTTTTACTATGGATTATCAGTAGATTCGACGAAATATATTGGAACGACGTATGGACAGGCTTCTGGAGGCGGTCCATCTTATTCGTTTAGTTTCAATTATCTTGCGGATGAGAACAATCCCGCGGTGACGTCATCCAATTTCACAGCTGCTGAAGGCGGGAACAACACCACATTCACCGACGCAGTCGGATCCGGCGCAACGACCACGGGATCCAACACGCTCGACGCCAACGTTACGGACGTGACGACCGGCCCGATGGGCGCGACCGGTCCCGCCGGTCCGACCGGTGCCACGGGCGCGACCGGCGCCACCGGCGCGACCGGGGCCGGTGAGACGGGCGCCACCGGCGCCACGGGTGCCACCGGCGCGACGGGCGCCACGGGTGCGACCGGGGCCGGCGCGACGGGTGCCACGGGCGCCACCGGCGCGACCGGTGAGACGGGCGCCACGGGTGCGACCGGGGCCGGCGCGACGGGTGCCACGGGCGCCACCGGCGCGACCGGTGAGACAGGCGCCACGGGCGCGACCGGTGCCGGCGCGACGGGTGCCACCGGCACGACAGGCGCGACCGGCGCAACAGGTGAGACGGGTGCCACGGGTGCGACCGGGGCCGGCGCGACGGGTGCCACGGGAGCGACCGGCGCCACCGGTGCGACAGGTGCCACCGGCGCGACAGGTGCCACCGGCGCTGGCGCGACGGGTGCCACCGGCACGACAGGCGCGACCGGTGCGACAGGTGCCACCGGTGCGACGGGGTCCACCGGCGCGACAGGCGCGACCGGCGCCGGCGCGACAGGTGCTACGGGTGCGACCGGCGCCACAGGGGCGACAGGGGCGACCGGCGCCACGGGGGCGACCGGGGCCGGCGCCACGGGTGCCACCGGTGCAGAGGGCGCCACGGGCGCGACGGGGGCGGTCGGCGCGACCGGTGCTACGGGTGCGACCGGAGCCGGTGCCACGGGCGCGACGGGCGCCACCGGTGCTGTCGGCGGCACGGGCGCGACGGGGGCGGCCGGCGCGACCGGTGCCACGGGTGCGACCGGCGCTGGCGAGACGGGCGCCACCGGAGCTGCTGGTGCCACGGGCGCCACCGGAGCTGCTGGTGCCACGGGCGCCACCGGAGCTGCTGGTGCCACGGGCGCCACCGGGGCGGCCGGTGCCACGGGCGCCACCGGGGCGGCCGGTGCCACGGGTGCGGCAGGTGCCACGGGTGCGACCGGCGCTGCTGGTGCCACCGGCGCCGCCGGGGCGACGGGTGCCGCCGGCGCGACGGGTGCGGCAGGTGCCACGGGCGCAACCGGGGCCGCCGGCGCGACGGGTGCGGCAGGTGCCACGGGTGCGACCGGCGCTGCTGGTGCCACGGGCGCTGCCGGCGGCACGGGTGCTGCAGGTGCGACCGGCGCTCCGGGGGCGACCGGAGCTGCCGGTTCCACGGGGGCGACCGGCCCCGCCGGCGCGACGGGTTCCGTCGGCGCAACAGGCGCGACGGGCCCGGTCGGTCCGGGAGGAGCCACGGGCCCGACCGGCGCCATGGGCCCGACCGGCGCCATGGGCCCGACCGGCGCCATGGGCCCGACCGGCGCCATGGGCCCGACCGGTCCGACCGGCGCGACGGGGACGATCGACTGCTTCGCGGCAGGAACGCTGATCCTGACGCCGCAAGGAGAACGCCCGGTCGAGACCCTGCAGCCCGGCGACGCCGTGCTCACGGCCTCCGGGGAGACGGTGCGCATCCGCTGGGTCGGCCACCGGCCGGTGGACCTGCGCCGTCACCCGCGGCCCGAGCGGGCCCGGCCGGTCCGGATCGCCGCCAGTGCCTTCGGCCCGGGCCTGCCGCGCCGCGACCTCGTCGTCTCGCCCGGCCACGCCCTCTTTCTGGACGGCGTGCTGATCCCGGCGAGCGCCCTCGTCAACGGCACCTCGATCGCGCCGCTCGCCCTGCCGGAGATCGTCTACCACCATGTCGAGCTACCGGTGCACGACGTGCTGGTGGCGGAGGGCCTGCCCGCCGAGAGCTACCTGGACTGCGGCAACCGGGCGACCTTCGCCAACCATGACGGCCCGGTCAGCCTGCATCCGGACTTCGTGGCGGTGGCGCTGAACCTGGAACTGGCCTGTGCGCCGGTCGTCCTCCACGGCCCGGTCCTCGACCGCGTCCGGGCGCGGCTCGCCACGCAGGAGGCCGAGTCCCGGGCCGAGGCCAAATCCCCGGCGGAGTCCCAGGTCCAGGCCGCGGCAAAGCCGGAGCGCTCGCTCCTCGCGCGTTTCCTGCGGCGGGCCTGAGCCGCGCCGGCCGCCCCGACGAACCCGGCCTGCGGCGCCCCACCCCGGCGCGCCGCGGGCGCAGGTCTGTCCAAAGAAAAATTCCTTTTTGAATCAAGCGCGAGATCCCCTCTCCCGTGTGGGGGAGGGGGAGGGGTGAGGGTGGCTCGGCCTCAGGATAAAGCACCGATGGCGAGCTGCGCAGCTCGACGGTTCTGGGTCGTTGCGGAACCCGAGCCTCTTCTTTCCCCGACATCCCTGCGCCCGCCATCGGGGATGCCCCCGTCGTTCGAACCCGTCAGCCCCTCCGGCAGAGACGATCCCGCCCCGCGCCCCCGCCATGACCCAGTCCCGCGACCACACGCTCATCGCAGGCTCGGGCCTGTTCGACGTCAATTACTACCTGCTCGAATCGCCCGACGTCGTGGCGGATGGGTGTGATCCGCTGGTGCATTTCTGCCGGTTCGGCGCCCGCGAGGGCCGGCGCCCGAATCTCTACCTCGATCCGGCCTGGTACGCGGCGCTCTATCTCGGCGGGAATCCCGAGGGCGTGAACCCGGTCTGCCACTACATCCGGATCGGCGAGCGGGCAGGCTTCCGGCCGGCCTGCACCTTCGATCCGGCCTGGTACGCCCGCACCTATGGCCTGGCGCCCGGCACCTCGGCGTTGCGGCACTACCTCACCCATCGCCGCAGCCAGCTTTACGCGCCGAACGCGCTGTTCGACATCGCGTTCTACCTGGAGCGCTACGGCGCCGAGATCGGCCCCAACCGCGACGCCTTCGCGCATCTCCTCCGCCACGGCGCGCGGCGGGACCTGGATGCGTCGCCCAACTTCGACGCCGGGGCCTATCGGGCGCGGCACCGGATCCCGTCGGCGCCCGCCTCGGCCCTCATCGCCGACCAGGAGGCGTGCAACCCCCTGATCCACCGCCTCAAGCGGGAGGCCGAAGACGAACACGCCCAGCGTCAGGCCGCGGGACGGCCCGCCTGGTGGCGGCGGCTCCTGCGCAACGGCTGATTGCGGGACGCCGGCCGGGAGCCGGCCGGCGTCCCGCCCAGTCGTGCCTCAATAGGGCTTCGGCTTCACCAGCGTGCCGCGGCTGGAGAGGAACGCCACCGCGATCCACGGACAGACGAAGACCAGGAAGAACAGCAAGCCCATCACGAGCCTCCTTTCGGGTGTGCCACGTTCAACCCCATCAATGCCGCGCGGCCGGCGGGGGTTGCACGCCGGTGCGCGACGAGAACCGCGGCCTACTCGGCCCCGGCCGGCTCGTCAGTGTCCCGGGCGCGGTGGAGCAGGAAGATCGACACCACCATCACCAGGATCAGCCCGGCGAGGACGCCGAGCTCGATCATCGAGGCACGGAACAGCGCCTCCTTCTGCGGAGTCCAGGCCGCTTCGTGCATCTGCTCGGCGGTCTGCAGGGTGAGGACGAGGACGCGCCGGATCGAGGCGATCAGCCCGACGATGAGGAACGGCTCGCAGGTCAGCCGCCCCGAGCGCATCGACACCCGCACGGTGTGCAGGATCTCGACCAGCATCAGCAGGAACAGCAGCCGGTCGACCACGTCGAGGAGCTGCGCGGCGGCGCCCACCGACGAGATCGCCTTGACCGTCATGCCGGCGGCATCGACCAGCGCCATCACGGCGGTGAGCGCCAGGAGCACCCCGAGCGCGGCGTAGATCGCGTGCTCGGTGTGCAGGAAGACGAAGGCGGAGAGCCGCGTCAGGCGCCCGCCTTCCTCCTCGGCCTTCTCCAGTTTCGCGGGCTCGACCATGGCTGTCTCCGGGGCGTGGCGGGTCGGTCGGGGTCAGCGCGGGGGGGCCAGCGCAGGGAGAGGTCAACGCAGCGTCCTGGGCATGCGGAACGGCAGCATCAGGCGCACCAGCGGGTTCGTGAACCGGTCGAGGTCGAGGGCCTCGTGGACCGGCTGCACCGCCTCGCCGCAGATCCGCGCCGAGAGCAGCGAGCGGGAATAGAACGGCGCGTCCTCGAACCGGCGCACCACCGAGGCTCGACCGTCGTCGCTGCGGGTGGCCCGGGGCAGGCGCCAGAGCGTCGGCGGCAGGGCGGCCGGACCGGGCGGCTCGATCGCGCGCGGCGTGCCGTCCGGGTCGAAGCGCAGGGACAAATTCTGGCGGCTGCCGTCGCGGCGGAGCACGTCGTAGAGGATCGCCGCGCCGTGCGAGAGCGTCGAGCGCGACCAGGTCCAGCTCCGGAACGAGTCCTCGAGCGGCACGTCGCCGTCGTTGGTGTCGAAATAGGCGTGGCCGTTCCAGCGCAGGGACGGCCGGTCGAGCGCCACCTCGATCCGCGAGGAGGGCGCGAGCGGCCACCAGCGGTGGCGCCCCTCCGCGTCGAGGGTGAAGGGGCCGGGTGTGATCCCGGCCGGCCGCACCCGGATGGTGCCGGAGAGCCGCGAGGGCAGGGGGCTCGTCACCTCGTCGACCCGGATGGTCAGCACGGTGCCGTCCCAGTGCAGCGCGCTCGGCCCGATGGCGAGGGAGGTCGCGTCGCGGGCGACGCTGCCGCGGCGGCGCTCGGTCATCGCCCAGGCCTTGGGCCGGCCATAGAGCACCACGTTGACGGCCGAGTGGTCGATCGGGTCCTTGCGCCCGCTCCAGGCGTAGTAGGGCGAGAACACGCTGCCGAGGAACGCGATGACCGTGATCCCGTGCCGCCCGTCGTCGCTGACGCCGTCGACGTACCACCAGGCATAGCCGCCGGGCGGAACGGTCAGGTCGAACCGAGGTCCCGGAGCACGCTCGCCGCCGCGAGCCGGCCCGATTGCGCCGCCATCGGCACGCCCGGCCCCGGATGGACGCTGCCCCCCGCGAGGTAGAGGCCCGGCAGCCGCGTGCGCGCCCCCGGCCGGCGGAACGACGCCATCCAGCCGTGCGAGGCCCGGCCGTAGAGCGCCCCGCCCGTCGCCGGGAACAGCGCCTCGAACTCCGCCGGCGTCGTCACGTTCCGCGCCGTCTCGCTGATCGTCAGGCCGCAGGCGGAGAGCCGCCGGATCATCGTGTCGTGGCATCGGGCGATCTCCTCGGAGGGGAAGGCGGCGCCGCGGGCGGGCGCGTTGACGAGGCAGAGCAGGGCTTCCGGA
This sequence comes from Methylobacterium currus, assembly GCF_003058325.1. Taxonomy (NCBI): domain Bacteria; kingdom Pseudomonadati; phylum Pseudomonadota; class Alphaproteobacteria; order Hyphomicrobiales; family Methylobacteriaceae; genus Methylobacterium; species Methylobacterium currus. The sequence goes on from NZ_CP028843.1 coordinate 866,752, forward strand.
GACTGCGCCGGCACCCCATCGTCGTGCCGGTCCTGCGCGCAGACATAGACGGTGGGATCCCGCGGCAGGCGGCCGGCCCGGGTCAGGTCGGCGAACTCGGCCGCGGAGTCGGGCGAGAAGAACACGTTGTGGCGCACGAGGTCGAAGCCCTTGGGGAGGCCCGCCACCGCGAAGGTGACGGCCGAGAGCGAGCGCTCGCCCGCCGGCACCGGATCGACCGCCCGGGCGGGTTCCTTGCCGAACAGCCCGTCGGCGAGGGCCGCCGCATCGGCATTGGCCACCACCCGGGTCGCCGGCAGCCGCTCGCCGGTGTCGAGCGTGACGGCGGTGACGCGCCCGCCCGCGACGACGATGTCCGTCGCCGCCACGCCGTAGCGTAAGACAGCGCCGTGCTCGGCGGCCAGCTCCGCGACGGCGGCGGCGAGCCGCGACAGTCCGCCCGCGACGGTCCAGACCCCCTCCATCTCGACATGGGCGACGAGCATCAGCGTCGCGGGGGCGGAAAAGGGCGAGGAGCCGCAATAGGTGGCGTAGCGGCCGAAGAGCTGGCGCAGGCGCGGATCGCGAAAATGCTCGCAGAGCGCGGTCCACAGGGTGGTGAAGGGCTGGATCCGCATCAGCCCGCCCAAGCCCCAGGGCCCGGCCCGCACCGCGAGGTCGACGGGGCTCGGCCGCTGGCCGCGGATGAAGGGGCCTTCGAGGGCGCGGTAGATCTCCGCCGCCCGGGTGCGGAACCGGCGAAACCCCTCCGCCTCGCGCGGGCCGGCGAAGTCCGCGATGGCGGCCTCGGACCGGGCGGGATCGGCGAAGAGATCGAGCCGCTCGGTTCCGCTCCAGGCGTGGCGGGCCAGCACCGCCGCCGGGGTGAGGGCGACGCGGGAGGCGAGATCGGCGCCGCACTCGGAAAAAATCTCCTCGAAGACCCAGCGCATGGTGAAGACCGTCGGCCCGGCCTCGACCGCGAGCGGCCCCGCCGCGACCCGGCGCATCTTGCCGCCCGGGGCGCCGGCCTTCTCGACCAGCGTCACCGGCTGGCCGGCGGCGGCGAGTTTCAGCGTGGCGACGAGCCCGCCGATTCCCGCCCCGATCACCACCACGTGCTCGTCCGCCACGCCGTTGATCTCCAGCCTGAACAGTGTCAATCTAAATTGACAGTCTGAGATGTTCAAACGAAATGACATCCGGGAGAGGCGTCATGATGGTGGGAACCAGGGACGACGGGCGGCGCATCGAGCAGGCGCTGGACGTGGCGGTGTCCTACGCGGAGGCGCCGGGTGCGCCGCCGCGCCTCGCCGAGGCGATTCGCTACGCGGTCTTCCCGGGCGGCCACCGGATCCGGCCGCGGCTCTGCCTCGCGGTCGCCCGCGCCTGCGGCGACGACGACCCGGCGGCGGCCGACGCCGCGGCGGCCGCCATCGAGCTGCTGCACTGCGCCTCGCTGGTCCATGACGACCTGCCCTGCTTCGACGACGCGGCGCTTCGGCGCCAGAAGCCGACGGTCCACGTCGCCTATGGCGAGCCGGTGGCGCTCCTGACCGGAGACGCCCTGATCGTGCTGGCCTTCGAGACCCTCGCCCGCGGCGCGGCCAGGACCCCGACGCGGCTTGCCGCCCTCGTCGGGCTGGTGGCCCGGGCGGTGGGCTCGCCCGCCGGAATCGTGGCGGGGCAGGCCTGGGAATCCGAGCCGCAGGTCGGGCTCTCGGTCTACCAGCAGGCCAAGACCGGCGCCCTCTTCGCCGCCGCCACCGTGACGGGCGCGGCCGCCGCCGGGGTCGAGCCGATGGGCTGGCGGCTCCTCGGCGAGTATCTCGGCGAGGCCTACCAGGTCGCCGACGACCTGCGCGACGTCGCCTGCCGGCAGGAGGAGATCGGCAAGCCGGTCGGGCGCGACGTCACCCTCGGGCGGCCCAACGCGGCGGCGCTGCTTGGCATGGACGGGGCCCTGCGCCGCCTCTCCGACCTCGCCCACGAGGCGATGGCGGTGATCCCCGACTGCCCCGGCGTCGCGGCGTTGCGCGAGGAGATCCTGGCCCAGACCCGGCTCTTCCTGCCGGCGCGGCTGGCGCAGAGCCTGGTGGTGGCGTGAAGGCGATGGCCGGGGTGGCTCGCTCCCGAACCCTCCCCCCTCTGCGGAGGAGGGTGCCCCGCGGCGAGTGCGAAGCACTCGTGCGCGGGGCGGGAGAGGGGCAGCGCGACGCTGATCCAGGTAGCGCCCTTCATCGCGCGCGCGATCCCTCCGGACGCGGCGTCCCCTCTCCCGGCCTGCTTCGCAGGCCACCCTCCCCCGCAGGGGGGGGGAGGGTCATGAAGCCCGGCCCGCAGGCCCTTCCGGCGACCCCTGTCGCTCCCCCTCCCTGGCGCGACCGCCTCCTCGCCTGGCGCCACCGCCTGATCGCCAGCCCGCCCTTCCAGCGCTTCGCCGCCGCCTTCCCGCCCACCCGCGGCATCGCGCGCCGCAACGCGCGGGCTTTGTTCGATCTCTGCGCCGGCTTCGTCTACGCGCAGGTGCTCGCCGCGTCCTTGCGGCTCGACCTGTTCCGGATCCTCGCTGACGGCCCGCTCGCCCCGGAGGAGCTCGCCCGCCGCCTCGACCTGCCGCCGGACCGGGCGCTCTGCCTGCTGCGCGCCGCCGCCTCCCTGGGCCTCCTGACCGCCTTGCCGGACGGGCGCTTCGCCCTCGGCGATCTCGGCGCGGCGTTGCTCGGCAACCCCTCCGTCGCCGCGATGGTGGCCCACCACGCCATGCTCTACGACGACCTGCGCGACCCCGTGGCGCTCCTGCGCGGCACGCTCACGCCGACACGGCTCTCGGGCTATTGGGCCTATGCGGGCGCGGCCGATCCGGCCACCGTCGACGAGGCCGCGGTGGCGCCCTACGGCGCCCTGATGGGCGCCTCGCAGGCGCTGGTCGCCCGCGACATCCTCGACGCCTATCCGCTCGCCCGCCACGCCCATCTCCTCGATGTCGGCGGCGGCGAGGGCGCCTTCGCGGTCGAGGCGGCACGGAGCGCCCCGCGCTTGCACGTCACGCTCTTCGACCTGCCGCCGGTGGCGGCCCGCGCCGAGCGCCGCTTCGCCGCGGAAGGGTTGGCGGGACGCGCCACGGCAAGCGGCGGCAGCTTTCACGACGGACTGCCGCCCGGGGCCGACGCGGTGTCGCTGGTGCGGGTGGTGCACGATCACGACGATCGTCCCGCCCTCGCCCTCCTGAGGGCGGCCCGCGCGGCCCTGCCCCCCGGCGGCACGCTGCTGCTCGCCGAACCGATGGCCGGCACTCCCGGCGCCGAGCCGATCGGCGACGCGTATTTCGGCTTCTACCTCCTCGCCATGGGCAGCGGCCGGCCGAGGACGGCCACGGAGCTGTCCGCGATGCTGACGGAGGCCGGCTTCGCACGGGTGCGCGAGCACCGGACCCGTCGCCCGATGCTGGTCCGCCTGCTCGTCGCCACCGCGCCGTGAACGATCATCCGTGTCAAAAGTGTAAAGCAAAGTTGACACACGTCGATGTCCAATTAAGATGACGAATGCCGCTCGAAGCGGCAGTTTTCCGCAACAGGCGGGGGGCCGTACCGCATGCACGCGCAGGCCGTGATCCTCGACCGTCCCGAACGGCTCGGCCTCGCCCGGCTCGCTCTCGACGCACCCGGCCCCGCCGACGCGACCGTGGAGGTCGCGTGGAGCGGGATCAGCACCGGCACCGAGCGCCTGCTCTGGTCAGGCCGGATGCCGGACTTCCCCGGCATGGGCTACCCGCTGGTGCCGGGCTACGAATCCGTCGGCCGGGTGGTCGAGGCCGGCCCCGAATCCGGCCGCCGCGTCGGCGAGACGGTGTTCGTGCCGGGCGCGCGCTGCTTCGGGCCGGTCCGCGGGCTGTTCGGCGGCGCGGCCTCGCACCTCGTCGCCGCCGGCAGCCGGCTGCGGCCGATCCCCGAGACGCTCGGTGAGCAGGGCATCCTGCTGGCCCTGGCCGCGACCGCCCGGCACGCGCTGGCCGGCAGCACGGCATCCGGGCGCCAGCTCATCGTCGGCCACGGTACCCTCGGGCGGCTGCTGGCCCGCCTCGCGCGGATCGACGGCCTCGATCCGGTGGTGTGGGAGCGCGACCCCGCCCGCCGCCAGGGCGCCGAGGACTACCCGGTGGTCGATCCGGCCCAGGACGAGACGCGATACGCCCGCATCCTCGACGCGAGCGGCGATGCCGGCCTCCTCGATACCCTGATCGCCCGGCTCGTGCCCGGCGGCGAGGTGGTGCTGGCGGGCTTCTACGAGGCGCCGCTCTCCTTCGCCTTCCCGCCCGCCTTCCTGCGCGAGGCGCGGATCCGCGTCGCGGCGCAGTGGCAGCCCGGCGACCTCGACGCGGTGGCGGCGCTCGCCGGGAGCGGCGTCCTGTCCCTCGCCGGCCTCGTCACACACCGCCGCCCGGCCGCGGAGGCGGCGCAAGCCTACCGCACCGCCTTCGGCGAACCCGCCTGCCTCAAGATGGTCCTCGACTGGAGAGCCCAGCCATGAACGCCTCACTGACCGGCGCCGCCCTCCAGGCCTCGATCCTGCGCGCCGAAGCCGCGATCCCGCCGGATCCCGTTTCCACCGCCGCGACCCGCGAGACGCAGATCATCGCGATCTACGGCAAGGGCGGCATCGGCAAGAGCTTCACCCTCGCCAACCTGTCCTACATGCTGGCGCAGCAGGGCAAGCGGGTGCTGCTGATCGGCTGCGACCCGAAGAGCGACACCACCTCGCTGCTGTTCGGCGGCCGGGCCTGTCCGACGATCATCGAGACCTCGACCAAGCGCAAGCTCGCCGGCGAGCCGGTGGCGATCGGCGACGTCTGCTTCAAGCGCGACGGCGTCTTCGCCATGGAGCTCGGCGGGCCGGAAGTCGGCCGCGGCTGCGGCGGACGCGGCATCATCCACGGCTTCGAGCTGTTGGAAAAGCTCGGCTTCCACGAATGGGGCTTCGACTACGTCCTGCTCGACTTCCTCGGCGACGTGGTCTGCGGCGGCTTCGGCCTGCCGATCGCCCGCGACATGTGCCAGAAGGTCATCGTCGTCGGCTCGAACGACCTGCAATCGCTCTACGTCGCCAACAACGTCTGCTCGGCGGTGGAGTATTTCCGCAAGCTCGGCGGCAATGTCGGCGTTGGCGGCCTCGTCATCAACAAGGATGACGGCACCGGCGAGGCGCAGGCCTTCGCCAAGGCCGCCGGCATCCCGATCCTCGCCTCGATCCCGGCCGACGACGACATCCGCCGGAAGAGCGCGAATTACGAGATCATCGGCCGGCCGGACGGGCGCTGGGGCCCGCTCTTCGCCGAGCTCGCCGAGAACGTCGCGGGTGCCCTGCCGCACCGGCCGGCGCCGCTCTCGCAGGACGCGCTGCTCGGCCTGTTCAAGGGCGAGGCGGTCGGGCGCGGCGTGGTGCTCGATCCGGCGAGCGACGCCGACATGCGCGGCCGCCCGGTCGTGCAGAAACCCTCCCTCGAAGTCGTCTACGAGGCGGTCTGACCATGGGCGCCTCCCTCGATCTCGCGGCCCTGCGGGCAAGAACCCCCCCGGACATCCAACCGGTCGACGCGCCGGTCAACCTCGCGGCGACGCGCCAGGACGGCCTCGGCTGCCACTCCGGCAAGGAGACGATGCGCCAGGCCGCCGCGGCGGCCGGCCTGGGCGAGACCCTGGAATCGTTGAAGCGCGACTATCCTGTCGGCCCGCACGACCAGCCGCAGAGCATGTGCCCGGCCTTCGGCTCGCTGCGGGTGGGCCTCAGGATGCGCCGCACCGCCACGATCCTGTCGGGCTCGGCCTGCTGCGTCTACGGCCTCACCTTCACCTCGCATTTCTACGGCGCGCGGCGGACCGTCGGCTACGTCCCGTTCAATTCCGAGACCCTGGTCACCGGCAAGCTGTTCGAGGACATCCGCGACGCGGTGCACGCCACCGCCGATCCGGCGCTCCACGATGCGGTCGTGGTCATCAACCTCTGCGTGCCCACCGCCTCCGGCGTGCCGCTCCGGCTCCTGCCGCGGGAGATCGACGGGGTGCGGATCATCGGCATCGACGTTCCGGGCTTCGGCGTGCCGACCCATGCCGAGGCCAAGGACGTGCTCGCCGGCGCGATGCTGAAGGTCGCGCGGGCCGAGGCGGAGCAGGGCCCCGTCGCGGCGCCTCGTCAAGGGCGCGACGGGCGCCCGACCGTCGCGCTCCTCGGCGAGATGTTCCCGGCCGACCCGGTCCAGATCGGCGCGCTCCTCGCACCGCTCGGCCTCGGTGCCGGGCCGGTGGTGCCGACGCGGGAATGGCGCGAGCTCTACGCAGCGCTCGATTGCGCGGCGGTGGCGGCGATCCACCCGTTCTACACCGCGTCCTTACGCGAGTTCGAGGCGGCGGGCCGGCCGGCGATCGGTTCCGCACCGGTCGGTCACGACGGCACCGCCGCCTGGCTCGATGCGGTGGGAGACACCTGCGGCGTCGCCCGCGCCTCCGTCGAGGCGGCCAAGAACCGGTTCCTGCCGGCGATCCGCGGCGCGCTCGACGCCAACCCGATCCGCGGGCGGATCACGCTCACCGGTTACGAGGGCTCGGAACTGCTCGTGGCCCGCCTCCTCGTCGAGAGCGGCGCCGAGGTTCCTTACGTCGGCACCGCCTGCCCGCGCACGCCGCATTCCGAGGCCGACCGCGACTGGCTCCAGGCGCGTGGCTGCCACGTGCAGTTCCGCGCCTCCCTGGAGCAGGACCTCGCCGCGGTCGAGGAGGTCCGGCCGGACCTCGCCATCGGCACCACCCCGGTGGTGCAGAAGGCCAAGGAGCGGGCGATCCCGGCGCTCTACTTCACCAACCTGATCTCGGCCCGCCCGCTGATGGGCGTCGCCGGCGCCGGCTCGCTGGCCCAGGTGGTGAACGGCGCCATGGCGCAGCGCGAGCGGTTCGACGCGATGCGGTCGTTCTTCGCCGGAATCGGCACCGGCCATGCCGCCGGAATCTGGGAGGAGGTGCCGCAGAAGCGCGCCGCTCCGAGGCGTCCTGCGCCCGAGAAGCCGATCGGGGAGACGGTCTGATGCTCGTCCTCGATCACGACCGCGCCGGTGGCTACTGGGGCGCCGTCTACGTCTTCACCGCGGTGAAGGGGCTCCAGGTCGTCATCGACGGCCCGGTGGGCTGCGAGAACCTGCCGGTGACCTCGGTGCTGCACTACACCGACGCGCTGCCGCCGCACGAGCTGCCGATCGTCGTCACGGGGCTGGCGGAGGAAGAGCTCGGCCGCCACGGCACCGAGGGGGCGATGCGCCGCGCCCATGCGACGCTCGATCCGGCCCAGCCCAGCGTCGTCGTCACCGGCTCGATCGCCGAGATGATCGGCGGCGGCGTCACGCCCGAGGGCACCAACCTCCAGCGCTTCCTGCCTCGCACCATCGACGAGGATCAGTGGCAGGCCGCCGACCGCGCCCTGTCCTGGCTCTGGCACGAATACGGCGCCAAGCGAGCCGCGAAGAAGGGCGTGATCCCGCCGCGGCCGGAGCGCGCGCCCGGCGTCAAGCCGCGGGTCAACCTGATCGGCCCGGCCTACGGCACCTTCAACATGCCTTCCGACCTCGCCGAGATCCGGCGCCTCGTCGAGGGCATCGGCGCCGAGGTGAACCTGGTCTTCCCGCTCGGCACCCACCTCGCCGACATCCCGCGCCTCGTCGAGGCCGACGCCAATATCTGTCTCTACCGCGAGTTCGGGCGGCTGCTCTGCGAAGCCCTCGACCGGCCCTACCTCCAGGCGCCGATCGGCGTGCACAGCACGACCAAGTTCCTCCGCACCCTCGGCGAGATCCTGAGCCTCGATCCCGAGCCGTTCATCGAGCGCGAGAAGCACACGACGCTGAAGCCTCTCTGGGACCTCTGGCGCTCGGTGACGCAGGACTTCTTCGCCTCGGCGAGCTTCGGGGTGGTGGCGACCGACACTTATGCGCGGGGCCTGCGCCACTTCCTCGAGGACGAGATGGGCCTGCCCTGCCGGTTCGCAGTCTCGCGCAAGGCCGGCGCCAAGCCCGACAACGCGGCCGTCCGACAGGCCATCCGCGAGACGCCGCCGCTCGTCCTGTTCGGTTCCTACAACGAGCGCCTGTATCTCGCCGAGAGCGGGGGGAGGGCGGTGTTCATCCCGGCCTCGTTCCCCGGGGCCGTGGTGCGGCGCCATACCGGAACGCCGTTCATGGGCTACTCGGGCGCGACCTACCTGGTGCAGGAGGTCTGCAACGCGCTGTTCGACGCGCTCTTCCACATCCTGCCGCTGTCGCGCGACCTCGATGCCGTCGAGGCGACGCCGGCCCGCGCCCACCGCGACTTGCCCTGGGACGACGAGGCCCGTCGGCGCCTCGACGCCTCGGTGGAGGCGAGCCCTGTCCTGGTGCGGATCTCCTTCGCCAAGCGCCTGCGCGACGCCGCCGAGCGCGAGGCGACGAGAGGCGGGTCGGAGCGCGTGACCGAGCGTGACGTCGAGCGCGCCCGCGCCGCGCTCGCCGCGGCCTGACGGCCGAGAGCCATCCGGCGCGGCCACCGCCGCGCCGGTCATCGAGACGCCGCGCGGTATCCCGCGGCAGGGAGGAGAGCCGAGATCATGAGAGCCGAGACCATGTCCCGCCCGTTCGTCACGGTTTCGCGGTCCCGTTCGGAAGCGGTCCAGTTCCGGGCCATCCTGGCGGCGACCTACCCGGTCTTCCTGGTCGCCGCATTGCTCCAGCGCCTGCGCCCCGGTCCCGCCGCCCTCGGGCCCCGGCGATCGGTCTTCGGCGAGGCGCGGGCGATGGCGCTCTCGGCGATCCCCTTCGCCTTCATGGGGTGAGCCGCTTGGGGTGAGCCGCTTGGGTCGAGTCCTTCGGGGTGAGGCCCCTCGGGCTGACTTCCCCGGGCAGAGGCCCTTCGGGCCCGAGTTTCCGCTGCCGTCCCCGGCGGCGGAGAGACCGCCCGACCGTCACGGCCGGGCAACCCCGCGCGGGGGCCCCCGCGCGGATCCGCATCCGGAGGTTCGGCAATGGCCAACGGCATGGACAAACCCAGCGTACTGTCAGGACTCACCGAAGAGGAGGCGAAGGAGTTCCACGGCATCTTCGTCACCAGCTTCATCATCTTCACGGCGATCGCGGTCGTCGCGCACTTCCTCGTCTGGCTGTGGCGGCCGTGGCTGCCGGGGCCGAACGGCTATTCGGCGCTGGAGGACGGCGTGAAGGTCGCCGCCCACGGCATCCTGCCCTTCATCTCGTAGGCAAGGACTCCCCGCCATGCACAAGGTCTGGCTTCTCTTCGACCCGCGCCGCACGCTCGTGGCGCTCTTCACCTTCCTGTTCGTCCTCGCGCTGATCATCCACTTCATCCTGCTCAGCACCAACCGGTTCAACTGGCTGGAGGGACCGGCGGCGAAGAAGGCGGAGATCGCGCACAGCCTCGTCCTCCCGACCTGACCGGCCGGCGGACCGCGCCCCTCCGGGGGCGCCCTCGCACCGCGGACGGGCATCAGGCCCCGCCCGCGGCCACCACGCTTTCGCGGACGGGGAGGGCCGCGCCATGGCCATGCTGAACTTTGAGCGCAAATACCGGGTCCGCGGCGGCACTCTGCTCGGCGGCGACCTGTTCGACTTCTGGGTCGGGCCGTTCTACGTCGGCTTCTTCGGGGTCACGGGCCTGTTCTTCACCCTGCTCGGCACCGGCCTGATCGTCTGGGGCGCGGCGCTGGGGCCGACCTGGAACGTCTGGCAGATCAACATCGCGCCGCCCGACCTCAAATACGGGCTGGCGCTTGCGCCGCTCCGAGAGGGCGGCCTGTGGCAGATCATCACCTTCTGCGCCGTCGGGTCCTTCGGCTCCTGGGCGCTGCGCGAGGTCGAGATCTGCCGCAAGCTCGGCATCGGCTACCACGTGCCGGTCGCCTTCTCGGTGGCGATCCTCGCCTACGTCACCCTGGTGGTGGTCCGTCCGATGCTGATGGGGGCCTGGGGTCACGGCTTCCCGTACGGGATCCTCAGCCACCTCGACTGGGTCTCGAACGTCGGCTACCAGTATCTCCACTTCCACTACAACCCGGCCCACATGCTCGCCGTGACGTTCTTCTTCACGACGACCTTCGCGCTGTCGCTGCACGGCTCGCTGATCCTGTCCTCGACCAATCCCGGCAAGGGCGAGGTGGTGAAGACGCCCGAGCACGAGGACACCTACTTCCGCGACACGATCGGCTACTCGATCGGCACGATCGGCATCCATCGCCTGGGCCTGTTCCTCGCCCTCTCGGCGGGTTTCTGGAGCGCGGTCTGCATCGTCATCAGCGGCCCATTCTGGACCCGCGGCTGGCCCGAATGGTGGGGCTGGTGGCTGAGCCTGCCGGTCTGGCGCTGAGTCTCACCCGCGTTCGCGAGTCGTCACCCTGCAGAAGGCATCCGCCGCCATGGGGTATTACCAGAACATCTACACGCAGGTTCAGGTCCACCCGCTCCACCCGGAGGCCGGCGTCGAGGTCCCGGACATCGAGAACCGGGCCGGCAAGGGCGGCTTCAGCTACCTGGCCGGCCTCGTCGGCAACGCCCAGATCGGACCGATCTATCTCGGCACCCTCGGCACGATGTCGCTGGCATGTGGGTTCATCGCCATCGAGATCATCGGCCTCAACATGTGGGCCTCGGTGAACTGGGACCCGGTCCAGTTCCTCCGCCAGCTGCCCTGGCTCGCCCTCGAGCCGCCCCGACCCGAATACGGGCTCACGATCCTGCCGCCGCTCGCCGAGGGCGGCTGGTGGCTGCTCGCCGGCTTCTTCCTCACCGCGTCGATCATCCTGTGGTGGGTCCGCCTCTTCCGCCGCGCCCGGGCGCTCCGACTCGGCTACCACGTGCCCTGGGCCTTCGCCTCGGCGATCTGGCTCTATCTGGTGCTCGGCTTCATCCGGCCGATCCTGATGGGGAGCTGGAGCGAGGCGGTGCCGTTCGGCATCTTCCCGCATCTCGACTGGACCGCGGCCTTCTCGCTGCGCTACGGCAACCTGTTCTACAACCCGTTCCACATGCTCTCGATCGTCTTCCTGTACGGGTCGACGATGCTGTTCGCCATGCACGGCGCCACCATCCTGGCGGTGAGCCGCTACGGCGGCGAGCGCGAGATCGAGCAGATCGTCGATCGCGGCACCGCGACCGAGCGCGCCGCCCTGTTCTGGCGCTGGACGATGGGCTTCAACGCCACGATGGAATCGGTCCATCGCTGGCTGTGGTGGTTCGCGTTCCTGACGACGCTGACCGGCGGCATCGGCATCCTGCTGACCGGCACCGTGGTCGACAACTGGTACCTCTGGGCGGTCAAGCACGGCGTCGCGCCGCATTATCCGCAGATCTACGGCCCGGTGGTGGATCCGCTCGCCAACCCGGGAGGCACGCCATGAAGCTCGCCCTGCAGATTCTCGGCGTCGTGGTGGCGGTGCTGCTCACCGGCGCGATGTTCGGCACCGCGGGCTGGACCCGGCCCCCGGTCCGCTCCGAGCAGACGGGGTTCCGCGGCACCGGCATGGTGCAGGTGCAGAATCCCCGCACCCTCGCGGCCAAGCTCGAGGAGAACGCGGCGCCCGCGCCGCAGGACCCCGCCCCGCCCGGGGGCGAGCCGGCGACGCAGACCTACCAGAACGTCAAGGTGCTGACCGACCTCTCGACCGACCAGTTCAACCGGGTGATGGCCTCGATCACCGAATGGGTGGCGCCCGAGCAGGGCTGCGCCTATTGCCACAACGTCGAGAACATGGCCGACGACAGCGTCTATGCGAAGACGGTGGCGCGCTCGATGCTCCGGATGGTCCGGCACATCAACGCCGATTGGAAGAACCATGTCGGCGAGACCGGCGTGACCTGCTACACCTGCCACCGCGGCAACCCGGTGCCGCAGGCAGTCTGGCACAACAATCCCGGTCCGCCGCACGCCCAAGGCTTCGCCGCCCGCGACGGTGGCCAGAACCACCCGGCGCCGGAGGCCGGCCTGACCTCGCTCAACTACGACCCCTACAAGGAACTGCTCGGCGACAAGGACATCGACCAGAACGCCGTGCGGGTCGCCGCCCGTACCGCCCTGCCGACGAGCCCCTCGAAGCCGATCCAGACTGCGGAGCGGACCTACGCCCTGATGATCCACATGTCGGAGGGCTTGGGGGTCAACTGCACCTACTGCCACAACAGCCGCGCCTTCTCCTCCTGGGAGGAGAGCACCCCGAAACGCGTCACCGCCTGGCACGGCATCCGGATGGTCCGTGACATCAACGGCAACTTCATCGAGCCGCTGACGCCGGTGCTGCCCGAGGCCCGGCTCGGGCCGGAGGGCGACCCGCCGAAGGCCAACTGCACCACCTGCCACCAGGGCCTGGCGAAGCCCCTCAACGGCGCCCAGATGCTCAAGGACTACCCCGAGCTCGCCGGAGGGCCGATGCCGAAGGCCCCCTGAGGCGGCCTTCCAGGAGTGTCACGCGGAAGGCCCCGGCTCCGAGAGGAGCCGGGGCCTTCTCGCATCTCCAGGATCGATGACGCCCAATCGATTGCCTGCGATCGAAAACAAATCATGACGCCCTGAGGCAGGCGTGATCTTGTCGTCATCTCACGACGATTTGCCGCATCGGTAGAATTCCGGGGTTCGGGAGTTGGACTGACACGTGCGACAGCGGTCCGCCGCCCGTGCGCCCGTCAACCCTGCCCCAAGAGGGCGCAATCCGGAGGCAACGGCCATGGGCGATTCCGGTCTGATCTACATGCTCGCCTTCACGACCTTCGCACTGGTCATCCTGTTCCTGATCTGGCAGCGGATGCGCGTCCAGCGCGCCAAGGAAACCGGCGAGCGCTCGAGCTTCACCGACAACCATGGCGGCGCACCGCGGCCGCACCAGGGGGTGGATCCGCGGTAGTCGTGATTTCATGGACGATCGACGCTCATAAGCCCTCCCCCCTCTGCGGGGGAGGGTGGCCCCTGCGTCGGCAGGGGTCGGGAAAGGGGACGCCGCTTCCGGAGAGATCGCGAGCGTCATGAAGGGTGCAGGCTGGAGCAGCGTCGCGCTGCCCCTCTCCCGCCTCACTCCGTGGGGCACCTTCCCCCATCCCGAGCCGGGCTTGCCCGACTTGGGCAAAAAGATGCGGAACTCGGGCGAGCCCGAGTTCCGTGGGGGAGGGTTCGAGTAGGAGCCTACTTCTCCACCCGGCTCGGATTTTTCAGCTGCCCATAGACCACGCCCGCGAAGGTGCCGATCGCCGTCGGCCAGTCGAGCCCGGCCGCATTGCGGTCGGCTGCCTGGCAGTAGGTGGCGGTCAGCCCGTTGACGAGGGAGGCGGAGTCGGCCTGCGGGGCGGCCTGGCGCACGGCCGGGAGCAGGGTGGCGACGCGGGGCAGCATCTGCTCGGCCTTGAGGTCCTTGAGCTGGCCCGCCGCATCCGCAGCTTTCAGCGCATCGGCCAAGGTGCTGTCCTTCACCGTCTCGCAGGGCGCGTTGCCGGCGAGCATCGTCTGCGTCTCGGCCCTGAGCGTCGCCACCTGTCCGGGCTCGGCGGTCGGCGGGGCCTGGTTGCCGAAGGTCTGGCGGACATAGTTCGTTACCGCCGCGATCTCCGCATCGGACATGCCGACGCCGACCGCCGGCATGGCGGCGTACTCGCCCTTGGCGTCGAGGCCGCCGAGGATCACCCGGATCACCGTCTCGGGGCCCTTGGCCAGCACCGCGCCGTTGCCGGCGAGGGGCGGGATCGCGCCGGGCTGGCCCTGGCCGTCCGGCCGGTGGCAGGCGACGCAGCGGTTGAGATAGGTATCGGCGCCCGGCGCGGTCGAGGCCTGTTTGAAGTCGGACGTCACGTCGGGCGTGTAGGTCGGCTTGGGTGCGAGCGTCTTGAGATAGACGGCGATGGCGCGCACGTCGCCGTCGGTCATCTTGCTCAGGCTCTCCTCGATCACCTGGCGCATCGGCCCGGCGACGACGCCGGCGCGGCCCGGGGCGGCGCCGGTCTTGAGATAGGTGAAGAGCTGGTCCTCGCTCCACTTGCCGAGGCCCTGGTTGTCGTCGCCCGACAGGTTCGGGGCGTACCAGCCGTCGATGGTGCCGCCCTCCAGATAGCCGCTCCACTGCGAGGCCCCGACGAGCTTGCTGCCGTTGTGGCAGGCGCCGCAATGGCCCGGCCCCTCGACCAGGTAGGCGCCGCGATTGACCTCCTCGCTCGCCTTCGGATCGGGCTTGAAGCGCCCTTCCGTGAAGAAGGCGAGGCGCCAGGCGAGCAGCCCGTCGCGGATGCTGAACGGGAAGGCGATGTCGGCGGGCTTGCGCGGCGCGTTCACCGGTTCGAGCGAGAACAGGTAGGCTTTGACCGCCCGCACGTCGTCGTCGGTCAGGCGGGTGTACCAGGGGAACGGAAAAGCCGGATAGAGATAGCTGCCGTTCTTGGTGATGCCCTGGTGCATCGCCTTTCTGAAGTCGTCGTCGCTCCAGTTGCCGATGCCGGTTTCCTTGTCGGGAGTGATGTTCGGCGTCGCGAGCTTGCCGATGCCGCCCGGGAAGGTGATGTAAAGCCCGCCCGCATAGGGCTTGCCGCCGGGCGCCGTGTGGCAGGCGACGCAATCGCCGGCCGTCGCGAGGTAGCGGCCCTATTCGACGAGGTCGGAGGTGGCCGGCTGCGCCAGCGCCGTGCCGGCCGCGAGGGCGAGCGCGCTGGAGCCGAGCAGGGCCGTGATCTGTCCTCGGGTGACGGGCTTGCGACGCATGTGGCTTCCTCCAAGAGGTTATGGGGCGGCGGAGCGAAGCCGCAGCCAGAGATCGGCGACATGGGCGGCGCCCGCCCCCGCGAGCGCGGCGGCGAGCCAGTATCCGGGCGCGCCCGCGAGCACGGCTCGCAGGGCCAGCATCAGGCAGGCGCCCGAGGCGAGGTTGACGAGGAGCGGCCCCCGCCCCGGCCCGCCCCGGCGGCGCCACAGGGCGAGCAGGGCGGCTTCCGCGGCAACGATCAGCAGCGCGACGTCGACGATGTGGCTGCTGGCGAGGAGGTCCGGCACGCGTCAATCCTCCTGATCGCATCGATGATGCACAGTCGAACGGGGAGATCACTTAACAGACGTGAGAGTCCAGCTCTGCAAACTCGGGACATAGGGTGGCGTTCGCCAAAATCGCCCCACGGTTCACGATGTCGCATCTGCGTCGATCCGGTCCCGGGCAATCCGATTTTTCGCGAGGCAAGACGTGAGTATCACAGCAGGTGTGATCCGCCTGAACAGGGCCCGCGGATGCTGCGCGAGACCGGTCAGAACGGCCCGTTCAGCCGCACGATCGACCAGTTGAGCATCGCCGCAGTCCCGACCCAGACGAGATACGGCGCGAGAAGCAGCGCTCCGAGACCGGAATGCCGCCCGACCGCCAGGATGAGCAAGGCCACCGAGAGCCACAGGGCCACGACCTCGATCAGCGCCCAGTCCGGCCGTTGCAGGCGGAAGAACACGCCGCTCCAGGCGATGTTGAGGACCCCGTTCACCGCGAAGGCGGCGAGCAGCCAGAATCGTTCCGCGCCCTCCGGCGCCGCGTTCCAGGCCAGCACGCCGGCGATGGCGGTGAGGGTGAAGATGGTGGTCCAGACCGGGCCGAAGGCCCAGTCGGGCGGCTTCCAGGACGGCACCCGCAAGGAGCGGTACCAGGGGCCGAGCGTGGTGAGCCAGGCGCCCGCCGCCGCCACCACGATGGCCGAGACCGCCGCCACCACGATCGGGCCCCAGCGCCCGCCGAGAGACTCGATCACGGCGACACCCAGCGGAAGAGGTGGGCGAGATCCTTGAAGAAGATCCGCGCATGCGCGGCGGGTTTCGCCCGCACCAGCTCCTTGTTCATGTAGGCGTCCCAGGTGAGCGACTGCACGTCGGGGTCGCGGCAGATGCTGACGAAGCGCTCGCGCAGTGAGTCGTTTCGGTACCAGACGCCCTGCATCAGCCGCAGGATCCAGAACACGCGGCCGTGCGCATTGAGGAAGCGGCGCCGCGCTTGGCCCAAGGCGCGCGGGTTGCCGGTGGCGAGGAAGTCGTGCGCAGCCTCCGCGGCGAGCCGCCCGCCGAACATCGCGTAGTAGATGCCCTCGCCCGAGGCCGGGGCGACGAGGCCGGCGGCGTCCCCGGTGAGCAGCACGTCGCGGCCGTTATCGAAGCGGGAGAGCGGCTTGAGCGGCAGCGGCGCGCCCTCGCGGCGGACCGTCTCGCCGAGGTCGAGCCCGGTCGCGGCGCGCAAGCGACCCACCGCACCGCGCAGCGAGAACCCCTTCCGGGCGCTGCCGGTGCCGATGCTGAGCGTGTCGCCGTGCGGGAAGATCCAGGCGTAGAAGTCCGGCGAGAGGACGCCCTGGTAGTAGACGTCGCAGCGCGTCGCCTCGATGGCGCCTGCGCCGGCCGGCGGCGTGCGCACGATCTCGTGGTAGGCGAAGACCTGCCGCATCCGGGCATGGGCCGGGATCTCCTGGCGTCCCACCGCCGAGTTGGCGCCGTCCGCCCCGATGACGAGGCGGGCGCGGATCCGCGTCTCGCCGCCGTCCGCGTCGCGGTAATGGACCGTGACCGGGCCGCGATCCGCGCGGGTGAGGCGCAGATAGGTGCCGGTCACCCGCTCGGCGCCGGCGAGGGCGGCGCGCACCCGCAGCCACTCGTCGAAAGGCCCGCGATCGACCATGCCGACGAACCCCTCGCCGACCGGCATGTCCACCGCGCGGTCCCGCGGTGAGACCATGCGGGCGGAGCGGATCTTGGCCACCAGCAGCTCGTCGGGGATGGCGAAGTCGCGGATCAGGCGGGGCGGGATGGCGCCGCCGCAGGGCTTGATGCGGCCGGCCCGGTCGAGCAGCACGACCCGCCGCCCGAGCCGCGCCAGATCGGTCGCTGCCGTCGCCCCGGACGGTCCCCCTCCCACCACCACCGCGTCGACGATGCCCTCGTCCATGGCCGTGCCTCCGGGTTGTCCGGCCCGGGTACGGCCGGATTCTGGTTCAGACGGCATGCCGTACCGACAGCGTCTCGATCGCCCGCGCCTTCCGCTCCGGCCGCCCGATCCGGTAGGCCAGCCCGGCGGCGACCAGGAACAGCGCCGCCTCGGTGACGAACACCGCCGCATAGGCCGGCACCACGGTGCCGAAGGCGAGGCGCGCGAGGTCGACCCCCGCCGCGCCGAGGAAGCCGCCGAGCCCGAAGGCGAGCCCCTGCGCCGCGCCCCACACCCCCATGCGGGTTCCGTGGCGGCTCTCGCCGTCGGGCGCGCCGCCGCTGCCGGCGAGCGCCATCATCTGGCCGATCGCCGCTACCGCGAAGATGCCGTTGAACAGGCCGAGCCCGACCACGCACGGACGCAAGGGGGTGCCGGGCCCGGCGAAGCCGCAGGCCGCGATCGCCACGAGGGATGCGGCCGAGCCGAGGCAGCCGGTGACGGTCCACAGCCGCAAGGACGCGAGGGCCCCGCGCCCGTTGGCGGTGACGAGGGCCACGAACACCATGCCGGCAAGGACGCCGCCGTTCTGGAGGCCCGAGAGCTTGGTGGTCGCGCCCGGCGACAGCGCGAAGACGAGGCCGGCGAAGGGTTCGAGGATCAGCTCCTGGGCGCTGTAGGCGAGCATCGCCAGGAAGACGAAGACCGTGAAGCGGCGCGCCTCCGGCTCGGCCCAGACCTCGGCGAGCACGCGCGCGAAGGGCCCGGCCGGCGGGGCTTGAGCGGGAACGGGGGGCCGGGCCGGCTCGACGCGCCATAGGGCCGCGACCGCCACCAGGAAGGCGATCAGCGAGACGCCGCTCGACACCGCGACGAGGCGGTCACCCGAGAACGGGTCGAGGAGGTGCCCGGCGGTCGGCGCGGTGACGACGAAGCCGGCGATCATCATGATCCAGACGATCGTCGCGGCGGCACCCCGGCGGTGGGGCGCGACCCCGGTGGAGAGCAGGACGAGGAGCGAGGTGCCGGCCGCCCCGACCCCGATGCCGACGGCGAGGAAGGACACGACGAGGAGCCCGTAGCCCGCCGCTGCCTGCGTCGCCACGAGCGCCGTGCCGAGGGCGGCGCCGGCGCCGCCAAGGGCGAGCAGCGCCATGCCGCCGACGATCCAGGGCGTGCGTCGGCGGCCGAGATCCGAGCCGTAGCCCCAGCGCGGGCGCAGCACCTGCACCGCGTAGTGAAGCGCCACCAGCCCGCCGGGCAGGGCGGCCGGCAGCGCCAGCTCCACCACCATCACGCGGTTGAGGGTCGAGGTGATCAGCACCACGATGGCGCCGAGCGCGGTCTGGACGAGGCCGAGGCGGACGATGGTGCCCCAGCCGAAGGAGGCCGGGCCGCTCATGCGAGGCCCCCGCCGAGGCCGCCTCTCACGGCGAAGGCCGCGGCGAGCATGCCGAGCACGTAGAGGAGGGTGCCGGTGCCGTTGTACCAAGCGGCGTGAGCGTGCGGATCGGCGAGGAAGCGGCGCATCAGCAGGCCCTGGCCGGCGAGAAGGGCGGCGACGAGGGCCGCGTGCCAGGGCGCCCCCCAGGCGAGGAGCAGGACCACCACCGCCGCCTGCGGCAAAGCCATGACGAGGCAGGCGAGGCGGGCGGCGGGACCTGCGCCGAGCTGGACCGGGAGCGAGCGGATGCCGGTGCGCCGGTCCCCCTCCATCGACTTGAAGTCGTTGAGGGTCATGATGCCGTGGGCGCCCAGGCTGTAGAGGGCGGCGAGCCCGACGATCCGCCCGTCCGGCAGGGCATCCGCCATCACGGCGGCGCCGGTGAACCAGGGCAGGCCCTCGTAGCAGAGGCCGCAGGCGGCGTTGCCCCACCAGCCGTCGCGCTTGAGCCTCATCGGCGGCGCGCTGTAGAGCCAGGCGAGGGCGAGCCCGAAGACGGCGGCACCCAGCACGATCGGACCGAGCAGGGCGGCGACCGACAGCGACAGAAGCGTCCAGGCGAGGGCGACATAGAGGCCCCAGCGGCCCGGGATGCGACCCGAGGGGATCGGCCGAAGCGGCTCGTTGATGGCGTCGACGTGCCGGTCGAACCAGTCGTTCGTCGCCTGGCTGGTGGCGCAGACGAGGGGCCCGGCGAGCAGGATGCCGGCGATCACCAGGGGCCAGCGCCCCTGGACCGCGGCGCCGGACGAGACCACCCCGCAGGCGAAGGCCCACATCGGGGCGAACCATGTGATCGGCTTGAGCAGTTCCAGCAGCGCCCGGGGCGCCGGAACCGCCGGGGGCGCGATCAAGGGCTTGGTCAGGGGCTCGGTCGTCATGCCGCGAGGGTGGGACGACCACGGGAAAGTGTCAAGCGAGCTTTACACTCCTGTGCATCCCGTCGCGAAGACGTGCGCGCTCAGTCCGCGCCGTCCTCCGCCTCCTCCGAGCCGTCGAGATCGCCGAGGCCGTAGCGGCGCATCTTGGCGTAGAAGCCCTGCCGGCTGAGCCCCAGCATCTCGGCCGCCGAGGCGCGGTTGTCGTGGGTGATGCGCAGGGCCGCCTCGATGCACAGCCGCTCGATCAGGTCGGTGGTCTCGCGCACCAGGGCCTTCATCGAGACGCGGCCGACGAGCTCGGTCATGTGCTCGACCGAGCGCGGCAGCTCGCGCCCGCCCGGGGCTACCGCAGCGACGCGGCGGGGCAGGGCGCGCAGGGTGAAGCCGAAGCAGGGCCGGTCGCCCCCCGGCACCGAGACCGCCGCGACCTCGACCTCGTCGACGGCGCCGAACTCGCCCCGCACCACGGTGGCGAAATGGCGCACCGAGCCGTGCTCGGAGAGCGTGGTGAACAGGGCGGCGATCTCGGTGCCCTCGCGACCGAGCCAGCGCTCCAGCGATTCGCCCTTGGCCTGGTGCTCGGTGGCGAGCTGGGCGAGGTCGAGGAAGGCCGCGTTGGCGCCGATGATGCGCCGGTCGCGGTCGGTGACGACGAAGCCCTCGGGCATCGCCTCGATCACCTCGAGCGCGCCGGAGCGCGGCGCCGCCGGATGGGGGGCCGGGTTGAGGGCGGAGAGGCGCACCAGGATGTTCATCCCGGCCTCCTCGCGAAACAGGGTGGCGGAGACCCGCGCCTCGCCGCGCCTCTGGGCGAGCCGGGCGGTCAGGTCCTCCGCCTGGCCGGTGAGGCGCAGGCCCACGAGCAGCGCCTGGACGGCGCGGGCGCCCTCCGGCTCGAACAGGTCGACGAGGTCGCGCCCGACGATGCGCTTGACCGCCCGGCCGAGGAGCCGGGCGGCGGCCGGGTTGATCTCGGTGACGCGGCGCGTACCCGCATCGACGATCAGGATCGGCTCGCCGGCGAGCTGGAACAGCACCCGGTAGCGGGTCTCGGCGCTGCGCAGGCGGGCATAGTCACGCTCCAGAGCCTGCTGCGATTCGGTCAGGCGCTGCTGCAGGGCCGACAGCGCCCTGAGATCGCGGCCGATCACGATGATGCGGTCGTCGTCGGGCACGCGGAGCGCCGCGTAGCGGATCGGCACGTCGGCGCCGCCTTGCGCGGAGGGATGGTTGACCTGGCGCCAGCGGCTGACGGCGCCCGGCGCCGCATCCTCGATCAGGCTCAGCACCTTGGGCCGGCTCTCGACCGTGACGGTGTCGACCCAGCGCCGGCCGAGCCACCGGTCGCCCGCCTCGTCGGACAGGCCGTCGGCCGTGAAGGCGGCGTCGCGGATCACCCCCGCGCCGTCGACGACGAGCGACACGTCGCTGGCGGCAGCGACGAGGCTGCCCGTCATCCGGGGATCGAGGCGGGACACGGCGTCTCGCAGCACCGCGAACGATTCCTTCGCAGCAGGGCTCAGGGGTCTGTTCAAGGGTCACCAACACGCCGACCGCATCGAACAGGTCTTTCAGCAGGCTCTAATCCGCAGATCAAGCAAGCTTTGTACGATTCCGGGCGCATCGCGCGCGTCGTCGACAACCGCGTCGGCGTTGACGAGCCGGATTCGGTCGGGACGGCCGTGGAAGGCGGGACCGCCGACGATCACCCGCAGGTCGCGGTTGCGCGAGGCGCGCCGCAAGACCGGGACCGCCGCGACCAGCCGGTCGAGGCAGACTTCGCAGGACAAGGACAGGCCGACCGCGTCGAACCACTCGGCGCGCAGGCGCTCGAGCGCGTCGGCGAGGTGGGTGTCGAAGCGCGTCGTCACTTCCCAGCCGGCCTCGGCGAAGAAATGGGCCGCCAGCGTCAGCCCGAACGTGTGGGTCTCGCCCGGCGCCGGCACCAGCAGGACCCGCCGGCTCGCCGGATCGACCGGCCGCAGGTCGAGGCAGAGCGTTTCCAGGTCGTGGACGAGGCGGCGCAGCCGCGCCATCGCGGTCGTCACCTGGACGAAATCGCAGGCATCCTCCTCCCACAGCCGGCCGATATGCCGGGCCGTGGGCGCCAGGAGGCCGGTCAGCACCTCCTCGAGGGTCATGCCCTCCTCGATCAGGGCGCGGATCTCCGCCAACACGTCGTGGTCCTGCGGCAGCAGCAGCAGGGTGCCGAGACGGCCGATGTCGTCGGTCCCGCTCAGGCGGGCTGGAAGAGCGCGCGGCTTGCGCTCGCCGCGATGAGCGAGCATCAGCCGAGGAATGATCTCGGCTTCGACGACCTGCGCGAGATCGTCCCGCCAGCGAACGTGCCGATGTACTCCCCCGCAGTGTCTGTCGAGGGAAGACCGATCGCGAAACCCGCGGTCACGGGGACTGGTCCTGTTTCCGGGCAAGGTGCCGGACTGTGCTTGATCTCCCACCGGCACCTCCCCGATGCTCAGGAAAATCGAGTTTTCTCGACCTTGTGTCGGGTATTCTACCTTGGGAGCGCCGTAATGGGGCGGCGTCATCCGGATTCATTCTAGGATACAGGCTCGGCGTTCGGCCGCAAGACGCATTCGTGAGAGGCTCCCCGGAATGTCATCGTTCCTAACTGTCAACTTAGGTTGACACTCCGGCGCCGCCGGTCCTAGGCTCCCCTCATCGGCATCCGCGGACCAACGCGGGTCGGACAGGTGAGGGCAGGCGCGATGGCGACGTCCACGGACCGGCCGTTTCTCTACAGCGAGGCCGAGCGTCGGCGACGGGACGCCTCGCCCTGGACCCTGGTCCAGGGGGTGCTGGCCCCGCTCCAGTTCGCGATCTTCCTGGTGAGCCTCGCCCTGGTCTCGCGCACGCTGGCGACCGGGGAGGGGGTGGAACTCGCCAACGCCTCGGTGGTGGCCAAGACCCTCGCGCTCTACGCGATCATGGTCACCGGCTCCCTGTGGGAGAAGGCGGTGTTCGGGCGCTACCTGTTCGCCCCGGCCTTCCTCTGGGAGGACGTGGTCAGCATGCTGGTGCTGGCCCTCCACACCGCCTACCTGGTGGCGCTCGCCACAGGCGCGCTCGGCACCGCCGGGCTGATGCTGCTGGCGCTCTCGGCATACGCCACCTACCTCGTCAATGCCGGCCAGTTCCTGCTCAAGCTGCGTGCCGCCCGGCTGCAGGCGCCCGAAAAGGCGCCGTTGACTTCCGCGATGGGGGCGGCGCGATGACGGCGCTCGCCACTCCTCTCGCATCCCCGGTCGCTTGCGGCCCCGAGATCCGCCACGAGCGCGGTCAGCGGGCGGTGTTCTGCGGCCTCACCGGCATCGTCTGGCTGCACCGCAAGATCCAGGACGCGTTCTTCTTGGTCGTGGGCTCGCGCACCTGCGCCCACCTGATCCAGTCGGCGGCGGGCGTGATGATCTTCGCCGAGCCGCGCTTCGCCACCGCGATCATCGAGGAGCGCGATCTCGCCGGCCTCGCCGATGCGCATGAGGAGCTCGACCGGGTGGTGCGCCGCCTGCTGGAGCGCCGGCCCGACATCAAGCTCCTGTTCCTCGTCGGCTCCTGCCCGTCCGAGGTGATCAAGCTCGATCTCGGCCGCGCCGCGTCGCGTCTCTCGGCGAGCTTCGCCCCGGACGTGCGGGTCCTGAGCTATTCCGGGAGCGGGATCGAGACGACGTTCACGCAAGGCGAGGATGCCTGCCTCGCCGCCCTGGTTCCCGATCTGCCGCGCGGCACCGACGACTCGCTCCTGGTCGTCGGGGCGCTGGCCGACGTGGTCGAGGACCAGTTCGCGCGATTGTTCGCCGATCTCGGTATCGGCAATGTGCGCTTCCTGCCCGGGCGGCGGGCGGCGGACCGGGCGCCGGTCGGGCCGAACACCCGCTACCTCCTCGCCCAGCCCTTCCTCTCGGATACCGCCCGGGCGCTCGAGGATCGCGGCGCCATCCGCATCCCGGCGCCGTTCCCGCTCGGCGCCGAGGGCACGACCCTGTGGCTGGCGGCGGCCGCCCGCGCCTTCGGGATCTCGCCCGCCCGCGTCGTCGCGGCGACGGAGGCCGGCCGGACCCGGGCCGCCCGGGCGCTCCAGGCGCACCGGGCTGCGCTCTCCGGTCGCCGGGTGTTCTTCTTCCCCGATTCGCAGCTCGAAGTGCCGCTCGCCCGCTTCCTGTCGCGGGAGATGGGCGCGGAGCTGATCGAGGTCGGCACCCCCTATCTCCATCGCGGCCACCTCGCCGAGGATCTGGCGCTGCTCCCCGACGGCACGGCGGTGACGGAGGGCCAGAGCCTCGACGACCAGCTCGACCGCTGCCGGGCGGCTAGGCCCGACCTCACGATCTGCGGCCTCGGCCTCGCCAACCCGCTCGAGGCGGAGGACCTGCCGACCAAGTGGTCGATCGAGCTGCTGTTCACCCCGATCCAGGGCTACGAGCAGGCCGGCGATCTCGCCGGGCTGTTCACCCGACCGCTTGCGCGCCGCGCGCGGCTGGAGGGCTGACGCGATGCAGCTCACGCTCTGGACCTACGAGGGCCCCCCTCACATCGGCGCGATGCGGGTCGCCGCCGCGATGCGCGGCCTGCACTACGTGCTGCACGCGCCGCAGGGCGACACCTACGCCGACCTGCTCTTCACCATGATCGAGCGGCACGGCGCCCGCCCGCCGGTGACCTACACCACCTTCCAGGCCCGCGACCTCGGCTCCGATACCGCCGAGATCTTCAAGCAGGCGGTCGCCGCCGCCTATGGCCGCTTCCGCCCGCAGGCGATGATCGTCGGCGCCTCCTGCACCGCCGAATTGCTCCAGGACGATCCGGCCGGGCTGTCGCGGGCGCTCGGCCTGCCGATCCCGGTCATCCCGCTGGAGCTGCCCGCCTACCAGAAGAAGGAGAACTGGGGCGCCTCCGAGACCTTCTACCGCCTCGTGCGCACCCTCGCGGGCCCGCGCACCGATGCCCCGCGCATCCAGGCGAGCTGCAACATCCTCGGGCCGACCTCCCTCGGCTTCCGCCACCGCGACGACCTGCGCGAGGTGCGGGGCCTGCTCGGTGAACTCGGCATCGCGGTCAACGTGGTGGCACCTCTGGGTGCCACGCCGGCCGATCTCGGGCGGCTCGGGAACGCCGCCTTCAACGTCGTGCTCTATCCGGAAGTCGCCCGCAGCGCCGCGCAGTGGCTCGAGCGCACCCATGCACAACCCTTCGTCGAGACCACGCCGATCGGCGTGAAGGGCACGACCGCCTTCATCGAGGCGGTGGCGGCCCTCGCCGGGGTCGATCCGGCCCCGGTCCTCGACGGGGAGGGCTCGCGCCTGCCCTGGTACTCCCGCTCGGTCGATTCGACCTATCTCACGGGCAAGCGCGTCTTCGTCTTCGGCGACGCGACCCATGCGGTCGCGGCGGCCCGGGTGGCGACGAAAGAGATCGGCTTCTCCCTCGTCGGCCTCGGCACCTATTCGCGCGAATTCGCCCGCGAGGTGCGGACGGAAGCCGCGGCCCACGGCATCGAGGCGCTCGTCACCGACGATTACCTGGCGGTCGAGGCGGCGATCAGTGCGGCGCAGCCGGAACTGGTGCTCGGCACCCAGATGGAGCGCCACGTCGCCAAGCGACTCGGCATCCCCTGCGCGGTGATCTCGGCGCCGATGCACGTGCAGGACGTGCCGGCCCGCCACGCGCCGCAGATGGGCTTCGAGGGCGCGAACGTGCTGTTCGACACCTTCGTCCATCCGCTGATGATGGGGCTGGAGGAGCACCTGCTGGCGATGTTCCGGGACGATCCGGAATTCCACGACGGGGTCGCCCCCTCGCATCTCGGCGGCCGGCCGCGCGAGGAGGCCGGGACCGTCATCGCCGCGGCGCCGGTCACCAATACGGCGCCGGTGGTCTGGTCGATCGAGGCCGAGCGCGAGCTGAAGAAGGTCCCGTTCTTCGTGCGCGGCAAGGCCCGCCACAACACCGAACGCTTCGCCCGCGAGCGGGCGCTCCCGCTCATCACCGTCGAGACCCTCTACGATGCCAAAGCGCATTTCAGCCGGTGAGAGGGCGGACGCGCTGCCGGAGCTGCGCGTCGTCATCGTCACCCTCGACAACCACCTCGCCGGGGCGGTGGAGCGGGCGCGCCGGGTGCTGGCGGAGACCGCACCCAACCTCGTCCTCGGCTTCCACGCCGCCGCCGAGTGGGACACCGACCCGTCGGCCCTCGAATCCTGCCGCGCCGACATCGCCCGGGCCGACATCGTGCTCTCGGCGATGCTGTTCATGGACGAGCACGTCCGGGCGGTGCTGCCGGCGCTCCTCGCCCGCCGCCCGCATTGCGACGCGATGGTGGGCTGCCTCTCGGCGTCCGAGGTGGTGCGCACCACCCGGATGGACCGCTTCAACATGGACGGGTCGCAGCGCGGCGCGCTCGACTTCCTCAAGCGGCTGCGCGGCAAGTCGGGCCCCGGTGGCGCGAGCAGCGGCGGCGCGCGCCAGATGGCGCTGATCCGCCAGATCCCCCGGATCCTGCGCTTCATCCCGGGCTCGGCCCAGGACGTGCGGGCCTATTTCCTGACCCTGCAATACTGGCTCGCCGGCTCGGACGAGAACGTCGTCAACCTCGTGCGCTTCCTCGCCGGCCGCTACGCGACCGGCCCGCGCGCCGCCTGGCGCCGGCACGTCACGGCCGCAGAGCCCCTGGCCTATCCGGAGACCGGCCTCTACCACCCGCGCCTGGCGGAGCGCGTCACCGAACGCCCCGACCGGCTGCCGGCCGCAGGTCACGCGGGACGGGTCGGCCTCCTGCTGATGCGCTCCTACGTGCTCGCCGGCAACACGGCCCATTACGACGGGGTGATCGCGGCCCTCGAGGCGCGCGGGCTCGCCGTCGTGCCGGCCTTCGCCAGCGGGCTCGACAACCGCCCGGCGGTGGAAAAGTTCTTCCTGCGCGACGGGCGGCCGGCGATCGACGCGCTGGTCTCGCTCACCGGATTCTCCCTCGTCGGCGGGCCGGCCTACAACGATGCGGCGGCCGCGAGCGCGATGCTGGCGCAGCTCGACGTGCCCTACCTCGCCGCCCAGGCGGTCGAGTTCCAGAGCCTGGAGCAGTGGGAGGCCTCCGCCCGCGGCCTGTCGCCGGTCGAGGCGACCATGATGGTGGCGATCCCCGAGCTGGATGGCGCCACCGCCCCGATGGTGTTCGGCGGCCGCGCCGCCGGGGCCGGCGAATCCCGCGACATGGCGGTGCACCCCGAGCGCGCCGCGCGTCTCGCCGAAAGGGTGGCGCGCCTCGTCGCCTTGCGGTCCCGCGCACGCGCGGAGCGCCGGGTCGCGGTGGTCCTGTTCAACTTCCCGCCGAATGCCGGCGCCACCGGCACCGCGGCCTTCCTGTCGGTGTGGGAGTCGCTCCACCGCGTCCTCCAGGGGCTGAAGGACGAGGGCTACTCCGTCGAGGTGCCCGAGACCGTCGACGCCCTGCGCGTCCGGGTGCTCGAGGGCAATGCCGCCCGCTACGGCACGCAAGCGAACGTCGCCCACCGCGTCACCGCAGACGAGCATGTGCGGCGCGAGGCGCACCTCGCCGAGATCGAGGCGCAATGGGGCCCGGCTCCCGGCCGGCACCAGAGCGACGGCGGGTCGATCCTGGTGCTCGGCGCCCACTTCGGACACGTCTTCGTCGGCGTGCAGCCCGCCTTCGGCTACGAGGGCGACCCAATGCGCCTGCTGTTCGAGCAGGGCTTCGCCCCGACCCACGCCTTCTCGGCCTTCTACCGCTACCTGCGCGAGGATTTCGGCGCCGATGCCGTGCTGCATTTCGGCACCCACGGGGCGCTCGAATTCATGCCCGGCAAGCAGACCGGGCTCTCCGGCGCCTGCTGGCCCGACCGGCTGATCGGCGCGCTGCCGAACGTCTACCTCTATGCCGCCAACAATCCGTCGGAAGGCACGCTCGCCAAGCGCCGCGCCGCCGCGACGCTGGTGAGCTACCTCACCCCGAGCCTCGCCCAAGCCGGGCTCTATCGCGGGCTCATCGACCTCAAGGCGTCGCTGGAGCGCCGTCGCACCCTGCCGCCGGAAGACGCGGCCGAGCGCGCCAAGCTCGCCGTTCTCATCCATGGCCAGGCCCTCGGGCTCGATCTCGCGGAGGGCGAGGGATGGGGCGAGGACGCGGAACACCGCATCGCCGAAGTGGCCGTCCGGCTCGTCGAACTCGAACACACCCTGATCCCGCACGGGCTGCACGTGGTGGGGCAGGGCACCCCGGCGGAGGAGCGGGTCGACCTGCTCCTGGCGCTCGCGGAATCCGTCCACGGCCTCGCGCCGGAGCGCGCCGGCATCGCGCGGCTGGTCGCCGGCGCCTCGCCGGAAGAGGCGGTCGCGGCGTCGGGCCTCGCCGCCGAGGAGGCGACGCTCGCCGCCTTCCGGGCGCTTGCCGGAACCGACCGGCTGCTCGCCGAGGACCACGAGATTCCGGCCCTGCTGCGCGCCCTCGACGGCCGCTTCGTCGCGCCGGTCGCCGGCGGCGACGTGCTGCGCTCGCCCGCGATCCTGCCGACCGGCCGCAACCTGCACGGCTTCGATCCCTACCGGATCCCGAGCGCCTTCGCGCTCGCCGACGGCCGGGCCCAGGTCGAGCGGCTGCTCGCCCGCCACGCCGCCGATGGCGGCGCCTATCCGGAGAGCATCGCCCTGGTCCTGTGGGGCAGCGACAACCTGAAGAGCGAGGGCGCTCCGGTCGCCCAGGCCCTCGCGCTGATGGGCGCCGCGCCCCGCTTCGACGGCTACGGCCGGCTCTGCGGCGCGGTGCTGATCCCGCTCGAGGAGCTCGGTCGCCCGCGCATCGACGTGGTGGCGACGCTGTCGGGCATTTTTCGCGATCTGCTGCCGCTTCAGACCAAGCTTCTGGCGGAGGCCGCCTACCTCGCCGCCACCGCCGACGAGCCGGAGGCGATGAACTTCGTGCGCAAGCACACGCTCGCCCACCAGTCGGCTCAAGGGGTCGACCTGGAAACCGCGGCGCTCCGGGTCTTCAGCAACGCCGAGGGCGCCTATGGCGCCAACCTCAACCACCTCGTCGACAGCGGACGCTGGGAGGACGAGGCGGAATTGTGCGAGACCTTCTCGCGCCGCAAGAGCTTCGCCTATGGCCGCACCGGCAAGCCGGAGCCCCGCCGCGCGCTGATGCAGGCGGTGCTGGCGCAGGTCGACCTCGCCTACCAGAACCTCGATTCGGTCGAGGTCGGGGTGACCAGCGTCGACCATTACTTCGACGGGCTCGGCGGCATGGCCCGCGCGGTGGCGAAGGCCCGCGGCACCTCGGTTCCGGTCTATATCAGCGACCAGACCCGGGGCGAGGGCCGGGTGCGCTCGCTCTCCGAGCAGGTGGCCTTGGAGACCCGCACCCGCATGCTCAACCCGAAATGGGTCGAGGGGATGCTGGGCCACGGCTACGAGGGCGTGCGCCAGATCGACCAGCACCTCACCAACACCGTGGGCTGGTCGGCCACCACCGATCAGGTCGCGCCCTGGATCTACCAGCGCATCACCGAGACCTACGTCCTCGACGAGGCGATGCGCGAGCGCATGGCGGCGCTCAACCCCGCTGCCTCGGCCAAGGTCGCCCACCGCCTGATCGAGGCGCATCGGCGCGGCTTCTGGACCCCCGACCCCGAGACCCGTGCCGCCCTCGACCGGGCCGAGGAGGCCCTGGAGGACCGGCTGGAAGGCATCACCGCGGAGGCTGCCGCATGAACATCGCGATCCGAAACCCCGTGCCGCGGCGGGAGGAAGGCAGCCTCCAGGTCGCCCTCGATCCGGATATCCGCATCGAGACCGCCAAGGTCTTCGCCGTCTACGGCAAGGGCGGCATCGGCAAGAGCACGACGTCGTCGAACCTGTCGGTCGCCTTCTCGAAGCTCGGCAAGCGCGTGCTCCAGATCGGCTGCGACCCGAAGCACGATTCGACCTTCACCCTGACGAAGCGCCTCGCGCCCACCGTCATCGATGCGCTCGAAGCCGTGCAGTTCCACTCGGAGGAGTTGCGCGTCGAGGATTTCGTGGTCGAGGGCTACAATGGCGTGCGCTGCGTCGAGGCCGGCGGACCGCCGGCCGGCACCGGCTGCGGCGGCTACGTCGTCGGGCAGACGGTGAAGCTCCTGAAGGAGCATCACCTGCTGGAAGACACCGACGTGGTGATCTTCGACGTTCTCGGCGACGTCGTCTGCGGCGGCTTCGCCTCGCCGCTTCAGCACGCCGACCGTGCGCTGATCGTCACCGCGAACGACTTCGACTCGATCTTCGCCATGAACCGGATCGTCGCGGCGATCCACGCGAAATCGAAGAATTACGGCGTGCGCCTCGGCGGCGTCATCGCCAACCGCTCGGCCGAGACCAACGAGATCGACCGGTTCAACGACGCGGTCGGCCTCAAGCGCCTGGCGCATTTCCGCGATCTCGACGTGGTGCGCCGCTCGCGCCTGAAGAAGGCGACCCTGTTCGAGATGGATCCCTCGCCGGAGCTGCTCGCGGTGCAGGCCGAGTACCTGCAGCTCGCCGAACAGCTCTGGGCCGGCGTCGACCCGCTCCCGGCGGTGCCGATGAAGGACCGCGACCTGTTCGAGTTCCTCGGGTTCGACTGATGACCAGCCCCACCTACGCCACCCGCCGGGCCCAGCTCGAGACCTATTTCGACCGCACCGCCGTCGAGGCCTGGGCGCGGCTGACCTCCGACGCGCCGGTGAGCCGCATCCGCGCCACCGTGCGGGCCGGCCGCGACGCGATGCGGGCCGAGCTCCTCTCCTGGCTGCCTTCCGACCTCTCCGGGCGGCGCCTGCTCGATGCCGGCTGCGGCACCGGCGCGCTCGCCGTCGAGGCGGCGCGGCGGGGGGCCGAAGTCGTCGCGGTCGACGTGTCGCCGACGCTGATCGATCTCGCCCGCGAGCGCACCGCCAGCCTGCGGCTCCCGGGCTGCCTCGATTTCCAGGTCGGCGACATGCTGGACGAGGGTCTGGGAGCCTTCGATCACGTCGTGGCGATGGATTCGCTGATCCATTACCGCACGCCAGACATCGTCCGGGCCCTCTCGGCGCTCGCCCGCCGCGCCGACGCCTCGGTTCTCTTCACGGTCGCGCCGCGCACGCCCTTGCTCACGGTGATGCACGCGGCCGGCCGCCTCTTCCCCCGCGGCGACCGGGCGCCGGCGATCGAGCCGGTCGGCGAGGGCGCGCTCCGCCGCCGCATCGCCGCCGATCCGGGCCTGACGCCCTTCGCCCTCGCCCGCAGCCGGCGGGTCAATTCCGGCTTCTACCTCTCGAACGCCCTGGAGCTGGTGCGCCGATGAGCCCTGCTCGCCGCCTCGCCCGGGTGCTCGCCGATCTCGGGCCCCGCTACCTGCCCTTCGCGGATGCCGCCACGACAGAGCTGCCGCTCGGCCGGCTCCTGCGCCTGTCGCTGTTCCAGGTCACGGTCGGGATGGCGGCGGTGCTGCTGATCGGCACTCTCAACCGCGTGATGATCGTCGAGCTCGACGTGCCGGCCTGGATCGTCGCCGTGATGCTGGCACTGCCACTCCTGGGCGCGCCGTTCCGGGCGCTGATCGGCTTCCGCTCCGACACCCACCGGTCGGTGCTGGGCTGGAAGCGCGTGCCCTACCTGTGGTTCGGCACGCTGCTGCAATTCGGCGGCTTCGCCATCATGCCCTTCGCGCTCCTGATCCTGTCGGGGGACACGACCGGCCCGATCGTCATCGGCCAGGCGGCGGCGGCCCTCGCCTTCGTGCTCGTCGGCGCCGGGCTCCACACCACGCAGACGGTGGGGCTCGCGCTCGCCACCGACCTCGCGCCCCCACACGCCCGGCCGAAGGTGGTGGCGCTCCTCTGCGCCATGCTGCTCGCCGGCATGATGGCGAGCGCCGTGGTGTTCGGGCTCGCCCTCGCGCACTTCTCGGCGATCCGGCTGATCCAGGTGATCCAGGGCGCGGCGCTGGCCACGCTGATCCTCAACGGCATCGCCCTGTGGAAGCAGGAGCCGCGCGACACCTCCCGCAAGGCGGAAGCGCCCCGCCGCTTCGGCGATGCCTGGAGCGCCTACGCGGCCCAGCCGCAGGCGCGCCGGCGCCTGATCGCCACCGGGCTCGGCACGGCGGGGTTCAGCATGCAGGACATCCTGCTCGAACCCTATGGCGGCCAGATCCTGCACTTGCCGGTCGCCGCGACGACCGCGCTCACCGCCGTGCTCGCCATCGGCGGCGGGGCGGGGCTCCTCACCGCCGCGCGCTGGCTCAACCGCGGCGGCGATCCGTTCCGGGTCGCGGCGGCCGGCGCCGTCGTCGGCATCGCCGCCTTCTCGGCGGTGGTCTTCGCCGCCCCCTTGAGCTCCGGCGGGCTCTTCGCCTGCGGCGTCGCGCTGATCGGCGTCGGCGGCGGGCTCTTCGCCCACGGCACCCTCACGGCCTCGATGGCCGGGGCGGCGGCAGAGCAGACCGGGCTCGCGCTCGGCGCCTGGGGCGCGGTCCAGGCCTGCGCCGCGGGGGCGGCCATCGCGGCGAGCGGCATCCTGCGCGATCTCGGCTCGGCCCTCGCGGTGTCCGGACGCCTCGGCGAGGCGCTCTCCGAGGCCTCCACCGGCTACCTCGTCGTCTACCACATCGAGATCGGGCTGCTCTTCGCCACCCTGGTGGCGATCGGCCCGCTGGTGCGCCGGCCCGATCCGTCCCCGCTCTCCGCCCGCCCGGCCCTGTCCTAGAAGGAGGCCATCATGCCCAAGGGTGCCCTCACGAGCTACCTCGACGTCGCGCAAGTGGTGCTCTACGCGTTCTGGATCTTCTTCGCCGGCCTGGTCTTCTACCTGCGCCGCGAGGATCGCCGGGAAGGCTATCCCCTCGAATCAGAGGTCCATGGCGGCCTCAAGGGGTGGGATTGGCTGTTCGTGCCGTCCCCGAAAACGTTCCTGCTCGCCGACGGCTCGACCGTGCTGGCGCCGCGCCCGCATGAAGGCCCGGTCGGCCCGCTCAAGGCGGTCAAGCTCGAACCCTGGCCCGGCGCCCCTATCGTTCCGACCGCGACCGACGATTCCCGCCTCGCCGACGGCGTCGGTCCGGGCGCCTACGCCCTGCGGGCCGAGCGGCCGGACCTCACCTGGGAGGGCAAGACCCGCATCGTGCCGATGCGCGTCGCCGAGGAGTTCACGGTCGCGGCGGAGGATCCCGACCCGCGCGGGATGTCGGTCTACGGCGCCGATGGAGTCGTAGCCGGAACCGTCACGGAGATCTGGGTCGATCGCGGCGAGTCGCTCCCCCGCTACTACGAGATGGAGCTGGAGGGCGCCCGCGACCGCACCGTGCTGATCCCGGTGACCTTCGCGGACGTGCAGCGCTTCAGCAGACACAAGAAGATCGTCGTCGAGGCCCTGCTCGCCCGCCAGTTCGCCGGCGTGCCGCAGCACCGCGATCCCGACAGCATCACCCTGCGGGAGGAGGAGCGGGTCATCGCCTATTACGGCGCCGGCACGCTCTACGCCACCGATCGCCGCCAGGAGCCGCTGCTGTGACGCAGACCCTTCCCCACGGGCTGCCCGGCCCGCTGCCTTCCGGCGAGCGCCTGCTGTGGCAGGGCCGCCCGGCCCCCCTGAGCCTGGCGCGCCGCGCCTTCCACGTCGACCTCGTCGCGCTCTATTTCGGCGGGCTCGCCCTCTACCAGGCGGTCTCGGCCGGGCGGGTCGCCGCGGCCTGGCCGGTGCTGCTGGCGGGCGCCCTGGCCCTCGTCATCCTGTTCGCCCTCGCCTGGGGGGCCTGCCGCACCACCATCTACACCCTGACCGACCGGCGGCTGATGCTGCGCATCGGCATCGCGCTCCAGATGGACGTCAACCTGCCCCTGAAGGAGATCGAGGGCGCCGCCTTCCGCCGCTTCGGCGACGGCAGCGGCGACCTGCCCCTGCTGCTCAAGCCCGGCGTGCGGCTGGCCTATCTCCATCTGTGGCCGCATGCCCGGCCCTGGCGCCTGACCCGGCCCGAGCCGATGCTGCGCTGCGTGCCGGATGCCGAGGCGGTCGCCAAGCGCATCGCCGCGGCGCTCGCCGAGGCGAACGGCCAGCCGGTCCAGGCGCTGCCGCCGCTCCCCGAGACCGCCCCCGTCCTCCCCGGCCGCCTCGCGGCGGCAGGCCACTGAGGGAGACGGGAATGGCGCACGATATCCCTGTTCCCCGCGCGCTCCTGCGCAATGCGGGCCTCCTCGTCGCCTTCTCGCTGGCCGCGGTGGCGATCGGGCGGTTCGGCGACATCGGCACCACGCAGATGCCGCCGGCTTCAGCCGTGCAGGTGCTCGACCTCAAGGTCGAGGACCGGCCGGACGGCCGCGTGGCGTTGCGCGACGCCGCGAACGGCCACCTCGTCGCCGAGGTTCAACCCGGCGAGGACGGGTTCCTGCGCGCCACCTTGCGGGTGATGGCCCAGGCCCGCCTGCGCGAGGGCCTGTCGCGCGACCCGCCGTTCCGGCTCACCCGCTGGGACAACGGCACGCTCTCGCTCGACGACGTCGCGTCGGGCCGGCGGATCAACCTCGAAGCCTTCGGGCTCGGCAACGCGGCCGCCTTCGCGCGGCTGCTCGAACAGGGGAGGGGCGCATCGTGATGCAGTGGCTCAGCGGCAAAAGCCGCATCGAGGTGCCGTGCACGGTCGAGATCGAGCAGACGGCCGAGAGCCTGCACGCCCACGTCACGCTGGACGGCGGGCTTCTGATCGCCCCGGGCGACGAGGTGACGGTGCACGATGCGCCGACCTCCGTGCCCTACGGCGACCGGATCGTGGTGCGCCGCACCGCCACGGTGGTGCGCGCCGGCGCCGTCGAGCGCCTGTGGACCCGCATCGCGGGTCATTTCGAGCTCACCGAACTCTACGAAGTCAGCTTCTCGGAAAGGACGCGGCTATGAGCGCGACGACCCTGAAGACCCCGAACGAGAGCACGAAGTCGGCGCAGGAAACGACGTTCCTGAGCCCCCGCTTCTACACCACCAACTTCGAGGAACTCGACCGCACGAATGTCGAGCCGGTGCGGGCCGAGTGGGACGTGCTGATCGCCGAGATGCGCAGCGATCCGAACAAGCGCCACTTCGTCCGCAACTCCGACTTCGACCTCGACCTCTCGGGCCTCGATCCGGAGCTGCGCAAGGAATTCCTCGACTTCCTGGTCTCGTCGATCACCGCCGAGTTCTCGGGCTGCGTGCTCTACGCCGAGATGCGCAAGCGCGCCCAGAACAAGGACATCCGCGAGCTGTTCGGCTTCATGAGCCGCGACGAGGCCCGCCATGCCGGCTTCATCAACGACACGCTGAAGGATTTCGGGGTCGGCATCGACCTCGGCTTCCTGACCAAAGCGAAGAAATACACCCATTTCCGGCCGAAATTCATCTTCTACGCCACCTATATCTCCGAAAAGATCGGCTACGCCCGCTACATCACGATCTTCCGCCATCTCGAGCGCCATCCGGACAAGCGCTTCCACCCGATCTTCAAGTGGTTCGAGAAGTGGTGCAACGACGAGTTCCGTCACGGCGAGGCCTTCGCGCTCCTGATGCGCGCCAACCCGAAGCTGCTGACCGGCATCAACTATTACTGGATCAAGTTCTTCCTGCTCGCCGTGTTCTGCACGATGTACGTACGCGACCAGTGCCGGCCGGCCTTCCATAAGGCGCTCGGGATCGACCCCAAGGAGTACGACTTCCAGGTCTTCGCCGTCACCTCGGAGATCTCGCGCCAGGTCTTCCCGCTGACCCTCGACCTCGACCATCCGGGCTTCCGGGCCGGGCTGGAGCGGCTGCTGTCCTGCGCCCGCGGCATCGAGGAGGCCAAGGCGCGGGGCGGGCTCGTCGGCAAGCTCAAGCATGCCGGCTACGCGGCCAAGGCCGCCCTCGCCTTCGGGCGGCTGATGGTGATGCCCGCCAAGGCCAACCCGATGCCCGCGCAGATCCGCCTCAGCCCCGCCTGGTAGCGCCCGCATGTCCGACTACGCCGCGCCGATCCTCTATGCCGTCGTGATCTGGTGGTTCCTGACCGGGGCGATCCTCTGGCTGAACCATCGGCCGCGCCGCACCCATGCCTGGAGCTTCGGCGCGACGACGCTGGCGCTGGTCATCGCCCTCTGGGTCGTCGCCTGGAGCGCGAGCCAGGAGAGCGAGGCGGGGGCCTACGCGGCCTTCACGGCGGCGCTGATCGTCTGGGGCTGGCAGGAAATGGCCTTCTACATGGGCTATCTCGCCGGTCCCCGGCGCACACCGGGCTCAGCCACCGACCGGGGCCTCGCCCGCTTCGGCGCCGCGGCGGCGACGAACCTCTGGCACGAGGCGGCGATCATCCTCGGATTCGTCGCCATCGCGTGGCTGACGGCGGGCTCCCCGAACCGCATGGCGCTCTGGACCTACCTGGTGCTGTGGGGGATGAACCTCAGCGCCCGGCTCAACCTGTTCCTCGGCGTGCGCAACCTCAACGCCGAGTTCCTGCCCGAACATCTGCGCTATCTCGGCAGCTTCTTTCGCCGCGCGCCGATGAACGCGCTGTTCCCGGTGGCGATGATCCTCGCCACCGGCTTCCTCCTGGTGCTGCTGCACCCTGCCGTGACCGAGAGCGCCTCGGCCTTCAAGCGCTCCGGCCACACCATGATGGCGACCCTGATGGCGCTCGCCATCCTGGAACACGGCTTCCTGATGCTGCCGCTGCCCTCCGCCGCGCTCTGGGGCTGGGGCCTGCCCGCCCGCCGCCCGGGGGCCGACGCCGCTCCGTAAGCGACGCAGAAGACCACGACGATAAGAACACCGTACACAAGAACACCGTACAAGGGGACGCTCGATGGACTACGAGGCAATGTTCTCCGCCGCCCTCCAGGGCCTGCACCGCGAGGGGCGCTACCGGATCTTCACCGACCTCGAGCGGCAGGCCGGACGTTTCCCCTACGCCACGCAGCACGGCGCGCACGGCACCCGCGAGGTGACGGTGTGGTGCTCGAACGACTATCTCGGCATGGGCCAGCACCCGGCGGTGACGGGTGCGATGCACGAGGCGATCGACCGCTGCGGCGCCGGCGCGGGCGGCACCCGCAACATCTCGGGCACCAACCACTATCACGTGCTCCTGGAGCAGGAACTCGCCGACCTGCACGGCAAGGAGGCGGCGCTCCTCTTCACCTCGGGCTACGTCTCGAACTGGGCCGGGCTCGGGACCCTCGCCTCGAAGCTGCCCGGCTGCGTCGTCTTCTCCGACGAGGGCAACCATGCCTCGATGATCGAGGGCATCCGCTCCAGCCGCGCCGAACGCCACATCTTCCGCCACAACGATCCCGACGACCTCGACCGCAAGCTCCGCCTCGTCGATCCGGACCTGCCGAAGCTCGTCGCCTTCGAATCCGTCTACTCGATGGACGGCGACATCGCGCCGATCGCCGAATTGTGCGACGTCGCAGAGGCGCACGGCGCCATGACCTATCTCGACGAGGTCCACGCGGTGGGCCTCTACGGGCCCCGCGGCGGCGGCATCGCCGAGCGCGAGGGGCTGATGCACCGCCTCACCGTGATCGAGGGCACCCTCGGCAAGGCCTTCGCGGTCTCGGGCGGCTACATCGCGGCTTCGAGCGCGCTGTGCGACTTCGTGCGCAGCTTCGCCTCGGGCTTCATCTTCACCACCTCGCTGCCGCCCGCCATCGCGGCGGGGGCGGCGGCGAGCATCCGCCACCTGAAGGCCAGCGGAACCGAGCGCGCCCGCCACCAGGACCGGGTCGCCGCGGTGCGCCGGCGGCTCTCGGCGATCGGCATCCCGCTCCTCGACAATCCGAGCCACATCGTGCCGGTGATGGTCGGCGATCCGGTCCAGTGCAAGCAGATCAGCGACACGCTGCTCGACGAGTTCGCGATCTACGTTCAGCCGATCAACTATCCGACCGTGCCGCGCGGCACCGAACGGCTGCGCATTACGCCATCGCCGCTCCACAGCGACGCCGATATCGATCATCTGGCGCTGGCGCTCGGGACGATCTGGGGACGGATCGGGCTGGCCCGGGCGGCGTGAGGCGCAACGTCCGAACCCTCCCCCTCTGCGGGGGAGGGTGCCCTGCGACGCAGGGCGGGAAAGGGGCAGCGCGACGCTGATCGCCTTGGCGCCCGTCACGGACGTCACACCGTTTCCGGAAGCGGGTTCCCCGCTCGCGGGACTTCGTCCCGGCCCGGGCCTGCTGACGCAGCGGGCAGCCGTCTCCCCCGCGGGCGAGCGTTCCTTTGCGCGCGACCGTCGCATCCTTTCGCGCGGGAGCGGCACGCCACTGTCATCCAATTCAACCGTCATTTTTATTAGACAATCGGGTCGTCCCGTCCGATCCTGCCCCGCACCACCCACCCGCGAGGACTCTCCGTGGCCCCCACCCACTCGGCCCTGTCCCGGCGGGCCTCCAAGCCGGGCTTCTCGACCCCGATCATCGTGGATCCCGCCGCGCATCCCGAGGCGATGGCCCGCCCGCCCTATCCGTTCTCGGCCATCGTCGGGCAGGACGCGATGCGGCGTGCGCTGCTCGTCGCGGCGGTCGATCCGGCGGTAGGCGGGGTGCTGGTCTTCGGCGATCGCGGCACCGGCAAGTCCACCGCCGTTCGGGCGCTCGCCGCCCTGCTGCCGCCGATGCGGGCGGTCGCGGGCTGTCCTTACGCCTGCGATCCGGTCGATGCCGCCTCGCTCTGCCCGGCCTGCACGGCGCGCCGGGCGCAGGGTCTCACCGTCAAGACCGTGCCGGTGCCGGTGGTCGACCTGCCGCTCGGCGCCACCGAGGACCGGGTCGTCGGAGCCCTCGATATCGGCCGGGCGCTCGGGGCCGGCGAGAAGGCGTTCGAGCCGGGCTTGCTCGCCCGCGCCAACCGGGGGTTCCTCTACATCGACGAGGTCAACCTGCTGGAGGACCACCTCGTCGACCTGCTCCTCGACGTGGCGGCCTCGGGCGTGAACACGGTCGAGCGCGAGGGCCTGAGCCTGCGCCACCCGGCGCGGTTCGTCCTCGTCGGCAGCGGCAACCCGGAGGAGGGCGAGTTGCGCCCGCAGCTCCTCGACCGGTTCGGCCTCGCCGTCGCGGTGACGACGCCTGCCGACCTGGCCAGCCGGGTGACGATCGTGCGCCGCCGCGACGCGTACGAGCGCGATCCCGCCGGTTTCGCGGCCGAGTGGTCGGCGGAGGAGGCGCGGCTCGGGCAGGCGATCCTGGCGGCCCGGGCGCAGCTGCCCGAGGTCGCGGTGCCGGACGCGGTGCTGGAGGCGTCAGCCCGGCTCTGCCTGGCGCTCGGCACCGACGGCTTGCGCGGCGAGCTGACCCTGATGCGCACCGCCCGCGCCCTGGCGAGCCTCGACGGGGCCGGGACCGTGACCCTCGACCACCTGCGCGAGGTCGCCCCGAGCGCCTTGAGCCACCGCCTGCGCCGCAACCCCCTCGACGAGGCCGGGTCGGAGGCCCGGATCGGCCGGGCGCTCGCCGAGGTGCTCGGGTGAGCGCCGCGCCCGACGCGGCCTGGACCCAGGCCTGCCTCGCGGCGGTCCTGGTGGCGATCGACCCGGCGGGGACGAGCGTCGTCGTGCGCTCCCGGCCTGGCCCGGTGCGGGAGGCCTGGCTCGACCGATTGCGCGCCCTTCTCCCCGAAGGCACGCCGGTGACGCGTCTCCCGCCCGGCATCGCCGACGACGCGCTCCTCGGTGGGCTCGACCTCCCGGCGACCTTGAGGGCCGGGCAGCCGGTGGCGCAGCCCGGCCTCATCGCCCGCAGCCATGGCGGCGTTGTGGTGGTGCCGATGGCCGAAAGGCTCAGCCCCGGCACCGCGGCGCGGATCGCGCAAGGACTCGATACCGGCGCCGTCGAAATCGCCCGGGACGGGATCGCGACCCGGCACCCGGCCCGCTTCGGGCTCATGCTCCTTGATGAAGGAGAGGGTGAGGACGAGACCCTGCCGGCTTGCCTCGCCGACCGCGCGGCCCTCCATCTCGACCTCGACGCCGTGCCGCTCGGCGCCCTCGCGACCACCCAGCCACTCCCCGACCTCATGGCCGCCCGCGCGGCCCGGCCCGAGGTCCCGCCCGAGGCGGCCGAGGCCGTGTGCGCCCTCGCTTCGCGGCTCGGCATCGCGTCCTTGCGCGCGCCGCTCCTCGCCTTGCGGGTGGCGCGGATGCACGCGGCGCTCGCCGGACGCGCGGCTTTGGACGATTCCGATCTCGCCGCCGCCGCCGCCCTGGTGCTCGCGCCCCGGGCGTGCACCTGGCCGTCCGACGCGATCGAGGCTCCGTCCGAGCCTCCGCCGCCGGACCGCGACGAGGCCGGAGCGGCAGACCAGGACGACGACCGGAACGGCGACGATCCGAGCCTCGACGACCGCGTCCTCGCAGCTGTCGCGGCGAGCCTGCCGCCCGGCCTCCTCGCCCGTCTGCTCGCGGGCGAGGGCCCTCGCACCCGCAGCCCCGGCGCGGGCCGCGCCGGGGCCTCCGCGTCGGCCCAAAGCGGCCGCCCGGTCGGGGCGCGGCCGGGCGATCCGCGCCGCGGCCGCCTCGCCCTGATCGAGACCCTGCGGGCCGCGGCGCCCTGGCAGCGCCTGCGCCGGGGCGGGGCTGAGGCGCGCCTGCGCATCACGGCCGACGACCTGCGCATCCGCCGCCTGGTGCGGAAGCGCGAGACCACCACGATCTTCGCGGTCGATGCCTCCGGCTCCGCCGCCCTGGAGCGGCTGGCCGAGGCCAAGGGCGCGGTCGAATCGCTGCTCGCCGAGTGCTACGTGCGGCGCGACCGCGTCGCCCTTGTGGCCTTCCGGGGCCGCAATGCCGACCTCTTGCTCGCCCCGACCCGCTCGCTGGTGCGGGCCAAGCGCGCGCTCGCCTCCCTGCCGGGGGGCGGCGGCACCCCGCTCGCGGCCGGCATCGAGGCGGCGGGACGGCTCGCCGCCGCCGAGCGCCGGGCCGGGCGCAGCGCGACCGTGCTGCTCCTCACCGACGGCCGCGCCAACATCGCCCGCTCCGGCGCGCCGGGCCGGGCCCAGGCGGGCGCCGACGCCCTGAGCGCCGCCAAGGCGCTGGCGGCGGAGGGCACCCGCGCCCTGGTGATCGACACCGCCGCCCGCCCGCAGGACTTGGCCCGGGCGCTGGCCGCCGCGATGGCCGCGCGCTACCTCGCCATGCCGCAGGCCGATGCCGCGCGCCTGACCCGGGCCGTGCGCGAGGCCGCCCCGCCGGGTTGAACGATGGCACTCACCGACGACAGGCCCGCCTTCGCCCGGGAGGGCCGCGACTGGCCGAACCGCGAGGCGAGCCGCTTCGTGACCGCCAGCGGCCTGACCTGGCACGTGCAGGAGGCGGGCGAGGGCCCGGTGCTGCTCCTCGTCCACGGCACCGGCGCGGCGACCCATTCCTGGCGCGGGCTGCTGCCGCTGCTCGCCCGCGACTTCCGGGTGATCGCCCCCGACCTGCCGGGCCACGGCTTCACCGATCCCCTGCCGACGCCCTCGCTGCCGCGCATGGCCCGGGCGCTCGCCGACCTGCTGCGCAGTCTCGGGGTGGCGCCCGAGGTCGCGGTCGGCCATTCCGCCGGCGCCGCGATCCTGGCGCGGCTCTGCCTCGACGGGTCGCTGGCGCCGCGCCTCCTCGTCGGGCTCAACGCCGCCTTGAAGCCCTTCCCGGGCATGGCCGGCTTCATCTTCCCGGCCATGGCCCGCGCCCTGTTCCTCAACCCGGTGACCCCGCGGGTCTTCGCCTGGTCGGCCGACCGGGCGGCGGTGGAGCGGCTGATCCACGGCACCGGCTCGACCCTCGAGCGCACCGGCCTCGATCTCTACCGCCGCCTGTTCCAGACCCCCGGCCACGTCGCCGGCGCCCTCGGCATGATGGCGCATTGGGACCTCATCCCCCTCGACCGCGACCTGCCCCGCCTCGGCCCTCCGCTGCTCCTGATCGTCGGCGCGCAGGACCGCACCATCGCCCCCGACGTGTCGTTCGGCCTCGCCGACCGCCTCGGCGGAAAGGCGCGGGTGGAGCTGCTGCGCGGCCTCGGGCATCTGGCGCACGAGGAGAAGCCGGAGGTGGTGGCGGAGCTGATCCGGGCCGGGGCAGCGCAGGCCTAGACCTCGGCGAAGTCGAGCCTGCAAACCGTCTTTCCCGCTTGCCACCCGCCCCGACCGCGATGATAGTGTCAACTTATGTTGACACTCGATGAGGCGCCGCCGCGGGTCACGTCCGCCCGGCGCCGGCCCCGTGCGGTGGTGATCGGCAGCGGCTTCGGCGGGCTCGCGGCGGCGATCCGGCTCGGCGCGCGGGGCTACCGGGTGAGCGTGCTGGAACGCCTGGACCAGCCCGGCGGGCGGGCGCGGGTGCACCGGCAGGACGGGTTCACCTTCGATGCCGGGCCGACCATCGTCACCGCGCCGTTCCTGTTCGAGGAACTGTGGGCGCTCTGCGGGCGATCACTCGCCGACGACGTGACGCTTGTGCCGATGCGGCCGTTCTACCGGATTCGGTTCGATGACGGCGCCACCTTCGCGATGTGCGGCGAGGCCGAGGCGATGCGTGCCGAGGTCGAGCGCCTGTCGCCCGGCGAGGCCCCCGCCTATGACCGCTTCATGGCGCTCTCGGACGAGCTGTGCCGGGTCGGGTTCGAACAGCTCGGCGCGGTGCCGTTCGGGCGCCTCACCGACATGCTGCGCATCGCCCCCGACCTCTTGCGCATCGGCGGCCATCGCAGCGTCTACGGCCTCGTCTCGTCGGTGTTCCGCGACGAGCGCCTGCGCACGGCGTTCAGCTTCCACCCGCTCCTCATCGGCGGCTCGCCGTTCCGGGCGAGCGCGCTCTACTGCCTGATCGCCGCCCTGGAGCGGCGCTGGGGCGTGCATTCGGTGCTCGGCGGCACCGGCGCCCTGGTGCGCGGGATGGTCCGCCTGATCGAGGGCCAGGGCGGCGAGGTGCGGTGCGGCGCCGAGGTCGAACGTATCCTGGTGACGAACGGGACCGCGCGGGGCGTGGCGCTGGCCGACGGCACGGAGATGCCCGCGGACGTGGTGGTGTCGAATGCCGATTCGGCTGCGACGGCGCTCCACCTGCTGCCGCAGGAGGCGCGGGGCTGGCGCGAGCGGCGGCTTGCCCGGGCTCACTCCTCGATGGGGCTGTTCGTCTGGTATTTCGGCACGCGGCGGACCTATCCGGACCTCGCCCACCACACGATCCTGCTCGGGCCGCGCTATCGCGGGCTCCTCGACGACATCTTCACCGCCAAGGTGCTGGCCGAGGACATGAGCCTCTACCTGCACCGCCCGACCGCGACCGATCCGAGCGTCGCGCCGCCGGGCCACGACGCGTTCTATGCCCTCGTTCCCGTGCCGAACCTCGCCGGGGGGCAGGATTGGGCGAGGCTCGCCGAGCCGTTCCGGCAGCGCATCGCCGCACGCCTCGAAGCCACGATCCTGCCCGGCCTGTCAAAATCCCTCGTCACCTCCCGGGTGACGACGCCGCAGGATTTTTCCGACGATTTCCTGGCTTTCCGCGGCTCAGGCTTCGGCCTCGAACCGATCCTGACCCAGAGTGCATATTTCCGCCCGCACAATCGCTGCGGCGCGGTGCGCCACCTCTACCTCGTCGGCGCCGGCACCCATCCGGGGGCGGGGCTGCCGGGCGTGCTCTCCTCGTCGAAA
Source organism: Methylobacterium currus (assembly GCF_003058325.1). Taxonomy (NCBI): domain Bacteria; kingdom Pseudomonadati; phylum Pseudomonadota; class Alphaproteobacteria; order Hyphomicrobiales; family Methylobacteriaceae; genus Methylobacterium; species Methylobacterium currus. Next base: position 909,649 of record NZ_CP028843.1, read on the forward strand.
ATCCTCGATCGCGTGGTGCCGGATGCTGCCGTCTTCGCCTGATGCGCCTCTCCGCGGGCTGCCGGCCCGCCCCGCCGACCACGCCGCCTGCCGGGCGGCGATCCGGACCGGCTCGCGCAGCTTCTACGCCGCCTCGTGGCTGCTGCCCCGGGCCGTACGCCGCGACGCCTACGGGCTCTACGCCTTCTGCCGCCTGTCCGACGACGCGGTCGACGGGGCGGGCGCCCGGGTCGACGCGGTGCCGCGCCTGCGGGCGCGCCTGGCGGCGGCTTATGCCGGCCGGCCCGCCGACGCCCCTGCCGACCGCGTGCTCGCCGAGATCGTGACCCGCCACGCGATCCCCCAGGCGCTGCCCGCCGCCCTCCTCGAGGGCCTCGCCTGGGACGCCGCCGGGCGCCGCCACCCGGACCTCTCCTCCCTCGTCGCCTACGCGGCCCGGGTCGCCGGCTCGGTCGGGGCGATGATGACGCTCGTCATGGGCGAGCGCTCAGCCGAAGCGCTGGCGCGGGCCTGCGATCTCGGCATCGCCATGCAGCTCACCAACGTCGCCCGGGACGTCGGTGAGGATGCCCGGGCGGGTCGCCTCTACCTGCCCGAATCCTGGCTGCGCGAGGCCGGTCTCGACCCCGACGCCTTCCTCGCCCGGCCGGAGCCGAGCCCCGCGCTCGCCGCCGTCGTCGCCCGCCTGCTCGACGACGCCGACCTCCTCTATGCGCGGGCGGAATCCGGCATCGCGATGCTGCCGCCCGCCTGCCGCCCCGCGGTGCGCGCCGCCGGGCTGATCTATGCCGAAATCGGTCGCGACCTTCTCCGCGGCGGGCTCGATCCGGTGACCCGCCGCGCCCGGGTGCCGGGCGCCCGCAAGGTACGGCTCCTGGCCCACGCCGTCGTCACGCCCTCGGCTCGCCGCGCCGACCGCCCGGTTTTGCCGGAAGCGGCCTTCCTGGTCGCGGCGGTGGCGGCGACGCCGCTTGCCCCCGCCGCGACGCGGCCGGCCTGGTGGAATTTCGGCGGGCAGGTCGTGCGCGTGCTCGACCTCATCGAGACCCTGCGCGAGCGCGAACGCCTCGGCGGCCCGGCGCCGTCGTGAACGAGACGCTGTTCGCGCTGCTGGATTTCGGGCTGGTCTTCGGGGCGGTACTGGGATTCGGATTCTGGCAGCTCTGGCTGCTGCGGCGGGACAGGCGAACAGCCGTCCGCAGGAAGGCTGGGCCGAAGCGAGACGCGTGACGGTCGTTCGTCGATGGGTGCTCGGCGGGTGCGGGCTCGCCCGCTGACCCTGAGTGCGTCCGGTCGTCCTGTCGCGGCAGGACCCGGGATGGTTCATCGCCCGGGCCGAGGCCCCTGAGGCTGCTCGCCGGCGGAAAGCAGCCATGTCGCCGGCGATGTTTGCTCAGGGCGGCCGGAGCCTTCGTCGCTTGCCATCGCAGAACGCGTCATGCGAGGAGCCCTGCCTCGGACGGAGGCATCCATGCATCGGACTGGTCTCGTTGCTCTGATCCTGGCAGCCTCCGCCCCTCGCCTCGCCCAGGCCGGCACGCTCTGCACCATCGTGATGGATGCCATGGACGGTCGCGTGCTGTTCGAACACGGCGACTGCCGCACCCGGGTGACGCCCGCCTCGACCTTCAAGATCCCGCTCGCCGTCATGGGCTTCGACAGCGGCTTCCTCACCGATGCCCACGCGCCCGTGCAGCCCTATAAGGCCGGCGATCCTGACTGGGGTGGCCAGGCGTGGCGGCAGCCGACCGATCCGACGCGCTGGCTCAAATATTCCGTCGTCTGGTACTCGCAGCGCATCACCCACGCGCTGGGGGAGGCACGCGTGACCGAGTATGCGCGCAAGCTCGGCTTCGGGAATGCGGACATCTCCGGTGATCCCGGCAGGGCCAACGGCCTCGACCGGGCGTGGATCGCGTCGTCGCTCCAAGTCTCGCCCTACGAGCAGGTCGTCTTCCTGCGCCGGCTGGTGAACCATGCCTTGCCGGTCTCGGCGCAAGCGATGGCGAAGGCGGAGGACGTCGTCGAGGTCAGCCCCGCAGGCGGTGGCTGGCAGGTGCACGGCAAGACCGGCACGGCCTATCCGCGCGACGGGCGTGGCGTGTCCGACATGGCGCGCGCCTATGGCTGGTATGTCGGTTGGGCGACGAAGGGCGCACGCACGCTGCTCGTCGCACGGCTCGACCGGGACGAGCGCGCCGATCCGGTGCCGACCGGACTACGAACGCGAGCCGCCCTCCTGGCAGCGTGGCCCGCAACGGCCGACGCAGCGTCGCAGCCGTAGCACGCCGAGATCCCGTATGAGGCGAGGCCGTTCGGGCTCGGGATCTCGGCGCGTCCTGGACATCCCGACAGCATCCCGTGCGGCGAACGTCGTGACGAAGGAAGGTCTCGCGATCGTCCGGCCGGCGGGGTGAGCCCCGCTCACTCCAACTCCAGCACCACGCTCCGGAACCCCTGCGGCCTGCGCGCCGGGCAGATATCGGCGTCGTCGCTGATCAGTTGCACCTTCTTGCCGTCAGGGGCGACGATCAGGCCCTCGGGCTGGAAATCGGGCAAAGCCGCCAAGGCCTCGGCCGCCCCCGCGACGCGGGACGGCGCCTCGCCGGCGGTGCCGGACCAGCGGTAGAGATCGGCGGCCTCGCCGCCGCTGCCGGAGCCGCCGGCGATCAGGAAATAGGCCTTGATCCCCGGCGCATAGGCGATGTCGCGGATGCCGCGGCCCTTGAGGTCGAGGGCGACCGGCTTCGCGAGCTTGGGCGCAGCGCCGCCCGCCAGTACCTCGGCCGGGTTCTCGAACGGCACCACCAGGGCGTCATTGTCGGCGTTGAGCGGGTTGCGCAGCGCGACGAACAGGCCGCGCCCGTCGGGCGTCGGGCTCAGGCCCTCGATGGCGAAGCCGCGCCGCCGCGGGCTCAGGCTCGCCTTCGCCGCGAGGTCGACGGCGATGCGCTCGGACAGGCGCGGGTCGAGATCGGCGATAGCCTTGGCGAGGCCCTGGAAGGCCTGGCCCTTCGGCGTCACCGCGGGCGCCTTCGGGTCGCCGCCGACCGTGAGGGCGAGCATCTGGCGCGAGGCCTCGCGGGTGCGCCCCTCCGCGTCGCGGGCGTGCGAGCCCATCAGCACCAGGTCGCTGCCGAGCCAGGCGAGGGATTCGAGGTCGGCCTTGGCGGGCTCCTCGCGACCGGAGGGCGCGAGCGCCGCGTCGAGGTCGCCGCCCTTCAGCATCAGCGGCGGGCCGGATTCGTCGGCCTTGTAGAGGCGCAAGGTGTTGTCCTGGTCGTCGACCACCAGGAAGCGGTCGCCGAAGCTGCCGGCCGGGTAGGGGACGGCGCCGGAGGCCTCGCACGGCCCCCAATGCATCAGCACCGGCCCGGTCTTCACCTCGGCCTGCGCGCCTTGCGCCGCGACGCAGAGGGCGAGCACGGAAACGAATCTCCCCAGGCGCTGTGAGCCCCGGCCCGTCATGGCGATACTCCCTGGATCGCGGCCCGTCTGAGGTGGGACCGTCTTCGCAGTATTTCACGCAGGCCCGGATCTATTCAATGCGGCGAAGAAAAATTCTTCGTCTGCCCGAGCATCATGAGGGCCGCGGCGGCGGCCCGTCAGGCCTCCTCCGGCGCGTCCGCCTCGCCGGCCTGCTCCCGCTGTGCGGCGACGAAGCGGCGGCGCGCCTCGGCCGCCTCGCGGAACGCCTTCGCGCGCGGCGCCTCACGCGCCAGCTTGCCGATCTCGCGCAGGATCAGCTCGGCCTCGAACGCCGCGGCGCGTTCCGCCGCCGCGGCCCGGCTGTCGGCGCCGTGGGAGGCGGTGTAGCGCTCCAGCCCGTCGCGACAGACCGCGACGCGGTATTCCAGCCACTCGATCACGTCGCCGAAGGCCCGGCCGCGGATCTCCGCGGCCGTGGCACGGCGCCTCTTCTCGCTCACGCGTCGTCCCTCCGCGGCCCGCGACGAGGGATGATCTCGCATATCGGGCGGCGATTCACCCGACGGCGCGGCTTCTCAGATGTGGAGAGCCTCGCCGAGCGCCCGCAGGTTCGCCTCGTGGAAGGCCTCGCCGAGGGTGGGGTGGGCGTGGATCGTGCCGGCGACGTCCTCGAGCCGCGCGCCCATCTCCAGCGCCAGGCCGAACCCCGCCGCCAGTTCCGAGACGCCGGCCCCCACCGCCTGGATGCCGAGCAGCAGGTGGTTGTCGGCCCGCGCCGTCACCCGCACGAAGCCGTCCTCGGCGCCCAACGTCATGGCGCGGCCATTGGCGGCGAAGGGGAAGAGGCCGGTGCGGATCTCGTGGCCGGCGGCCCGGGCCTCCTCCGGCGAGAGGCCGGCCGAGACCACTTCGGGATCGGTGAAGCAGACCGCCGGGATCGCCACCTTGTGGAAGGCGCGGCGGCGGCCCGCCACGAGGTCGGCCACCATCTCGCCCTGCGCCATGGCGCGATGGGCCAGCATCGGCTCGCCGGTGACGTCGCCGACCGCCCAGACGTTGCGCATCGAGGTGGCGCAGCGCTCGTCGATGCGGAGGAACGGCCCGCTCATGTCGAGGTCGAGCCGGTCGAGGCCGAAATCGTGGGTGCGCGCCTTGCGCCCGACCGCGACCAGGATCACCTCGGCGGGAATCGTCCGGGGTTCGCCCCCGACATCGACGGCGAGCCCGTCGCCCGAGAGCCCGTCGCCCGAGAGCCCGGTCGCCTTGGCGCCGAGAAGCACCTCGATCCCGAGAGCGCCCAAGCGCCGCGCCACGGGCCGGGTGAGCTCGGCATCGTAGGCCGGCAGGATCCGCTCGGCCATCTCGACCACCGTGACCTTGGCGCCGAGCTTGGCGAAGGCGGTGCCGAGTTCGAGCCCGATATAGCCGGCGCCCACCACCGCCATCGTGGCGGGGACCTTCGCCAGGGACAACGCCTCGGTCGACGAGATGACACGCCCGCCGAAGGGCAGATGGGGCAACGCCGCCGGGACCGAGCCGGTGGCGAGGATGACGTGCTCGGCCCGCACCCGCTCGGGCCCCGTGTCGGTCTCGACGAGGCAGGTCTTGCCGTCGACCATGGTGCCGCGCCCGCGCAGGATCTTGACCCCGCCGCGCTTCAGGAGCGACGCCACGCCGGTGTTGAGCCGCCCGACGATGCCGTCCTTCCAGGCCACCGTGCGGGTGAAGTCGAGCTTGGGCGGGCCGGCGGAGAGGCCGAAGGGCGAGGCATCCTCGGATTGCAGAACCGCCGCGTGAAAAGCCTCGGCCGCGTGGATCATCGCCTTCGAGGGGATGCAGCCGACATTGAGGCAGGTGCCCCCGAGCCGGTTCTCCTCGACCAGCACGGTGTCGATGCCGTGCTGGCCGGCGCGGATCGCCGCGACGTAGCCGCCCGGGCCGCCGCCGAGCACCAGGAGCTTGGTGGTGATCTCGCCCACGGGTCAGGCCTCCATGAACAATGTCGCGGGCGTCTCGAGCAGGGCCTTCAGGGCCTGCACGAACAGGGCGGCGTCGTAGCCGTCGACCACCCGGTGGTCGAAGGACGCCGAGAGGTTCATCGTCAGGCGCGGCACGAAGGCGCCGTCGCGCCAGAGCGGGCGCATCACCTGCTTGTTGACGCCGATGATCGCCACTTCCGGCCGGTTGATCACCGGCGTCGTCACGATGCCGCCGAGCGCCCCGAGCGACGTGATGGTGATGGTCGAGCCCGAGAGCTCGTCGCGGGCCGCCAATCCATTGCGGGCGGCGTCCGCCAGACGACGGACCTCGGCGGCCGCGTTCCACACGTCGCGGGTCTCGGCGTGGCGGAGCACCGGCACCATCAGGCCCGAGGGGGTCTGGGTGGCGATGCCGACATGGATCCCCGCATGGCGGTGGATCACCTCCGCCTCGTCGTCGTAATGCGCGTTCATCTGCGGGAAGTCCGGCAGGGCGCGCACCAGGGCCTGGACCAGGAACGGGATCAGGGTCAGCTTCGGCCGGCTCGCGCCGTGGCGCTGGTTGAGGGCCGTGCGCAGCTCCTCCACCGCGGTCACGTCGACCTCCTCGACGTAGGAGAAATGCGCGACGCGGCGCTTGGCGTCGGCCATGCGCTGGGCGATGCGCCGGCGCAGGCCGATGACCTTGATCTCCTCCACGCCCGTCCGCGGGGCGCGGCCGGCGGGCGCGGGGGCCGCCTCCTCGGGCGGCGCGGTCAGGAAGGCATCGAGGTCGTCGTGGCCGATGCGGCCGGCCGGTCCCGTGCCGCGGACCTGGCGCAGGTCGATCCCGGCATCGAGCGCGCGCCTTCGCACGGCCGGGGAGGCGACCGGCTTCTCGCCGGACGGGCGGGGCGGGCCGGAGGAGGGCGCTGCCGCGGCGGGGCGCGGGGCAGGGGGGTTGGCGGGCGCCGGCCTCGGCGGCTCGACCGGCTTCGGCGCAGCGGCGGATGTCGGGGCGGGCGCGGGCTGGGCCGGCTCCAGGCCGTCCGCGGCCGGGACCAGGGCGGCGGCCGGCTGGCCCGCCGCCGCGTCCTGCGCCTTCGCCACCTCCGGCGCCACCGCGACGCCGGCTTCGGGAACTGACGCGGGCGCGGACTCCCCGCCCTCGACCTCCAGCCGCACCAGCTCGGCGCCGACCGCCAGCATCTGGCCGGCCTCGGCGCCCAACGCCGCGACCGTGCCGCTCACCGGCGAGGGGATCTCGACGGTGGCCTTGTCGGTCATCACGTCGGCGAGCGGCTGGTCCTCCCGGACCACGTCGCCGACCTTGACGTGCCAGGCCGAGACCTCGGCCTCGGCCACGCCCTCGCCGATATCGGGCAGCTTGACGATGCGAAAGCCCATGGGTCAGCCCTCCAGCGCGGCGCGAAGGGCCCGGCCGACGCGCTCGGGACCCGGGAAATAGGCCCATTCCTGGGCGTGCGGGTAGGGCGTGTCCCAGCCCGCGACCCGGACGATCGGCGCCTCCAGGTGGTAGAAGCAGGATTCCTGCACGAGGGCCGCGAGTTCCGCGCCGAAGCCCGAGGTCAGGGTCGCCTCATGCGCGATGACGCAGCGCCCGGTCTTGCGCACCGAAGCCTCGATCGTCTCCATGTCGAGGGGAAGCAGCGTCCGCAGGTCGACGATCTCGGCGTCGATGCCGGTCTCGGCGGCGGCGGCCTCGGCCACGTGCACGATCGTGCCGTAGGCGAGCACCGTGACGGCGTTTCCTTCGCGCCGGATCGCCGCCTTGCCGAGCGGCACGGTGTAGTGCCCGTCCGGCACCTCGCCGAGGTCGTGGCGGGCCCAGGGCGTCACCGGCCGGTCGTGGTGGCCGTCGAAGGGTCCGTTATAGAGGCGCTTGGGCTCGAGAAAGATCACCGGGTCGGGATCCTCGATCGCCGCGATGAGGAGGCCCTTGGCGTCGTAGGGGTTCGACGGCACCACGGTCTTGAGGCCGGCCACGTGGGTGAACAGCGCCTCGGGGCTCTGGCTGTGGGTCTGGCCGCCGAAGATGCCGCCGCCGGTGGGCATCCGCACCACGATCGGGGCGGTGAACTGGCCGCCCGAGCGGTAGCGCAGGCGCGCGGCCTCCGACACGATCTGGTCGTAGGCCGGGTACATGTAATCGGCGAACTGGATCTCGACGCAGGGCTTCAGGCCGTAGGCCGCCATGCCGACGGCGGCGCCGACGATGCCGAGCTCGCTGATCGGCGCGTCGAAGCAGCGGCTCTTACCGAAGCGGGCCTGCAAGCCTTGGGTGCAGCGGAAGACGCCGCCGAAATAGCCGACATCCTCCCCGAACACGACCACGTCGTCGTCGCGCTCCATCGCCACGGCCATCGCGTCGCGGATGGCCTCGATCATCGTGCGGCGCGGCATGTCAGTACCCCGCCTGCTGGCGCTGGCGGCGCAGGTGGGGGGGCATCTCGGAGAAAACTCCTTCGAACATGTCGCGCGGCGACGGCTTGCCGCCGGCATGCAGCGTCCCGTGGGTCTCGGCCTCGCGCTGGGCGGCCACGACCTCGTCGAGGATCTCGGCCTCGCCCTGGCGGTGGCGCTCCTCCGACCAGACGCCGCGGGCGATCAGGTGATCCTTGAGCCGCGCGACCGGGTCGCCGAGGGGCCAGGCGTCGAACTCGGTCTTCGGCCGGTAGGCGGAGGGGTCGTCGGAGGTCGAGTGCGCGCCGGCGCGGTAGGTGACGTATTCGACCAGCGTCGGCCCGAGATTGCGCCGCGCCCGCTCGACCGCCCATTTCGCCACCGCGTGGACGGCGAGGTAATCGTTGCCGTCGACCCGCAAAGCCGGAATCCCGAAGCCGTGGCCGCGCGCCGCGAAGGTCGAGGAGCCGCCGCGGGCGAAGCCCTGGAAGGTCGAAATGGCCCACTGGTTGTTGACGACGTTGAGCACCACCGGTGCCCGGTAGGTCGAGGCGAAGACCAGCGCCGCGTGGAAGTCCGATTCGGCGGTCGAGCCGTCGCCGATCCAGGCCGCGGCGATCTTGCTGTCGTTCTTGATCGCCGAGGCCATCGCCCAGCCGACCGCCTGGATGGTCTGGGTCGCAAGGTTGCCGGAGATCGAGAAGAAGCCGTGCTCCTTGGCCGAGTACATCACCGGCAATTGGCGGCCGTGCAGCGGATCGTTCTCGTTGGAGTAGATCTGGCACATCATGTCGACGAGCGGATAGCCGCCGGCGATGAGCAGCCCCGCCTGCCGGTAGGTCGGGAAGTTCATGTCGCCCGGCTCGAGCGCCCGGCGGAAGGCGGTGCTCACCGCCTCCTCGCCGAGATGCTGCATGTAGAACGAGGTCTTGCCCTGGCGCTGGGCCATCAGCATCCGCGCATCGAAGGCGCGCAGCTTCATCATGTCGCGCAAGCCCGCGAGCAGCTCCTCGTCGGTGAGCGAGCCGGCCCAGGGGCCGACCGCCTTGCCCTCGGAGTCGAGCACCCGGATCAGCGTGTAGGCGAGGTCGCGGATGTCCGCCGCCGCCACGTCGACCTCGGGCCGCCGGACGGCGCCGGCTTCCGGGATGTCGAGATCGGAGAAGCTCGGATTGCCGCCCGGGCGGACGGCCGGCTCCGGCACATGAAGGCTCAGGGGAGCGTGGGGACTCGAGGCGTCTGGCGGCATGGGAGGCCCTTGGGGGAGGGGTCGCGGACGATTGTGTGTCGGTCTCAGGACGGCGCGCCGGGCCACGCCTCGACCGCCGCCGGATGGCGCGGGAGGCAGGCGGCGAGGACGGACGGGGCCGCCCCGACCGGGACCGGATGCGAGAGGGTGACGATCGGCGACGCGCCGGCGGCGACGCGCAGGATGCGGGCCCGGATCTCGATGAGGTGCCCCTCGCTGAAGTGCCCTTGGTGTCGAGCCACGCGCGTCCTCCCGCGACGCTTGATTGGCTCCCTTGTAGCCGGGTCCGGCCGGATGGTCCTCGCCGATTTTCGCGGCTAAAGCGGATTTCCGGAGAACACGCGATGGCATCGAACGGCGATTCGCCGAACAGGCGTTCTGGGCGCATCCAGGCCCCCGCGAGGGCTGCGGAGCCGCACCGGCTCGACGACATGGACCGGAAGATCCTGGGCGCCCTGCGGGAGGACGGCCGGCTGACCATCGCGGCCCTGGCTGAGCGGGTCGGTCTGTCGCAATCGCCGTGCTGGACGCGCCTGCGGCGCCTGGAGGAGGCTGGGCTGATCCGCGACTACGTCGCCCTGCTCGACCACCGGGCGCTGGGCATCCCGGACGTGGTCTTCGTCGAGGTGACCCTCGACAAGCACGACGATTCGGTGCTGGAGGCCTTCGGCACCGAGATCCTGCGCATTCCGGAAGTCCTGGAAGTGCACCTGGTGACGGGCGAGTACGACTACATCATCAAGGTGGCGGTCAGCGGCACCGCGCATTACGAGCGGTTCCTGCGCGAAAAGCTCTACCGCCTGCGCGGCATCCGCCAGTCGCGCTCGGTCTTCGCGCTGCGCACCCTGAAGCAGGAAGTCTCGGTCGACCCGGTGGCCATCGCCCGGCAGGCCCCCTGACGCAGGTCCCGTCGCGACGGCCTCGCGGCCGATCCGGCAAAAGATCCGCGTTGTCCGCCGGAGCACAGGCGGTAAGCTGTCCGCAAAACAACGGGAGGACGCCATGACCCGCCGCGCGACGCTGCTCGCTGCCCTGTGCCTGTCCCTGGGAATCGGGCCCGCCCTCGCCGCCGACCCGATCCGGATCGGGGTCGCCGCGGCGATCACCGGGCCGGGCGCCGAATCCGGCAAGTACCTCGTGCAGGGGGCGAAGCTCGCGGCGGAGGAGGTCAACAAGTCCGGCGGCGTGCTCGGGCGCCCGCTCGACTTCGTGGTCCAGGACGACCAGAGCACGAATCCCGGCGCCATCCTGGCCTTCAGCAAGCTCGCGGCCGATCCCACGCTTCCGGCCTTCATCGCGCCGGTGCGCAGCACGCAGGTCCAGGCCATCGCGCCGGACGTCGCCAAGACGGGCAAGCCCGCGATGATCGGCGGCACCGATCCGCAGCTCACCGCCGTCGGCAATCCCTGGCTGTTCCGCTTCCGCCCGAACGACCGCTACTCCGCCCGGGTCATCGCGGAATTCGGCGTGACGACCCTGAACCGGCGCAAATGGGCGCTGGTCCATTCGAGCGACACCTTCGGCACCAGCGGCATGCGCAACCTCGCCGCCGCCCTGAAGGAGCAGGGCATCGAGCCGGTGGTGGTGCAGGCCTTCCCCAACAACTCGCAGGACTTCACCGCCGTCGCGCTGGCGGTGAAGCAATCCGGCGCCGACGTACTCGGCACCTACATCCCGTTCGAGACCGACCAGGGCATCTTCGCCCGGCAGCTGCGCCAGCTCGGGGTCAATATCGACTGGGTCGGCTCGTCCACCACGTCGAGCGCCACGGCGCTGAAGCTCGCCGGCGCCGCCCTGGACGGCGCCTACGCGGCCTCCGACTTCCACCGCGACGCCAACCCGGTCGCGAAGGCCTACGCCAAGACGTACGAGGCCGCCTACAAGACCGCCCCCGACTTCTTCTCGGCCTGGGCCTACGATGCGGTGACGATCCTGGCCCGCGCCATCAACCAGGCCGGCAGCACCGAGCCCGGCAAGATCCGCGACGCGCTGCTCGCCACCAGAGGCGTGCAGGGGGCCGAAGGGATGTACAACTTCGACCAGAACGGCGACGGACTGCACGGCTACAACGTCGTGCGCAACGAGCGCGGTGCGGTGAAGTTCATCAAGAGGGTGGAGTTCGAGAAGTAATCGCGTCGACTGATAGTCGATGTGACATATAGGCCGGCATCTCTCCCCGTCATCCCGGGGCTCGCCGAAAGGCGAGAACCCGGGATGACGGGGAGGGTGTCCATACGATTGAAAGAACCAGGCACGCGCACCCGCGGCGGCCAGCGCCTGCCCCCTACACCAATTCCCGCAACCCCTCCCGATAGGTCGGATAGGCCAGGTCCACCCCCAGCTCCTCCCGGATCAGCCGGTTCCGCACCCGCTTGTTCTCGCCGTAGAAGCTGCGCGCCATCGGGCTCAATTGCGCCGTGTCGAAATCGACGGCTGGCGGCAGCGGCAGCCCGGCGAGCCCGGCCGCGTAGGCCGTCACGTCCTGCGGCGGGGCGGGCTCGTCGTCGGTGACGTTGTAGATCGCGCCCGCCCGCGGCCGGTCGAGGGAGGCGGCGAGCGTGGTCGCGATGTCGTCGACATGGATGCGGTTGAACACCTGGCCCGGCTTGACGATGCGTTGCGCCTTGCCCTGGCGCAGCTTCTCGAAGGCGTTGCGCCCGGGCCCGTAGATGCCCGACAGCCGGAAGACCTGCACCGCCTTGCCCGTCCGCGCGCCGAAAGCTGCCCAAGCCTCCTCCGCCGCCACCCGGTCGCGGGTGCGCTGATGGGTGGGGGCCGGCGGCGTCGCCTCGTCGATCCAGGCGCCGCCCTGGTCGCCATAGACCCCGATGGTCGACAGGTAGCCGATCCACCGGGCCGGGCCGGCGGCGATCACGTCCGCGAAGGCCGCGAGTGCCGGATCGGCGCCCGAATCCGGCGGGATCGACACCAGGATCGCGTCGGCTTGGCCGAGATCGTCGACGATCCGCGGATCGCTCTCGTCGGGCGAGAAGACCCGCAGGGCCACCCCATCGATCGCGGCCGGCGCCTGGCGGGTCGCCGTGACGCTGCTGAAGCGCGCGCGCTCGCGCGCCACGAAATGGCCGGCCGTGTAGCCGAGCCCGAAGACGAACAGGTTCATGCGGCGCAAAGCCCTGCCTGACGGGAGATGCCGTCTTATGCAGGGCGCTGCCCTGCACCTGCCAGAGGGCTCGCCCTCCGGACTCCAGAGTTTTTCGCCAGATCCCACTCGGCCAGCACGTCGGGGTCCCGCTCGCCCGGCGGCGGGGCCGGGGGCAGGCGCCCGAGGCGGGCGAGCGCCCACACCGCCATGCCGCGCACCAGCGGCGAGGGATCGCCCAGGAGGCGCTCGGCCTCGCCGGAAAGGCCCTCGTCCCCCGAATTGCCGATGGCGATCAGCACGTTGCGCAGGAAGCGGTCGCGCCCGGTGCGCTTGATCGGCGTCCCGGCGAAGCGCCTGCGGAATGCCGCATCGTCGAGCCGGGCCAGCTCTGCGAGGGGAGGGGCCGCGAGGTCGTCGCGGGCGGTCAGCCGCGCCTCCCGGGTCGCCGTCGCGAACTTGTTCCACGGGCACACCGCCAGGCAATCGTCGCAGCCGAAGACCCGGTTGCCCATCGGCACTCGGAATTCCGGCGGGATCGGCCCCGCATGCTCGATCGTCAGGTAGGCGAGGCAGCGCCGTGCATCCAGCTGGTAGGGGGCCGGGAAGGCGTCGGTCGGGCAGGCATCGAGGCAGCGCCGGCAGCGGCCGCAATGGTCGCCCTCCGGTGCGTCCGCCGGCAATTCCGCTGTCGTGTAAAGAGCGCCGAGGAGCAGCCAATTGCCGAAGTCCCGCGACAGCAGCACGCTGTGCTTGCCCTGCCAGCCGAGCCCGGCGGCAGCCGCGAGCGGCTTCTCCATCACCGGCGCGGTGTCGACGAAGACCTTGATCGCGGCCCCGGCCTTCACCGCGAAGGCGCCGCCCAGCTCCTTCAGCTTGCCCTTGATCACGTCGTGATAGTCGCGCCGCCGCGCATAGACGGCGATCGAGCCGCGCGAAGGATCCCGGAGCGCCGCCAGCGGGTCGCTTTCCGGCCCGGCATTGACGCCGAGCATCACGATGCTGCGCACCTCCGGCCACAGGCGTGCCGGATCGGCCCGCTCGCCCGTCCGCTCCTCCATCCAGGCCATGTCGCCATGGTGACCGGAGGCGAGCCAGGCGGCCAGGCGCTCCGGGAGGGCCGGCACCGCGTCGGGCCGGGTGATCGCCAGGGCGTCGAAGCCCAGCGCCCGGGCGCGGGTTTCCAGGAAGTGGCGCAGGGCGTGAGGGGTCAGAAGTCCAGATCCGCGTAATGATCGGCCGGCGCCATCCCGGCCACCCGGTCGGTGAGCAGGCTGCGGAAGGAGGGGCGCGACTTCACCCGCGCGTACCAGTTCCGCGCCATCTCGTCCTCGTCCCACGGCACGTCGCCGAGATAGTCGACGCAGGACAGATGTGCCGCCGCGGCGAGATCCGCGTAGGTCAGCTGGCTGCCCGCCAGCCAGTTCCGGCGCGAGATCAGGTAGCCGATGTATTTCAGGTGATAGCGCACGTTGCTGCGCGCCGCCCGGATCGCGTTCATGTCCGGCGGGCCGCCGCCATGCTGCGAGGTCATGAAGCGCTTGTGGATCTTCTCGGTGACGAGGTAGCCGGTCACCTCCTGGTCGAACTTCTGCAGGAACCAGTCGAGCAGGCGGCGCACCTCGACCCGGGCGGCGGGGGATTCCGGCAGGAGCCGGAGCCCGCTCAGGCCCAGCCCCCGCGTCTCGTCGAGGTATTCGGCGATGATGCTGGCGCCCGGCACGGCGAGCCCGCCTTCCTCGACCAGCACCGGGGTGGTGCCGGCCGGGTTCATCATCAAAAATTCCTCCCGGCGCTCCCACGGGCGTTCTTCGACGAGGTGGGGCTCCATGCCCATCTCGGCCATGATCAGGCGCACGAAGCGGGAATGCGGGCAGAACGAGGAGTGATGGAGCGTCGCCATGCGGGGCCGTTTCGCGCTTCGTCTGTTGGCTGGCCTTGAAGGTCGGCTCGCGGTGGGTCGTAGGCGTCAGGCTTGACCCGATCGTGTTTAACGTCCGGTCACCGGTTCATAGAGATCTTTCGGCATCCTTAACACGGGTGACGGGTGCTGGTAACCGAGCCTCAACCCTGCCGATGCAAGACTCCTGCGCGACGCCCGAGCCGCCGGCACGCCCCTCATCATAGAGCTCCACCACAGACTTGCCACAGAGCTGGCGCCGTACCGGCGGGCACGACGCGGGCGGCACGGAGCCGGCCCCCGTTTCTTCATCCCCGCCGGACGCGGTCGCGACCGCCCGCGGCGCGACCACGAGAGCAGACGACATGACGACGGCGACGAGAGGGTTGGGCGCGTCAGCGCGCGGCATGAGCTCCGAACGGGGAGCCCGGTGATGGACGTCGCCAGCATCGGCAAGGCCGTGGTGCTCGCCCTCGTCGAGGGCGCGACCGAGTTCATCCCGGTCTCCTCGACCGGGCACCAGCTCCTCGTCGGCCACTTCATCGGCTTCGAATCGCCCAACAACACCTTCGAGGTGCTGATCCAGCTCGGCGCCATCCTGGCCATCGTCGGGGTCTATTTCCGCCAGCTCCTCGACCTGCTGCGGCGCGCGCCCCGCGACCCGAATGCCCGCCGCTTCATCCTGGCGATCCTGGTGGCGTTCCTGCCCGCCGCCATCGTCGGCGGCCTGTTCTCGAAATACATCAAGTTCTACCTGTTCAACCCCTGGATCATCTGCTCGACGCTGGTCGCCGGCGGCCTCGTGCTGCTCGTCATCGACGAGACCGAGATCGAGCAGAAATACGACGACGTGCACCAGTTCTCGCTGCCGATGGCGCTGAAGATCGGCTTCTTCCAGTGCCTGGCGATGATCCCCGGCGTGTCGCGCTCCGGCGCCACGATCGTGGGGGCGATGCTGATGGGCTCGGGCAAGCGCGCCGCCACCGAGTTCTCGTTCTACCTCGCCATGCCGACCATGGCGGGCGCCTTCGCCAAGGACCTGCTCGACAACTACAAGAACCTGTCGAAGGACGATGTCGGTCTGATCGCCATCGGCTTCGTGGTGGCGTTCCTGTCGGCGCTGTTCGTGGTGCGCAAGCTCCTCGACTACGTCTCCCGCCACGGCTTCGCGCTGTTCGCCTGGTGGCGCATCATCGTGGGCGCGGCGGGCTTCGCCGGGCTGATCGTCTTCGGCTGACGGACCTCGAGGCGGGGTCCCCCAAAGGGGCCTCGATCGAGAGACCGCGACCCGACAGACCGCGACCCGACAGACCTCGACCCAAGAGGTCTCGACCAAGGCCGGGTGGCGCGGTTATGTCCTGGCCCCAGGGAGTGACCCGCGCCACGAGGACCCGCCATGGACGATACGACGCTCGCCGCCGCGTTTCCGGCCGCCACGGAGGCGCAGTGGCGTGCCCTGGTGGATGGGGTGCTGAAGGGGGCCGATTTCGAGAAGCGGCTGGTGCGCCGCACGCCGGACGGAATCACGGTTCGGCCGCTCTATCCGCCGGCCGACGCCGCTGCCCAGCCCGGCCGCGCGACGCCGGGGCGCTGGCGGGTGAGCCAGCGGGTCGACCATCCGGATCCCGCCGAGGCCAACGCCCTGGCGCTGACCGACCTGGAGGGCGGCGCCGACGCCCTGACCCTGGTGATGGCAGGCAGCCCCGCCGCCCGCGGCTTCGGCCTGTCCGGCCCGCAGGACCTGGAGGCGGCGCTCGCCGACGTGATGCTGCCGCTGATCGGCCTGCGGCTCGATGCCGGCGCGGCGGCGCCCGAGGCCGCGAAGGCCCTGCTCGCCCTGGCCAAGGCCCGGGGCGACGATCTCGCCGCCCTCGACATCGATCTCGGCCTCGATCCGGTCGCGGTGCAGGCCGCCACCGGGGCGGCGCCGTCCTGGCCCGGCCTCGCCGATCTCCTGCGCGAATTCGAGGCGCAGGGCTTTGCCGGCCGCGCCTTCCTGGCCGATGCCCGCCCCTTCCACGAGGCCGGCGCCGGCGAGGCGCTGGAACTCGCCTGCGTCCTCTCCGGGGCGCTCGCGACCTTGAGGGCGCTCGAGGCCGACGGGCATCCGCTCGAGCGCGCCCGCTCAGCCCTGGCCTTCCTGCTGGTGGCCGATGCCGACGAGTTCCTGACGGTGGCGAAGACCCGGGCCCTGCGCCGCCTCTGGGCACGGGTCGAGGAGGCGAGCGGGCTCGACCCCGCGCCAATCCGCCTCCACGCCGAGACCGCCTGGCGCAGCACCACCACCCGCGACCCCTGGGTCAACATGCTGCGGGCGACCACCGCCGTGTTCTCGGCGGGTCTCGGCGGGGCCGACGCGATCACCGTGCTGCCCTTCACGGCGGCGATCGGCCTGCCCGACGCCTTCGCGCGCCGCTGCGCCCGCAACACCCAGCACGTCCTCCTCGACGAGGCCAATCTCTGGCGCGTCGCCGACCCGGCCGCCGGCGCCGGCGGCTTCGAGGCGCTGACCGACGCGCTCTGCGCCGAGGCGTGGTCGCTCTTTCAGGCGATCGAGCGGGAAGGGGGGATCGCCGGGAGCCTGCGCTCCGGCGCGCTCGCGGGCCGCCTCGCGACCCTGCGGCGGTCGCGCGATGCCGACCTCGCCACCCGCCGCCAGCCGATCACCGGCACCAGCGAGTTCCCGGACCTGCACGAGGCGCCCGTGGCGGTGCTCAGCCCCGCCCCGGCGGCGGAGCCGGCTCCCGAAGGCGCGCTGCCGTCCCGGCGCCTCGCGGAGCCCTACGAGGCCCTGCGCGACGCCTCCGACGACATCCTCGCCCGCACCGGCCGGCGCCCGCGCGTGTTCCTGGCCAATCTGGGGCCCCTGAGCGCCTTCAACACCCGCGCCACCTTCGCCCGCAACGCCTTCGAGGCCGGCGGCATCGAGGCGGTGACGAACGAGGGCTTTGCGGACCATGCCGCCCTGGTCGAGGCCTTCCGGGCCTCCGGCACGCCGCTCGCCTGCCTGTGCTCCTCGGACGCGGTCTATGCCGAGCAGGCGGTGCCGGCCGCCGAGGCCCTGCGGGCGGCGGGCGCCACCACGATCACCCTCGCCGGCAAGCCCGGCGAGCTCGAAGCCGCCTTGCGGGCGGCCGGCGTCGCCCACGACCTCTATGCCGGCTGCGACCTCGTGAAGCTGCTGGGGCAGGCGCAAGCCGCGGCAGCCGCCTGAGGCCGCACACCGCATCCCGGGCCGGTACCGTCCGGCCCGGGTCGCCCTATGTCGTGAGCACCGTGACCGAGATCCTGTTCTACCACATGCAGCGCCAGCCCCTGGAGACGGTGCTGCCGAACCTCCTGGAGAAATCCCTGGAGCGGCAATGGCGCGTCGCCGTGCAGGCGACGAGCGAGGAGCGGCTGCAGGCCCTCGACGACCATCTCTGGGTCTTCTCCGACGAGAGCTTCCTGCCCCACGGCACCGATCGCGACCCCGATTGCGGCACCCAGCCGGTGGTGCTGACCCTGCGCGACGCCAACCCGAACGGCGCCTCGATCCGCTTCCTGGTCGAGGGCGCGCCCCTGCCCGACGACGCCGCCAGCTACCAGCGCATCTGCATCCTGTTCGACGGCACCGACCAGGATGCCCTGCTGCACGCCCGCGAGCAGTGGCGCAGCGCCAAGGAGGCCGGCCACAGCGTCGCCTACTGGCAGCAGGACGAGCGCGGCCGCTGGCAGAAGAAGGCCTGACAACCCGGGCCCCCGCCCGCGAGGAGACGTCATGACCCGCCTCACGACCCGCATCCTCGCGCTCGCGGCCGCCCTGCTGCTCGGATCCGCGCCGCTCCTCGCGCAGCCGGCCCGACAGGAGACGCGCCAGCAAGAAGCCCGACAGGACACCCGCCAGCCGGACGGGCGGCGCCTACCGCCCGACGCGACGACGCAGCACAGCCTGTCCCTCTCCGACGGCCGCTCCCTGAGCTTCACCGCCGTGGCCGGCAGCCTGCCGCTGGTCGACGAATCCGGCAAGCTCCAGGCCGAGATTGCCTTCACGGCCTTCACCCTGCCGGAGCGCGAGGCCAGGACGAGGCCCGTCACCTTCGCGATCAATGGCGGGCCGGGCGCCGCCTCGGCCTATCTCAACCTCGCGGCGGTCGGGCCCTGGCGCCTGCCCCTCGACGGCACGAGCATCAGCCCCTCGATGGCGCCGGTGGCGGTGCCGAACGACGAGACCTGGCTCGACTTCACCGACCTCGTCTTCATCGACCCCGTCGGCACCGGCTACAGCCGCGCCGCCGGCGACGACGGGAAGCGCTATTACGGCGTCGAGAGCGACACGGCGGTGCTGTCGGCGGCCATCGCCCGCTGGCTGCGCACCAACGACCGGCTCACCTCCCCGAAATTCTTCCTCGGCGAGAGCTATGGCGGCTTCCGCGGGCCGCTGATCGCCCGCAAGCTCCAGGACGACGTCGGAATCGGGCTCTCGGGGCTGGTCCTGCTCTCGCCGGTGCTCGATTTCGGCTATCTCCAGCCGCCGCGGCACAATCCGTTGGGTGCCGTGACGCGACTGCCCTCGCTCGCCGCCGCCGGCCTGGAGCGCCGCGGGGAGACCCCGGACCCCGCCCGCATGGCGGAGGCCGAGGCCTATGCCACCGGCCCCTACCTCACGGATCTCCTGCGCGGGCCCGCCGATTCCGCCGCCATCGACCGGATGACCGAGCGCGTCGCGGCCCTGACCGGGCTCGATCCCGCCCTGGTGCGCCGCCAGGCCGGCCGGCTCTCGGGGTCGAGCTACCAGCGCGAGGCCGACCGCGATGCGGGGCGGGTGGCGAGCGCCTACGATACCGGCGTCACCGGCTGGGACCCGGATCCGAGCGCGGCGCAGGGGCGCTTCGTCGATCCGATCCTCACCGCCATGCAGGCACCGCTCACCAGCGCCATCGTCGACCTCACCGCCCGCACCCTGAACTGGCGGGTGCCGAACCTGCGCTACGAGCTTCTCAACAACGCGGTCAACGGCAGCTGGAACTGGGGCGGCGGCCGCTCCCCGCCGGAGGTGGTGGGCGAGTTGCGCCAGGCCCTCGCCCTCGACGGGGCGATGCGGGTGCTCGTCGCCCACGGCTATACCGACCTCGTCACGCCCTACTTCGCCTCGAAGCTGATCCTCGACCAGATCCCGCCCTATGGCCGCGAACGGCGCCTCTCGCTGTCGGTCTATCCCGGCGGCCACATGTTCTATTTCCGCAAAGGCTCGCGGGCGGCCTTGCGCGGGGACGCGCTCCGCCTCTACGAGACGGCCCTGGCCGCGCGGCGGAGCGGCGGCGACGGACGATGACGAGCGGGGCACGATGCGGCGGACGGTGATCGGAATCGCCTTGATGGGGCTCGGCTTGATCGGGCTTCCTCTGGCCGGCTGCAGCAGCACCGACCGCGCCGCCCCGCCGGTGAACCTCGCGGCCCCGGTCAAGCCGCCCCCGCCGCCCGCCCCGAGCTGGGGCCCGGTCCTGGCGCAGGACGGCACCTGCACCGGGTCGGTCCCGGCGACGGCGACCGAGATCGCCCCCGGCATCCCCGAATGCGAGCTGGTGCGGCTCAAGGGCAAGCCGCCGACCGACGTGCTCGTCGGCGAGAGCGGGCGGGGCCAGCGCGAGGTGCAGGTGCTCTACACCGAGCCCGGCGCGAAGGAGCTGTATTTCTTCGTCAACAACCGCCTCGACCGGATCGTGAAGTAGGGCGAGCCGCACCCCACCGATTCCGGACGGCCGCCGCGCAGGTGCGCGGCGGTCCCGTCATGCGCTAACTTCATCGACGTCAGGCACTCCCCATCGGTCCGGGGACGTCCGCAGGCCGGCAAAAGGGACCACGAGCGTCATGCGTGAACCGAACGCGGTCGATTTCTGGCGCGGCATCGCCCTGATCACGATCTTCATCAATCACATCCCGGGCAACGTCTTCCAGAACTACACCTATTCCCAGTACGGGATCTCGGACGCGGCCGAGCTGTTCGTGTTCCTGGCCGGCTGGTCGATCGGCATCGCCACACGCGGGCGCGACGGGGTGCCGGAGCCGGCAGGTCGCACGGTGCTGCGTCTGCTCTCGCGCATGGTCGAGGTGTATCGCGCCCAGCTCGTCATCACCGCCATCGCGCTGGCGATGCTGGCGGGTGCGGCCCTCTACCTCGACAACCCGCTGCTGGTGGAGTGGCACAATGCCGGGCCGATCTTCAGCGACCCGATCCAGGCCACCGTCGGCTGGGTGACGCTGCTGCACCAGCTCGGCTTCTTCAACATCCTGCCGCTCTACGTCGTGCTGCTCGGCCTGGCGCCCGCCTTCGTGCTCCTGTCGCGGGTGCATCTCGGCCTCGCGATCGGGATCTCGATCCTGCTCTACGCCGTCAGCCTGGTCTTCGAGATCAACATCCCGAGCTGGCCGATGGAGGGGCACTGGTTCTTCAACCCGCTGTGCTGGCAATTGCTGCTGGTGCTCGGCTTCGCGGCGCATGAGTGGCGGCGCAGCTCGGAGCGGTTCCTGGCCTGGCGCCGCAGGCTGATGCCGCTCGGCATCGTCATCGTGCTCGTCGGCGCGGTCCTGTCCTGGTTCAACCTGCGGCCCGACCCGCTGGCGGTGCCGGAGCCGCGGCTCCTGTTCATCTTCGACAAGTCCTACCTGTCGCCGGCCCGTCTGGTGCACTTCCTCGGCGTGCTCCTCGCCTTCCAGGCGGTGTTCGGCCTCGTCCAGCCACGGGCGCGCTGGCTCACGCGGCAGCTCGCCGGCCTCGGCCGAAACTCGCTCGCGGTGTTCTCGGTCGGTTCGGTCGCCAGCCTCGGTGCACAACTGATTCGTTTCTGGAGCGGGGGAGGTTTCGCGACGGACATATTTGTCGTAGGGTGCGGGTTGGCTTCTCTCTCCTTCACGGCATGGTTCGTCGAATGGCGCTCTCGCTCTCCCCGGCCCTCCTCGGCGGCGTGAGCCTCGCCATGGCGTCGTGCCTCGGCTTCGCCGTGCAGGCGCAGTCGACGACGCCGCAACCGGCCCAGGTTCAGCCGGCGCCCGTCCCGCCCCAGCCGGCCCTTGCCGAGATCCCGGCGCTCCAGGCCACCGCGCCGAGCCCGGACGCGCCCGATCCGAGCCTCTCCCCGGAATGCCGGGTGCCGGGCTCCAAGCTCTACACGCTGGCCAAGCTCAAGGCGGTGAAGAAAGCCCTGCGCGAGCACCGTGCCGTCCAGGTCCTGACCATCGGCTCCAATTCCGGGGGGCTCGGCACCGCCGCCACCTACCCGGTGCGCCTCGAAGACGCGCTGACCCGCTCCCTGCCCGACATCGAGGTGACGGTGGAGAGCCGCGGCGTCTCCGGCGAGATCGCCTTCGGGGCGGCCGAGCGCCTGCGCAACCAGGTGGCGGAGATCGAGCCCGACCTCGTGGTCTGGCAGGTCGGCGGCAACGACGCGCTTGCCCGCGTCGACATCGAGGACTTTTCGCAGTCCCTCGCCGAGACCGTGGCCTGGATCAAGTCCCACGGCATCGACGTGGTGCTGGTGGATCCCCAATACACCGCGAGCCTCGCCAAGGACGATTACTACCGCCAGTTCGTCCAGGCGATCCAGAAAGTCGCCGAGCGCGAGCAGGTGCCGCTGGTCCAGCGCTACGAGGCGATGCGCTACCTCGCCACGCGGGCGATCAGCGCCCTCAAGGGCGACACGGCGCAGTCCGGCGCGGGCTTCCGCCTGGCCGATCTCGGCTATCGCTGCATGGCCGAGCATGTCACCCGGGCGATCACCGTCTCGCTGCTCCAGCCCGACGTGGCACCGGTGCCGGTGACGCCGGTACCGGCCAACTGAACCGCCGCGTCGCCACCTTTCTTCACACCCGCCACGTCAATCCGGGGCCGCGCCGCGGAACCCGGAATCCGGACACTCAGGTGATCCAGGATGACGCGGAACGCGATCCGCCTATTTCCGGAAAGCCTGCGGCTCCGGATCCCGAGCTCCGCGACGCGGACCCGGAACGACGTCACGGATGGCACCAACGTCGAGAGAAGGCAGGACAAGAAGCAATGCCAAAACCCTGGCTGATCGCCGCCGCCTGCATCGCTCTCCTCGCCGTGCCCCCCGCCTCCCACGCCGCTGAACCCCTGCGCCTCGTCCTCGCCACCGCGACGCCCGGGGGCGGGTTTCCGGCCTATGGCGAGGCGCTGGCGGCGGCGATCCGGGAGGTGGATCCGGACCTCACCCTGGAGCTGCGCGCCAGCAAGGGTTCGACCGAGAACCTCGTGCTCCTGCGCGACGGTCAGGTCGATCTCGGCCTCGTCCAGGGCGAGTACGCCTACGAGGCGCTGTCCGCGCAAGGCACGCCCCCGGCCGTGACGGTGGTCGCGCCGGTCTACGCGGCACCGGGCCTGTTCGTGCTGCCGGCCGAGAGCCCGGTGCGCGGCATCGACGACCTGCGCGGCAAGCCGGTCGCCCTCGGCACGCGGAGTTCCGGCCTCACCGCCATGGGCCGGACCATCCTGCGCGGATCGGGCATCGACCCCGAGCACGACATCCGCCCGATCCTCCTCGACCATGCCGGCGACGGCCCGGCGATGGTGCGGGACGGACGGGCCGCGGCCCTGTTCGGCGGCGGCACCGGCTGGCCGGGCTTCCTGGCGATGGCCGAGGCACCGGGCGGCGCCCGCTTCCTCGGCCCCTCGGCGGCGGCGCTTCCCGCGATCCTGGCGGCGAGCCCGTCCCTGCGGCGCATCACCGTCCCGCCCGGCACCTTCCCGGGCCAGGATCAGGCGATCGAGACGGTGGGGTCGTGGAGCTTCATCCTCGGCAAGCCCGGCCTCGACCCGGCCTCCGCCGCCCGTCTCGTCGCGGCGATCGACAAGGCGAAGCCGGCCCTCGCCCGGCGCCTGGCGCATGAGCGGCCGAGCGATCCCCGCGATCTCGCGGAAGCGGTTCCGGCTTCGTGGCTCCACCCCGCCACGGCGGCCTTCCTGCGCGGCGAGTAGGCCACGGTCGCATCATCGGCCGGTGTGTTCCCGTGGACACATAGTCTGAAACGTTATTACAGTGCGTTTCCAAGTGTTGCTCCCCGGCGGGCGGCCTGCCATGGATGCGGCCGCCAAGGTTCCCCGGGTGCGAGCCCGCGGGTGAAGAGGGAACTCGGTGAGCCGTTCGGATGCGCAGGTATCCGCGGCGAGGCCGAGGCTGCCCCCGCAACTGTGAGCGGAGAGGTTCCGCCGCCGATGGCCACTGATGCTCCGACACCGGGAAGGCCGGCGGGACCGATGATCCGCGAGCCAGGAGACCTGCCTTGAGCCTGCGCCGTCCGGCGCGGTCACGTCCTGCGGGCGGTGCGGCCCCCGGGGGAGCGCTCGGGCTGTCCGCCGCGTGGCCGCGCGGGCGCCGCCTGCTGCTCGCCCGGAACGCGCCGCACGGCAACCATCGAGTGCGCTCCGTGAGAACCCGTCCGCCGCTCCACCGTCCCCGATCCGGCCCGCGCCCGATGCCCGTCCTGGCGACCGCCCTGGGCTTCAGCCTCGCGGTCAGCGCCGCGCAGGCACAGGAGACGATCGCCCTCGACGAGGTCGTGGTGGAGGGCCCGCGTCCGTCCGGGCCGGCGCTCCCGGCGCTCTCCTCCGCGGCTGCTGGCACGATCGGGCTCATCGGTCCCACCCCGGGCTTCCGCGGCGACCGGGCCGTCAGCGCGACGCGGACCGACACGCCGCAGCGCGACGTGCCGCAGGTCGTCACCGTCGCCCCGCGCGAGGTCATCACCGATCTCGCCGCCACGCGCGTCGACCAGGTCTTCACCTACACGCCCGGCGTCGCCCAGCAGAACAATTTCGGCGGCCTGTCGGTGTTCAGCTACGCCATCCGCGGCGTGACCACCTCCGAGTTGTACAAGAACGGCTTTCCCCTCAACCGCGGCTACCCGCCCCCGCCCGACGCCCAGAACGTCGAACGGATCGAGGTGCTCAAGGGCCCCGGCGGCGGCCTGTTCGGGCGCAGCGACCCCGGCGGCCTGATCAACATCATCACCAAGCAGCCGACGCGCGAGCGCTTCGTCGAGATGGGCAGGCTGTGGGGCTCGTTCGGGCAGGTCCGCGGCACGGTCGATTCCGGAGGCAGCCTCAACGAGGACGGCACGCTCCTCTACCGCTTCAACCTCGCGGCCGGACGCCAGGACAGTTTTCGCGATTTCGTCGACGGCGACCGGCTCCTGGTCGCGCCGGTGGTGAGCTGGCAGGTCACGCCCGACACGAAGGTCACCGTCGAGACCGAGTTCCTGCGCAACCGCACCGTGTTCGACCGCGGCGTCATCGCCATCGACAAGCAACTCGGCTTCCTGCCGATCTCGCGCTTCCTCGGCGAGCCGGGCCAGAGCATCCATCAAGCGTCCGACTCGATGCAGGTCCGGATCGATCACCGTTTCGATGCCGACTGGCAGATGCGGCTCGCCACCTATTTCAACACCGGAAGCCTCGTCGGCGAAGCGGCCGAGATTCGCGCCATCGCGGCCGACAACCGCACCGTCTCGCGCGACCGCAATTTTCGCGATTACCGCTGGGACGTGGCCATCGGCCAGGCCGAACTGGTCGGACGCTTCGACACCGCCGGGATCGGCCACACCCTGCTCCTCGGCGTCGAGCGCGAGAGCACCGACAGCCGCACGGTCTACCTGCGCTCCAACGTCCGCACCAACCCCTACGCGATCGACATCTATGATCCACGTTACGGCCAGCCGCCGCCGCCGTACACGATCCCGCGCAACAACATCGAGCACATCACCAACACCGCGCTCTACGCGCAGGATCAGCTCGTTCTGTCGCCGGAATGGAAGGCGCTCGTCGGCGTGCGGTTCGACATCTTCGAGGATTCGTTCCGCGAACGGGTTCCGCGCAGCCAAGCCGACCAGAGCTGGGCCGCCGCCTCGCCACGGGCCGGCCTCGTCTACCAGCCGCTCCCGGAACTCGCGCTCTACGCCAATGTCGGCACCAGCTTCCGGCCGAATATCGGCCCGGATGCCGCCGCCGCATCGCCCGGCCGGCCGGTCGAACCCGAGACCGGCCTCGGCTACGAGATCGGCACGAAGCTCGACCTGTTCGGGGGAGCGTTGAGCCTCACCGGCGCCGCCTTCCGGGTCGAGCGCCAGAACGTGCTCACCCCCGATCCGCGCAACAGCGGCTTCTCCATCGCGGCGGGCGCGGTGCGCAGCCAGGGCTTCGAGTTCACGGCGGCCGGTCAGATCACGCCGGAGATCAAGCTCCTAGCCGGCTACGTCTTCGCCGACGCCGTTGTCACCAAGGACAATCTCCTCCCGGTTGGTGCGGCACTCATCAACGTGCCGCGCCACTCGGGCAGCCTGCTCGCGGTGCACGAGGTGCAGGAGGGCCCCTGGAAAGGCCTTGGACTCGGCGGCGGCGTGCGCGCCGTCGGCGAGCGGGCGGGCGACGCCGCCGGCAGCGGCTTCCGGCTGCCAAGCACCATCGCGGTCGATGCGCTCGCCTATTACCGCTGGGAAAATGTCCGGTTCGGCCTGAACGTCGAGAACGTGTTCGACACCACGTATTACGAAAGCTCGCTCAGCGCGTTCCGGGTCTATCCGGGGGCGCCGCGCCGGTTCACCGGCACCCTGTCGGTGCGATTCTGATGGCAGCGTTCCTCCGCAAGGGCGATGCCGGCCGCAAGGGCGATGCCGGCCGCGATGCCGCCGCCGCCCGCGCCCGGCGCTACCGCCAGGGCCTCGCGCCGGTCCTGGCTCTCCTCGCCGCCGAGGCCGGCAGCACGCCCGAGGGCATCGCCGCCTCCTTGACCCGGCGCGGGGTGCGCAAGCCCCGCGGCGGCCGGGTCTGGACGCCGCCGGACGTGCGCCGGCTCCTCTCCCGGCTCGCCGCCGAGACCGGGTCATGACGGCACAGGGCACACCCTCCCCGCGCATCGGAGCGATCGATGCCTTGCGCGGCCTCGTCATGCTCCTGATGCTGGTCGACCACGCGCGGGAGACCTTCTTCCTGCACGCCCAGGTCCGCGACCCGATGGATCTCGCGGTCACCGCCCCCGACCTGGTGGTGACGCGGCTGACCTCGCATCTCTGCGCGCCGGTCTTCCTGTTGCTCACCGGGCTCTCGGCCCGCCTCTATGCCGGCAAGCACGGCACGGGTGCGGCGTCGCGCTTCCTCCTCACCCGCGGCCTGTTCCTGATCCTGCTCGAGGTCACGCTCGTGAACCTCGCCTGGACCGGCCGGCTCCTGCCGCCGGTCCTCTACCTGCAGGTGATCTGGGCGATCGGGCTCAGCATGGTCGCGCTCGCGGGCCTGATGCGGCTGCCGCAATGGGCGCTGGCGACGGTCGCGCTCCTGATCATGCTCGGGCACAACCTCCTCGACGGGATCGTGCTCGCGCCGGGCCAGGCAGGCTACACGCTGTGGTCGATCCTGCACCAGCGCGGCCTCCTCGACCTGCCCTGGGGTGTGGCCCGCACCTCCTATCCGGTGCTGCCCTGGATCGGCGTCGCGGCGGCGGGCTACGCCCTCGGACCGTGGTTCTCCCTCGATCCCGCCCCCCGGCGGCGCCGGCTCCTCGCCCTCGGGGCCGCGGCCCTTGCGCTCTTCCTGGTGCTGCGGGGGCTCAACGGCTATGGCGAGCCGGTGCCGTGGCAGGCCGGCCCGACCATGGGGGCGACGGTCCTGTCGTTCCTGAACCTCACCAAGTATCCGCCCTCGGCCGACTTCCTGCTGCTGACGCTCGGCCTCGGGCTCTGGCTCCTCGCCCTGTTCGAGGCGGTGCCGGCCGGGCGCCTCGCCTGGCTGCGGGTGTTCGGAGGCGCACCGTTGTTCTTCTATCTCGTCCATCTCTGGCTGCTGCGCGGGCTCTCTCACCTCGCTCTGGCGCTCGGCCTCGCAGGCGCTTCCGGCCGGATCGAGGCCGGTGCCCCGGCGCAGCTCTGGATGATCGCGGCGCTGATCAGCCTGCCGCTCTTTGCCGCCTGCCGCTGGATGGTGGGCCTGAAGCGGCGGGGGCGGCATCCCCTGCTGAGCTACCTGTGACGACGCGAACGAACCGTCGCTGCCGCGTGCTGTGGCGTTGATCTGGGACTGTCCGTCGTGGTCGACCTGCGCCGTCGGCAGGCTCGTGGTCGAGAGCCAGAGCGCGGGCAGAAGGACCGATAAGCGGGGGAGCAGAGTCAGGCCGCGATCATGCCTGTTGTTGCATCGACGCGCCCGCGCGCGGGGCAGGACGGGGATGTCCGCTGGTCGAACGCGCGGTCGCGGTGCTTGATGGCCGGCCCGTTCGGCATGTTTCTCATCTATGGCTAGGACGCCACAAAAAGCCGCCTCATCCGCGATTCCGGCAGTCTATCCGCGTGCCGCGCGTGAATGCAGCCGCATCCTTCGGATCGTTCCCGAGCAGAAGCATTTTTCGGCAGGCTATTCGATGCGTCATGCCATCAGAAAGGCTGGAACCCACCTGCCGCGCCGACGTTGTTAACCCCAGATGAACTGAGGAGATCACCCATGCGGACAGTCTTCACCGCCGGCGCGGCTGCGATCATCCTGGCCGGGTTCTCGGCTTCGGCGATGGCCGAGGAGACCACCGTGATCCATCGCGACCGGGCGCCGGGCATCGCGGTCGAGCATCGCGAGGGCATCGTCGAGCACCGCGACATCACCACCGGCAGCGTCGATTGCGGCTCCAAGACCGTCCACAAGGAGGACGGGATGGGCAATTCCAAGACCGTTCACAAGGAAGGCTGCAACTGACGTCTCGCGCCTTCAGGCGTGATCGGCAGCGGACCGCCCGGCGGACCGCTGTCACCCCGGACGGCTCAAGGGAGGGCGACGATCTCGCTTTCCCGAACGGCGCGCTCGCCCATCCGCGAGCGGATGCGATAGGCGGCTTCCCCGTTGCGATCCTCCGGCATCAGCCGCACGACCTCGAAGGCATCCATGTCGCTGGCATGGCTGTCGGACGATCCGGATCGCAGCATCCGCACGCGCTGATTCAGCTTGAACTTATGTGACATCGGCCACTCCTTCTGACACGCGGCGCTGCAGGGTGGGTCAACCCCGCTGGCGCGCCTTGCGGGCGGCGTAGCGAGCGTCGCGCGCGGCTTTCTGGTCGGCCTGCCGTGCTTCGGCGGTCCGCGCGGCCTCGGCAGCGCGCTCCGTCTCCTCGGCGGCGGCGATCTCGCGCCGGCGGGCCTCCTCGGCCGTCGCCTCGGCCTCTCGCGCGATCCGCGCCTCCTCCTGCACAGCCCGCTCGGCCTCACGCTCCGCCACACGGATCGTCCGCGCCGCAGCGATCGCCTGCCGGACGGCGCGTCGCGCCGCGAGGGCCGAGTCGTCGTCGGTGGTCCGCGCCTGGAACCGGGCGAGGGCGGCCTGCCGGGCCGCGGCGGCCGAGCCCAGGCGGTCGCCCAGGGAGGCTTCCTTGAACTTGCCCATCGCTCAGACCCGGCTCAGGGCGAGGGAGCGGATCGGGCGCGAGAACCGGTCGGCGAGGTGCCAGTGCAGCTCCCGGACCGAGTGATAGCGGTAGGTTCGGTCGATCAGGTGGCTGATGTCCTGGCTTTGGTCATCGACCTGCTGCCAGATCTGCTGCACCTGGAACGTGGCCGGCTCGATCGCCGCACCGGCAGAAGCAGAACGTGAAATAAAAGTAAAATTCACCCAGAGTAATCCATTTGAGGTCAGGCCCGCACCGTGGCGCAGGGCGAGGAATGCGGATGAAACCATCCGCATCCCGATCGTGAAGCAGTTACGCGGCGCGCAGGTTGCCGGCGGATTGCTTGCCGCTGCGACGGTCGGTCTCCATCTCGTAGGAGATCTTTTGTCCCTCCGAGAGGGTCTGCATGCCCGACCGCTCGACGGCGGAGATATGCACGAACACGTCCTTGCCGCCGTCATCCGGTTGGATGAAGCCGAAACCCTTCTGGACGTTGAACCACTTCACGGTGCCGATGGTCATTGTCGTATCCATAATCTGCAAGCGCATGGTGGAGCTCGGCACGCCGTCGGCAGCGCCAAGACTCAAGTCAATCGACGGATTTGGAGCGAGTGGCAGAGCATGCGCCAGCAACGAGGCGGCGGAGAGGCTCGGTAGTCAGGCCAACAATCGATATATCATTTCTAAATCAGATCGCGCCAGATAGCAAGGCGCTTGGAAAAATATTTGGAGCACCAGCCGGAACGACTGAAAAAGTCCGGCCAAGATCGCGGAAATTTCCGGAAAATTGTCCTGTAAAACGCTGTCTGCACTCACGAATTCGAGCATGGGCCGGCGGCCGGAGCGAGCCCCGCGACGGGTCCGAGTCCGGGCCCAGGATGCGGCTCCCGCTCGCTCAGGCGGCGCCGGCCGTCGCCGGGGCGGGCCAGCCGATGCAGGCCTCGTGGGCGCGGAAGTTGCGCAGCCACCAGCCCCAATCCTCCGGCACTAGCGAGAACGGGTCGGGATGCGCCAGCTCCCGCGCCGCCCAGACCGGCCAGTGCGGATTCGAGAGTGCGGGCCGCCCGAGGAAGACGAGATCGATGAGCTCGTCGCGGATCACCTGATCGGCCACGGCCGGCAGGCCGAGATTCCAGCTCACCCCGACCGGGATCCCGACCTCGCGCCGCACCCGCGTGCCGCGCTCGACCATGAACGACATCCGGGCGAAGGGCGGATCGGTCATCTCGTCGGTGTTGAAGCCGATCGAGAGGTCGGCGAGGTCGAGGCCGTGCGCCTTCATCCGGCCGACCGCCACGACCGCCTCGTCGAACTGCACGCCCTCCGGGTGGAGATCGTCGGAGCCGAGACGCATGGTGAGGGGCAGGCGCTCCGGCCACACCGCCCGCACGGCGTCCAGCGCCTCGAGGTGGAACCGCAGCCGGTTGTCGAGGCTGCCGCCGTACCGGTCGTTGCGCTGGTTGGCGAGCGGCGAGAAGAAGCTGGCGCCGAGATAGCCGTGGGCGAAGTGCATCTCCAGCCACTCGAACCCGGCCTCGTGGGCGCGCCGCGCCGCCTCCGCGTAGGCCCGATGGAGGCCGGCGATCTCCTCGATGGTCAGCTCCTCGACCGGGTAGGTGTAGCGTCCGCCATAAGAGATCGGGGAGGGGGCCTTGAGCTGCCAGCCGTCGGGATGGTCCGGTGGCAATTGCAGCTTGCCCTCCCAGGGCTTCTGCTCGCTGCCTTTCCGCCCGGTATGCCCGAGCTGGATCGCCGGCACGCCGCCCATGTCCTTGATGATGCGGGTGACGCGGGCGAGCCCCTCGATGTGGCGTTCGTCCCAGATGCCCGCGCAGGCGCTGGTCGTGCGTCCCTCGGGGGTGATCGCGATCTGCTCGGGGAAGACGAGCCCGAACCCGCCCGCCGCCCGGGAGCCGTAGAGCATCACGTGATAATCGCCCATCGCCCCGTCGACCGACCGGTGCATGGTCATCGGCGACATCGCGATCCGGTTGCGGAGCGTGACGTCCTTCAGGATGAAGGGGCTGAACAGGTCGGGCATGCGGCCTCGCGGGATCGGGCGGATCCCGCCCTGGGACCCAGAGCCTAGGCCAGTAAAACCATCGCCCGCAAGGGATTGGGGCGGCAGACGATCGTCCGCCGCCTTGACCTCGGCGTGAGGCAGCTCGTCGCCTTACTCGATCCCGAGCTTCGCCTTCAGGAGCGCGTTCACCGCTGCCGGGTTGGCCTTGCCGCCGGTGGCCTTCATGGTCTGGCCGACGAACCAGCCGAGCAGGGTCGGCTTGGCCTTGGCCTGCTCGACCTTGTCCGGGTTGGCGGCGATGATCTGGTCGATCGCCGCCTCGATCGCGCCGGTATCGGTGACCTGGCGCAGGCCGCGGCTCTCGACGACCTGACGCGGGTCGCCGCCCTCGCTCCAGACGATCTCGAACACGTCCTTGGCGATCTTGCCCGAGATGGTGCCGTCGCCGATGAGATCCACGATCGCGCCGAGCTGCGCCGCCGAGACCGGGCTGTCCTCGATCCCCTTGCCTTCCTTGTTCAGGCGGCCGAACAGCTCGTTGATGACCCAGTTCGCCGCGATCTTGCCGTCGCGTCCCTTGGCCACCGCCTCGAAGTAGTCGGCCGAGGCGCGCTCGGCCACCAGCACCGTCGCGTCGTAGGGCGAGAGGCCGTAGGACTCGATGAAGCGCGCCTTCTTGGCGTCGGGCAGTTCCGGCAGGCCTGCCGCCAGCGCGTCGACGAAGGCCTGGTCGAATTCGAGCGGCAGCAGGTCCGGATCGGGGAAGTAGCGGTAATCGTGCGCCTCTTCCTTCGAGCGCATCGAGCGGGTCTCACCCCTATTCGGGTCGAACAGGCGGGTCTCCTGGTCGATCGTGCCGCCATCCTCGATGATCGCGATCTGGCGGCGCGCCTCGACCTCGATCGCCTGGCCGATGAAGCGGATCGAGTTGACGTTCTTGATCTCGCAGCGGGTGCCGAAGGGGTCGCCGGGCTTGCGGACCGAGACGTTCACGTCGGCACGTAAGGACCCCTTCTCCATGTCGCCGTCGCAGGTGCCGAGGTAGCGCAGGATGGTGCGCAGCTTCGTCACGTAGGCCTTGGCCTCCTCCGAGGAGCGCAGGTCCGGCTTCGAGACGATCTCCATCAGCGCCACGCCCGACCGGTTGAGGTCGACGAAGCTCATCGTGGGGTTCTGGTCGTGCAGCGACTTGCCGGCATCCTGCTCCAGGTGCAGGCGCTCGATCCCGACCCGGATGCTCTCGCCGTCGGGGAGATCGACCAGCACCTCGCCCTCGCCGACGATGGGGCTCTTGTACTGGCTGATCTGGTAGCCCTGGGGCAGATCCGGGTAGAAGTAGTTCTTCCGGTCGAACACCGAGCGGTGGTTGATCTGCGCCTTGAGGCCTAAGCCCGTGCGCACCGCCTGGGCGACGCATTCGCGGTTGATCACCGGCAGCATGCCGGGCATCGCGGCGTCGACCAGCGAGACGTTGTCGTTCGGCTCGGCCCCGAAGGCGGTCGGCGCGCCGGAAAACAGCTTCGAGCGGCTGGTGACCTGGGCATGGATCTCCATGCCGATCACCACCTCCCAGTCGCCCAGCGCGCCCTTGATCAGCTTCTTGGGGTTCACGGGAGCGTTCATGAGGGTCTTCTGTCTCTCGCACGAACGCCCCTCTCCCGCGGGAGAGGGGACGGTTTCATGCCTAGTAGGAAGGGCGGCGCTCAGGCGTCAAGCGCGCGGCGCGAAGGTGCGGCGGGCGGTGTAGCCGATGATCGCGTAGATCAGGGCCGCGCCGGTGCGCACGGGAAAGAAGGTCGGCAGCTCCCGCCCGATCGGGGCCGGCCACGGTACGCCGATGCCGGTCAGCACCCACGACACCAGCACCGAGACGACCAGCGCGATCATCGCGACCAGCACCACCTTGCCGAACTGGTCCGCCTTCCAGCCGAGAAAGAGCGCGAGCCCGATCAGGACGGGATCGAAGGCCGCCAGGATCCAGACTTCGGGCGGGTAGTAGGGGACGGTCGGGTGATTCACGCCCACCACGCCTGCGGCAGGGCGATGCGGCCCGCCGCCTCCTCGAGCACCTGCCCTACGGCGAACAGCGTCTCCTCGTCGAAGGGACGGCCGATGAGCTGAAGGCCGAGCGGCAGACCCTGCGCGTCGAGCCCCGCCGGCACCGCGAGGCCGGGCAGGCCCGCCATGTTCACCGTCACGGTGAACACGTCGAGGAGGTACATCTCGACCGGATCGGCCTTCGCCTTCTCGCCGAACCCGAAGGCGGCGGACGGGGTGGTGGGGGTGAGGATCGCGTCGACGCCCGAGGCGTAGACCTGCTCGAAGTCGCGCTTGATCAGCGTGCGGATCTTCTGGGCGCGGACGTAATAGGCGTCGTAGTAGCCGGCCGAGAGCACGTAGGTGCCGATCATTACCCGGCGCTTGACCTCGCGGCCGAAGCCGGCGGCGCGGGTCTGCTCGTACATCCCGACGATGTCCTTCGCCGGCACCCGCAATCCGTAGCGCACGCCGTCGTAGCGGGCGAGGTTCGAGGAGGCCTCGGCCGGGGCGACGATGTAGTAGGCCGGAAGCGCATACTTGGTGTGGGGCAGCGAGACCTCGACCACCTTGGCGCCGGCGTCGCGCAGCCACTCCGCGCCCTGCTGCCACAGTCGCTCGATCTCGGCCGGCATGCCCTCGACCCGGTACTCCTTCGGAATGCCGATGGTCAGGCCCTTGACGCCGCGATTCACCGCCGCCTCGAAATCCGGCACCGGGATGTCGACCGAGGTCGTGTCCTTGTCGTCGTGGCCGGACATCGAGGTGAGCAGGATCGCGGTGTCGCGCACCGTGCGGGCGATCGGCCCGGCCTGGTCGAGGGACGACGCGAAGGCGACGGTGCCCCAGCGCGAGCAGCGGCCATAGGTCGGCTTGATGCCGACCGTGCCGGTGAAGGCCGCCGGCTGGCGGATCGAGCCGCCGGTATCGGTGGCGGTGGCGCCCAGGCACAGGCGGGCCGCGACCGCCGCGGCCGAGCCGCCCGACGAGCCGCCGGGCACCAGCTTGATGTCGGACAAGGCGCCGTCGGCACCCTTGCGGCGCCAGGGCGAGATCACCGGGCCGTAGGCGCTGGTCTCGTTCGACGAGCCCATGGCGAACTCGTCGAGGTTGAGCTTGCCGAGCATCACCGCGCCGTCGCGCCACAGGTTGTGGCTGACGGTGGATTCGTAATGCGGCTGGAAGCCTTCGAGGATCTTCGAGCCCGCCGTCGTCACGACCCCGTGGGTGCAGAACAGGTCCTTGATGCCGAGCGGCAGGCCCTCGAGGGGGCGGGCCTCTCCGGCGGCGAGCTTCTGGTCGGCGACCTCCGCCATGGCGAGCGCCCGGTCGGGCGTCTCGAGCAGGTAGGCGTTGAGGAGGCGGGCCTTCTCCATCGCGTCGAGATGGGCCTGGGCCAGCTCCCGGGCGGAGAACTCCTTCGCCCGCAGGCCGTCGCGGGCCTGCGCCAGGGTGAGGTCGGTCAGCTCTGCCGGCTTGGTGCTCACGATCGTCCGTCCTGTCGCGGCCCGTCGGCCGCCATGGGTGCGCGCTTGTCGGTCTGTGGTCGAGATTACTCGACGACCTTCGGCACCAGGAAATAATTGTCCTCGGTCAGCGGCGCGTTGAACACGATCTCGCGGGCGTGCCCGCCATCGGTGATCACGTCCTCGCGGCTCTTCATCGCCATCGGGATCACCGAGGTCATCGGCTCGACGCCGGAGACGTCGACCGCGTCGAGCTGCTCGACGAAGGACAGGATGGCGTTCAGCTCGTCCTGGAGCGGCGCCACCTCCTCGTCGGTGACTGCGATCCGCGCCAGGTGCGCGATGCGCCGGACCGTCTTGGCGTCGACCGACATGGGCACTCCGTTCGGACAAGCGAGGGACCGGGCTCACGCGGCCCGGCGGCCGTCTCGCGGCCGCGGGGCGCTATAACACCGGCTTTCGCGCTGCCGCAACGGGCGGGACGGTCAGGCGGCCGGCATCCGCAGCGGAAGCGCCGCGATGGCGTGGGCCCGGGCATTCGGCACCTCGATCAGCACCGCCCGCGGCTTGAAATGCCGGCGCGCCTCCATGCCGCCGGTGTAGAGCACCGCCGCGGCGGTCACCAGCATCAGCTTGTGCTTGCGCGGCATCCGCGGGCGCGCCGCCGCCTGAGCGGAGGCTTGAGCAGAGGCTTGAGCAGAGGCTTGGGCAGAGGCTTGGACGGCAGCGGCGTCCTGCGCGGCCGGACTGGGCGTGGCGGGGAGGCTCGCGGTCCGGCGGATGCGGCGGCCGATGGCGAGGATCGCCTCTGCCGGGACGCGCCGGCGCGGAGCGATCTCGCCCGGCGCGAAGCTCCCGCTGGCGGCGGGCAGCGGGCCCCGCAGCGGGCTCAGGCCCCCGTCGAGGTCGAGGGTCATCGCGCCCTGCATCCGCGGGGCCGGGTCCTGGGCGGTGCTCCGCACCTGCCGGTCGGTTGCGAGCGCGAAGGGAAGGATGACGGCAGCCACGGCGACCTCGTTGCGGGAAGACGGCAGGTTAACGCTTCGTTAATCCCACCGGCCCCGCTTCGCCACGTCAACCTTTCGTTAACCTTAACCGCGCCGTCCGGTCCGGCCCGCGCCGGCCGCCCCTGGACCGCCATCCGATCGAGCTGCGATCGGATGGCGGCCTATGTCTTTTATTTTGCAGAATTTTCTTTGACGGACCGATGTCCCCCTTCGTCGGACGATGCTCGAGGGGAGGGCGGCCGTTCGCGGATCCCTACTGCACCGTGACCGCGGTGCCCTTGTGCGGCACGATCACCTGCACGCCGCTGCCGTCGAGGGCGGCGACGAAGCGGTCGGCGCTCTGGTCGACGATCGGGAAGGAGCCGTAGTGGCAGGGGATCACGGCCTTGGGCCGGAAGAAGCGCTTGACGGCGAGCGCCGCGGTCTCGGCCCCCATGGTGAAGCGGTCGCCGATCGGCACCATCAGCACGTCGGGGCGGTAGATCTCCTGGATCAGCGCCATGTCGCCGAAGATGTCGGTGTCGCCCATGTGGTAGATGGTCGGCTCGCCCTCGGCCCGCACGATCACGCCGTTCGGCAGCCCGAGCGGTACCGTGACCCCGGCCTCGCTCATGCCGGCCGAGTGGTCGGCCCGCACCAGGCTGACCCGGAAGCCGCCGACATCGACGGTGCCGCCGGTGTTCATCGGCTCGAATTGCGTGACGCCCTTCGAGGACAGCCACATGCACAGGTCGTAGTTGGTGACGACCTTGGCACCGGTCTCGGCGGCGATCTCGACCGTGTCGCCGACATGGTCGCCGTGGCCGTGGGTGATCAGGATATGGGTGGCGCCCTCGGTCGCCGTCTTGCGGTCGCCCGCGAAGGCCGGGTTGCCGCTGAAGAACGGATCGATCAACACGTGAGCCGAGCCGAAATCGAGACGGAAGGCGGAATGGCCGAACCAAGTGATGCGCATCGGATGACCTCCGGACGAAGGATTCTTCGGAGTGGGAATCGGCGGCCGACCGCCCCGACGCAGCGACAGGGCGGGGTCGGCCCCGCCTACCTAACGCGCGGAGGCCGGCCGTGAACCGGGAGACCATCGAAGCCTTCGCGACCGAGTCGCGCGGGGGCGCCCGCCTGCTCGGGCTCGATCTCGGCACCAAGACGATCGGGCTCGCCCTCTCGGACGTGCAGCGCCGGATCGCCTCGCCGCTGGAGACGATCAAGCGGGTGAAGTTCACGCCCGACGCCGCGGCCCTAGCCGGAATCGCGACGAAGCACGGGGTCGGCGGGCTGGTGGTCGGGCTGCCTCTCAACATGGACGGCAGCGAGGGCCCGCGGGTGCAGTCCACCCGGGCCTTCGTGCGCAACCTGAAGCCCATCCTGCCGCTGCCGGTTTTGTTCTGGGACGAGCGCCTCTCCACGGCGGCCGTCACCCGCACCCTGCTGGAGGCCGACGCCTCCCGGGCACGCCGCAGCGAACTCGTCGACAAGCTCGCCGCCGCCTACATCCTGCAGGGCTGCCTGGATGTGCTGGACGGGCTGCGGGACGAGGGCGATTTCCTGGAGGAATAGGGCCCGCCCCCGACCCTCCTCCCTCTGCGGGGGAGGGCGCCCGGCGAAGGCCGGGCGGGCCGGGACAAAGTCCCGCAAGAGGGGAACCACGCTTCCGGAAGGGGCTGAACCGTTCTGACGGGCGCCCCCTGGACAAGCGTCGCGCTGCCCGTCTCGGTGGGACTTTGTCCCGCTGTGCCTGCTCCGCAGGCCACCCTCCCCCGCAGAGGGGGGAGGGTTCGCACTCGGCCGTCGCGCCCTACTCGCCGGCCGCGCTCTTCGCCGCCGGCTTCTTCGCCGGGGCCTTCTTGGCTGGCGGCTTCGCGGCGGCGCCCTTGGCGGGGGCCTTGCGCGCCGCAGGCTTCGGCTTCGCCTCGGCAGACTCGTCGCCCGCCGCATCCTTGGCCGCCGCCTTCGCCTTACCGGCGGCCGACTTGGCCGGTGCCTTGCGCGCCCCGGCCTTCTTCTTCGTCCCACCCCCGGCCTCGCGGCGGGCCGCGATCAGGCGCAGGGCCTCGTCGAGGGTCACGGCCTCGGCGGAAGCCCCCTTCGGCAGGGTGGCGTTGATCTCGCCGTCGGTGACGTAGGGCCCGTAGCGGCCGGCCTTGACGGTGACGGGCTTGCCGCTGTCGGGCGCCGTACCGATCAGCCGGCCGGGATCCTGCGCCGGGCGCCCGCCGCCCTGCTCCTTCTGGACGATCAGGTCGATGGCGCGGTTGGCGCCGACCTCCAGCACGTCGTCGTCCTTGCCGAGATTGGCGTAGGTCTTGCCGTGCTGAACGTAGGGACCGTAGCGGCCGATATTGGCGAGGATCGGCTCGCCGGTCTCCGGGTGGCGGGCCACCTCGCGCGGCAGCGAGAGGAGCTTCAAGGCCTTTTCGAGATCGACCGCCGAGGGCGACAGACCCTTGGGCAGGGAGGAGCGCTTCGGCTTCTCCGCGCCCTTCTCGGCCGAGGCCTCGCCGAGCTGGACGAAGGGGCCGAAGCGGCCATCGCGAAGAGTCACGGCTAAGCCGGTCTCGGGATCGTCGCCGAGCACCCGCACGCCGGGCTGGCCGCCCTCGCCGGCCCCCTCGCCGTCGCCGTCGAGGCCGGTGGCGTTGAGCTGGCGGGTGTACTTGCACTCCGGATAGTTCGAGCAGCCGACGAAGGCACCGAACTTGCCGAGCTTGAGCGAGAGCTGGCCGCTGGCGCAGTTCGGGCAGGCGCGGGGGTTCGAGCCGTCGGCCTTGGCCGGGAAGATGTGCTCGGCCAGAAGCCCGTTCAGGGCTTCCAGCACCTCGGCCGTGCGCAGCTCCTTGGTCCCGGCGATCGCCGCCGAAAAATCGCGCCAGAAGTCGCGCAAGACCGCGCGCCAGTCGATCTCGGCGTTCGAGACCCGGTCGAGCTGCGTCTCCAGGTCGGCGGTGAAGTCGTACTCGACGTAGCGGCGGAAGAAGCTCTCGAGGAAGCCGGTGACGATCCGGCCCTTGTCCTCCGGCACCAGCCGCTTCTTGTCGATCTTGACGTATTCACGGTCGCGCAGGACCTGGAGCACGGCGGCGTAGGTCGAGGGCCGGCCGATGCCGAGCTCCTCCATCCGCTTGACCAGGCTCGCCTCGGAGTAGCGCGGCGGCGGCTCGGTGAAGTGCTGGGTCGCGGCGATGCGCTCGCGGGCGAGCCCGTCGCCCTGGCGCATCGGCGGCAGGCGGCGGGATTCCTCGTCCTCCTCGTCGTCCTTGCCCTCCTGGTAGAGGGTGAGGAAGCCGTCGAACTTCACCACCTGGCCGGTGGCGCGCAGGTCGATGCGGCGGGGGCCGACCTGGGCGGCGATCTCGACCGTGGTGCGCTCCAGCTCCGCCGATTCCATCTGGCTCGCCACCGTGCGGGTCCAGATCAGCTCGTAGAGCCTGGCCTGCTCGGGCTCGAGGAAGCGGGCGACCTCCTTCGGCAGCCGGGCGAGATCGGTCGGGCGCACTGCCTCGTGGGCTTCCTGGGCGTTCTTGGCCTTGACGCTGTACTTGCGGGGAGCCCCCGGCACGTAGGCGTCGCCATACTCGGCGCCGATCACCTGACGCGCCTGGGCGACGGCCTCGGGCGCCATGTCGACGCCGTCGGTCCGCATGTAGGTGATGAGGCCGACGGTCTCGCCGGCGATGTCGACGCCTTCGTAGAGGCGCTGCGCCACCCGCATGGTCTGGGCCGGCGCGAGGCCGAGCTTGCGCGAGGCCTCCTGCTGCAGGGTCGAGGTGGTGAAGGGCGGCTGCGGGTGGCGCTTGGCGGGCTTGGCCTCGACCGAGGCGACCGTGAAGGTGGCGAGCTCCAGGTCGCGCCGGAAGCCTTCCGCCTCCTCCGCCGTGCCGACGTCGAGGCGCTGGATCCGCTTGCCGTCGGCGCCGACCAGCCGGGCCTCGAACACGGCCCCGCTCGCGGTCTTGAGCGTCGCGACGATCGACCAGTATTCCCGCGGCTTGAAGGTCTCGATCTCGCGCTCGCGGTCGCAGACGAGGCGGAGCGCCACCGACTGCACGCGCCCCGCCGAGCGGGCGCCCGGGAGCTTGCGCCACAGGACCGGCGAGAGGTTGAAGCCGACGAGGTAGTCCAGCGCCCGGCGCGCCAGGTAGGCATCGACGAGGGCCTGGTCGATCGCCCGCGGCTGGGCCATCGCGGTCTCGACCGCGTCCTTGGTGATGGCGTTGAAGGTGACGCGCTCGACCGCGACGTCCTTGAGCACCTTCTTGGCCTGCAGCGCCTCCAGCACGTGCCAGGAGATCGCCTCCCCCTCGCGGTCCGGGTCGGTCGCCAGGATCAGCGTGTCGGCGCCCTTCACGGCTTTCGCAATCTCGGCGACGCGCTTCGCCCCGCGATCCTCCAGCTCCCACAGCATATGGAAGTCCTGCTCGGGGTCGACCGAGCCGTCTTTCGCCGGAAGATCCCGGATATGCCCGAACGAGGCCAACACCTCGTAGTCGCTGCCGAGGTATTTATTGATCGTCTTGGCTTTCGCAGGCGACTCGACGACGACGACTTTCATGGACGGGCTGCCTCTTCGAAGAGCACACCGCGGCAGATCGGGCTTCAACTTGTGCGGGGCGGCCGGCACGGGTTTTCGCGCGGCGAAGCGGACAAGTGGGTGATGACGCGGCGGTTGTCAAATACCGCCTATGGTCGAAGGCCGTCCTTGCGGGCGGCCCGCACGGCTCCTATAGCGCTCGTCTCAGGATGAGCACCCAGGCACCCCCCGGCTTCCCGCACCGCCACCTCCTCGGCATCGAGGGCCTCTCGCCCCTCGATATCGCGGCGCTCCTCGACCGTGCCGACGAGGCCGTCGAGATCAGCCGCCAGGTCGAGAAGAAGCGCACCACCTTGCGCGGGCGGACCCAGATCAACCTGTTCTTCGAGCCCTCGACGCGGACCCAGTCCTCGTTCGAGCTGGCCGGCAAGCGCCTCGGCGCCGACGTGATGAACATGTCGGTGGCCTCCTCGTCGGTGAAGAAGGGCGAGACCCTGATCGACACCGCCGCGACACTCAACGCGATGCGCCCCGACATCATCGTGGTGCGCCACCACCAGGCGGGAGCGGTGCATCTCCTCGCCCGCAAGGTCGATTGCTCGGTGGTGAATGCCGGCGACGGCGCCCACGAGCACCCGACCCAGGCGCTCCTCGATGCGCTGACCATCCGGCGCAACAAGGGCCGGGTCGAGGGGCTCACCGTCGCGATCTGCGGCGATGTCCTGCATTCGCGGGTGGCGCGCTCGAACATCATCCTGCTCCAGGCGCTCGGCGCCCGGGTACGGGTGATCGGCCCCTCGACCCTGCTGCCGCCCGGCCTTCCCCGCTTCGGCGTCGAGGTGTTCACCGACATGCGGGCGGGCCTGAAGGATGTCGACATCGTGATGATGCTGCGCCTCCAGCGCGAGCGGATGAACGGCTCCTTCGTGCCTTCCGTGAAGGAATACTTCCGCTATTTCGGCCTCGACGGCGACAAGCTGCGCCACGCCAGGCCCGACGCGCTCGTGATGCATCCGGGCCCGATGAACCGCGGCGTCGAGATCTCGTCCGAGGTCGCCGACGGGGCGCAGTCGCTGATCAAGGAGCAGGTCGAGATGGGCGTCGCGGTGCGGATGGCGGTGCTGGAGGCGCTGGCCACGCACCTGCCGAACGCGTGAATCGAAACGCATGACTTTGGTGAAGGGCACCACGCCCTGAACTCTCCCCCCTCTGCGGGGGAGGGTGGCGAACGGAGTGAGCCGGGAGAGGGGCAGCGCGACGGTGCCGAATATGGTGCCCGTCAGAACGGTTCCGCTTTATCCGGAAACGTGGTTCCCCTCTCCCGCCCCGCATCCGCGGGGCACCCTCCCCCGCAGAGCGGGGAGGGGTCAGGGGCGTGAGCTTGAGGAGGGGCGGGTGGAGCATGAAAAGCGAAATCCAGCCTCCGGGCGCCTCAGAGACTTTGCCAAGGATCAGCGCTCCCTCGCGACCCGTGCCGAAGCGCTATTCTGGAGCCAAGTCCGTGCGGGCCGCCTCTCCGGGCACACGTTCAAGCGGCAGGTCCCTATCACCCCCTACATCGTCGATTTGCTCTGCCCCTCAGCCCGCCTGATTGTCGAACTCGACGGCGAGCCGCACGACACCGTCGAACGTCGCAGGCGTGACGCGACCCGGGACGCCTGGCTCCGAAGCCAGACTTTCGAAATCATGCGGTTCTCGAACGACGCTTTCCTCGGCCCCCCCCAGCGCACGCTCGACGCTGCGCTCGCCGCGGTCGAGCGCCGCACTACACCGCTTCCGCCGAACGCAGACCGCATCGCATGAACGCAATCCTCCTCACCAACGCCCACCTGATCGATCCCGCCTCCGGCCGCGAGGGACCGGGCGCGGTGCTCGTCCGCGACCGGTCGATCGCCGACGTCCATTGGGGCAAACCCGCCTCCGTGCCCGAGGGCGCCGAGGTGATCGAGTGCGGCGGGCAGGTGCTCACCGCCGGCCTCGTGGATCTTCGCGCCTTCGTCGGCGAGCCGGGGGCCGAGCACCGCGAGACCCTGGCGAGCGCCAGCGCCGCGGCGGCCGCCGGCGGCGTGACCACGCTCGTGTGCATGCCCGACACCAACCCGCTGATCGACGAGCCGGCGATCGTCGACTTCGTGCTGCGCCGGGCGCGGGACACCGCCAGCATCCATGTGCTGCCCGCCGCCGCCATCACCAAGGGCCTCGCCGGCCAGGTGATGACCGAGTTCGGCCTGCTCACCGAGGCGGGAGCGGTCGCCTTCACGGACGGGCTCAAGGCCGTCACCAACGCCCAGGTGATGCGCCGGGCGCTCACCTATGCCCGCGACTTCGGCGTGCTGCTGATGCAGCATGTCGAGGAGCCGACGCTCGTCGGCGACGGCGTCATGAACGAGGGCGAGATGG
The DNA here is from genome assembly GCF_003058325.1 of Methylobacterium currus. NCBI lineage: Bacteria > Pseudomonadati > Pseudomonadota > Alphaproteobacteria > Hyphomicrobiales > Methylobacteriaceae > Methylobacterium > Methylobacterium currus. The sequence continues at coordinate 951,581 of NZ_CP028843.1, forward strand.
CCTCGCGGCTCGGCCTGCACGGCATCCCGCGGGAGGCCGAGACGATCCTGCTCGAACGCGACATCCGCCTCGTGCGCCTGACCGGCGGGCGCTACCACGCAGCGATGATCTCCTGCGCCGACTCGGTCGAGATCGTGCGGCGGGCCAAGGAGGCCGGCTTGCCGGTGACCTGCGGCGTCTCGGTCAACAACCTGGTGCTGAACGAGAACGACATCGGCCACTACCGCACCTTCTGCAAGCTCTCGCCGCCCTTGCGCACCGAACAGGACCGCCAGGCCGTGGTGGCGGCGCTCAACGAGGGCGTGATCGACGTGATCGTGTCCGACCACAACCCGCAGGACGTCGAGACCAAGCGACTGCCCTTCGCCGAGGCTGCCGACGGGGCGCTCGGGATCGAGACCCTGCTCGCCGCCGCCCTGCGCCTCGTGCATGCGGGCGACATCGCACTGCCGCGGCTGCTTTCCGCCCTCTCGGCGGCGCCCTCGCGGGTGCTCGGCCGCGAGACCGGGCGCCTCGGCCCCGGCGCCCCGGCCGACCTGGTGCTGATCGATCCGGACGCTCCGTATGTCCTCGACAAGCGCCAGCTGAAGTCGCGCTCGAAGAACTCGCCCTTCGACGAGGCCCGGCTGCAGGGACAGGCTGCCCTCACTATGGTCGCCGGCCGCATCGTCCACCGCATCGAGGAGTCGCGCTGATGGCGCCGGACTGGACGCAGATCGCCCTCTGGCTCGCTGTCGGCTACATCTTCGGCGCGATTCCCTTCGGGCTGATCCTCACCCGCTTCGCCGGCCTCGGCGACGTGCGGGCGATCGGTTCAGGGAATATCGGCGCCACCAACGTGCTGCGCACCGGGCGCAAGGGGCTCGCCGCCGCCACGCTGCTCGGCGACGCGCTGAAAGGCACCGCCGCGGTGCTGGTCGCGGCCCGGTTCGGCGGGCCGGAGGCCGCGCTCGCCGCCGGTCTCGGCGCCTTCCTCGGCCACCTCTTCCCGGTCTGGCTCGGCTTCAAGGGCGGCAAGGGCGTAGCCACCTTCATCGGCGTGCTGCTCGGGCTTTTTCCCCTCGGGGTGCTGGTCTTCGCCGTGGTCTGGCTCGGCCTCGCCTTCCTGCTCCGCTACTCGTCGGCCTCGGCGCTGGCCGCCTCGGCCGCCACCCCGGCCGCCCTGTGGGCCTTCGGCCAGGGGCGGCTCGCGATGCTGTTCTGCATCCTCGCCCTGCTGCTATGGTGGAAGCACGCGCCCAATATCCGCCGCCTCGCCGCGGGAACGGAAGGGCGCATCGGGCAGAAGGGCTGAAGGTCTCACACCGACCCTCACCCAAGGTTTGACGAGCCTTTGAGGGGGAGAGGGTCGTGAACTTGAGCGACGCGCAGCGCCTCGACTGGCTCCGCCTGATCCGCTCGGAGGGCGTCGGCCCGCGCACCTTCCGGGGATTGGTGAACCGCTTCGGCGGCGCCGGGCCAGCGCTGAAGGCCCTGCCGGGCCTCGCCAAGGCCCGGGGCAAGCCGATCCGGGTGACCACCAAGGCCGAGGCCGAGCGCGAGATCGCGGCGGCCGCCCGGCTCGGCGCCCGGTTCGTGGCGATGGGCGAGCCGGACTACCCGCTGCCGCTCCAGGCCACCGCCGACGCGCCGCCGCTCCTGGCGATCCGCGGCGACGCCGCCTGCCTGAAGCGGCCGGCGATCGCCATCGTCGGTTCGCGCAACGCCTCCGCCGCCGGCCTCACCTTCACCGAGCGCCTGTCGCACGCGCTGGGGGGCGAGGGGCTGGTGATCGTCTCGGGGCTGGCCCGCGGCATCGATGCCCGCGCCCACAAGGCGGCGCTCCCGAGCGGCACCGTCGCGGTGCTGGCCGGCGGGCACGACCGGATCTACCCGTCCGAGCACGAGGATCTGGTCGCGCGGATCCTCGATTCCGGCGGCGCGATCGTCGCCGAGATGCCGATGGGCTGGGAGCCGCGGGGCCGCGACTTCCCGCGCCGCAACCGCATCATCTCCGGCCTGTCCCTCGGCACGGTCGTGGTCGAGGCGGCGCGGCGCTCCGGCTCGCTCATCACCGCCCGCTTCGCCCTGGAGCAGGGGCGCGAGGTCTTCGCCGTGCCGGGCTCGCCCCTCGATCCCCGGGCCGAGGGCACCAACGACCTCATCCGCGACGGCGCCACGCTCTGCGCCGCCCCCGAGCACGTGATGGCGGTGCTCGCGCCCCTGATCGGCGGGCCGGCGCCGGAGACGGGGGCCGAGGATGCGGCGGACCGGACTGAGCCGGCGCTCTACTGGGACGAGATCGATTTTTCCGCCGAGGAGCCGGTCACTGCCATGGCGGCAGAGCCGGCCCAGAGCGCCCTCGACGAGGCGCCTCCGCGGCCGTCGCCACGGGACGACAGGGCCATCCTTCTCGAGCTCCTCGGGCCGTCGCCGGTGCCGGTCGATGCGCTGGCGCGGCAGGCCGGGGTCTCGGCGCGGGTCGTCCAGGGCTTGTTGATGGAGCTGGAGCTCGACGGGACGATCTGGCGGCATCCGAGCGGGACGGTGTCGCTGCGGTGATCCGTCAGGGCGTCTCGCCCCGGTGCATCGCCTCCGCGCGCTCGGTGAACCGCCCGTCCGGCCCGTGCAGCACCAGGGCCGGCGCCAGGGCGAACGGTGCCCGGCTGCCGCGCACCCCCGCCACCAGCACGCGGATCGCCGGAGCCTCCGTCCGCGGCTGGACCGGCGTGACCTGGAGCGCACCGAACCGGCCCGCCAGCGCGTCGAGGCAGGCGGGCAGCGCATCGGCCCGGTGGATCAGCACCAGCCGGCCGCCGGGGCGCAGCAGGTCGGCGCAGGTGCGCAGCCAGGCCTCCAGCCCGCCGGGCTCGGGAAACCCGTGCGCCGCGGCCCGGACCGCCACCGGCGAGGCGCGGTGCCGGCCGGCCTCGAAGAAGGGCGGGTTGGTGAGGAGCAGGTCGACCGAATCGGGCAGGAGTCCGGCGGCGCGGCGCTCGCGGCCCGGCGCCGTCACGTCGGCCTCGATCACCCGCACGCGGGCGGCGAGCCCGTTCTCCTCCGCATTGAGGCCGGCGAGGCGGGCGGCCTCCGGATCGCGCTCGACCAGCATCACCCGGGCCTCCGGGTGGGCGCGGGCGACCGCGAGCCCGACCGCGCCGGTCCCCGCACCGAGATCGCACACGACGTCACCGGCCTGCGCCGCGGCCGCAGAGGCGAGCAGCACCGCGTCGGTCCCGGCCCGGTGGGCGCCCCTCGGCGGCTGGCGCAGGGAGAGCCGCCCGCCGAGCCAGGATTCGGCGGGGGGCAGGGCGTCGGTCGCGCCGCTCATGGGCGACCCGGCTCGCGCGGGTCGCGCAGCTCGTGCGCGAGGCCCGCATCGGTGAGGATGCGCCGGGCCTGGCGCGCATGGTCTTCCGGCACCAGCAGCCGGCGCGGGAAGGCACCGATCATCCCTTCCATCACGCTGATGTGGTTGTCGGCCACCAGCACCGGGATCTCGGCGCCGGTGAGAAGGGATTCCGCGAAGCCGATCAGGACGAGATCGTTGGTGCGGATCAGCTCGATCATGGTGCGGCACACGGTCCTTGCTCGGATCGCGGCGGCCATACCACACAAGCGTGCCGGGTGCGCCGCATCCCCAGGCCGCGGCCGCGGCTTCAGGGCCTTGCGGCAGCTTGCGTGTTGCCGCCGGGGGCGCTCACGTGCCAAAGGGGGCGGGACTAGATCGAGGAGCCCCGCCTTCCGGGGCCGCCTCCGAGGAGATCGCGCGGGCGTGGGCGTCGTACTTCCCCTTCAGGACAGACCTTCCGATCCGGAGGCCAGCCTCGACGCCCTGGTGGGGCTCGTGGCGGGCGGGATGGAGCGCGTCAACGCGATGATCCTGTCGCGCACCGGCTCCGACGTGACGATGATCCCGGAGGTCGCCAATCACCTGATCTCCTCGGGCGGCAAGCGCCTGCGCCCGATCCTGACCCTCGCGACCGCCGCCCTGGCGGGCTACGACCCGGCCGCCGACGGCGACGTGAAGCTCGCCGCCAGCGTCGAGTTCATGCACACCGCGACGCTCCTGCACGACGACGTCGTCGACGAGAGCGACATGCGCCGCGGCAAGGTCGCGGCCCGGATCAAGTGGGGCAACGAGGCCAGCGTCCTCGTCGGCGACTTCCTGCTCGGCCAAGCCTTCAAGATGATGGTCGAGGTCGGCTCGCTGCGCGCCCTCGACATTCTCTCCTCGGCCGCCTCGGTGATCGCCGAGGGGGAGGTGATGCAGCTCACCGCCGCCCGCAGCACCGAGACCACCGAGGACGAGTACCTGGCGGTGATCCGGGCGAAGACCGCCGAGTTGTTCGCCGCCGCCTGCGAGGTCGGCCCGGTCATCGCCGAGCGGTCGAAGGCCGAAATCGCCGCCTGCCGCAGCTACGGCATGAATCTCGGCATCGCCTTCCAGCTCGTCGACGACGCCCTCGATTACGGCGGCACCAGCGCCGATCTCGGCAAGAATGTCGGCGACGATTTTCGCGAGGGCAAGATCACCCTGCCGGTGGTGCTCTCGTTCCGCCGCGGCAGCGACGAGGAACGGACGTTCTGGCGCCGCACCCTGGAGCGCCAGGAGATCGAGGAGCCCCACGACCTCGACGCGGCGATCGCGATCATGCGCCGCCACCGCGCCCTCGAGGACACGATCGAGCGCGCCCGCCATTACGGCGCCATGGCCAAGGACGCGCTGGCGCTGTTCCCGGCCTCGCCGATGAAGCAGGCGCTGCTGGAAGCGGTGGATTTCTGCATCGCTCGGGCGCGCTGAGGCGCCCGTCTCGAAGCCTGTTCGATCGGTCTCGTCGGATCCATCCGGCACACAGGCCGACATCTCTGTTCGTCATCCCCGAACTCGTTGCAGGCGAGAACCCGGGATGACGCGGAGAGGCTGGATGCGGTCGGCTCATTCGAACGGGATCCCAGCCGACGCTCGCATCCCCGCGCGCCGGCCCGTTCCCGGCCGACCTCGCCTCCCGCACGCACCGCGGTCAGCGTAACAAGGTCGCCCGCACCCACCAGCCCGGCTGGGCCGCCGCGATCGCCCGCGCCGCCCGCACGGCTGCCGAGCGGTGGCCGAACAACCCGAACACGGTCGCGCCGGAGCCCGACATCCGGGCGAGCCGGCAATCCGCCTGGTCGCGCAGGGCCGCCAGCGTGTCGCCGATCACCGGCGCGACCGTGAGGGCGGGAGCTTCGAGGTCGTTGCGGGCAGGCGCAATACGGGCGATCAGCCCGTCGAGATCCTCGGTGGCGCCGATCTCCGGATGGGTCTCCGCCGCACGGGGATGCGCCTCGCCGACCTTGAGCCCGAGGGCGCGGAAGACCGGTGCCGTCTCGACCGGCACGCCGGGATTGATCAGCACCGCCGGCACCGGGGCCAAGGGCAGAGCCGGGCCGACCGCCTCGCCGGCGCCGCGCATCATCCGGGCCCGGGGATCGAGGCAGACCGGCACGTCGGCGCCGGTGCGGCGCGCCGCCGCCGTGAGGGCCGGATGATCGGGCGCAAGGCCGTTGAGGCGGCCGAGCAGCCGCAGGGCCGCCGCCGCATCCGACGAGCCGCCGCCGATCCCCGCCGCCACGGGAAGGCGCTTCACGAGGCGGAACCGTCCCGCCTTCAGATCCGGCAGCTCGGCGGCGAGGTGGCGGGCCGCCCGCATCACCAGGTTGTCGTCGGTCGGGCCCGCAGGCCCCGCGGTCGGCCCGGTGACGAGGAGGTCGAGCGCCGGTCCCGGCTCGAGGGTCAGGAGGTCGCCGGCGCCCGCGCCTGCGAAGACCACCAGGCTCTCCAGGGCGTGGTAGCCGTCGCCGGGGCGCCGGCCGAGGACGTGCAGGGTCAGGTTGATCTTGGCGGGCGCGCGGGTGGTGAGGGGAAGCACGGCGACGTCTCTCGAACGGGCAAGTTTCAACCGAGCAAGCCTCAACCGGACAAGGCTCGAATGGACAAGGGGCGCGGCGCCTGTCCGGCGCCGCGCCCGCATGATCGTCTCGACTGGGAGAGAGGAGGGGGCGTTCAGCCCCCGCTCTTCTGCTCGGTTCCCATCGCCGGCGGCTCGGACGGGGCCGGGGCGCCCTTCGGCATCTCGGGCTGGGCCGGAGCGGGCTGGCTCTCGGCGGTGGCGGCGGGCTTCTCCAGCTCCGGCAGCCCGTCCTTCAGCTTGGCCTCGATCTTGGCCAGGTCCTCCGGCTCGGGGTTCAGGTCCTTGGCGTGCTGCCACTGGAACTTGCCCTCGAGCCGCCGGCCGCTGCGCCAATAGGCGTCGCCCAGGTGGTCGTTGATGGTCGGGTCGCCGGGCTTCAGCTCGATCGCCTTCTCGAGTTCGCGTACCGCGTCGTCCCAGCGGCCGAGGCGGTAATAGGCCCAGCCGAGGCTGTCGATGATCATGCCGTCGCGCGGCTGGAGGTCGACCGCCTGCTTGAGCATGCGGAACGCCTCGTCGATGTTGAGGTTCTGGTCGACCCAGGAATAGGCGAGGTAGTTCAGCACCTGGGCGCGGCCGTTGGGCTGCGTCGCCGGCACGAGGTCGAGGGCCTTCTTCAGGTCGGCCTCGGCCTTCGGCCATTCCTTGGCCCGCTCGTAGGACGTGCCGCGGAAGTAGTACAGGGTCCAGTAGTTGCGCGCCGGCTGGTCGCCGATCAGGTCGATCGCCCGTGTGTAGGTCTGGGCCGACTCGGCGTATTTCTTGCGCGAGCGCTGGACGTTGCCGAGCGCCGAGATCACGTCGATGTCGTTGGGATAGGTCTTGGCGACCTGGTCGAGATGGGCGAGCGCCTCCTCGCCCTTGCCCATCTGCTCGAGGTTGAGGCCGATCTGGATGTCGGCATTGAGCTTGAGCGGCGACGTCGCCGGCATGCGGGCGAAGACCTCGTTCGCCCGATCGGGCGCCTTCATCCGCTCCAGCGTGTCGGCAAGGGTCAGCAGCGCCAGCGAGTGCTCGGGGGCGAGGGAGAGGGCGAGGCGCAGATACACCACCGCGGGCAGCTCGTCGCCCTGCGAGGTCCCGGCCGAGCCGAGGCCGTAGAGCACCTCGGCGGCGCCCTCCTGGGCCGAGCCGATCAGCGGGGTCAGCGGCTTGCCGGCCTTCAGCTTGTCGAGGGCGTCGCGCACGATCGGGTGGCGCGGCAGGACGTTGTCGAATTCCTGGTAGGCCGCCACCGCGAGGTCGGGCCGGCCGGATTCCGCCTCGAACCGCCCATAGGCATCGACGATGCGCAGCGTGTTGCGGTCGGCATCGTAGGCCGATTTGAGCCGCCGCTCGGCCTCGACCTTGTCGCCGACGAGCGAGGCGATCAGCCCCGCATGGTAGTCGCGGAAGACGTTGTAGTAGCGCTCGCCCTTGAGCTTGTTGATCGTCTCGAGCGCCTTCTTGCCCTCACCGGCCCCGGCGTAGGACCAGGCGGTCAGCAGCGTCGAGGTCAGGTCGGCGGCCGCGCCCTTGCCGCCGCGCTGCAGGTTCTGGCGCGCCGCGGCGAATTGCTTCGCCTTGATCTTCTGCACCCCGAGGGCGAGCTGGGCGAGGCCGTTGGCCCCGTCCCGCGCCGTCAGGCGCTCGGCCGCGCGAAAAGCCTCCGGCAGGGAGCCGTCGGCGAGGAGCGCCACGAAGGAGCGTTCGAGGAGCTCGGCGTTGCGGGGGTCGCCCTTCACCGCCTCGCGGTAATAGGTGGCGGCGGCGGCGGTGTCGCGGGAGGCGCCGGCGATGTACGCGGCGAGGAAATTGCCCTCCAGCGAATCCGCCGGCTCGTAGGCCTGCGGGGCCGCGATCTCCCGCGCCGGCAGCCGGGCCGCGAGGGCCGGCGCCGTCGAGGCGGCGAGGAGGAGGGCCAGCGCAGCGCGCGCAACTCCGCGGCGGGGGGCGGGGATTCGGGTCTTGAGCACCAAACTCGTGGCTCCGTGATCGCGCCGGCCGCGGAGCCGGCACGCGAAATCGGCGCGACATTGGACCCTGCGCGGGGCAGCGGCAAGACCAAACGGCGGCGGCGATGTGTCGGGGGCTACGGCCCGGCCGGAACCCGCCGGGCGCCATTCCGGAGCGGCGGATAACCGTGAGAACATTAACGATGCGTCCTGTAACATCAATCTTAAGCGATGACACCGACGATGCAGGACGATCGCTCAAGATTTTTTTCCGAGCTGCCCGACATGTCGCTGCGTAGACAAATATTCCTTATTCTGGGTCTGATCGGCTGCCTGCTGGTCTGGCTCGCCGGCTATCAGGTCACTGACGCCTGGAACCGGGCCGACATCATGCGGCGGGCGGCGGAGGCCAACCGGGTGACCGACGGTCTCGATGCCGCCGCGGCGTCGCTGGCGGCCGAGCGGGGCCTGACCAATGGCTGGCTCGCCAAGCTGCCGGCGGCTGCGGAGCACCCGGCCCTGGCACGCTTGCGCGAGGAGGGAGACCGTCAGCTCGCCGCGGCCCTGGAGAATCTGCGGCGCGACGACGCGGTGTCGACGGCGACGGCGGCCCTCGCCGAGGCGCGCCGGGATCTCGCGGCCCTGCGCCAGCGGGTGGACAACGTCCTCGCCGGCACGCCCGATCCCGATCTGGCGGCCGCCTGGTTCCCGGCCGCGACCGCGGTGATCGCCCGCGAGCAGGCCCTGTTCGACGCGGTGCGGGCCGGCATCACTGGCTCGGTGCCGGGAGCGATCCATCACGGCCTCGACATCAAGCGGGCCCTGTGGGACGCGGGCGAGTTCGCCGGGCGCGAGCGCGGGCGGCTCAACGCCGCGATCGCCGGGCGCCAGGGGCTGGCGGTGGATCAGGTCCGTGCCGTCGCAGCCCTCTCCGGGCGCGTCGACGCCGCGCTCGCTCAAGCCCGCGCCTCCGGGCCGGCCCTCGCGACGGAGTTCCGGGACGCGCTGGCGGCGGCCTCCCGCCGGGTCGAGGCGTTCGAGGCGACCCGCGCCGCGGTGCTCCGGGCCGGCGCCGCGCGCGAGCCCTACCCGATCGCCGCCGAGGAGTGGTTCCGCCAGGCCAGCCACGTGATCGCCGGCATCGCCCAGGCGCGGGCAGCCGCCACCGCCTCGCTCGGCGCGATCGTGGCGGCGGAGAGCCGGGCGAGCGAGACCTGGCTCCTCGTCTCGCTGGCGATCCTCGTCGGGGCCTGCGCGGCGGTGGGCGGCGGCGCGCTCATGCTGGTGCGCGGCGTGACCGGGCCCCTCGCCCGGATGATCGAGGCGATGCGCCGCCTCACCGCCGGCGACCTCACGGTCGCGGTGCCGGCGGCCTCGTCCCGCAGCGAGATCGGCGCGATGGCGACGGCGATGGTGCGCTTGCGCGACGGCCTCGCCCGCGCGGCCGCCCTGGAGCAGGAGGCGGCGGCCGCCCGGGCCGGGGCCGAGGCGCAGCGCCGCGCGGCCCTGCGCGAGCTCGCCGACCGGTTCGAGGGCTCGGTCGGCGGCGTCCTCGCCGCGGTGACCGCCGCGGCGGCCGAGATGGAGGCCACCGCCCGCGGCATGAGCGACATCGCCGGCCGCACGGCCCAGCAGAGCACCAGCGTCGCCGCCGCCGCCGAGGAGGCCTCGTCGAACGTCGCGACCGTCGCGGCGGCGGCCGACCAGCTCGGCGCCTCGGTGCACGAGATCGGCCGGCGGGTCGGCTGCTCCGCCGAGATGGCCCGGGCCGCCGCGGATTCCGCGGGCGAGACGGCCCGCCTCGTCCAGGAACTGCGCCAGGGCGCGGCGACGATCGGCGACGTGCTCGGCCTGATCTCGTCGATCGCCGACCAGACCAACCTCCTGGCGCTCAACGCCACGATCGAGGCGGCGCGCGCCGGGGCGGCGGGCCGCGGCTTCGCGGTCGTCGCCGCCGAGGTCAAGGAGCTCGCCGGCCAGACCGCCCGCGCCACCGCCGAGATCGCCGACCAGATCACCCGCATCCAGGGCTCGACCGAGCAGGCCGTCGCGGCGATCGGCGGCATCGCCGGGCAGATCGGCGAGATCAGCACCGCCTCGACCGCCATCGCGGCGGCGGTCGAGGAGCAGGGCGCGGCGACCCATGAGATCGTCCGCAATGTCTCGGAGGCCGCCAAGGGCACCGACGAGGTGACGGGCAGCGTCGTGCGGGTCGCGGGCGCGGCCGACGAGACGGGCGCGGCGGCCAGCCAGGTGCTGTCGGCGGCGAGCGAGCTGTCGCGCCAATCCGAGCACCTGCGGGGGGAGGTGGGGCGGTTCCTCACCACCGTGCGGGCGGCGTGAGCGGCGATTCCCGAGCCTGAGGCTTCCCGATTCGACGGGCTTCGGCCTCGCCGCATCGGCTCCGGGTGCTCGCCGGGTGCGACGCGCGGGGAGCGCCCCGGTCCCGAACCCCAGCATCGGGCACGGGGGGAGGCAGGCATTCGGGAGAAGCGGCACGGCCGACGGCGAGCCGGATCAGGTGCGGGATCGAGGGGCAGCCCGGGTCACGCCGCCTTCGCCGAGGCCGGATCCTTGGCGGAGGCCGGATCCTTGGCGGAGGCCGGATCCTTGGCGGAGGCCGGATCCTTGGCGGAGGCCGGATCCTTGGCGGAGGCCGGATCCTTGGCGGCGACGAGGATCAGCGCCGGGGCGGGGGCCAGGGCCGCGAGCCCCACGAGGTAATAGAGCAGAGCCGCCAGCCCGGAGCCGAGGGCGAAGGCCGCGACGCCGGCGCTCATGCGGGCGATCCGGCGCCGGGCCGCGTGCTCGGCCGGCACGCCGCGCAGGAGGTCGGCGAGGTCGATCATGATCTGCGTCGTCGTGCCGGTCATCAGGGTCGAGGGCGGCGCCTCGGGAAGATGCGCCCGGTGCGCCGCGTTCTGGACCGCCATCGCGGCGACCAGCACCATGCCGGTGAGGAGCGCCGCCGGGCGGTCGGCATCGGCGAACGGCCCGAGGGCGACGGCGAGGAAAGCTCCGATTGCCAGGAAGGCGCCCTGGGCGGCGAGCAGCACGCGCAGGGCCGGCCGGCCCGTCTCCTCCAGGCGGTGGCTCGCCAGGCGGGTCAGGAGGACCGCGACGCAGAAGACCGGCAGCACCAGGAGCTTCGCCCAGGCGCCGGTGGCGCCGTGCACCATCGCGGCGCCGAAGGTCACGAAGTTGCCGGTGACGTGGGCGGTGAACAGGCCTTGCAGGGCGAGGAAGCCGATCGTGTCGACATAGCCGCCGACGAAGCTCAGGATCTGGGCAAGGGAGGGGCGCATGGGCTGATCCGGTGGAGGGAAGGGGGGGGTCACCAAGCGGTGCGCAGCTCGACGCCGAGATAGGTGCCGTCCTTGCCGCCGGCCCGGCGGATCGTGTCGCCGGCGGAAAAGCGCACCGCCTCGACCGCGCCGGTGAGGCCGGGCGCGAAGACGTAGTCGGCCCGCAATTGGCCGTAGGCGCCGCTCCACGGATGCCCGCGGCCGGCGGTGCCCGGCACCGGGTTGCTCGGCTGGACGTAGATCGCGTCAGAAACGGTCTGGCGCCATTGCAGACCCAGGGCCGCGCTGACCGCGAGGCCGGTCGTCGGATGCACGGTCAGCGAGGGCTTGAGGTGGAGGAGGTTGGCGTAACTCGTGTAGCCGGCCAGGGTGAAGTAGTAGCCGTTCGGGAAGAGCGGGTTGAAGGTGCCGAGGACGCCGTCGTCGCGGCGGCCGTCACCGGAGGCCGCGTCGCCCTGGAGGCCGAGGCGCGGTTGCCACGGCAGGTCGGCGAGCGTGTAGCCGACGCGGCTGCCGGCCGCCCAGGCGGCGATGCCGTCGCGGCCGACACGCCCGAACTGGCCCATCGCCTCGACATCCCAGTCGAACCTGCCGGCGCTGCCTGCATAGCGGATGTCGAGGACGTGACGGGTCTCGGTGCCGGCGGCGTCGAGGAAGCGGGCGCCGTCGCGCTCGTAGAGGCCCCAATAGGCCGAGAGCTCTTGGTCGCCCAGGACCTTGCGCTCGACCCGCAGGGTGCTGAAGCGGAAGGCGCGCGTGGAGATGTCGTCGAAGGGCTCGGCAAATCGATACTGCACCGGCTGGCTGACGAAGCCGAGCACCCGCCACGGCCCGGATTCCCAATCGGCCCAGAGCGCGTCGAAGGATTGGCGCACGTTCGGCCCGTCGCGCGAGGAGACGAAGCGCTGCAGGTCGAAGGCGAAGTCCTGGCGTCCGACCCGCGCCTTGACGGTCCCGTCCTCGCCCGCGGCGCGGTAGGACAGGAAGGCGAGGCGCAGATCGAGGATGTTCTCGTCGACCGAGGTGATGACGCGCTTCCCCGGCGCGCGCACGTCCTCCAGCTGCGCGAAGATCTGCCAGTTCTCGTTCAGGCGGGCGTCGAGGTGGATCTGCAGGCGTTGCAGCAGGTAGGAATCGCCCCGCGGCCCGCCGATGCCGAAGGCCGGCATGCGGTTGCTCTCGACGCGCTCGCGCAGGGTCAGGCCGAGCGACAGGTAGCTCTTCGGGTCGGCGGCGAAGAGCGGGATGTATTTCAGGTCGTCGAAAGCTTGCGTGCGCCGGGCCGGATCGGCGAGCCCCGACCAGTCCTCGGCCCAGCGGTTCGTCTTCGTAGCCGGCCGGGTGACCGCGCCGGACGCGACGTCCTCGGCGCGCGCGCCGGCGCTCAGCAGCGCGCAGAGCGCGACGAGCAGACCCGGCCGCGCGAACCTCACCGGGCCGCCGCGCCGGATTGGTGGATTTCCGCGACGTAGCCGCCGGGGAAGCGCACCATTGCGGCATTGCGGTCGCCGGCGGAGTAGGGGGCGACGAGCACGGTCGCGCCGGTCGCCGTCGCCTTGGCGAGGGTGCCGGCGAGGTCGGCGACCTCGTAGCCGGTGGTCTCGTGGCCGTAGGGGTAGGGCAGGTGGCCGTCGGTCACCAGCACCGTCAGGCGGCCGAAATCCGAAGTCAGGCGCAGGCGCCGGTAGGTCTCGCCCGGCCGGCCGATCTCGATGCCGGGGGCCTTCCCGTCATCGGAGACCACTTGACCGTGCGAGAAGCGGCGGAAGCCGCCGACGAAGGCCTCGACGCTGTCGGGCGAGACGTAGACGCGGTTCTCCGGCACCGTCGCGAAGGGCGCGTAGTCGGGCTTCGTCTTGTGCCAGTAGAGCTGCATGGCGACGCCGCCCGGCCACTGGATGACGGCGTCGCGGCCGATCGGGTCGGGGAAGGTCTGGACGATCACCGCGGCGCCGGCCGAGCGCGCGGCGGCGACCGCCGCGTCGATGTCGGTGACGAGGTAGCCGGTCCGCTCCGCTCCGAAGGGGTAGGGGATCGGCGTCCTGAAGCCGAACAGCGAGACGGTCCCGACCGGCGTCTGGATCAGCTGCGAGGTGGTGCTCGACGGCGTCGGCGTCACGGTCGCGACGACCTGCTTGGTGCTCCGGCCCCCGAAGGTGGCGGTGAAGCTCTCGACGAAGCGGTCGACCTCCTCGGGTGCGACGTAGACGTGGGTGGTGTCGTATTGCGGGGCGACCGCGACCTTGTACTCCTCCGCGACAGCCGGTGTGGCGAGGAGGGCGGCCGCGAGGAGGGAAGCGGCGAGGGTACGTGTCATGGTGATCTCCGGGCCCTTGGCCGGTGATGAAATCTCGTTGGGTCAAGTGAGGCGCACGCCCGACCCTCCACCGCACAGGGGGGGAGGGTTCAGGGGCGGCGGCTCACACCGCCCAGCAGGCGCAGCCGAGCGCGCCCCAGAAGCTCTTCAGGTCCGAGACCGGCGCCTGTGACGACCAGGCGGTGGCGTGGGCATGGCCGTGCAGCCCGCACGACATCGCGCAGCCGCAGGACGCGCTCGCCTCGCGTGCCACCGCGGCTTCCGCCCGCACCGGGCGCTCGCCCCAGGCGCCGTAGCCCTTGAAGGTGCGCACCGGCGACCAGTCCGGCATCGCCGGGGGCGGAGGATTGTCGTCGAGGGCCGAGAAGAGGCCCGCCGCGTATACCACCTTGCCGCCCACGACCGTCAGGTCGCTCACCGTATCGGCGATCTCGGCCTCGGCGCAGGCGAGCACGTCGCGGTCCGGGACGATCAGGTCGGCGAGCTGGCCCACCTGGATGCGCCCCTTCTTGCCCTCCTCGTTCGAGAACCAGGTCACCTTCTCGGTCCATAGCCGCAGAGCCGTCTCGCGATCGAGGCAGTTGCGGCGGGGCGTGAGCTGCATCCCGCCGACCGTTCGGCCGGTGACGAGCCAGGAGATCGCGACCCACGGGTTGTAGGAGGCGACCCGCGTCGCATCGGTGCCGGCCGAGACCGGCACGCCCTTCTCGAGCATCCGCGCCACCGGCGGGGTCGCGGCGGCGGCGCCGTGGCCGTAGCGCTCGACGAAGTCCTCGCCCTGATAGGCCATCCGGTGCTGGATCGCGATGCCGCCGCCCAGCGCGGCGATCCGGTCGATCGAGGCCTCCGAGATCGTCTCGGCGTGGTCGAAGAACCAGTTCAGGCCCCGGAGCGGGATGTCCTGGTTGACCCGCTCGAACACGTCGAGGGCGCGGGAGATCGTCTCGTCGTAGGTGGCGTGCAGGCGCCAGGGCCAGCGATTCTCGGCCAGCACCCGCACCACGCCCTCGAGCTCGTCCTCCATCTCGGGCGCCAGATCGGGCCGCGGCTGGCGGAAATCCTCGAAGTCGGCGGCCGAGAAGACCAGCATCTCGCCGGCGCCGTTGTGGCGGAAGTAGTCGTCGCCCTGCTTGTATCGGGACGATGTCGTCCAGGCGAGAAAGTCCTCCTTCTCGGCCTTCGGCTTCTGGGTGAACAGGTTGTAGGCGAGCCGCACGGTGAGCTGGCCGGCCTCGGCGAGCGTCTGGACGACCCGGTAATCCTCCGGATAGTTCTGGAAGCCGCCGCCGGCATCGACCGCCCCGGTCACGCCGAGCCGGTTCAATTCGCGCATGAAGTGGCGGGTCGAGTTGACCTGGTACTCGAAGGGCAGCTTCGGGCCCTTGGCGAGGGTGGCGTAGAGGATCGCGGCGTTCGGCTTGGCGAGGAGCAGCCCGGTCGGGTTGCCGGACGCATCGCGCAGGATCGACCCGCCCGGCGGCTCGGGCGTGTCCCTGGTGTAGCCGACGGCGCGGAGCGCCGCGGCGTTGAGGAGCGCCCGGTCGTAGAGGTGGAGCAGGAAGACCGGCGTGTCGGGGGCGACGGCGTTCAGTTCTTCCAGAGTCGGCAGGCGCTTCTCGGCGAATTGGTGCTCGGTGAAGCCGCCGACGACGCGCACCCATTGCGGCGGCGGCGTCACCGCCACCTGGCGCTTGAGCATCGCCATCGCGTCGGCGAGCGAGCGCACGCCGTCCCAGCGCAGCTCCATGTTGAAGTTGAGCCCGCCGCGGATCAGGTGGAGGTGGTTGTCGATGAGGCCCGGCACCACCCGGCGGCCCCTGAGGTCGACGACCCGCGTCTCCGGCCCGGCGAGCCCCATCACTTCGCGGTCCGACCCGACCGCCGTGAAGACGCCGCCGGCGATCGCGACCGCCGAGGCGGTAGGATTGCCCGGATCGAGCGTGGTGACGAGGCCGCCGCGCAGGATCAGGTCGGGGTGAGCCACAGCGCTCAATCGAAGCTCCTTAGTCGGGGACGATCGGGGGCCGGCCTTCAGGCCGGCGGGTGTTTCGGCGCCTTCGGCTCGACCGCGAAGCTCTTGCGGTGGAGCAGGCTCGACAGCGCGGCCGGGTGGCCGCGCCAGGAGGAGACGGCCATCTCGCCGGCCAGGATGCCGAGGAGGCCGACGAGGGCGATGATCGGCGGCGCGGGCGACTTCACGCCGATCAGCCCGTAGGCGACGCCGACCGCGAGGCCGGCGCCGAGGGAGAGGAGGTACGGCAGCATCGCCGCGCCGGTCTTGTCTCGATGACCTTGGGCCGATGATCTCGGGCTCAGTGGCCTTCGGACGCGCCGAACATCGACTTGGCGTAGATGATGCCGAGCCCGTAGGCGCCGCCGTACTTCTTGGCGATGCCGGTTGTCATCTCGTAGGTCTCGGTGCGGGCCCAGTCGCGCTGCAGCTCCAGCATGTATTGCAGCGAGGTCATCGGCTGCACGCCGGCCTGGATCATCCGCTGCATGGCGCGCTCATGCGCCTCGTCGGAGACGTCGCCGCAGGCATCGGCGATGACGTAGACCTCGAAGCCCTGGTCGAGGGCCGAGAGGGTCGGGCCGACGATGCAGACCGAGGTCCACAGGCCGGCGAAGACGAGGCGGTCCTTGCCGATCGCCGACACCCGGGCCACCACGGCGGCGTCCTCCCAGGTGTTCATCGAGGTCCGGTCGAGGAGCGTCTCCTCCGGGAAGGCCGAGGTGATCTCCTCGAACATCGGGCCCGAGAAGCTCTTCTCGGCCACCGTCGTCAGCACCGTCGACACGCCGAAGCCCGCCGCCGCCCGCGACACCAGGGCGGCGTTGTTGCGCAGGGTCACGGCGTCGATCGACTTCGTCGCGAAGGACATCTGCGACTGGAAGTCGATCATGATCAGCGTGTGATCGTGCGGCGAGACGAGGCGCTTCCCGGGCGTCGGCGTCGCTGTGATGGGCATGAGTCGGGCTCCTTACGCTCGTCCTCTCGGACCGTGACCGGCGCGGCCGTCGCGGCGTTGCGTCGGCGGCGCCCGGTTTCTAGGCCGGCGGTCGCCCTGCGGATTGGAGGCTTTGCGCGCGGGTTGGACGAATGCGCTGCGACGCCCGCTCTCCGCCGGCCCGCGGCGGAACATTCCTCGGCGCGCCCGAACACCGCGAGAATCGACAAGACTCGGGCGGCGCGCCGGCCGATCCTGTTCCGGCCGCGCCCGCGGCACGGGCCGACCGGGAGAGCCATGACGGAGACTCACGATCCCCTCGACGGGCAGACCTCGCGCGACGCGATGCTGGGCTGGCTGCTGCGCGACACGCTGGACGAGCGCTACCTCGACGATGTCTTCGCGGGGTTCTGCGACCGGCTGCGCCGCCACGGCGTCGCGGTCGCGCATGCCGCGCTGCACCTGCGCACCAACCACCCGCAATGGCTCGGCATCGAGATCCGGTGGCGGCTCGGGGGAAGCGGGCCGGAATCCCGCAACCTCGATTACGGGCTGTTCGAGACCGAGGGCTTTCGCGGCAGCCCGGGGCAGCGAATCCGTGACGGCGCCGCGATGGTGCGACAGCGCCGCGGGGCCAGCCAAGGAAGCCGCCAAGGAACCCACCGAGGAACCGGCCGAGGAACCGACGACGACGGGCATCCCGAGACGGCGCGCCTGATGGCGGGGCAGGGCCTGACCGACCTCGTCGCCTGGCCGCTGCGCTACTCGTTGGGCAAACGGCACGTGGCGACCTTCGCGAGCGACCGGCCGGGCGGGTTCGCAGCCGCCGAGATCGCCCTCCTGGCGGACCTGCTGCCGGCCCTCGCCGTCGTCACCGAGGTGCGCCACAAGAACCGCCTGACGCGCCTCCTCCTCGACACCTATGTCGGCCCGCATGCGGGCGGGATGATCCTGGACGGCGCGACGCGGCGGGGCAGCGGCGTCACCGTCGAGGCGGCGATCATGGTGATCGACCTGCGCGGCTTCACCCGGATCTCCGAGCTGTGGCCGCGCGACGACGTGATCGCCCTCCTCAACGACTATTTCGACGCGGTGTGCTGCCCGGTGGAGCGCAACGGCGGCGAGATCCTGAAATTCATGGGCGACGGCCTCCTGGCGATCTTCCCGCTCGACCGGCCGGATGCCGGCGGCGCGACGCTGCGGGCCGCCCACGAGGCCCGCCGGGCGATGCGCGACCTCAACCGGGCCCGCACGGGCCAAGGCCTCGAGGCCCTCGGCTACGGGATCGGGGTCCATGCCGGCGCGGTGATGTACGGCAATATCGGCTCGCGCACCCGGCTCGACTTCACCGTCATCGGCCCGGCCGTCAACGTCGCCGCCCGGCTGGAGGGGCTGACCAAAGTGCTCGAGGCCGACGTGCTGGTCTCGGGCGCCTTCGCGGCCCTGCTCGACGCGCCGACGGCGCTGGCGTGCCTCGGGAGCTACCCGCTGCGCGGCGTCGGCGAGCCGCTGGAGGTCTATCGCCTCGCCGGGGAGTAAAATTCCGACGCGCTTTCGAACGGGCGCCGGCGCTGATGCCCCGGACGCCTTCGCATCGACGTGTCGGCGCGAAGGCATACATGTCCCTCACGAAACTCCCGGTCACCGTCGTCGCTCGCGGTGGCGGCGTCAGCGCAGCGGGAGTTCAGCGAGGTGCATTTGGGCCCGGCGCCGCCGTCAGCCCTCGATGAAGGCCAGGAGGTCGGCGTTGAGCCGGTCGGCATGGGTGGTCGGGATGGCGTGGGGCGCCCCCGGATAGACCTTGAGCGTCGCGCCGCGGATCATCTCGGCGGCGAGCTTGCCGGTCGCTTCGAACGGCACGACCTGGTCGGCATCGCCGTGGACCACCAGGGTCGGCACGTCGATCTTGTGCATGTCGGGCCGGAAGTCGGTCTCGGCGAAGGCCGTGGCGCAGTCGACCGTGGCCTTGATCGAGGCCATGAGGGCGATCTGCAGCGTCTGCTTGAAGACGCCCTGCGAGACGGTCATCCCCTTGTTGGTGCCATAGAAGACGGGATTGAAATCGTCGAGGAACTGCGCCCGGTCCTTGACGATCCCGGCTTTCAGGGCATCGAAGAAGGACGGGTCCGGCCCGTCATGGTCGGCGGTCTTGCCGAAGATCGGCGTGACGGCGCTGACGAGGGCGAGCTTGGCGACCCGGTCCGCGCCGTGCCGGGCGAGGGTGCGGGTCACGTCGCCGCCGCCCATCGAGAAGCCGACCAGCACGACGTCGCGCAGGCCGAGCGTGTCGATCAGCGCCGCAATGTCGTCCGCCATCGTGTCGTAATCGTAGCCGCCCCAGGGCTGGCCCGACCGGCCGAAGCCGCGCCGGTCGAACGCCACCGCGCGGTAGCCGCGTTCGGCGAAGAACAGCATCTGCGCGTCCCACATGTCAGCCGAGAGTGGCCAGCCGTGGCTGAACAGGATCGGCTGGCCGGTGCCCCAATCCTTGTAGTAGATCTCGGTCCCGTCCTTGGTCTTGATCGTCGGCATGTCCTGCTTCCGCTTGTGTGGCGGGCGCAGGATAGGCTCCGAGAGAGTCGGGCGGATTGGACGATCGCGGCGCGGCTTGTGCGGATCCGCGCTGCCGTGCCTGCGGTCGGGTCAGGGGTTCCAGGACGAGCGGCATCCCCGGACCGACACGCGATCGGCACCTCCGCGCGTGCCCGCTCGCGCCCCATCGCGGGCATCCGCCTTCCGCCGATCCGCGGGAATCTCAGGGGGCCGGCCTACCCACGGCAAGCCCGGCGAGCGTGAACACCGCCCGATCGCCTCGCCACCCGGCCGTGTTCCCAGTCCATGATTTCGCCGCACGTTCGTCGACGAACCGGTATCCGATTCGTCGAAATACGCGCTCGGCGGCCCCAAGCACCGCCGGTACGGCGAGACATGGCCGACGGCTGGACTCCTACTTCGGCGAGCCGAGGCTGTTCACGATCGCCTTGAAGGCCGCCGCGTGCCGGCGGTCGCCCTCCGGCGAAGCCCAATAGGAGAGCAACACCATGCGGCCGTCAGGCAGGCCGGCATCGATCGCGAGGTAGCGCAGCACCGTCGGCTTGCCCTGCCACGTCGCCGGCAGATCGGTGGCCTGCACCTTCAACGAGCCTTCCTCGAAGCGCGAGATCTGCGGGTCGCCCGCCATCGTCACGCCCTGCCCGGCGAAATAGCCGTTATGCTCCTTGCGAACCGCCGCCTCGTCCGCGGGACGATAGGTCTCGAGCCAGAAGAACACTTCCTCATCGGGCGACTTCACCTCGACGCCGCGGCTGGTCGGGCTCGTCTTCCACGCGGCCGGGACATCGATGCCGACGATCGGCGCGCGACGGAAGGTTGATCTGCCGGGCCGCGACCTCACCGGCGAGGCAGGCCAGAAGCGCCGCCCCGATCACCATCCGCTTGAAATCCGCCATCGTTGCCCCCGTCTTCTTGCGAATGCTCTGTCAGCAAAGCTTGCTAAAGTAAAGCACGGCTGGGTTGCACCAGTATCGAAGTCCCATATCGCAGGGTCATGCAGGTATGCGGGCGGCAGAAGGACACGCGGTGCTGCTCCGCGCAGGCCAGGCTTTTCGCGAGAACGGCGCCTCGCCGCCATGGGCCAAGTCGACGATGCGGCGTTCGTCGGCATCGTCGCGGACCTCATCTCCGTCGTCGGGGAAGAGCAGCTTTTCCGGCTCCGCAGCCCTGGTGGCACCCGACACCGCGAGCAGGCTCACGCGACCGCGCGCCTTCGGCGCCGAACTTGGCGGCGTTCAGCCCGAACTCCTCGCGCAGCATGGCCGAGGCCCTCAACGAGGTAGTGGCCGCAGTGCACGCCTCGTCCTTGCCCGGACCAGGCGCGAGATCCTTGGGGCGCGGGGACAGGCGCTTCCAGCCCGCGAGCGTCACGCGCAGGTTCAGCGGGACGGGGAGTCCGTTCGGCGCCGCTGTCCCGGCGACCGCCTGGCAGGTCATGAAGAAGGCGTAGAGCGCCCGCACGTCGTCGGTGGTCGCGCCGTGATGGTCGTAGGGGAAGGCCGGGTCGAGCTGGCGCCCCGCGCGGTCGACGCCCTCGCGCAGGGTGCGGGCGAAGGCGGCTTGGGACCGGCGGCCGATCCCGGTCCCCGGGTCCGGGGTGATGGTGGGCGACGGCGGGGAACGCCCCCGGCGGCGGCAAGGCCGGGGGATCCCGAGTCCGGCGATGACGCGTCTCACGCGCATGACGGCATCTCCTGTCGGGGGATCGGAGCACGGCCCGGGGGCGGCGGTGCTTGTGGGATCGCGGGAGCTCTTGGACATCTGCGCGCTCCGTCAGCGCCGCCGCAGCGCGAGACCCTGGATCACGCTCGCCAATGTCCCGAGGGCGATCCCCAAGCCCGCCACCGCCGGCCAGCCGCCCGCCTGCCAGGCGGCGGTGCCGGACGCCGAGCCGGCGGCGCCGCCGAGGAACATCGCGCCCATCAGGATCGTGTTGAGCCGCGCCCGGGCCTCCGGCTTGAGGGCGAAGACGATGTGCTGGTTGGCGACGAGGGCCGCCTGCATGGCGAAATCGAGCAGGATCACCCCGGCCACCAGGACGACGAGAGAGGGGGAGAGGCTCAAGGTCGCCCACGAGACGAGCGTCAGGACGGCGCCCGTCGCGACGATTCGCGCGGGGCCGCTGCGATCGGCGAGGCGTCCGGCGAGCGGCGCGGCGGCGATGCCGACGGCGCCCACGATGCCGAACAGGCCGGCGATGTCGGCGCCGTAGCCGTAGGGTGGCCCGGCAAGCCGGAAGGCCAGCACGGTCCAGAACACCGTGAAGGCGGAGAAGATCAGCGCCTGCGTGGCCGCGGCGAGGCGCAAGGGCGGAAAGTCCCGCCACAGCCCGGCGAGGGAGGCCAGCAGCGGGCCGTAGCGCAGGGTCGCGTCGGGCCGGCTCGGCGGCAGTGTCAGTGCCATCAGGGCGCCGGCGCCGAGGGACAGCGGCACGCCGAGCCAGAACATCTCGCGCCAGCCGGCATGGGTGGCGACGAACCCGGCGAGGGTCCGGCTGAGCAGGATGCCGGTCAGGATCCCCGACAGGATCGTGCCGACGGTGGCGCCGCGCCGCTCGGGCGGGCTGAGATGCGCCGCGAAGGGCACGATCTGCTGCGCCACCGTCGCCGAGAGCCCGACGGCGAGCGAGGCGAGCACCACGAGCCCCGCGCTCGGCGCCGCCGCCGCGAGGACCAGCGCCGCCGCCAGCACGCCGAACTGACCGACGATGAGCCGGCGCCGCTCGACAATATCGCCGAGGGGCACCAGCAGGAACAGCCCCGCCGCGTAGCCGAGTTGAGTCGCGGTCGGGATCAAGGCCGTCGCCTCGCCCGGCAGGTCGCGCTCGATCAGCGCCAGCATCGGCTGGTTGTAGTAGATATTGGCGACCGCGAGGCCGGCGGCGGCCGCCATCGCGAAGGTGCGCGCCCGAGGCGTCGCCGCACGGGTCTCCGGCCTCTCGGCCGCGGCTTCAGCGGACATGGTCCTTCTCCATCGGCCGGCCGCTCCGTTCGCCGGCGCCAGTCCGCCGACAAGGTATTTCGTCACGCCAGGCGGTGAAGTAGCGTCGTGTGATATGCGATTGTAACGTGGCGCGTTATTGTGGACTTTCTCGCTCTCTCCGTCCTGACCGAGGCGGTCGGCGCCGGCAGCCTCGCGGCGGCGGCGCGGCGACTGCACATCACCCCGATGGCCGCGACCCGCAGCCTGTCGGGTCTCGAGCGCGAGCTCGGGGTTCGCCTGCTGCACCGCACGACGCGCTCGCTCTCCCTCACCGACGAGGGGCAGGTCTTCCTCGCCCACGCCCAGGCCCTGCTGGAGGAGCGCGACGCGGCGCTCGCCAGCGTGCGCCCGGCGGAGGCCGGCGCCACCGGGCGGCTGCGCCTCACCGCCTCGACGGCCTTCGGCCGCAAGGTCGTCGCCCCGGCGCTCGTCGCCTTCATGCGGGCGCATCCGGAAGTCCGTGTCGACCTCGTCCTCACCGACAGCGTCGTCGACCTGGTGGGGGAGGGGCTCGATCTCGGGATCCGCATCGCGGCCTTGAGCGACTCGAGCCTGGTGGCGCGCCGCTTAGGGGCGAGCCCGCGCGGCCTGTTCGCGACGCCCGGCTACCTCGCCGCCGCCGGGATGCCGGTGCGGGCGGCCGATCTCGCCGCCCATGAATGCCTGGCGCTGGCGGGCGCCGGCCACTGGGCGATCGGAGCGGCCGGGCAGCCGGTCTCCGTGCGGGTGACAGGCCGCTTCACCGCCAACACCATCGAGGGCCTGCACCAGGCCTGCCTCGGCGGCCTCGGCATCGCGATGCTGTCGCGCTGGGACGTGGCCGACGAGGTCGAGCGCGGCCTCCTCGCGGAGGTGCGGCTGGCGGAGGGCGAGCCGGAGCCGCTGGCGATCTGGGCGGTCTACCCGACGCGCCGGATGGTCCCGGCCAAGGTGCGGCTGTTCATCCGGTTCCTCGCCGGGCGGCTGGAAGCGTGAGGCGGCCTTAATGTTCGATTGATAAATAGCGCTTGACGCCTTCCTGGTCGCCGCGCAAATTATCGATCGATAATTTGTAGGCACGACGGGCTGCCGCACGACGCGCCCGGACGCCGGGGAGGACCATGATGGCCATCGAGGCGCAGCCCGCAGCCAGGCGGGCGATCATCGTCGGAGGCTCGCTCGGGGGGCTGTTCGCGGCCCTGCTGCTGCGCCGCTCCGGCTGGGAGGTCGAGGTGCACGAGCGGGTGGCCGGCGGCCTGTCGGGGCGCGGCGCGGGGATCGTCACCCATCCGGAGCTGTTCGCGGTGCTGGCCCGCGCCGGCATCGCGCGGGACGAGGCCGAGGTCGGCGTCGCGGTGAGCGGGCGCCGGGTCTTCGGCATCGACGGGGCGCTCCTCGCCGAGCGCGCCCTGCCGCAGGTGCTTACCGCCTGGGGCCATCTCCACGGGTTGCTGCACCAGGCGCTCCCCGCGATTGCCTACCGGTCGGGCCGCAGCCTCGTGCGCGTCGAGGAGGCGGAGGACGCGGTCACCGCGCATTTCGCCGACGGCAGCACCGCCCGCGGCGACCTGCTCGTCGGCGCCGACGGCATCGGCTCGACGGTGCGGACGCACCATCTCCCCGAGGTGGCACCGCTCTATGCCGGCTACGTCGCCTGGCGCGGCCTCGTCGACGAGGCCGACCTGACGGACGAGACCCGCGCGGCGCTCTGCGACCATTTCAGCTTCTGCCTGCCGCCCGGCGAGCAGATGCTGGGCTATCCGGTCGCCGGCGAAGGACGGGGCGGGCGGCGCTTCAACTTCGTCTGGTACCGCCCGGCCGCCGGGCCCGATCTCGCGGGGCTGCTCACCGACATCGACGGCCTCGCCCAGCCGCTCTCGATCGCCCCGAACCGGATCCGCCCGGAGGTGATCGCCGGAATGCGGCGGGATGCGCGCCGGCTCCTCGCGCCGCCCTTCGCGGAGGTCGTCGAGCGCACCGGACAGCCGTTCCTGCAGGCGATCCAGGACCTCGAGACGCCCCGGATGGCGCTCGGCCGCCGCACGGTGATCCTGGGCGACGCCGCCTTCGTGGCCCGGCCGCATGTCGGCATGGGGGTGACCAAGGCGGCCGCCGACGCCGACGCCCTGGCGCGGGCGCTCGACGCCCACCCGCACGACCTCCCCGCCGCGCTGTCGCAGTTCGAGGCCGCGCGCCTCGCCGTCGGCCGCGCCGTCGTCCTGCGGGCGCGGGAGCTCGGCGCCTCCATGCAGGCGCAGATCCTCACCCCCCGCGAGCGGGCGCTCGCCGAGCGCCACCGGTCGCCCGAGGCCGTGATGGCAGAAACCGCCGTGGCGGCCGGGCTCGCCGCCTGACTCCGAAAAAACCTCATGCCCAGAGAAACACAGGAGGACGACCCCATGGAGATCGAGCGGATCGAAGGCCATCCGGCCTTCCGCCGCCTCGCCTTCGAGCGCTGCTGCCTCGGGCGGGTGCTCGCGACGGCGATGGCGGGGGCCTACTTCGCCTACATCCTCACCATCGCGTTCCGGCCGGGCCTCCTCGGCAGGCCGATTGCGGAGGGCGCGACGACGACCTGGGGCATCGTCGCCGGGGCGGGGCTGCTCGCCCTCGGCTTCGTCCTGACGGCAATCTACGTCGCGGTCGCCAATACCCGGCTCGACACCCTGAGCGACCGCCTGCGGGAGGACCTGCGATGATCGCCCGCATTCTCCTGCCGGCGCTGGCAGCGCTGGCGCTCACGGGACCGGCCGCGGCCGACGCCCTGTCGGGCCCGACGAGCCGCCAGGCCCTCAACCCGGTCGCGATCGGGCTCTTCGTCGCCTTCGTGACCCTCACGCTGGCCATCACCGCCCGGGCCGCGCGGCGCGGCACCCGCACGGCGAGCGACTTCTACGCCGCCGGCGGCTCCCTCGGCGGGGTCCAGAACGGGCTCGCCATCGCGGGCGACTACACCTCGGCCGCGACCTTCCTGGGCGTGACGGCCCTCGTCTACGGCTCGGGCTATGACGGGATGATCTACGCGGTCGGCTTCCTGGTCGGCTTCCCGATGATCCTGTTCCTCATCGCCGAGCCCCTGCGCAACCTCGGCCGATACACCTTCGCGGACGTGGTCGCCTACCGCCTGTCCGAGGTGCCGGTGCGCCTGGTCGCGGGCCTCAACACCCTCGTCATCGTGCTCCTCTACCTGATCGCCCAGATGGTCGGAGCCGGCAAGCTGATCGAGCTGCTGTTCGGCCTGCCCTACGCCACCGCGGTCGCCCTCGTCGGCGTGCTGATGATGCTCTACGTCGCCTTCGGGGGCATGCGGGCGACGACCTGGGTGCAGATCATCAAGGCGGTGCTGCTGCTCTTCGGCACGGCTTTGATGGCCGGGCTGATCCTCGCCCGCTTCGGCTTCAGCCCGGAGGCCCTGTTCGCCCGGGCGGTCGCCCTCCACCCTAAGGGCCACGCGATCATGGCGCCGGGCGGCCTCGTGCGCGATCCGGTCTCGGCCCTGTCGCTCGGGGTCGCGCTGATCTTCGGCACCGCCGGCCTGCCGCATATCCTGATGCGGTTCTTCACCGTGGCGGATGCCCGCCAGGCCCGGCTCTCGGTGCTGGTCGCCACCGGCTTCATCACGGTGTTCTATACCCTGCTGTTCGTCCTCGGCTTCGGGGCGATCGCGCTCGTGCTCGGCGAGCCGGCCTTCACGGACGCCGCCGGACGGCTGATCGGCGGGCCCAACATGGTGGCGCTCCACCTCGCCGAGCGGCTCGGCGGCGCGCCGCTCCTCGGCTTCATCTCGGCCGTCGCCTTCGCGACCATCCTGGCGGTGGTCTCGGGGCTGGCCATCGCCGGCGCCTCGGCGGCGAGCCACGACCTCTACGCCCGGGTCTTGCGCCGGGGCCGAGCCAGCGAAGCCGAGGAGGTGCGGGTCTCGAAGGGCGCCACGGTGGCCATCAGCCTCTGCGCGATGGCGCTCGGCCTCGCCTTCGAGAACCAGAACATCGCCTTCCTGGTCGGGCTGGTCTTCGCCATCGCGGCGAGCGCCAACTTCCCGGTCCTGGTGCTCTCGGTCTCCTGGCCGGGCCTGACCACGCGGGGCGCCGTCGCCGGATCCCTCGCCGGGCTCGTCGGCGCGCTGGGCCTGATGCTCCTCGGGCCCGGGATCTGGACCGCAATCCTGTCCTTGGGCGCCGCGCCGTTCCCGTATGACAATCCGGCCCTGGTCTCGGTACCGCTCGCCTTCCTGACGGCGGTCGCGGTCTCGCGCCTCGACCGCAGCCCGGCGGCGGCCGCCGCCCGCGCCGCCTTCCGCGCCCAGCACGTCACCGCCCAGACCGGCCGCGCCCGGCCCCACCCCGTCGCCGCCCATTGATGAGGAGCCTCCCATGACCGCGTCCTACGACTCCGCATCCCACGCCTCAGCGCCCTGCGGCTCCGCACCCTACGACTGGCCGACCCCGCCCGAGGCCTGGCCCGAATCCTTGCGCCGGGACTTCGCCGCGCGCGCCGGCAACGGGCGGGTCGGCAGCCGGCTCGTCTCCGAGACCGACCGGGTCCGGGTCTGGCTGCTCAGCCTCAAGCCGGGCGAGCGGATCGGCTTCCACACCCACGTGCTCGATTACTTCTGGACGGCGGTCACGGGCGGACGGGCGCGCTCGCACTACGCCGACGGCCGGGTCGCCGAGGTGACCTACGCCCCCGGCGACACCCAGCACCACCGCTACGCGGCAGGCGACTTCATGATCCACGACCTCGAGAATATCGGCGAGACCGAGCTCGTGTTCACCACCGTCGAGTTCCTCGACAGCGCCAACCCGCCCCTCCGGCTCGACGGCGCCGCGTGAGGTCGCCGGCGGAGTGATCATGCGATCACTCCGCCTTCAGTGCCGGTTCCGCCGCCACCCGCCTCGGCACCCGATCATGGCACCTGGTGGCCAAGCCGCGATGCCGCGTGATAAGTCGTGGGAGTGGATGCGACGACGAAATTCGTGACGGCTCCCCGCCGCACGCCCCCGGCCCCCGCGCGACCGTCCGAGGTGGCGCGCCGCCGCCTGACGCCCGCCCAGCGCGAGGAGGAGATCGTGCGCGAAGCGGTCGGCTTCTTCGCCGAGTTCGGGTTCGAGGGCCAGACGCGGGAGCTCGCCAAGCGCCTCAACGTCACCCAGCCGCTGCTCTACCGCTACTTCCCGACCAAGGAGGCGCTCGTCGAGCGCGTCTACCAGGAGGTGTTCCTGCGCCGCTGGAACCCGTTCTGGGAGGAGACGATCCGCGACACGTCCCGCCCGCTGCGCGAGCGGCTCACTGCCTTCTACACCGACTATGCGAGCGTGATCCTCACCTACGAGTGGATCCGCCTGTTCATGTTCGCCGGCCTGAAAGGCCTCGACTTCAACACCCGCTACCTCGACCTGCTCAAGGAGCGGGTCTTCACCCTGATCATCGCGCAAATCCGGGACGAGCTGGGCCGCCCGCCGATCGCGGAGCGGCCGATCACGCCGCTCGAGATCGAGGCGATCTGGAGCCTGCACGCCGGAATCTTCTATCTCGGCGTGCGCAAGTTCGTGTACACCATGCCGGTCGACGACGTGTCGGAGATCGTCGCCATGAAGGTGCGGCTGTTCCTTGACGGGGCGGGATCGGTGATCGGCGTCGAGGGGGCCGCGCCGCGCGCCGTCTGAATCTCCTCTGCCTAAAGATCCTCTGCTTGGTGCGCCGCGCTACCACCCTGCCGGTTCAGCCGCCGCCACTGCCCCGGGCTCGTGCCGATTGCCTGCGAGAACGCTCGCGTGAAGTAGCTCTGGTCGCCGAAGCCGCAGAGCAAAGCCACCTCCGCCAACGGCAGCCCGGTGCCGAGCATCAGGCGCTTCGCCTCGGCGATGCGGAGATCCGACAGGGTGCGGTGCGGCGACTGGCCGGTGCTGCGCCGGAAGGCCGCCGCGAAGTAGCTCGGCGACAATTTGCAGGCCCGGGCAACCTCGGCGATCGTCAGGGCCGTCCCGAAGCGCGCCTGCATCATGTCCCGGGCGCGGCGCTCCTGCCAGGGCGAGAGGCCGCTTCGGACCGGCCGTGCCGCAGGAGCGGCACCGCCGCCGTAGCGCGCGAGGGCATGGGCGAGGAAGGCCATGGCGGTGTGCTCGACGAACATCGCCCGCGCCGGCCCGGGCTCGGCCAGCGCCGGAAGCAGCAGGGCGACGAGGCCGGCGGCGACCGGATCCCGGTCCGCCCGCGGCCAGGCGAGGTGGGAGGGAGGCGGGACGTCGTTCTCCCGGGCCACGGCGTCGACGAGGGCGTGCGGCACGTAGAACTGGACCGCGTCGAGAGGGCCGCTCATGACCGAGCGTGGACAATCCGCGAGGCTCACGACGCTGACGGCATCGGCCGGAACGGCGCCGGCATGAACCTGCCGCCCGCCCACGATGAAGTCGTGATGCTGCAGCGGCCGCACCTGCACCACGATGCTGTACGCCGCCTCCTGCTTCAGGGGCGGGGTCTGGACGCCGGGCGCGAGCAGGCCCTGGAGGCGGGTGACGACCAGGGGGCCGCCGGTCCGGTGCGGCACGCTCAGCGTCGCGCCCGCCCGGACACCGAGGTGATCGGCCATGCGCGCACCGTTCAGGCCCGGCATCCGGCCGGGCGACGCACGCCCGTCACGGTCGGGCCATAGCGGCACCTTGCGCGTGCGAGGCGATGAGGAAGCGTAATCGAGAATCATTCCAGCACCCGGAGGCTACGGGTGCATGATCACAGAGGCTGAAAGAACCGTCTTTTCGATTCCTGCTCTGGTCTTTGCAGCGCTTGCTATTGCGGATTTTGCTGGCGTCGATAGTCGCCCGGCGTGCAGCCGGTCGCCCGCTTGAACGCGATGTTGAAGGCGGATTGTCCGGAGAAGCCCGAGCGATGGGCGATCTCGCCGAGCGGCGCCGCGGTCCGGGACAGGAGGCGACGGGCCTCCTCGAGACGCGCGGCGCTGACGAAGCTGTGCGGCGTGCTCCCGGTGACCGCCTTGAACATCCGCGAGAAGTGGAACGGGCTCAGGCAGGCCACCTCCGCGAGTTCGGCCACGGTGAGGTCGCGGTCGAGGTTGTCGCGGATGAAGTCCGTCACCCGGCGGATCCGGGCCTGGCAGGTCGAGGCGGCCTCGACCGCCTCGGCCCGCTCCGGGCGGTCGTGCCCGTACATCTGCGCGACCCGCGCCACCAGCGACAGCGAGGCCGCCTCGACCAGCATCCGTCCGGCGGAGGTCTCGGCCTGGAGCTCGCGGCCGATCGCGAGCCCGAGCTGGCGGACGAGGTCGTCGTCGACATCGGCGAGATAGCGGACCGCGTCGGCGCGGATCCGCGGGTCGCCGTAGAGGTCCGCCATGTGGGCGAAGCGTTCGACCGGCAGGTAGACATGCAGGATGTCGTGCAGGGCGCCCGAGATGACGATGTCGTCCTCGGCCACGCCGACCGGGCAGAACCACACGGTGCCCGCCTCCACGGCGGTGCGCTGGCGCTGGCCCGCGCCTTTGCGGCTGACATAGGCGCCGGGGCTGCGCCGCGTCGCGATGGTGATCTCCATCTGCGTCGGCACGATCGCCGGCAGCTCCCCGGGCGGGTGACAGCGCAGCTCCGCCGCCACGCCCGACCAGCCCCGCTCCTGCGACGAGGCGACGAGGCCGGCCTTGGGAAACTTGAACGCGCCGTGAGAATGCAGATCCATGCGCGACAATGTCCAAGCCGCCGCACGGCCGCGCTATTATACACCCGTATCGACGACGGGGGCGGCGGGTTCGCCTAGAGCCTCCGCATACGCGCGCGCCACCGAGGCCGGCCCGCGCGCATCACGGCGATCGGGCGTGTCGCGACGACACCCGAACCACGCCCCGGGCGGAGGACGGCATGGGGCACGGCTCAGAGCAGGGCTTGGGGCAGGGCTTGGGGCAGGACTTGGGGCAGAACTCGGGGCAGGGCTCGGGACAGGTCTTCTCGCGGTGGCCCAGCCTCGCCTCGGCCCATGCCGGCTCCGCCTGCACGGACGCGCTGCCGGCCTGGATGCACTCGGCCCCCCGCCGCCGCTGGCCGGGCCTCGTCGAGGACGGCGCGAAGGCCGGCCTGGCGGTCCTGGTTCCGGCGCTGCTCGCCGGATGGGGTATCGCGGCGGGTTCGGTCGCGGCCGCCGGGGCGGGCCTGCTCGCCGCCGTCTTCGGCACCTTGCACGTCGCGCGGCTCCGGCGCACCCTGCGGGCGAGCGAGGCGCGGTTCTCCGCGATCTTCGAGCGCGCCGGGATCTCGATGTGGCGGGAGGACTGGAGCGCAGTGGGCGAGGCCGTCGCGCGCCTGCGCCGGGCCGGCGTCGCGGACCTCGAAGGCTACTTCGCCGCGCGGCCGGCGGAGCTGCGGGCGCTCTGCGGCCGGGTGCTGATCAAGGACGTCAACGCCTTCACGCTGGAGGAGACCGGCGCACGCGACAAGGCGGCCTTCCTCGGCCCGCTCGACCGGCTGCTGCCCGAGACCGACCAGACCTTCATGCAGTGGCTCGTCGCGATCGGTCGCGGCGACCGCTTCTTCCGCTCCGAGGCCCACATCGTCCGGGCGGACGGCCAGCAGAGCGACGTGCTGTTCACCGCCATGCTGCCGCGCGACTGCGCCGAGTTCTCCGACATCCTCGTCACCTCCCTCGACATCACGGCCTACAAGCAGGCGCAGGCGCGGCTCGCCGCCGCCGAGAGCGACCTCGCCCGGGCCGCCCGCTCGATCACCGTCGGGGCGGTGAGCGCGTCGATCGCCCACGAGGTCAACACGCCGCTCGCCGCGATCGCCGCCAATGCCCAGGCCGCCCTGCGCTGGCTGAAGCGGCCCGAGCCGGACCTCGCCGAGGTGACGGCCGCCCTCACGGACGTCGTCTCCGAGGCGCGGCGGGCTCGCGACGTCGTCGCCCGCACCCGCTCCCTGTTCGGCACGGCATCCCTGGCGCTGGCGCCCGTCGACCTCGTGCAGGCGGCCCGCGAGGCGACGCTGCTCGCCGAGCGCGAGCTGCGCGCCAACGGCGCCGCCCTCCTCCTCAGCGCCGATCCCGGCCTGAAGCCGGTCACCGGCGACCTCGTCCAGCTCGAGCAGGTCCTCGTCAACCTGCTCGTCAACGCCGCCCAGGCGGTGGCGGGATCGGCCGGGCGGCGCGATGTCGGGATCACGGTTCGGGGCGAGCCCGGTGCCGTCCGGGTCACGGTGAGCGACACCGGACCGGGCGTGCCCCCGGAGCAGCGGGCCCGCATCTTCGAGCCGTTCCACTCGACGAAGCCCGGCGGCATGGGCATGGGACTGGCGATCTGCCGCAGCTGCATCGATGCCCATGGCGGCGACCTCTGGCTCGACGAGGCGCCGGGGGGCGGGGCCGCCTTCCACGTCCGGCTTCCGACCGCATGCCGGGACCCGGCCTGACCCCCCGCGCCGTCGCGATCGTCGACGACGATCCGGCGGTCCGCCGCGCCCTGACCCGCCTCACCGAGGCGCTGGGCTACGTGCCGATGCCGTTCGAGACCGCCGGGCAGCTGCTCGCCGCGCTCGGCACCGTCGAGCCCGGCTGCGTCGTCACCGACCTGCAGATGCCGGGCCTCTCCGGCCTCGACCTGCTGCGCCGGCTGCGGCTGCGCCGCCCCCGGCTGCGGGTGATCCTCATCACCGCCACCCCGAGCGACGCGACCCGCAGGCAGGCACTCGCCTGCGGCGCCTTCGCGTGCCTCGCCAAGCCGTTCGACGCCGAGGAGCTCGAGCGCTGCCTCGCCGGCGTGTTCGACACGCCCTGATTCTGTGTTAGATCATCGCCGGCCGCGCTTCCCCGCGCCGGTCCCCGTCGACCGGCCCGCTCGCCGGCGGCGCGTTCACCCCGATCCCGATGCAGACCGGCACCGTTCACATCGTCGACGACGACGCGGCCTTGCGCACGGCCCTCGTCCGCCTCTGCGGCTCGGCCGGGCTGAAGGCCGAAGGACATGCCGACGCGTCGGGCCTGCTCGCCAACCCGGATGTCGAGCGCCCGGCCTGCATTCTCCTCGACGTCCGGCTGACGCATGATGACGGCCTCGACGTCCAGGCCCGGTTTCAGGCCTCCGGCACCACGATCCCGATCATCTTCCTGACCGGCTACGGCACGATCCCGATGACCGTGCGGGCGATGCGGGGCGGGGCGGTCGAGTTCCTGACGAAGCCGGCCGAGGGCGACGACATCCTCGCGGCCATCGACCGCGCGCTCGCCCTCGATGCGGCCTCGGTCGCGGCGCGGATCGCCCGGGACGCCCTCGCGCTCCGGCTCGCCTCCCTGACGGTGCGCGAGCGCGACGTGTTCGGCCTCGCCATCGGCGGCCTGATGAACAAGCAGATCGCCGCCGAGCTCGGGGTCTCCGAGATCACCGCCAAGGTCCACAAGCGCCGGGTGATGGAGAAGATGGAGGCCCGCTCGCTCGCCGACCTCGTCCGGATGGCCGGCGAACTCGGCATCGAGGCACCGCGCCAGCGCTGAGGTACCGGCCCCGATTTCGCGCGCCTCCCAGAGGGCGACCGGCACCTGACCGTCATTCTCGGCGGGGAGTCGGGGCCCGAGCCCGGATTCGGCTCCTGGGCGGATGTCATACCGCAGCGCCTTCGAACGGGCCCGTTCGAAGGCGCCGGCTAAGCCCGAACGGGCGCCGGCGCTGATGCGCCGGATGCTTTCGCATCGACGTGTCGACGCGAAAGCGCGAGGGTATCAATCGCAGGAACGGAGCCAGCAGGGCCCGGTTCGCGACGGGAGTGGCGCCTGCGGCGCACGGAATCGCGCGTCTGCAAGACCGTTTCGGTCTGTGCGGCAGGTCGTCAATCGCGGCGACGATGGTCGACATCACAGGTGCTGGTCGTCTCGACTGAACGCCCGGACGGCGCAGCGACGATCAGACGGCGCAGTAGCGTGCCTGGATTTCAGGATCGCGCCGCAGCTCGGCCGCCTGGGCATGGTAGACGACCGCGCCGCCGTCGATGATGTAGACCCTGTCCGAGATCTCGAGGGCGAGTTCGACGTTCTGCTCGACGAGCAGGATGGTGGTGCCCGCCCGTTTCATCGCCACGAATTGCTCGAACATCTCCTCGACCAGGATCGGCATGATGCCTTCGGAGGGCTCGTCGAGGAGCACCATCACCGGCTCGGCCATGAGCGCGCGCGCAATGGCGAGCATTTGCTGCTCGCCGCCCGACATCGTGATCGCCTCCTGCTTCAGCCGCTGCTTGAGGCGCGGGAAGGTCTCGGCGATCGCCTCGATCCGCCGCGCTTCGTGATGGCGCGACGCCCGCTCGCCCTTCGTCGCCCGGTCACCCTTCGCAGCCCAGGGCCCCTTGGCCGCCAGGATGCCGAGGCGCAGGTTCTCCTCCACCGTCAGGCCTGGCACGATGCGCCGCTCCTCCGGCACGTAGGCGAGGCCCCGGTGGAACCGCTCGTGCGGCGGCCGGTCGAGGATGTCCGCCCCCGCGAAGGTCACGCGGCCCTCGCGCTTCGGCACGAGTCCCATGATCGACTTGAGCGTCGTCGTCTTGCCGGCACCGTTGCGGCCGACCAGCGTCACGATCTCGCCCGCACGGACCTCGAGCGAGAGGCCCTGCAGGATGTGCGAGTGGCCGTACCACGCCCTGAGATTCTCGACCGCCAGCAGCGGTGCGGGAGCGACGGCGTTCATGCGGTCTTGCCCAGGTAGACGCGGCGCACCTCGGGATGGGCGCGGATGTCGTCGGGGCTGCCCTCGGCGAGGAGCTGGCCCTGGTGGAGGACGACGAGGCGGCGGCACAGGCCCATCACGAGCTTCATCTTGTGCTCGACGAGGATGAGCGTTCGGGTCTCGGCGAGGCGCTGGACGAGGTCCATCATCTCGCGCGTCTCCTCCGGGCTCATGCCCGCGGTCGGCTCGTCGAGGAGGAGGAGCGTCGGCTCGGCGGCGAGCGCCACCGCAATCTCCAGCGCCCGCTGCTCGCCATGCGCCAGCTCGCGGGCGAGCCGGTCCATCCGGGCCCCGAGCCCGACCTCGCCGAGCAGAGCCTCGGCCTGCTCGGCGAGCTCCGGATAGGCCGAGCGGTCGCGGAAGAAGGCGAAGCGGACCCGGCGCGCCTGGGCGGCGACCCGCACGTTCTCGCGCACCGTGAGGTGCGGGAAGACGTTGGTGATCTGGAACGACTTGGCGATGCCCATCCGGGCGAAATGGTGCGGGGGCGCCCCGGTGATGTCCCGCCCGCGGAACAGCACGCGACCCTCGCTCGGCGGGAACGCACCCGAGATCAGGTTGAAGAAGGTCGACTTGCCGGCCCCGTTCGGCCCGATGATCGCGGTGATGCCGCCCTCGGGAAACCCGACGCTGACGCCGGACAGGGCCCGGAAATTCCCGAACCGCTTGCCCAGTCCCTCCGTGGCGAGGATCGGCAACGGGGAAGCGGCCGATGCCGCGAGGGGAGCCACGCTCACCATCCGGTCCTCCTCAGGCGCGCCAGCACCTCGCCCCAGATGCCCAGCGGCAGGAACAGCACGAAGGCGATGAAGATCGCGCCGACGAAGAGCTGCCAATGGCTGGTGAGCGTGGCGAGCCCGTCCTGGAGCAGCGAGAAGGTGGCGGCTCCGATGAAAGGCCCGAAGAAGGTGCCCATGCCGCCGAGCAGCGCCATCATCACCGCCTGGCCGGAGGTCGAATAGTGCATCGTCTCGATCGGCACGATCGAGAGATGAATCGCCTGCAGGGCGCCCGCGAGCCCGCACAGGGCGCCGGAGATCACGAAGGCCACGAGCTTCATCCGGCGCACGTCGTAGCCGCAGGCCTGGGCCCGGCCCTCGTTCTCGCGGATCGCCTCGAGGGCGGCCCCGAAGGGCGAGGAGAGGAGACGCGAGAACAGCCAGACGGCCCCCCCGACCACCGCCAGGACCGCGTAGTACTTCACCATCGGGTCGAGGAGGTCGAGGCGCAGGCCCGGCAGCGTCAGGACCGGCACGTTGATGCCGCGCAGGCCGTTCTCGCCCCCGGTGAAGGATTCCGCCCGGTAGAAGACGTAGTAGACGCACATCGACAGGGCGAGGGTCGTCATCGCGAAGTAGATGCCGCGGGTGCGGATCGCCAGCACGCCCATCGCGGCGGCGATGAGGGTGGCGAGCAGCGTGCCGGCGACGAGCGCCAGCGCCGGATGCAGCCCGTAATGGGCGATGGCGATGCCGCTGCCATAGGCGCCGCCGCCCAGGAACGCCGCGTGGCCGAAGGACAGGAGCCCGGTATAGCCGAACAGGAGGTTGAACCCGAGCGCGTAGAGCCCGAGCACCAGGATGTTCACGGCGAGCGCCTGGTAGGGCGCGATCCACGGGAAGACGACCAGGAAGGCGAGGGTCAGGGCGACGCGGTGGCGCGAGGCAAGGGCCAGCCAGCGCCCGGTCCGGCCCGAGCCCGGCCGGGGTGCGGCGAGAGGAGTGCCCTGCGCAAGGGCGTGTCCGGGGGCGGGCGGGCTCATCCGAGCGCCCCCGCCCGGCCGAGGAGGCCGCGGGGCCGCACGAGCAGGACCAGGGCCATCAGGGCGAAGATCGCCATCTTGGTCATGTCGGGCGCGACGAGCGAGGTCATCGCCACGACGATGCCGACGAGGAGACCGGCGAGCACGGCGCCGGCGAGGGATCCCATGCCGCCGACCACCGTGACCACGAAGGCTTCGGCCAGGACCGGGATGCCCATCTCCGGCGTCACGCCCTGGAGGGGAGCGGCGAGGATGCCGGCGAGACCGGCCAGCGCGCAGCCGAGGCCGAACACGGCGAGCCAGACCTTCGAGATCTCGATCCCGAGCACCTGCACGATCTGCGGGTCCCGGGCGCCGGCCCGGATCACCAGGCCGAACGAGGTGCGCTCGATGAAGAGCCAGAGCGCGCCGACGACCGTCAGCGAGAAGGCGATCAGGAACAGCCGGTAGAGCGGGAAGTAGCCGATGCCGAGATCGACCGCTCCCCGCAGCTCGGGCGGCGCCCCGAAGGGCAGGCCGGTGAGCCCGAAGGCGATGCGCACGCTCTCGACCATGACGTAGGACAGGCCGAAGGTGAGGAGCAGCGGATCGTCGATGCCGCGCCCGTAGAGCGGGCGCACGAGCACCCGCTCGACCGCGAGCCCGAGCAGTCCCATCGCCAGCGGGGCGGCGACCAGGCTCAGCCAGAAGCTGCCGGTATAGCCGTAGAGGAACACCCCGACATAGGCGCCGACCATGAAGAAGGCGCCGTGCGCGAAGTTGACGACGTTCATCAGCCCGAAGATCAGCGACAGGCCGATGCCGACCAGGACGTAGATCGCCCCGAGCGCGACGCCGGTCACGAGCTGCAGCGCGAGGAGGTCGAGGGGGAAGCCGCCGATACTGATGTCGTTCACAGCGGCACACTCCCGGTGACGGGGCGGAGGATCCGGCTCATGCCTTGTGGCCGAGTTCGTCGCAGCCGCGCAGGAAGCGCTCGTCGGGACCCTCGGTACCCAGGATCGTGAAGACGTCGTCCGGGGTCTTCAGGCCCTTCGACTTCGATTCGACGATCAGCACCGACTGCACCAGCTGGTGGTCGCACTTCCGGAAGCTCTGCGGCCCCTTGTAGAAGTCGGCCTTGAGGCCCTCCATCGCGGTCACGACCTTGTCGGTCTCGACCGATCCGGCCGCCTTCACGCCCTCCAGGACCGAGCGCACGCCGGCATAGCCGAGCGCGCCGTAATCGGAGGGCACCGCCCCGTTATAGGCGGCACGGAACCTGTCGTTGAACGCCTTGGCGCTCGGCACGGTGTCCTCCAGGCGCCAGTAATACGAGGTCCCGCCGATCACGCCGTCGAAGGCCTCGCCGCCGGCCTTGCGCGACGTGAAGAGGAGGACCGGCGCCACGAGCTTGGTGTTGCGCTTCAGGCCGAACTCGGTCGCCTGCTGGATCGACACGACCTGGTCGCGGCCGAAATTGCACAGGCACAGCACGTCGGGCTTGAGCGCGGCGATCCGGGGCAGGAAGGCCGAGTAGTCCGAGGCGCCGATCGGGTGGCGGATATCGGCGACGACCTCGATGCCCGAGGCCTCGCCGGCGCGCTTGAAGCCGCGCACCATCTCGTGGCCGTAGGCGTAGTCGGCGCTCAGAAAAGCGACCCGCTTGCCGCTCTTCGGGAAGACGTAGCGGCCGACCGCACCGGCGGTCATGTGCGGGTTCAACGCCTCGTGGAAGGTGGTGCGGCCGAAATCCTTGGCCTCGTTGATCGCGTCCGACTGGCTGATCGAGTTGTAGATCACCCGGCGCTCGCGGGCGACGTTGTTGATCGAGAGCGTCACCGCCGCCGACAACCCGCCGACGAGGAAGTTGACCTTGTCCTTCTCGATCAGCTCGAGGGTGCGGCCGGCGGCCTCGCCGGGATTGAGCTTGTCGTCCCGCACCAGGAGCTCGGCCTGGCGGCCCTGGAAGCCGCCGGCCTCGTTGAATTCCTTGATCGCGAGCTGGGCGGCGCGGACCTGGTCGTTCGCCTCGGCCCCGAACGCGCCGGTGAGCGGCACCGGGAACCCGATCTTGATCGGGCCTCCTTGCGCCGCCGCGGAGCGCAGGAGGGCGGGGGCGGCGAGCGCCAGCGCGGATGCGGCGGCGCTGCCCTGGAGCAGCCGGCGCCTGTCGAAGCCCGTCGTCATCCTGTCGTCCCTCCTGAAGTGGCGTCGTCCTCGCCGGGACCGGTCTCGTTCGGGCGGACCGGTTGCCGGATGTCGTGTCCCTCTGCCTCACGCGACCCCCGGCCGCCGCCCGGTCGGGGCGGCGCGCCGGGCGTGCGCTCAGATCAGGCCCATGGCCTCCAGCACCACCTCCGGCGTCACCGGCTGGCGCGAGACCCGGGCCCCGAAGGGCCGGAGCGCGTCGTTGATGGCGTTGACCACCGCCGCCGGCGCGCCGGCGGTGCCGGCCTCGCCCGCGCCCTTGGCCCCGATCTCCGAGGAGGCCGTCGCCGAGACGACATGGGCGACCTCGATATCCGGCATCTCGCACGCCATCGGCACGAGGTAATCGGCCATCGAGCCGTTCTGAAGCTGGCCGTCCGCGTCGTAGAGGCAGTGCTCGAACAAGGCCCCGCCGATCCCCTGGACGATGCCGCCGCGGATCTGCTCGTCGACGAGGAGCGGGTTCAGGACGGTGCCGCAATCCTCGACGCACCAATGCTTGAGGAGCCGCACGAACCCGGTCTGCGGGTCGACCTCGACATAGGAGGCCTGCACGCCGTTGGTGAACGCGAAGGGGTAGTCCTTCGGCACGTAGTGCCGGGTCGCGACGAATTCCGGCTGCACGCCGGGCGGCAGGGTGTCGGGCCGGAAGTAGACGATGCGGCCGAGCTCGGCGAGCGTCATGCGCTCCGCGCCCGTGGCGGCATCCACCACGGCCCCGTCGCGCATGTCGAGGCTCCGGGGATCGGCCTGGAGGATCGCGCCCGCCACCGCCACGACGTTCTCGCGAAGGGCCTTGCCCGCCTGCCAGGCGGCCTCGCCGCCGATGCCGGCCCCGCGCGAGGCCCAGGTGCCGCCGCCATAGGGGGTCGCCTGCGTGTCGCCCGAGACCACCCGGACCTTGTCCATCGGCACGCCGGTGGCGGTGGCGACGATCTGGGCGATGATGCCCTCGGTGCCCTGGCCCTGCTCGGTCACGCTGATGGCCGCGACGACGCCGCCCTGCGGGTCGAGCCGGACCGTGCAGCCGTCCTGCGAGGAGATGCGCGCGCCCCCGACCCCGTAGAAGGCGGCGGACGGGTTGGTGATCTCGATGAAGGCGGCGAGCCCGATGCCGCGATGGACGCCCTGCTCGCGCAAGACCGCCTGCTCGGCGCGCAACGCGTCATAGCCCATCATCGCCTTGAGCTTGGCGAGCGCCGCCTGGTGGGACAGCTTCTCGAGCTTGATGCCCGAGACGCCGGCGCACGGATAGGCATCGTCCGGGATGACGTTGCGCTCGCGCAGGGCCAGCGGATCGAGCCCGAGCCGGGCGGCGCCGAGATCCACCAGGCCCTCGGCGACCATCGTGGCGATCGGGTGGCCCACCGCCCGGTACTGGCAGGTCGGCGCCTTGTTCTGGAGCACGACCCGGGCCCGGGCACGGTAATGCCGGTGGCGATAGGGGCCGCCGGTCAGGTTGACGACCTGGTTGGCCTCGACCGCGCTGGTGCGCGGATAGACCGAGTAGGGCCCGATCCCCGTCAGGTCGTCCATGTCGATCGCCAGGATGTCGCCCTCGGCCGAGAACGCCATCCGGGCGGCGACCCGGTGGTCACGGGCGTGGATGTCGCTCTGGAAGCTCTCCAGCCGGTCGGCGACGAACTTGACCGGGCGCTTGAGCATCAGCGCCAGCGCGCAGGTCGCCATCTCGTCGGGGTAGATATGGACCTTGATCCCGAACGAGCCGCCGACATCCTTGCAGATCACCCGCACCGCCCCCTCGTGCAGGGAGAGGTGCTTGCACAGGATGTCCTGCATCATGTGCGGCGCCTGGAAGGAGTGATGCACGGTGAGCAGGCCGTCCGCCGGGGCCCAGTCGGCCAGGATCGCCCGGGGCTCCAGGCAGACGCCGGTATGCCGGCCGAACCGGAACGTCTCCTCGACCACCACCGCCGCGTCGCGGAACGCCGCATCCACCTCGCCGACGTCGAGGACGCGCTCGAAGGCGAGGTTGTCGCCGAGATCCGGGTGGATCGCCGGCGTCTCGGGATCGAGGGCCGTCTCCATCTCGACCACGGCGGGGAGGGGCTCGAACGCGACCTCGATCGCGGCGAGCGCGTCCTCGGCCTCGGCGCGGCTCCGGGCGACGACCGCGCAGAACGGCTCCCCGACCCAGGTCACCCGCTCGGGCGCCAGGGCGTATTGAGGCGCCGAGCGCAGGCCCTTGAAGTGGCCGAGCACCCCGATCCACGGCGTGCAGACCCGCGCCAGCTCCGGCCCGGTCACGATCGCGATCACCCCCGGCATCGCCCGGGCGGCATCCGTTTCGATCGAGAGGATGCGCGCATGGGCGTGGGGGCTGCGCAGGAAGGCGACGTGGGCGAGGCGGGCGGCGGGAACGTCGTCGACGTAAGTCCCGCGGCCCTCCAGCAGGCGCCGCGCGTTCGGCCGCGGGACCGACCGGCCGATATAGCTGTTCGGCCGGTCGAGGAAGGTCAGGCCACCCGGATCCGTGCTCATTCGGCGGTCTCCCGGCGGTTGCGGCGCGCCTCCGCCGTGGTGGCGATCGCGTCCACGATGGCGTGGTAGCCGGTGCAGCGGCAGTAATTGCCGGAGATCACCGCGCGGATCTCCTCGCGCGAGGCGGCAGCCGTCTCGTCGGCCAGAAGCTCGGCGGCGGTCACCAGCATCCCGGGTGTGCAGTAGCCGCATTGCAGGGCGTTGCGGGCGTGGAAGGCGTCCTGCAGGTCGCCGATGCGGCCGCTCTCGGTCAGTCCCTCCACGGTCTCGACGGTGGCGCCGTCGGCCTGGACCCCGAGCATCAGGCAGGCGCGCACCGCCCGCCCGTCGACCAGGATCGTGCAGGCGCCGCAGACGCCGTGCTCGCAGCCGAGATGCACCCCGGTGAGGCCGAAGGTTCCCCGCAGGAGGTCGCCGAGATGCATCCGCGCCGGGACCCGGGCGCGCACGGCCTCGCCGTTGAGCGTGAACGCGACCGCGTGCTCGCGGTCCGGGCTCTCAGACGCCATCGAGGCCTCCACCGCGAACGGTCCCTATCGGTGCGGCATCCTCCCGGAGCCGGCCCGCCACGCGGCCGAGGAGGACGCGGGCGAGGTGCCGCCGTGTCGCGGCCTTCGTGGCGGGGTCGTCCGGCGGGTCGATCTCGCCGGCGAGCGCCGCCTGCGCGCCCGCGACGTCCCCAGCCTCGACCGCCGCCGCGGCGGCCCGCGCCAGGACCGGCCGGTCGGCGACCCCGAAGAAGGCGAGGCGCAGATCGGTGAGGCGCCCGCCGGCCCGCCGCCCGGTCGCGGCGAGCCCGACGAGGGCGTAGTCGCCGTGGCGGCGCGACAATTCCTCGAACCCCCACACCGCGTCGGGACCCGGCACCGGGAACTCGACCGCGGTGACGATCTCGCCGGGCTCCAGAGCCGTCGCGTAGAGACCGAGGAAGAAGTCCTCGGCGGCGATGCGCCGCTCGCCATGGCACCCGCGCGCCACGATGGTGGCGCCGGCGGCCAGGCAGCAGGCGGGCCATTCGGTGGCCGGATCCGCCAAAGCCACCGAGCCGCCGATCGTGCCGCGGTTGCGGATCGCCGGATGGGCGATGTGGGGCATGGCCGCGGCCAGGAGCGGCAAGCGCTCGCGCACGACCGACGCGGTGCCCACGTCGCGATGGCGCGTCATGGCGCCGATCCGCACGAAGCCGCCCTCCTGGCCGCCCTCCTGGCCGCCCGCCTCGGAGACGCCGGCGAGATCGGGAATCGCGTTCAGGTCGACCAGCAGGCGGGGAGAGGCGAGCCGCATGTTCAGCGCCGTGACGAGGCTCTGGCCGCCCGCGAGGGGCACCGCATCCTCGCCGTGCTCGGCGAGCAGCGCCAGAGCCGCATCGAGCGAGGCGGGACGCACATAGGCGAAGTCGGGCGCCTTCACGCGCTGGTCCTCCTCCCGATGGGCTTGCCCATGACCGCCCCGATGGGACAGGCTGGATGCCCTTGTTGATCGACCGCTCAAGAGAAGGCCAAATCCGCGATGGCGTCAAGCAGGCCTGAAGGCCAACAGGCGGCGAACAGGGCCGCGAGCGCCCCGACCGGACGGCGGCTGACGGCGGAGAGCCGCGAGCGCCAGATCGTCGAGGGGGCGATCGCCTATTTCGCCGAGGTCGGCCTCGACGGGCATACCCGCGAGCTCGCCCGCCGCCTCGGCATCGCGCAGCCGCTCCTGTTCAGGTACTTCCCCACCAAGGCGTCGCTGATCGAGCGCATCTACGAGGAAGTCTACCTCAAGCGCTGGAAGCTCGCCTGGGAGGAGACGGTGCGCGACGCCTCACTGCCGTGCCTGGAGCGGTTCCGGCGCTTCGAGATCGATTACCAGCGAACGATCGACGATTATGCCTGGTTGCGGATCTTCGTCTCGGCCGGGCTGAAAGGCTTCGATCTCCCGAGCCGCTACCTCGGCATGGTGCGCGAGCGCATCTTCGCGCCGCTCCTCGAAGACATGCGGGCGGAATCCAACCTGCCGAGCCCGCAGGCCCAGCCCCTCGCGGCGGACGAGTTCGAGCTGCTCTTCGGAATCCACGGTGCCCTGGTCTATGTGGGCTTGCGCTCGAGGGTCTACGGGATGGATGGCACGGCCGATCGCGACGCCGTCCGCGCCGCGATGTTGGATGCCGCCTTGCCCGGCCTGCTCGCGACCCATCGCCGAGTGGTGACGAGGGCCAGATCCATCACGCCGATCGGCGAGTGAACGGTCTTCTCATACCCTCGCGCCTTGGCATCGACACGTCGATGCCAAGGCGTCCGGCGCATCAGCGCCGACGCCCGTTCGGGCTTAGCCAGCGCCTTCGAACGGGTCCGTTCGAAGGCGCGGCGGTATCAGCGAAACCGGCGACGCCGGTTCGATGATGACGTCCCGCAGCGCGGCGTCGACGGCGTCCATCGCCGCGCCGATGAGCCGGCCCGGCAGGAAGGCGAGGCGGCATCCCATCGCCGCGGCTGCCCTGAAA
The DNA here is from genome assembly GCF_003058325.1 of Methylobacterium currus. NCBI lineage: Bacteria > Pseudomonadati > Pseudomonadota > Alphaproteobacteria > Hyphomicrobiales > Methylobacteriaceae > Methylobacterium > Methylobacterium currus. The sequence goes on from NZ_CP028843.1 coordinate 994,175, forward strand.
TCGACAGCAAACGCTTCGCACGATCCGGGACGGGGCGGAGCCGGGATCTCGTCGCCATGCGCTGCGCGGCCCAAACCTGCTGAAATCGTGCTCGACTCTGCGGGGCCGCTCCTCCTTGCGGAGCGGACGCCCGGGCCGGCAGGGACGAAGGTCTGCAAGGGGTCGGGAGTTCGCCCGCTGATTGGCAGCAACGCGTTCTCTAGGAGCCGCCAGCATGGCCGCTCGGCGCGTCGTGGCCTTGCCCTGCTCGACGCCAGGTTTGGCAAGCTGACGAACGACCTTGGGTCGGTGCGTAGCGCCGTCAATGCCCTCACGCACGCACGAGCGGGCAGCCGCCCTTGTCGAGGGGCCGGAACGCCTCGTCGATCGGGGTCGTCCCGACGAGCTTGTAATAGTCCCAGGGGCCGCTGCTCTCGGAGGGTTTCTTGACCTCGAACAGGTAGGCCGGGCAGAGCTTGCGGCCGTCTTCGCGGATACGGCCGGGGCCGAAGGCGTCGTCGTCGGTCGGCATCGCCTTCATGCGGTTGACGACGTCGACGCCCGAGGCCTTGGCGGCTGGCACCCCCATGTCGGTCACGGCCTTCAGGTAGTGGAGCACCGCCGAGTAGTTCGCGATCGAGGCCATGTTCGGGTACGTGCCCTTCAGCCGCGGCAGCGCCCGCCGCGTCACCGCGCGGGTGCGGTCGTTCAGGTCCCAGTAGAAGCTCTCGGTCAGGACCAGGCCCTGCGCCGCCTTGAGGCCCAGCGCGTGCACGTCCGACAGAAACATCAGCAGCGCCGCCAGCCTGAAGCCCTGCTGGGTCAGCCCGAACTCGGCCGCCTGCTTGATCGAGTTGACCGTGTCCGCCCCGGCATTGGCCAGGCCGATCACCTTGGCGCCGCTGCTCTGGGCCTGGAGGAGGAACGACGAGAAGTCCGCGGTCGACGGGAACGGGTAGCGCACGCTGCCGAGGACGCGCCCGCCATTGGCCTTCACGAACGTGCCGGTGTCGCGCTCGAGCGCGTGACCGAAGGCGTAGTCGGCGGTGATGAAGAACCACGAGTCGCCGCCGGCCTTCACCATGGCGCCGCCGGTCGATTTCGCCAGCATGTACGTGTCGTACATCCAGGAGATCGTGACCGGCGTGCACTGCACCCCGGTCAGGTCGGAGGTGGCCGCGCCGGTGTTGATGTAGGCCTTGTTCTTCTCCCGGGCGACCTGATTGACCGCAAGGCCGACCGAGGAGGTCGGCACGTCGATGATCAGGTCGACACCGTCGCGGTCGTACCACTGCCGGGCGATGCCGGCCCCGACATCGGGCTTGTTCTGGTGGTCGGCCGAGATCACCTCGACCCGGAAGCCGCCGGCGGCGAACTCGTCGACGGCCATCTGGGTGCAGGCGACGCCATAGGGCCCGCTGATGTCGCGGTAGGGCCCGGACTGGTCGTTGAGAACGCCGATCCGGATCGTGTTCGCGGCCTGCGCCCGCGACAGGCGCGGCAGCATCGGCATGAGGCCGAATCCGGCTCCGGCGGCCAGCATCTGACGTCGGGTCGTCCGCATCGTCTTGCACCTCCCGCCTCATGAGGCGCATTCGCGAGACTCGTGTCAACGGCGAAACTGCCACATACCCAATATTTACCCCTGATCGTGCGCGGGGTGAACGCTTTTCAATGCTGCAACGCAAATAAACCACCGTGCGACTCTTCTCAATTCGGCACGTTTTAACCTCTTATAACCTATCCATCCGGATAAGACATCTCATGCCCAAGGTCGGAAGCAGAGGTTGAATGCTGGGACCGGCCATCTCTTGCTGGTTGCGCCTGCCCCGGGGCAAGGCGAACGCCCGGGACGACCTGCTTCCCGAGCGGTCGAGATTGCCCCGAGGATGGATCGGATCGTCATGGGGATGGCGGGGCGTGTCCCAGGCAGCATGCCGGTCTCGCGACCGGCGCCTGCTGATGAGGGCGGCCCCCTCCGCTGGACGAACGCTGCGGGGCGAATGCGGAGCAGGTTCGATGCGTGCCGCGGAGACCGGGGACGTCTCGAAGGCGACGGGTTCTCCCAGGACGCTTCGCATCACTGGCCTGATCGCCGCGCCCGCTCCAATCCCCGTGGCGGCATCCGCGCCATGGTACGGGCACGACGTGCGGTACGGCCATCTGCGTGTCCTCGCCCTCCTGGATCGGGGGGAGCGTCCGGCAACTTCGTCTGTCGCCGCACCGGCCGAAAGGGGCCGGCGCGAGCCCCAGGCGAGGAACGGGGCCCGGTCCGTCACCGGCGATGATGAGGGTGCATGGGCCGCCTCGCGCGGCCGCGACGTTGGTGATGACGCCTCAAGCGGCCGTGGTGGTGATCATGCATCCCGTCCATTCGGCCCCCAGGCCAAGCCGAGCGGTGGCTCCTGCGTCCCGGCGCTGGCAGGGCCAGACAGCCAGAGGGGCAGCGCGCCGGTCCGCAGCCGGCATCAGGAGCGGAGCGTTGCTCAGCGTCGGGTCCCCGACGTATATCGGACAGGCGTTTCAGCCGGCGCGACGTCCGCGACGTTGTCGAAGCCGAAGCAGTGCAGGGCAAGGGCCCGGCGGTTGCCGAGGCGCTCCTGCATGGCGCACTCGGACCGGCCGTCCCGGAACTGTCCGCATACCGACGACGCGTTCGGGTTGGGAAGATCCCGGCCGTTCTCGTCCTGCGGCAAGCACGAGCCCACGAACCTTTGCGATTTGGGGGCCATCTGACGGTTCCCGCCCGGGGCGTCCGGCTGAGCCAGCGCGGCCGCCGGCACGATCACGAGCCACGAACACGCGATCGGGATCAGTGTCGAATATCTCACGGTATGACCTATGAATGCAGGAGCTCGACGAATAGGGAGAAGAGATCGAGCATCACGATCGCGCCGATCGCGACGTATATCGTGATAGGCCGCCAGCCGCTCGACCATGCGCGATCCCCGTCCGGGTCCGGTCGCAGACCGTTCTGCCTCGCCGCCCGCTGCTCCGTTCGGTCAGCAACGGGCTCGAGCAAGAATCTGGATGGTCGGCCCCGATCGAAGTCTCGCGCGCCGTGTGGCATCACCTCTCCCCTGTCGGCGCCCAGTTACGAGCTTCGCCCGCCTCGGCGTGAGTCACGGGGCGGAACAGCATCTTTGCGGAAATCGCAAACATGTGACCGGGCAGGGCCGGCCGCCTGCGCCAGGGGGATCAGGGGCGCGGCGCGGGAACCGGGCGCGCGATAGCGGCGGCCAGGAAATCCATGAAGACGCGGATGCGCGGCGGCAGATGCCGCCGGCTCGCATACGAGGCGTAGAGGGCGATCGGGTCCGACCAGTAGGGTTCGAGGCACGGCACGAGGCGTCCCGCCTCGAGTTCGGTCGCGATATCCCACTCGGCCCGGGAGGCGATGCCGTGCCCCGCCAGGACCCAGGCGTTGACCACCTCCGTGCTCGTCGTCGACAGCTTGCCGCGGATGTCGATCGTGCTCACGCCGTCGCCATCCCGGAACGACCAGCGGTCCACGTCCTGGTGTCCGGTCACGAGGCGGATGCAATCGTGATCCTTGAGGTCCTCCGGCGTCGCGGGGATCCCGCGCTCGCGCAGGTAGCGCGGCGCCGCGCAGACGATGCGCCTGCCGGACAGGAGCTTTCGGACGATCACGCCGGAGGCTTGCGGGGGCACCGCACCGATCGCGACGTCAAGCCCGCCATTGACCACGTCGAGGCTCGTGTCGGTCAGAACGAGATGGGCGCTGACCACCGGAAATTCGGCACTGAAATCGGCGATGATCGGCGCCAGCACGCGCCGACCCCACTGCAAGGGCGCGCTGATCCGCAGAGATCCCCGTGGCTGTCCCACCCCCTGCGCCGCTTCGGCCTCGGCATCGTCGATCTGGGCCAGGATCCCGATACAGCGCTCGTGGAACAGGGCGCCCTCGTCGGTGAGGTCGAAGCGGCGCGAGGTGCGTGTGACGAGACGAACGCCCAGCCGGTTCTCCAGCGCGGTGAGGTGCCGGCTCATCACGGCCGGCGACGAACCCATGGCCCGCGCCGCCGCCGAGAGGTTGCCGGCCGCCACCATGGCGGCGAACAACCGAAGGTCACTGATCTCGTCGGCCATCCTGGTTCCGCCGGTCTTCGTGCGTCATGGCTGCGCGACGCGCATTCTGCCCGTCATGAGGATTCGGGACGAGCACGGTCCGAATTCCTGCCGCGAGGCCGCGCGGAGCCCGAGCGATGCGGTCCAGGTCCCGGCACCCGCCGATGCTCCCTTCCTCGCCGGAACGCGGCTCTTCGCCGATCCCAGGAGATTGCATCTCCAGACACGGGGTGTGCGTGGTCCACAAAGGCATGGGGATGGGGCGACGTCCGATCGCTTCTACCGGGGATGACGATAGGGGAGGCCGGGACGGGGGCGGTACCGCGGGAGCGTCCAGCCGAAGCGGAGCGAGGCGGCGCGGACGAGCAGGCCGACCGAGAAGCCGATCGCGACCGCGACGTCGCGCGGCGCCTCGAAGGCGGTCAGGGCGGTGAACGTGAAGGCCCCCGCCAGGGCGGCCGTGGCATAGATCTCCCGGCTCAGGATCACCGGGCTCTCGCCGCCGAGAAGGTCGCGGATGATGCCGCCGAAGGTGGCGGTGATCACCCCCATCGCGACGGCGACCTGGGCGCCCGCCCCCGACAGCAGGGCCCTCTCGGCGCCGACGACCGCAAACAGCGCCAGACCCAGCGCATCCAGCCAGAGGAGGTACCGGTACCGGGATTGCGGAAGATGCGCGACGAAGAAGGTCAGGCACGAGACGAGGACACAGGTCGTGAGATAGGCCGGCACGCGGATCCAGAAGACCGGCACCCCGAGCAGCAGGTCCCGGAGAGTTCCGCCGCCGATGCCCGTGACCGTGCCGAGCACGGCGAAGCCGACGAAATCCATCTCCTTGCGCGACGCGACGAGGGCGCCCGTGACCGCGAAAACGATCACGCCCAGCCAGTCGAGGGTCGTGGCGGCAGTCTCGAACATGGTGTCTCCGTTCCGGCCGCGATCAAGGCAGCCTCCAAGCATCCGTCGCCGAAGCGGTCACCGGACGAGCAGGCGCGTTGCCGGACCTGTGCGGAGGGGCCAGCAGGACGTCCACACGCATTGTACCGCACGGATCCTTACTCCGGGCCGCATTGGGTTGCGGCCTGGAGCTTCAGTCGCTCGACGGCAGCATCGAGCCGTGATCGAGGAAGCGCTGATGCCAGGACAGGCCCTCGCCCGGGATCATGGGCGCATGCAGGCCCAAGGAGCGGTGCCGGGCGCGCTCCGCGTACTCCATGAGCAGCGGCCGATAATCGGGATGGGCGCAGCGGGCGATGATCAACTCCGACCGCCGCCGTGGCGAGAGCCCGCGCAGATCCGCCAAGCCCTGCTCCGTCACCAGCACATGGACGTCCTGGGCGATGTGGTCGACATGCGAGACCTGCGGCACGATGGCCGAGATCGTGCCGTCCTTGGCCGTCGATGGCGTCATGAAGATCGACACGAAGGCGTTGCGGGCGAAATCGCCGGAGCCGCCGATACCGTTCTGCATGCGCGATCCCATCACGAGGGTGGAATTCACATTGCCGTAGATGTCGGCCTCGATGAGGCCGTTCATGGCGATGCAGCCGAGGCGCCGAACCACTTCGGGATGGTTGCTGATCTCCTGCGGTCGCAGGATCATCCGGTCGCGGAACCGCGCCATGTCGGCATTGAGCCGCGAGGCGGCCCCGGTGCTGAGGGAGAAGGCGGTCGCGGACGCGACGCGCAGCTTGCCGGCCTCCAGGAGATCCAGCATGCCGTCCTGGATCACCTCCGTGTAGGCCGTCAGGCCCTCGAACGGCCCGTGAAGCAGGCCGGAGAGCACCGCGTTCGCGACGTTGCCGACTCCGGACTGGATCGGCAGCAGCGAAGCCGGCAGCCGCCCCCGCGCCACTTCGTGGCTGAGAAAGTCCATGAGATGGCCGGCGATGCCCTGGGCAACCGCGTCGGGCGCGGCGAAGGGCAGGTTGCGGTCGGGCGCGTCGGTCTCGACGATGGCGACGATCTTGTCGGGATCGCAGCGGAGGGCCGGCTCGCCGACGCGATCCTCCGGCCGCAGGATCGGGATCGGCACGCGGTGAGGTGGCAGGGCCGTGCCGTAGTAGATGTCGTGCATGCCGTCCAGCGCCGGGCTCTGCCAGCGATTGACCTCCAGGATGACCTGGCGTGCCCGGTCCAGCCACGTCTTGTTGTTGCCGACCGACGAGGACGGCACCAGGGCGCCGTCAGACCGGATCCCCGAGACCTCGACGACCGCCGTGTCCAGCGGCCCGAGGAAGCCCTGCCAGGCCATCGGCGCCACCTGGCTGAGGTGGAGATCCGCGTAATCCATTTCGCCGCGGTTGATCCTGTCTCGCGCGACCGGATCCGAGTTATAGGGCAGGCGCAGGGAGATGCCGTCGGCAGCCGCGAGCGCGCCGTCCAGTTCCGGGCCAGTCGAGGCGCCCGTCCAGATGCTGACCTGGAACGGCGTGCCGCTCTGATGGGCAGCGCGCATCCGGGCTGCCAGGGCGATCGGGACGGCCTTGGGGTACCCCGAGCCCGTGAACCCGCTCATTCCGATGGTGCTGCCTGGGGCGATCAGGCTGGCCGCATGCTCGGCGCTGGTCACCTTCGTCCGGAGGACGGCATGCCGGATACGGGTGTTCTGTCCCATCCTCTTCTCCTAAGCTCGTGACCCGCCATCGGAAGAGGGGTGTGGAGAGGGGGCGCCCCAGCTCGTCGATGCCCCCCGCGCTCGTCTCCCATCGGTGTCGAGGCCGCTCCGAGAGGCCGGTTGCCGCCTTCCACCGCAACGCCCATGGTCGTGAGCAAGGCCACAGGCGTCCCCCGCAACACCCGCGACACCGTCTCCCCGATCCGCTGCCCGTCTCGGTGCGGCTTGGGGGACCCTTTGTGTCGTGCCATCCGCCCGCGCCGGGGAGCATCACGAAGTTGAGATGAGAGACATGCATAAGAAGCATGATCGAGGTGGATTTCTCCCTACGCCTGACCTGCACGCATGACAGGACCGGCATCGCCGGTTCGACCCTCAGGACGTCGTCGCCCGCGCCACGAGGATCTAGACCCGTCGTCGTCGAGCGTCATGCCGAGCCCGTCGCGAGGGCCCTGGCCATCCTCACGAGTCAGGTCGAGGCCGATGTCTCTCGTGCGGATCAACTCGTCCGTCCCGAGGAGTTGGGTCTCGCGGACGCGCACCCAAGCAGCGATCTGGTTCGCCCTCATTCCGGCCGCCGGTCCTCGCGGCGGAAGCACCGCGCTTGATCGACGAGCCGGTGCGCTTCGGCGATGGGGGCGAGGACCCACCGGTCGGCCGTCGGGCCGTCGTTGGTCTGGAGGGGCGGAAGACCTCGGCCTCGAAGCGGCCGATTCGCGCATTGGCGAGAGCCGCAAGCGTTTCCGGCGAGGGAGGCGGGGCCGGTTTGCCGGCGAGGTTGTCGGGGAGGGGAAAGCGAACCTCTTAACGGCCGGCGCGGCGCTCAACGAACGTCATGCAACCCATCGTACCGGGTCCCGTAGCACGCGCATGCAGCACGCGCCGGAGGCCATGCGCATGAAAACGAACAGCTTCTGAGATCGCAATGCCTTAGCCGCCGCATGGCGCGCCCTACGGGAAGGAATTCCAGTACATTTCACAAATAAAAAGTATGTTTTGATACAATCACATAGAGTTATCCTACCGCTTATCCTATGATGACGGCCTGACCGCTTATCCTGAGAGGGTTTCATGACCCGTCCGGCACCATACTTATTCCGCTATCCCCGCTCAAAAAATTGGTACCTGCGACTCCAGATCCCCACGGAGTTGAGGGCGCTGGGCGAGCCGGCCGAGATCCGCAAGAGCCTCGGCACCCATGATCGGCGACTCGCCGAGATGAAGGCGGCCGAGGAGATCCAGGCGCACCGGAAGCGGTTATGGGTGTCACAGAACCTGCGGCAGGGGCAGTGGACCGTATCACCGCCCTCCTACCGGTGGCCGCTCGGAGAGCACGTCTTGGAGGACGGCACAACTCAAATCGCGACGGAGACCATGGTCTACCTTATCCGACCGGGCCAACCACTAGCAGGCTGCTGAAAAAGGGCTTCGCCTGTCGGCAGAAGCGTGATTCACTCTTCTGGGATCATCGGGAGAGTTTTCAGTGCGTGGTCAGGATCTCCGAAGCAGCTCGCTGTTCTCCTACGTGGATCTCGAGCGCCGCATTCGGCCTGACCATCCCCTGAGAACGATCCGAACTTTGGTCGACGAGGCGCTCACGACGCTCGACGGGCAGTTCTCGGAGATCTACTCGCAGATTGGCCGCCCCTCGATCCCACCCGAGCAACTCCTGCGCGCCATGCTGCTCCAGGCATTCTACTCCGTGCGCTCCGAGCGACAGTTGATGGAGCGCCTCGACTTCGACCTGCTGTTCCGCTGGTTCGTCGGCCTCGGCATCGACGATCCCGTCTGGGATGCCTCCACCTTCTCCAAGAACCGCGATCGGCTGCTGGGCGGCAGCGTGGCCGCCGCCTTCCTGAGCGCCGTGCTGGCGATCCCGCGCGTCAAGCGGCTGCTGTCGCAGGATCATTTCACCGTCGATGGCACCTTGATCCAGGCTTGGGCCTCGATGAAGAGCCTCAAGCCCAAGGACATTGCGCCCTCCGACCCGCCTGATCCCCCGGCAGGCGGGCGCAATCCCGACGTCGACTTTCGCGGCAAGAGCCTGTCCAACGACACTCATCAGAGCAGCACTGACCCCCAGGCGCGGCTCTACCGCAAGGGTCAGGGCAAGGAAGCCAAGCTCTGCTTCATGGGTCATGCGCTCATGGAGAACCGCAATGGGCTGATCGTCGATGGCTGCGTGACCCAGGCGACGGGGCAGGCCGAGCGCGTCGCGGCCCTGGCGATGATCGAGAAACGGGCCAACCGTCCCACCCGCGTCACCCTGGGCGCCGACAAAGGTTACGACGCCGCGGACTTCGTGAACGAACTGCGCGCCATGGCGGTGACGCCGCACGTGGCCTGCAACACGGCGGGACGCCGCTCCGCCATCGACGGACGCACCACACGCCAGCCCGGCTATGCGATCAGCCAGACGATCCGCAAGCGGATCGAGGAAAGCTTCGGCTGGAGCAAGGAGATCGGCCTGATCGGCCGCATCCGGGTCCGCGGGCGGGAGCGGATCGACATGGCCTTCACCTTCACAGCCGCAGCCTTCAACCTCGTGCGGCTGCCAAAACTCCTCGGAGCGTAAGCGACCGCCTGACGACAGAACGGTGCCGCCTCTTGCTCAACGCAGCCGAACCCTGCCCCAGCGCAGCGGTTGAGCCCGGCACGACGAGCCACCGCAACGCCGGTGCAAGGCGAAAACCAGCAAACCAAACGGCGCCAAGCCAGGCATCAAAGCGACAAGCCCCTTTTTCAGCAGCCTGCTAGAGAAACACCTCAATATCCAAAGATACGACGTGGTGCGGGATTTCGACCCCGACAACCCGCCTGAGACTCTGTTTAGCTTCGCCGGGCCGAAGGCGGTTAATCGGGTCACGCCGAAGCGCGCGATTGACAACAGTGAGGATATCAAGATCATCGACTTTTGGATAGAGAAGAACAAAGTCAGCCCGCACCTCCAGCGCGAGGCCCGCGAGGTGTACACAGTGTTCCAGCAACTCGTCGGTAAGCCGTTCCGCCAGTGCAAGCGCGCGGACGGCCTCAAGCTCAGCGCCCACTACGAGTCGCTGAGCTTGAGCGGCCCACCGTCCGGAAGAAGGTCGGGCACCTGCGCGCAGCCATAAACTTCGCTGTCAAGAAGGGACTCGTTGAACTGGATAGCAACCCGTTCGCGGGCGTGGCACCCGACAAGGAGAACGATGACCCGCTGAAGCGGCTCGACTTCGACGACAACGATATGGCGCTGGTGAAGGCGAACCTACACACATTCGACCACGACGAGAGGCTTTTGTGGGTCTTGCTCGCCTCGACAGCGATGCGGAGGTCGGAGGCGTGGGACATCACCGAGGAGATCCGCCAGAGCGGCATTCGCGGAGCTACCATCGGCAGCAAGACGCCGACCTCCGAGCGGGATATCCCGTTCCCGGACGAGGTTCTTCCCTACCTACCCTCGCGAATCACGGGCTGCCTGTTCCACGACAGAGACCCGATCCGCGGGCCAATAAACGTCGGCAAGAGGCTGATGCGCCGGATTCGCGAACTCGGCATTCAGGACGAGAGGAAGGTGCTGCACAGCCTGCGCCATCGCGGGATCACCCGGCTGCGGGAAGTCAAGATCAACGGCCACGGCATAGACTCGAAGGTTTTGCTCGCCATCGTCGGGCACGAGGAGCGGACCGTTCACGACCGGTACGGCAAGATGCCGTTGGCGACGACCAAGCCGTGGATCGATCTAATCTACTAGACCTCCATGACCATACGGCCTCACCCGGAACAAGACTAAAAGAAAGTTCGTCACTGTGACTGTGAAACAGCACAAAAATCGGTTTAGATGCGGGTGATAGCAGAGATTTCCCGCATAGGGTAAGCAACAGGGCGCTCGTAGACCTTCTCTCCCAGCTACGATGGGTTAGAAATCGCTCTAGCATGGATCGCTTCAACTAGTGACGGCGTCAGCCCTCTCGACGCCATGCGGGGCTTGCCCTGGGCTGGTGATGACGGATTGATTTTTGACACTCAAGCCGAGCCCGTAGTTTGATGGACTCGCCCCGCAACAGGTGACCAGCCCTCGACCACTGCGCAGGTGGATGACCGGCCTAAGCGTTGCCGCGACAACGCTCAGGCGTCGAGACTTGGCCATCCCTTTGAATTGAGCGACAGAGTTCGGAGATGCTCCGCATCACTACGCTCGCCGACCGCTAAGCATACAAGCCAGCCACCATCGACGCGTGTTTCGCGCTCGATGTAACCGTCGCGGCTCCTCGCGTTCAGCACCTTTACGAGGCTGGCGAGGTCGCCGTCTGAAACGATCATCGTCACTCGAAACATGCTCATCTAACCGCCCTCCGCCCCAGGAGATCGGCAATGTGCAGGTCGCGCACGACGCCCGCATCGACTTCATGGATCTGAGCCGCAAGATCGTCCGGCAACAGCTTGGCGGCTTCGCCCAGCCGCTGGCGAAGCCGCGTTACCACGCAAGGACTGACCCTGGCAGTCGGGTGTCTGGCGTAGTCGCGCAACAGATCTTCCCCCTTCCCGCACCACCGTATTGAGAACGCAGCGCGCGAACTCGTAAGGCCGAGCGCGTGCAGACGCTCGAACGTACTCAACAATTGATGTCCATACATTCAGTGTTTTCTCCTAAATAACCGGGATGGCAGACGGGATGCCTGCCGGGATAAATATTTATCGTAAGGCGAGACATTTTTTTATTGATCAGTTTTTTCTTATAAATTAGAATAGACATGATTAGTACATGCTCAGGGGAACACAGGTCCGGCCCCGGACTGACCCTCACGTCCGGAATTAAGGCCGTAACCAGTCGTGCCGCAGACGGGCTTGAGATCGCAGCGAGCACTGCGCCCAACTAAGCCCGATCGGCCCGAGAGGACTTCCGATCATTAGGCGGCTCCAAGGGATACAGGAGTTAAGAGGGCCGCAACGTCTACACGACGACGGCCCACTCTGGATCGGTCAAGATGATCGGCCGATTCAGAGCGCTAGACGGATTTTCCGTCTTAACCGCTGGAAGGTTTTGAGCCTTCGAGAGGCGCGCATACAAGCAGGGTTCGGGCAGCCACCTGCTCTCCGAGAGGAGTACGGCGCGAGATCACGTGGTGCTCTCAAAGACAGTACCCCACACCTCATCCCCCCACACTTCATCATGACGCCAAGCATTGGAACCCTTGGCTATAAGCATGGTGAGGTGTAGGGGGGATTAGAAGTGTGGATTAACTCAAGACAGTGACTTATCACTCCTTAATGATGACTATAGGATCTCCTCTGTCGAGCGAAAGCACGCACGCGCGCAGTAAGTGCGTGTGACGCGAGGCAGAAGCCAGAATGAACGAAGTGAGTTCGGGCTCAAAGAGTAAATTTGTAGTCGGTGTTTCGCCTTCATGGAAGCGTGCCAGGAAGGAGGTAGGTCGATTTCTATAAAAATTTTTAACTATCTATATGCCGTTAATTCGATGCGCGCTTGCCACTCGACGTACGGTCGAGTACATATGAGATCGTAAAAACGGGTCCTCATGGACCACGGTTACAACCTGCTGAATTAGTGGGTGTAATCGTGCTCTATGAGGATCTGACGGGTCCTCATTGACCACGATTATCCCAGCAAATCTTGCAAGGGAAGCCGTGGACAGTGAGGAATCTGCCATGAGCAACAACAACCCGGATAACCAAAATCCATCTAACATCGCCGAAGTCACCAACACTCAGCAGCCCGAGGGAGCATCTGCGGCTGCTTCCGACGAGGCCAAGATCGTCCACGTGCCATTTGCGAAGCCAGCACCCACACAGGGTGCTGGCCCCTCCGACAGCAAGGCACGCATTGCTGGCGTGAAGTCCGACGCGAGCCAGCGGTCTGACGTGCAAATTGCCGCGCGTGATCCTGAGACCGTCGAGATCATCACCCTGCCGTTGGATCAAACGTCCAGCGTCGCCGCGACAGCGCTGCCGGTCGATCACAATGCACTGGTGGCCCACGCAGTTGACGCAGTGAAGCAGTACACGGGACTCGATAGTCGGGCGGCCGAACAGGTGGACGCCCAAGGCCAGGAAGCTATTCGCCGGATGCTTATCGTCCGTGAGAGCTTTGAGATAGATGGCCAGTTCGATTGGGTAAGCTTTAATGCGTATGCCGACAACCAGCGCGGCCGTCTTAAGACGCCACCAAAAAACCCGTTGCAGCGCCTCGCACGGGTCTGCTGCCCTCCGACCACGAAGCGCCCGCAGGTCTCAAAATTCGGATACGTCCTGGCCGCCCTCGATCAGCGAGGGATCACGTCCGCAACTGTCATGGCGGAGTTTAGAAAGCGCGAGCCCGTCAAAGACGGGGGTCCGGACCACGGAGGGATGGAGCGCTTCGTAAGGCTCTTCAAGCTCGACATGAAGGAGGAGGCGGGCAAGAGCGGCGAGAGCAACCCCTACGAGCGTTACACTGACATACGGCTGATCAAACACGCCAAGTTCCTTATCGAGGCGCTTCGAGCACGCGAGATGCTCCGGGACGGCGTCGTCGATGTTGAGGGCATCCTCACTGAAGAAGCTGTGATCAAGCTTTTCTCTTCGGAGAATCAGGAGCCATGATTGAGCTTGTGGCGTAAGTCATCCACCTTGATGTTGTGGCGCTGATTCTCGTCGCGCATCTGACGCTGCACATTTTTATCACGCTCAGCCGCTCGGCGGGCCTTTTCCGGCGTCAGCGGGGGCTTCGTTCCCGATGGTGAATTTGGGCGACGGAATGCATCCGTCGCTTCGACAATCTCGAAGTACTTCATACCCCTATTTATCTGAACAGGGAGGCTTCGGTCACTCGATGAACAACCCAACGTCGCACCAAAGCACGCCAACTAAAACTCAGAGCCTGCGCCGGGAGCCGATGTCAGACATGGACATGGCGCTGGTGAGGGAAAACTTCAGTCGATTGAAGCCGGACGAGCAGCTATTATGGCGTGTCCTGGCGACAACGGGGATGCGCCGCACGGAGGCATTCCACATCGATCGAGAGTTCCAAGAGGCTGGCATTCGATGTGTGATCATCGACGTGGGCGTGCGGACAAGAACAAGGCAGTCGGATCGCCGTATGCCTTTGCCGGATATACTGCTCCCGTACATTCCAGCCAAGATCAATAAGCCGTTATTTGGAGGCGCTGATCCTGGGATCGTCGGCAAACGGCTCCTGAGTCGGATTCGTGAACTTGGCATACTCAGCGAGACTAAGGTTATCCACTCGCTCCGTCACCGGGCCATGAACCGGTTACGGGCGGAGGGCTGCCCTTCAGAGTTGATGTGCGAACTCTTAGGATACGAGGAAAAATCGCCGTGGCGTGGACATGGGCGAGGTTTTCCAGTTCCAATGTTGAAACGCTGGGTCGATGTGATTGGCTTCTGATCCCCAGCAACCCCTTCAATATGACGCCTGAGCGTTGTCGCGACAACGCTCAGGCGTCGAGACGCCAAGATCCTTTTCATCTAAACGATAGAGTTCGGAGAAGCTTCGCTTCGGTACGGTCACCGAACACAATGCATACCAGCCAGCCGTTGCCGACGCGCGTTTCGCGCTTGATGTACCCGTTGCGGGTTCACGTATTCAAACACCTTCGCGAATCTCGTGATGTGGCTATTCGCGACACCGGCTTGATCAGATAAGCCCTCGTCGCAGATATACGCGGAAATATGCACGGTTTTGGAGCGAAACACGATCCGATGTGCATAGCCACCGCGGCTTCGCCCCTGTCTGCACCAGCGCTATTTGTGCAGTGTGCTCATAATCTGCAATGCCGTCTGACGAGGCAGGTATGATTTGGGTATGCCATTCCTGAACCAGCATGTGGATGGTTCATGAGATCTGTTTCTAGATCTAAAACGAACCAGTATGGTGCAGACCATTCAAACTGGACTGAAGGCGAAAGCGCGATGTACATCCGGGCCTACCTGAGAGCTTCGACACAGGATCAGGATGCTGATCGGGCTCGGACGCAGCTACAGACGTGGGCAGACGAGCGCGGGCTGCGGATCGCGTCGTGGTACATCGAGCACGAGAGCGGGACCAAGCTGGATCGCCCGGAGCTTTTCCGACTGCTGCGTGATGCTGGACCCGGAGATATTTGTCTTTGTGAGCAGATCGACCGACTGGCGCGGCTGACCGACTCTGACTGGCGCAAGCTGCGGGCTGAGATCGAGGCGAAGGCCGTCCGCATCGTGGCGCTCGATCTCCCCACAAGCTGGTCGATGGCCACGAACACGGATGACTTCACCGGTCGGATGCTGAGCGCGGTGAACGCGATGCTGATGGACATGTTGGCCGCCGTCGCGCGGAAGGACTACGACGACCGCCGCCGCCGTCAAGCGCAGGGCCAGGAGCGAGCCAAAGCCGAGGGCAAGTATAGGGGACGCCCGGAGGACACCCGTCGTAACGCCGGCATCGCTGCGATGCTGGCAAGTGGAATCCCGTGGTCGCAGATTCAGAGCACGGCAGGGTGCAGCCGGGCCACGGTCGCGAAGATCGCGGCGAGAGTCCGGGGTGAGGTGCCAGCGTAGGTACTAGGCTCGCGGGGTGGTGAATGGGACCGACGAGGTTTGAACACGGACCTCTTGCAGGAGCGCCCGGCCCATGAATCGGCGAACGCCATAATGAGGGGAAAGGGTCCAGCAGACCCACTGCTGCCGTCCCGCGCAGTCGTCAACTCAGCAAACTTGGCATTCAGCGCGCTGACGCGCTCCATCGCAAGCTCCCGAGCCGGCGCTCGCAGCCAGCCAGCTATATGGTCAGGACCGGGTCGCTGTGATCGAGTCTCATATGCACAACGCAATCCGTTGGTGTGGCCAAGAGGTGATTGCACCTGCTGGTCGCCTGCGACAATAGAAGCCGAGCGCGGCTTTTTGCTTCGCAAAGAGGACATCCATGCCCCTTGAGCACGTGGCCATAGACTGTAACGATAATTGCATTGCGCACCAATGGGTTATCAGAGATATGCCCGAACTCGCGAGAGCGGTAGCATATATAGTCGCGGGAGCCTCGTACCATGCAGAGAAGATAATTTCAGGGATCAAAGGAACATCGCCACGCATTGACAAGGCCATCGACTCAGCAATCAGCAAGATATATTTAACACCCGCCGTGGAAATGGAAGATAAAGCACCTCTTTGGCATCGTGATGGCCTCTTGTTTCAAGCTATATCTTGGATTGCCGCCAACTTGGAAAAGCCAAGCAATGCTCTGATCGCTGCACCACATGTGATCAAAGCCCATAAAGGATTAGACGGACTATTAGTAAACATTGATAACAATGATATATGCTTGACTATATTTGAAGATAAAGCAGGAAATCCGGAGGGGTTGATTACTAAAATCATGACCGAATTCCGTGAAATGGAGTTCGATGACTCCTATAAGGCAGAAGAAATACTTCAAGAAACGGCAACACTATTGAGAATGCATCGTCCCGAAGGTTGGGAGGACCTTATAAATGATGCTTTTTGGCTAAAGAACCGTAAATACCGAGCAAGTCTCGCCAGTCTAGATTCTCACTGTACTGAGACAGGAGCTCAACATCTTTTTAGAAATTTCGGGAAGGCGGTTTTAGGCCCAGTAGACAGGCGAATTGGACACCTCATGGCCTCTGACGACGTTCGTAAATTTTTTCGCAATTTTGCGAAGAACGTCATCGATGAATTAAACGCTATAAAAACTCCTGTGGTGGCAGCGTAGATATGTTTGATCCGACCACAGAACGCTTGATAGCGTCAGCCCCTGTTCTCCGTGAGGTCCCGGAGCAAAACCTTGCGGGCGTAGACCCCTCTGCGCTCGCTAGGGAATTATCCGCAGCATTTGCCGAACTAGCCGCCATACGGCTAAAACTAAGAGGTCAGGAATTCAAACCTGAACCGGATATTGTTCACCTTGCTGCGACAGTACGGCGATTAATGCGCATCGCCAACACTTATGAAGCGAGAATCATTATATCAGAAGCTGCCGTTGATCGTGCGGCAGCTTTCGTTACAGGTGTATGTAGGCAAATTATATTCGACACCACGCAGTTAAATCCGTCAGAAATCAAAGCGAGCTTCATTCGCTCTCGATCTATCAGTTCAGATATTGTCTCCGCTCTACTTTTTCTTGCGTCAGAATCTCACGCCGACGCCCAAGCGAGCGCAGATCGTATTTCAGGTTTTCAACAGAATCCAGTTAGAAGCGATTTAGTATTTCTTGTCCAATCGCTGTGCAGAGCACAATTTGCTGCAATAACGACATGGGAAACGACAGTTGGTCTCTCTGAAGTTGTTGAAGACATGGGAGATTTCGATCTCCAGGAAATAGCCGCAGACCACTTATTTTATATGCTGCCTAAGGGAATCATTGATTTTTCTCATGAAATGCTTGGTGAAAGAGAAATTGGATCTGCCGAAGGAATTTTCAATACAGTAAGAGCAATTGCTGCGCAACAAGACGAAATACCCGGTTTTGGACGAGCCAATTTTCTTCTACCGGGACCTCACCATCTAGCGTGCCTGTTACTTCTTGCTACATCGGGTCTGGGTGAACTAGCTTTAGTGCGGACAAGGTTGCCATCCGGACTCGGAGCCAATGATCCAGATGAAGCGCCAAATGATCATTGGCAACAATCTCTAAAAAGATTAGCACAAAGACGACCTTTGATCTGGCGCAACCACCGAGGAGCGATAGACGGCGGGTTGCTTGATATCGGAACCTCTGCCGTTATGAATTTTCCTACTGGTGCAGGAAAAAGCACGCTTGCATCACTGAAAATAACTGCAACTTATCTCAAAAAGAAATCTACAATCTATTTGGCTCCGACACATGCTCTCTGTGATCAGGTCAGTACCGAATTAGATCGCGACCTTGCAGGCATCGGACAAATTGCCACGAATCCATTCGAGGAAATATCTATCGATGACATTGATCCTGTAGTATATGTGATGACTCCTGAGCAATGTCTAGCTGGTATAGCGTTTCGGAAAGAATTTTTTTCGAGTATAGGACTTTTAGTATTTGACGAGTGCCATTTACTTCATCCTTCCGCAAGTCGTGGAAGCCGTCGTTCGCTAGACGCAATGTTGACCCTACTTGCGTTTATAGATTTGTGCCCAGAGTCAGATGTGTTGCTCCTGTCTGCAATGATTAAAAACGCACAGGAACTCGCCGATTGGCTGAACTCGATTGGTAAATTTCCATGTGTGGCGTTTGAAGATCCATGGAAGCCAACGAGACAAGCCCGCGCGGCGATTCTGTACCGCGATACTGAAATCCGTTTAGCTAAACAGCAACATCACGAACGTCCAATAGCCGAAGCCTTCGGCGTTTTTAATCTCGTTAGAGGTTGGAATCCTAATGACCCTAACAGTATTATTCTCCAGTCGCTGCTACCCAACAATGTTACCCTAGCTCGCGGAAAGTACGGAATAACAGCCAATAGAAATATAGTTGCTGGCGAAATCGCTGCGGCGACCCAAATTCCAGGGGATATTTTGAATCCAAAAGTCCTTGTATTTGCTGAAAATAAGGTCGCGGTTCATAGTATCGCGAATATGCTGAATAAGAAAACTATACGAACTGTACCCAAAATTACACCGGAAGAGGCTGTTTATCAACGCATAATCATGGCGGAGTTCGGCGACGACTATTTCCCACTCAATCCACTTAGCGCTAAGGTAGGAGTGCATTATGGAAATATGCTGCCGTGTGAAAGAAGCTATGCCGAGTCGATGTTTAGACGGACCGGTGGATATAACATACTTGTAGCAACCTCGACCTTAGCTCAAGGTTTGAACTTACCATGCGAAATCGTTGTAATGGCGGGCACGGATCGTTATGATGACGCATTTGATGATCCCGGAAGAGAGGATATCCCTGTATACGAGTTACTGAACGCATTGGGACGAGCAGGGAGAGCAGGCTCTGCTGCGGCTGGTGTTTCTATTGTTGTTCCTGGCAAGGTCATCACCTTTAAAGATGATGATGTCAAATCGTTGTCGAACAACGACTCTTTGAAAAATATTTTTTTCGGAAGCGACAATTGTCTTAATGTAGATGACCCGCTTACTAGCATACTATTAGATAAACTCGAAGTAGAAAGCGCTCGAAAATCACGCGATTTCCAACATGCTCTTTATCGTCTAAGGCTTTCTCTACAATCTGATGAGAAGGGAGTAGTGGGCGGTTTTATTGCTAACTCACTCGGCGCGTTTAGGGCTCGTAGAAAAGGCGATATTGAATGGCCTGTTAAACGAGCCGCATTAGCTGCGATGTTGCTGACGGAAACAGTAGATCCATTGGTTCTTGGTTGGCGGGATCAAATCGCTGCTCATGCCGGACTTCCTGTTTTAGCGGTAAGGACATTGGAGGAAGAATTCAATACGCGCTGGGTGCCGGATACATTATATGTAGAGGATGTAATCAAGATAGTAATTGATTGCCTAACTTGTGAGCGTCTCCATTTATTCGATGTCATTCGTCTTGAGAATGTCGAAAGGGTGTTCGGCGTCAAAATCGAGGGAGTGGACGCAGATATTTTCATAAATCATGCTCGCGAAGTAATCAGAAAAGGTATTTACGCTTGGTGCTCTGGAAAAACGATCGGCGACATTGAACGAACTATATTCCCGACTGTATACAATTTTAAGAAAATATATAAGAATAAGCCTCGTAAAATGCAAAAAGATTGGCCCACCGCACGAAATTTTGTACTTAACATGGTGTCTGATATTGGATTTGGAGCTTCCGTTCTTTCGCAAATCGCATCTGCACTAAGAATTGACACTGAAAGCGGCGTAGCTAGAGCCGAAGCAATCTCAATGGCAGGCTCAGCTATAAGGTACGGTTTCACATCTGTCGAGCAAATCATCCTTGCGTCAATTGTCAAAAACCAACTGTCACGGGTCGAGATACACTTGGCTGAAAAATTCTTAATATCGTCGGGAGAGCTTATCAATGCTCGACTTGATGTAGATCGTTCGCAAATTTACTGGAAGATCAAGGGCCTAATCGGTAAATACGGAGGCGTTGAGGGATTACTTGATAAGATTAAGCCTGCGTGAGATGCATTGTTGGAGTTTCATCATCTATTTGCGGTGGTACGAGCATTTGCTGGCGGTCGAGGTGGCTTTCGGTCTCGTCGCCCCGGTCGCGATGGGCGAGGCTTCTGGCCTCGGATCGTGTGATGGTCGCACATGCCATCGGCTGGGCCGATTTAATCTGAGCTTAAAGCGCTGGTACTGGTCAGTGTCCGTGTCGCCAGATTTCAAAGAGGCGACGAACGCAGCAGCCGTAGCCAGCGCGATAGGCGGTGCTCTCGGCACGGTCGCGAACCCAGCGACCAAAGGACTCGGTGGTCCTGCGCCCCGAACTCTCGTTCATGGGTCCTATTCCCGTGCGCAGCCGCTTAATCGGCGTGCGGGCTTAGGGACACGCCACGGGCGGGCGCAACGGGCCACGATCGAGAGTTTGCGCCCGGCTTAGCGAGCGGGCCGAAACCGAAAATCCAGCAGACTAAGAGACTTCGGGCGTGCCCGATTTTCGAAACCGCCAAAAGCTGCTTATCCTAACGCCTTATCCTAATTCGGATAGGCGATTCGCTAAGTGACTGTGACTCAACGAAAAAACCCGCTGGCGCGCCCTACGGGAAACGGCGGCCGGCGCTAATTCTGCAACAAAATCAATGCGCTGGAGGCGCTGGAGGTCTGAGCTTTGTAGGACCTATGCGCTGGAGATGCAAGGCGGGCGGGGAGGGGGCGTCCCTTGCCTTTGCCGCTTGGTGCTGAACTGCTGCAAGATGGATTCGCCTACGCCGCCTCTGAGATTGCAATGCCGCCCCGACTGGAACTGTTTGTTGCCATCCTAGAACTAGTGGCCTTCTTCCTGGTGACCCCCGAGGTGATTGGGAGGAGCCGCTTAGAAGCACTCTTCGCGCGAATGGGACGCCTTAATGATTGGTTTCGCAGTGTCTGGTTCGATCGGGAGTTTGGACCAGTACCGCCATCTTCCGCCATGATTTTAGTCATCATTGTCAGCTTTGGCATCGCAGCACTTCTCGGCTTTGACGTTCCGCGGAGCGAGTCCATAATGTTTGCTTCGGTTGCCTCCGTAGTCATTGGGCCGGCGCTATTCGTCGCATTTTACCTTTTCCTGCGGACCCTGCACCGTCGCGCTAAGCTCGGAAGGATCCTGGCAGTTGTGGGCGCTTGCCTGTTTGTGGCCGGCCGGCTCATCGTGATGGCCTCTGCGTACAGCAGAATCACGAGCTGACGATGCCTGCACACATCAGCCGGCGGCAGGATCTAGATATGGGAAGTGCGCCGCCTAATCGGACTCGCGGTTTACCCAAGGGGTCACCCACCTGAGGCCTCACCCTCGCACGGGCGGATCAGATCTTCCCCCCGTACCCCGACCCGCCCATGCCCTCCGCAGCGAACGCGAGCCCGGACGAGGTCCTCTCCGTGAGCCAGCCGCCGAGTCGGCGCCGTGCCACCCTGAGGCTGGCCCTCCCGCGCCAGGAGGAGCACTGCCGCCCAGCACCTTGGGCCATCGCTAGGCCAGCCGCGTGCCCGGCCCTAGGCTATCCTCGCGCCGTGCCACCAAGCCCCTCGGCCGCTGCCCGAGCACCGAACCGACCACCAGCCACGCCATCGGCTGCTCTTGTCATTACACATCATCGAGCCCTGATGGGCATTGACACAGCGAGTCGCCGGACTCAGCCTAAAGCGAGCACCACCGAGGGCCGCCGCCGTGACCACCTACGTTGCCTACTGCCGCGTGAGCACCGACAAGCAGGGCCGCTCCGGTCTCGGCCTCGAAGCCCAGCTAGCCGCCATCCAGGCCCACCTCCGGCCCAGCGACGTGCTGCTCCAGCCGCCCTACGTCGAGGTTGAGAGCGGGAGGCGGGCCGATCGCCCTCAGCTCCAGGCCGCCATCGAGCGCTGCCGCAAGACCGGCGCGACGCTGCTCATCGCCAAACTAGACCGCCTCGCCCGCAATGTGGCCTTCGTGTCGAGCTTGAAAGACAGCGGGGTTGAGTTCCGGGCCTGCGACTTCCCAGACGCCAACCGGCTGATGGTGCACATCCTCGTGGCCTTCGCGGAGCACGAGGCGGAGATGATCTCCCAGCGCACCAAGGCAGCCCTGGCGGCGGCCAAGGCGCGGGGGAAGAAGCTCGGGGGCGACCGGGGTTACCGGCCAGAGGCCCCGCCCACGGCCGAGGATAGAGCCAAAGCGGCGGCGGTATGGCAGCGGAAGGCGGACCATAAGGCCTTCGCCGTGCTGCCGGTCCTGGAGCGGTTGCAGGGGGATGGCGTGGTGGGCCTCAGCGAGCTGGCTCGGCGCCTCAATGAGATGGGCCAACCGACGCCACGGGGGAATGGGTCTTGGACCGCCACAGCGGTGAAGCGGGCTCTTGCGAGGGTGGCGGTGTGAGCAAGCAGACGATCCACCGCACGGGGGGCTCAGGAGGCCTAAGGCAGCTCTTGCGCGACGGGAGACTTGGGAGAATAAGACCTTGGCGCGGGCGAAAGCGCACATGAGGAAGAAATGAAGATTATTGAGGCAATCACAACCATTCGTGCAGCAATCGATGCGTCGTCATCCGCTCAGAGCGATGGCGCGTGGCGAGCGGCTGTTAGCAGGGCCGGTCTGGCGGAGCAGCCCGATAAGGGGTCTGCTGGAATCGATCAGGATTACACTGGGAAATTTGGACCCTTGGAGCTTGTCGTCAACTACACCTGGAGAGACACCTCTAAAGCGTTTTCTCCAGGTCCGGATCGTACTCGTATTTGCCTAGAACTTCGACAGGGCGGAACCGTTTTAGATAGTTATACGGGCGGATACGAGAAGTAGTTGAAAATTGCCTGCTCAGGGAGGTGTTCGTAGTAGGCGCTGACCATGCTACGTCGCGGGGGTGATTTGATGTCGGCTCACGTCACCAGCCGCCCACAATCGCCTTGC
Source organism: Methylobacterium currus (assembly GCF_003058325.1). NCBI lineage: Bacteria > Pseudomonadati > Pseudomonadota > Alphaproteobacteria > Hyphomicrobiales > Methylobacteriaceae > Methylobacterium > Methylobacterium currus. The sequence continues at coordinate 1,016,812 of NZ_CP028843.1, forward strand.
CTTAGTGCCTCTGAGTCCTCCCCACCTGTGGCAGACACGAAGAGGCGGCAGCCCGGCACCCGGAGGGGGCGTACGCGGGCATCAGGTTGCCGCCAAGCCGGGGCAGGCCGCAGGGGCCTGCGGGTGTGGTTGGGGAAGCTGCATGCGAGGCTTTTGAGATGCAGAGGCGCACAGGTTCGGTCAGGTCGCTCAGCCTTCTGAGACAGGAGGCGGCATCGTGCTGGCTCAGCGAGATGCACGGCGCTGGCGGAGCACAGCTTGGGTGACGAGCCCCACCAAAGTGTTGCGCGTCGAAGCTGCTACCTGCGCTACTTGGTCTGACCGGAGACCCGCGGTGAAGGCGCGGATGATCGCGGCTTCCTCCCTCTCGCAACTTAGCAAGGCTGCCCCTGCTATCGTGGCAGCATCTGAGACACGGTCATCCAGCGCCAAAATTGCACGATTGGCGCATGCGACGTGGGCATTGAGGGCAGCCTTCTCGGCTGCGTTGGGGGGCTCAGCACCCACCGGAGCCGCCGAAGTGAGCGCGAGCGCGAGCGCAAGGGCGGCTTTGATGCGCATCAGGCAGTCTTCTTCCACTGGAATGGCGAGGGGCCGGAGCAGTACCCTAGCAACCTTCGCACTTGCCCGCGAGACTACCGCACACCCTGAGGCCAGGCCAGTGGACCTACGCCCCAGGCATGAGGGACCCAACAGCCATTCCCATGCCAGCGCTGGCCTCGACCATGGGCACCACCCCGGCACCACCATTGCCCCATGCAACGCGAGGGGGGGGCTCGGGGGCAGAGGACGCCCTTCGGCAACCACCCTGCCCACCCTCATGACTCGCTGCCAGGGGGGGATCACAGGGCAGCCCCGGGGGCACTCCCCCTCAAGTCCCAGCACTGCGCTACCCACGCCACCAACCCATGAGAGAGATAGGCCACGGGATGGCAACCTGAGGAGCACCAGGGGCAGCGCGGGCAACACCATGAGGTGACCACGGGAGCCTACCTGGCAGCCACCAGGGGGCATCACGACAGCCCGGAGGTGACCACCAAGTCACTTCCCACCAGGTCCCCAGGTGACGCCCACCCGACCCCAAGTTTGGTCCCGGGCAACAGGTAGGGGTTCATAGCATCAATCCCCACCCTTAACCCCTACTACAGCATATTCCCCCAAGGCCCCCCCACTAACCCCCCCTCACGAACCACCAACTAGCTCACCACCCCCGCACACAGCTCATTTTTCTTTCTGAGAGGTCATATTTTATTTGTTTTGCCGCTTGACATGCCCCGTTGGGTTTTCTCATAAGGCGTTCGCGTGAGGCGGATCGCGCGACCTTCCCTTTCACATCTGAGTGTCAGCAAGTCAGCCTGTTGAGGGACTGAGCGAATGTCGTTTCCCTATTTGGCCGTGAGCAACGCAGGGCCAGTGCCGGCCGCTCCTCTGATGCGCGTCAACCAGAAGGTGCTTCGAGTCGCCCGCGAGGCTGCCTCTCGGAAGCTCTGGTGGCTGGGCCTACCGATCGAGGGCGAGTGGTCGCCTCCGCCGCTGCCGCCCGCCAACGTGATCTGCGTCAACCAGCACCCGCATAGCGACTTGGCTACGGGGCTCGGCGTGGCTGATGATGGCGGCGAGAATGGTGAGGGTCTTGTTGACCGTCGCGGCGTGAACCGGGGGGTAGGCCTTGAGGTCCCTGCCCAGCAACTCGCGCATCGGGAGCCGCTTCAGGTTGTCGGGGAGGCGGGTGGGTACCGTCGCCAGCGCATCCCGGAAGTCCCGGGCCAGCTCCCGCGTGAGGTCGCCCAGGCGGATGTCACCATGCCACTCTGCCAGGCGGCGCACGGCGTAGGAGGCTTCCAGGAGGGTCCGGTCGGACGGCTTCTTGCCACCCCGGGCACCGCTCCCCGCCTTCCAGGCCTCGAACGCCTCGGAGAGCTTCGGGCCCTTGCTGGCAGCGGACGGGATAGGAGGGGCGGGGGTCTCGACCAGCTCGCCCTCGTGGCGCTGCAACAGGAGACCGTAGGCCCGCACATGGGCCTTGAGGATCACGAGGCCGACCGCGTGGTAGGCGTCGGAGGTGGGATCGATGGGCAGCCCGTGCTTGCCGAGGAAGGCACGGCACTCGCCGTCCACGATCTCGGGGTCTACCCGCGCCAGCGCCTTGCGGTAGGCGGCGTGCTGGGCCTCAAGCTCTCCGCCGAGAACGTGGTGGTGATCCTCGGCCATCCCGCGGGGCTTCAGCTTCGCCAAGTCGGGCCACTGCGCCCGCTCCTCGGCGGTCTGGAGCTGCCGCCGTGCGTCCCCTTCCTGCCGCTCCAGCTCATCGGCGGCGAGGAGACCAGCCAAGACTTCGGCTTCAATATCAGCATCGGAGGGCAGCGCGGGGGTGCTTCGTGGCGCCTGGATGGGCTCGCCGCGCATGGCACGCTCGGCCAGCGCGAAGTCCGCCTCACAGTCCGACAGGCAGCGTGCGAAGGGCAACTTGGCCTTCCGCTCCTCCTTCGTGCCGAGGCTTTTCGTCCAAGCCGTCTTGCCCGTCCACGGGGCCGGCATGAAGGGCCGCAGTGCCTTCGGGATGATGCGCCGGAAGTAGAAGGTGCCGTGACGGTCCGGGATACGGTAGGTCATTCGTGCCATGGGTTTGTAGCACCGGTTTGTAGGACCGGCGGCTCACAAGGCACTGATTGTCACAGAGTTTTAGCCGTATCAACGACTTACGCCCGCATGGCGCGCCCTACGGGACTCGAACCCGTGTTTTCGCCGTGAAAGGGCGACGTCCTAGACCGCTAGACGAAGGGCGCCGGTGCGGGGCGAGGGGAGCTATAGTCGGGTTCTGCCGGGAGGGCAACCGGATTGATGGGCTTGACGGGGGACAAGGGCTCAGTCTTGTCGGCGCTTGGTTGGGCCTTGAACGCGGGCGGGACGACGGATGACGACGAGGCAGGCGCCGCGCGGGGGCGGTTGGAAGGGCGGGCAGGGCCAGGGCAAGGGCGGGTTCGGCAGAGGCGGGCCCGGCAAGGGCGGCGGCGGTCGCCGGTTCGGGGGCGAGGAGCGGGAGGACCGCGAGGGGCTGACGGTGCTGTATGGCTGGCACCCGGTCTCCGAGGCCCTGCGCAACCCGAAGCGGGACATCCGCCGGCTGCTCGCCACCGAGAACGCGGCGTTGCGCCTCGCCGAAGAGGTGGGCGAGCTGCGCATCACCCCTGAGATCGTCAAGCCCGGCGCCATCACCGGGCTCCTCGGGCCGGACGCGGTGCATCAGGGGCTCTATCTCGAGGCGGAGCCCCTGGCCGGCCCGGCCTTCGACGCGCTGCCCGACGACGCGGTGCTGCTCGCCCTCGACCAGATCACCGATCCGCACAATGTCGGCGCCATCGTGCGCACGGCGGCGGCCTTCGGCGTCACCGCCATCGTCACGACGGCGCGGCACTCGCCGACGGTCACCGGCGTGCTCGCCAAATCCGCCTCGGGCGGGCTCGAGCACGTGCCGTTCGTGGTGGTGCGCAACCTTGCCGAGGCCCTGATCGAGCTCGGCGAGCGCGGCTTCACCCGGGTCGGGCTCGATTCCGAGGCGCCCGAGACCCTCGACGCGGTAGGCCCGAAGGCGCCGCTGGTGGTGGTGCTCGGGGCCGAGGGCAAGGGCCTGCGCCAGCGCACCCGCGAGTGCTGCGACGTGATGGCCCGGATCCCGTTCCGCGGCGCGATCCAGAGCCTCAACGTCTCGAACGCCGCCGCGATCACCCTCTACGCCCTGATGCCCCGCGCCTGAGGACACCCTCGGCGCGGAGCGGCGCCGTCAGCGCCAGAACGGGCGCACGTCGATCAGCGCCTCGTGCGCCTTGGCGGCCTCGGCGAGCAGATGCCCGGTGCGCGCCTCGGTGTCGGCGGTGGCCATGCCGGCCGCGAAGACCGCGCCCTCCGGCGCGCCCTTGGCGAGCTCGGCCGCCAGGGCGTGGGCGGTGGCGATGTCGTTGAGGTCGCCGAGGTGGTCCTGGAGGTCGGAAAGGGCCTCCACGAAAACCGCGTGACGCTTCACGGCCTTCTTGCCGTCGTAGAGGGCGGCGAAGAACTCCGCGCCGTAGCGCAGCTTCTTGGCGGCGATCCGCACCCGGTGGCGCGCCTCCGGGTCGAGTTCGGCGAGGTGGCGGCCGCGCTTCTTCACCTGGCGGCGGCGGCGCTCCAGCTCCTCGGTGGCGAAGGCCTTGGCCGGGCCGTCGCGCCGCGCCGCGTTCGGGTTGTCGGGGCCGAGCCAGGGGCCGGCCTCGATCCAGGCGACGAGGTCGAGGAGGACGTCGCGCCAATCCCGGCTCTCCAGCACCGCCCGCACCGCATCGTGCGCGACCGCGCGCTCGGTCTCGAGGTGCCGCTCCAGGATCAGGAGGCCGTTCTCGTCCGGGCGCCGCTCGCGCTCCCGCGGCAGCGTCTTGCCGAGATAGACGTCGAGGTTGCGCGCAACGCCGAAAGGCTCGATCTGGCGCTTCAGCTCGGCCTTGATCGCCGGCACCCGCCGGTCCTCGATCACGCTGCCGAACAGCGAGAAGGCCGAGCGCAGGCGGCGCAAGGACACCCGCAGCTGGTGCAGGGCCTCGACGTCGCGGCGCGCGAGCAGCACGGTCTCGTTGAGGCGGGTCTGGCGCAGGCAGGCCAAAGCCACGGCCTGGAAGGCCTGGGCGGCCGTCATGTCCGGGTCGAGCGGCACCGGCTCGGCCTTCACGGCGCGGCCGAGGCGGCCCCCGATCAGGGCGTCGCCGCGCTCGAACTTGCTCAGCACGCCCAGCCGCAAGGGCACGTCGGCGCCGAGGGTGCGGGCAAGGTCGAACAGGGCCGAGGGCGCGCCGCCGGTCAGCTCGAACTCGATCTCGCTGATGGGAGAGACGCGGTCGTCCGGCCCCCAGACCCGGCCGCGATCGAGGGCGACCTCGATGCGGCTGCCGGACGGTCCGGTATCGGCGATGCGGCGCACGCTGCGGGTCACCGTGGAGGTATAGAGGGGGTTCAACTCCGTCGCGTCGTCGAGGATTGCTGCGACCGGCGTGCCGGCGAAGGAAGCGGGCTCAGGATTCGGGCCGGCGACGTCGCTCTCCCATTCCGGCCGGTCGAACAGGCCGACCCCGCCGCCGCCCCGGGCCTTCACGGTCTGGATGTGCCGGTCGCCGTCCTGGCGCACCCGCAGGGTGTAGCCGGCCTCGCGCAGGCGGCCGTCCGGCGTGTCGAAATAGGTCGAGGTCAGCTCGGTCTCGGTCCAGTCTCCGGCGAGCAGCGGATGCTCCCGCAGGCGCGCGATGTCGGAGGCTTCGACATCCAGCTTCAGCTCGGTCTCGCGCGGTTCGCTCATCACGGCGGTCCTGATCTCCCGTTCGGCCGACCCCGTCGAGGGTGGCGCGACGGAAATCATGGACGAGGCCGAAAAGTTTCGCAAAGGCCGCCGGAAGCGGGCCGCGATCCCTGGGTCAGGCATGAGGCGCGCGTCGACGGGAGGCGCGCCTCGGCGCGCCCGCACGGGAGCGCCTCAGCGCGCCCGCAGGTGGGCGAGGAGCTTGGCGGCCCCCGCCTCCGGCGGCCCGTCGTTCATCACCACGAGGTCGGCGGTGACCGAGGCGGAGCGGGCGAGCCGCGCCCCGAGATCGCCGTCCTCGCGCCGGCCGCGGGCGGCGAGGCGGGCGGCCAGCACCTCGGGCGGTGCCGTCACCTCGACCACGGTGACGGCGGGCAGGCGCCGGCGCGCCTCGCCGACGACCCGGCGCGAGACGTTGCAGACCACCACGTGCCCTTCGCGGGCGAGCGCCGCGCAAGAGCCCGGCAGGGCGTAGCCGAGGCCGTGCGCGCGCCAGGACAGGGTGAAGCGGCCCGCCGCCTCGCCCTCCGAAAAATCCTCCTCGCCGATCGGCTCGTTGTCCTCGTGCGCCGAGGGCGGACGGGTGACGAGGCGGCGCGGGAAGACGTAGCGGGGCTCGCCCGCCAGGGCCTCGCGGGCGAGCCGCAGGAGGGTGTCCTTGCCGGCCCCGCTCGGGCCGACGACGAGGACGAAGCCGCCGTCGCCCATCAGGCCACCCGCTTGCCCTGGCGCCAGACCTGGCGGACCACCGGCACGCCCTCGGCGAGGCGCACCCGCACGAGGTCGGCGCGCAGGTCGGGCCGAATCGCGCCGCGGTCGTCGAGGCCGGTGGCCCGGGCGGGGTTAGCGGTGACGGTCGCGATCGCCTCCGGCAGGGTGATGCTCCCGACCCGCTGCGGCAGGCTGAACGCCGCCATCATCAGGCTCGCCGGCACGTAGTCGGAGGAGAGCACGTCGAGCAGGCCTTCCCGGGCCAGGGCCTCGGCGGCGACGTTGCCGGAATGCGAGCCGCCGCGGATCAGGTTCGGCGCGCCCATCATCACGGTGATGCCGGCCGCGCGCGCGGCCTGCGCGGCTTGAAGCGTGGTCGGGAACTCGGCGAGCCGCACGCCCTCGCCCCTGGCGAGGTCGACGTCGGCGAGCGTGGTGTCGTCGTGGCTCGCGAGCGCGATGCCCTGCTGGCGGGCGAGCGCGACGAGAGCCGGGCGGTTGATCGCGTTGAAGGCCTCGCCGTCGCGGATCTTCATGGCGGTGTTGGCCTGGATCTCGACGATCGAGCGGCCGCCGCGGGTGGCATAGGTATAGTACTTCTCGATGTCGCGGAACTGGCGCTGGCCCGGGGTGTGGTCCATCAGCGAGATCAGCCCGACGGGGTAGCGCGCGGTGAAATCCTTGACCGTCTCGATCACGTCGGCCGAGGGGATCTCGCAGCGCAGATGCGTCAGGTGCTCGGCGCGAAAGAGGTCGGCGCCCTTGGCGGTCGCGATCGCTCCGGCGAGCTGCATCAGCTCGGGGCCGAGCCCGCTGCCGTCCGGATCGCTGCCGGCGCGCAGGGAATCGAACACCGTGGTGATGCCGGAGGCCGCGATCTGCGCGTCGTAGGCGAGCACGGCGCCGAGCGGGTGCCAGCGCACCTTGGGACGGGGCGCGTAGTGGCTCTCGAGGTGGTCGGTGTGCAGCTCGACGAGGCCCGGGATCAGGTGGTCGCCGTCGAGGTCGAGGCCGCGCTCGGGCGCACGGCCCTCGCCGATCTCGGCGATGCGGCCGCCGACCATGGCGAGCCAGCCGCGCTGCACCCGGTCGGGCAGCACCAGGGTGGCGTTCTCGAGGATCCGGTCTTGCATGGGAGAGCCCTCAGGCGGCACGGTTCTGGGCGAAGGCGGTGACGTCGACCACCCGGGTCGCCACCGCCTCGCGCACGTCGGTGTCGTGGAAGATGCCCAGCAGCGCGGCCCCGGCCGCCTGGCGGGCGCGGATCAGCTCCACCACCACGGCGCGGTTCTGCGCGTCGAGGGAGGCGGTGGGCTCGTCGAGGAGCAGGATCGGCCGCTCGGCGATCAGCCCGCGGGCGATGTTCACCCGCTGCTGCTCGCCGCCCGAGAAGGTCGCGGGCGGCAGGTCCCACAGGCGCTCAGGGAGATTGAGGCGGGACAGCAGCTCCTCGGCGCGGGCGAGGGCGAGTTCGGCCGGAAGACCGCCCTCGCGGCCGGCCGAGGCCACCACCTCGCGGGCGCCGACCCGCGGGATCACCCGCAGGAACTGCGACACGTAGGAGATGGTGCGGCGGCGCAAGGCCAGCACCTGCCGGGGCGAGGCCGCGGCGACGTCGATGCGGTCCTCCCCGTCCCGCACCCAGATCTGCCCGCGGTCGCAGCGGTAATTGCCGTAGGCCATCTTGAGGAGCGAGGACTTGCCCGCCCCCGAGGGCCCGCCGAGCACCACGCACTCGCCCGGGTGCACGGCGAGGTCGGCCCCGGCCATCACCGGCAGCTGCACGCCGCCGCGCAGGTGCAGGGTGAAGGTCTTGGCCACGTCGCGGAATTCGAGGGCGGGCATCATGCGGCGAGCACCGAGGAGACGAGGAGCTGGGTGTAGGGCTCACGGGGATCGTCGAGCACCTGGTCGGTGAGGCCGGTCTCGATCACCCGGCCGGCCCGCATCACCATCACCCGGTGCGACAGGAGCCGGGCCACCGCGAGGTCGTGGGTGACGATGATGACGGCGAGGCCGAGCTCGGCGACGAGGCCGCGGATCAGGTCGAGGAGGCGCGCCTGGACCGAGACGTCGAGCCCCGAGGTCGGCTCGTCCATCAGCACTAGGCGCGGGCCGGTGACGAGGTTGCGGGCGATCTGGAGCCGCTGGCGCATGCCGCCGGAGAACCGCGTCGGGGGGTCGTCGACCCGGTCGGCGGCGATCTCGACCTTGGCCAGCCAGTCGAGGGCGGTGCCGCGGATGGTGCCGTAGTGGCGGGCGCCGGCTCCCATCAGCCGCTCGCCGACATTGCCGCCGGCCGAGACCGCCATGCGCAGGCCCTGTCGGGCGTCCTGGCGCACGAAGCCCCAGTCGGTGCGCATCAGGGCCCGGCGCTCGGCGTCCGAGAGATGGCCGAGGTCGCGCAATGCCCCGTCGCGCATCCGGTAGGAGACGCTGCCGGAATCGGGCTGGAGCTCGGTGGCGATGAGCGAGAGAAGCGTCGACTTGCCGGACCCGGATTCGCCGACGATCGCCAGCACCTCGCCGGGATCGAGATCGAAGGACACTTCGGCGCAGCCGAGGCGGGCGCCGTAATGCTTGGTCAGGCCGCGGGCCTGGAGCAGGGCGTCGCTCATGCGGTCTCCTCCGTGTCGCCGGTGAAGGGGGGATCCAGGCGGAAGCTGTAGCCGTAGGCCTCGAAGCCGAGGCTCTCGTAGAAGCGGTGCGCGGGCTTGGCGTCGACGTTCGAGGACAGGGCGAGCTTGTAGCAGCCCTTCCCGGCCGCGAGCCGGCCGGCCTCCCGCATCATCCGCCGGCCGAGGCCGGTGCCGCGCTGGGCTTCTGCCACCACCACGCTCTCGACGAGGGCGGAGGGCGTGCCCCAATGGGCGATGTTGTCGAGGATCACGAGGCAGAAGGTGCCGACGATGCGCCCCTCGATCTCCGCCACGTAGAGCCCGTAATCGGGATAGGCGTCGAGGCGCGCGAGCAGAGCCTCGGCTTGTGGCAAGGTCGCGACCCGGGCGTTGTTCAGCTCGGCGTAGAGGCCGAGCACGGCCGGCAGGTCGGGCGTGCCGGCGCGGCGGATGACGGCCTCAGCCATTGCGGGGTCGGCCATGCGCCGTCTCCTCGACCCCGCCGGTCCCGACATGCCCTTGAGCCCGCCGCTCCTCGCAATGGTCGGTGTCGGAGCAGACGAACATCCGCCCGCCGGCATCGTCGAGCAGCACCTCGTCGAGATAGACGCCCTCGGCGCCGCAGAGCGCACACGGCCTGTCGAAGCTCTGGACCATGAACGGATGGTCCTCGAAATCGAGGCTCCGGACCCGCGTGTGCGGCGGCACGGCATAGATCCGCTTCTCGCGCCCCGCGCCGAACAATTGGAGCGCCGGGCAATCGTCCATCTTCGGGTTGTCGAATTTCGGGGTCGGCGAGGGGTCCATGACGTAGCGGCCCGCCACCTCGACCGGGTAGGCGTAGGTGGTGGCGATGTGGCCGTGGCGGGCGATGTCCTCGTAGAGCTTGACATGCATCAGCCCGTACTCGGACAGGGCATGAAGCTGGCGCGTCTCGGTCTCCCGCGGCTCCAGGAAGCGCAGCGGCTCGGGGATCGGCACCTGGTAGACCAGCACCTGGCCGTCATGCAGCGGCGCCTCCGGGATGCGGTGGCGGGTCTGGATCACGGTCGCGTCGCGCGTGCGGGTGGTGACCGCGACCCCCGCCGTGCGGGCGAAGAAGGCGCGGATCGAGACCGCGTTGGTGGTGTCGTCCGAGCCCTGGTCGATGACCTTGAGCACGTCGCTCCGCCCGAGGATCGCGGCGGTGACCTGCACGCCGCCGGTGCCCCAGCCATAGGGCATCGGCATCTCGCGGGAGGCGAAGGGCACCTGGTAGCCGGGGATCGCGATGGCCTTGAGGATCGCCCGGCGGATCATCCGCTTGGTGCCCTCGTCGAGATAGGCGAAGTTGTAGCCGGTCTCAGGCGTGGCGGCGCTCATTCCGCGGCCTCCTTCATCTCGGTCTCAGGCGTCGCGTGCCGGGCGGCGTGCTCGGCGCGCAGGCGCCGCACCAGCTCCAGCTCGGCCTGGAAATCGACGTAGTGCGGCAGTTTCAGGTGCTCGACGAAGCCGGTGGCCTGGAGCGCGTCGCAATGGGCGAGCACGAATTCCTGGTCCTGCGCCGGGGCGCCGACCGGCTCGCCGAGTTCCTCCGCACGCAAGGCGCGGTCGACGAGGGCCATCGCCATCGCCTTGCGCTCGCTCTGGCCGAAGGCGAGGCCGTAGCCGCGGGTGAACTGGGGCGGCACCTCGGCGTTGCCGTGGAACTGGTTGACCATCTGGCACTCGGTGAGGGCGATCTCGCCGAGGGGGACGGCAAAGCCCAGCTCCTCCGGGACGAACTCGACCGCCACCGTGCCGACCCGGATCTCGCCGACGAAGGGGTGGGTGCGGCCGTAGCCGCGCTGCGTCGAGTAGCCGAGCGCCAGGACGAAGCCCTCGTCGCCGCGCGCCAGCGCTTGCAGCCGCAAGGCCCGGTCGGCCGGGAAGTCGAGCGGTTCGCGGGTGAGGTCGCCGGGCGGGGTGCCGTCGTCGGGGGCGGAGGGCTCGATCAGGCCGTCATGGCCCAACAGATCGGTGACCCGTGGGGCGTGGGCGGCATCCGCCAGCGGCTCGGCCTCTCCGGCCGGAGGCGCTTCGCCCTCGGCGGCGAGCGCGAAGTCGATCAGCCGGTGGGTGTAGTCGAAGGTGGGGCCGAGCACCTGGCCGCCGGGCAGGTCCTTGTAGGTGGCGGAGATCCGCCGGCGTAAGGTCATGGCGCCGGTCTCGACCGGCTCGGAGGCGCCGAAGCGGGGGAGGGTGGTGCGGTAGGCCCGCACCAGGAACACCGCCTCGATGAGGTCGCCGCGGGCCTGCTTGAGGGCGAGGGCGGCGAGGTCGGGATCGTGCAGCGAGCCCTCGGTCATCACCCGGTCGACCAGCAAGGCCATCTGTTCGCGGATCTGCGCCACCGAGAGCTCGGGCACGCTCGTGTCGCCCCGGCGGGTCTCGGCGAGCAGCCGGTGCGCATTGGCGATGGCGGCCTCGCCGCCCTTCACGGCCACGTACATGGCGCTAGCCTCCGGTGACGCGGGTGGAGCGCGGCAGGGCCGCGAGGCGGCCGGCTGCTGCGAGGATCAGATCGATCCCCTGCGGGAAGCCCGCATGGTTGCGGGCGAGCCGGTCGAGCATGTCCGCCGGCAGCGGCGCGGCGGCGAGGCGGGCGCTGCCCCGGATGCCCGGTCCGTCGAGGCGCCAGCCCGCGCGGTCCGAGAGGTCGGAGACCGCCAGCACCAGGGTCGCCGAACGGTCCGGATAGGCCGGCGTTCCTTGCGCGAACATGCCGAATTCCGGGCAGGCGGCGGGGTCTGAGACCAGCGCGAAGGCCGCTTCCGCCGGATTTTCGGTGATGCGCGCGCCGGTGTGGAAGCGGAGAAAACCCGCCACGGCCGGGCTCCGCGCGAGGGCCGCATCGAGCCAGAGCGGCGCGTCGCCGTCGGCCAGCGCCAGCGCGACCGCGGCGAGTTCGGGGTCGAGCGGCGCCGGGGGATCCAGGTCCGTCGCGAGAGGCTGGATCGTGCCGGGACGCGCCAGCGCATCCATCACGGCGCGGAAGACGCCCTGGGCGTCGTGGACGGGATCGGCAAAGCCGCGAGCGAGCATCAGTCTTCTCCCCGGGCCATGGTGAAGAAGTTCACCCGCGTCGCCGCGATCCGGCGGGCCTCGGCCGCGCGCTCATGCCTGCGGCGGATTGCGACGGGGGCGAGTACGGCCTCGACCGCCTCGCGCCGTTCCGGCCGCTGCCACAGGGCGTCGAGGGTCGCGGCGAGCCGCGCCTTCGCCCGGTCGCGGCCGAGATGATAGGCAAAGCCGGTCTCGCCGCCGCTCAAGCGCACCGCCGCCCGGGTCACCGTCGCCTCGCCGAGGTTGAATGGCTGTCCGTCGCCGCCGATGCGGCCGCGGGTCATCACCAGGCCGGTCTCCGGCGGGCGCAGGTCCTCGGGCTCGTCGACGGCACCGAGCGCCGCCAGGGCGTCGCGCAGCTCCTCCGCGCGGGCCTCGCCGCAGAGCGCCATCACGGCGCGGCGGGCGGCGGGATCGGGCGATTCGCTCAAGGGTGGGGTATGGTCCGGCATCGGGATTGCCTGCTGGCCTCCGTGTTGTCTAGTGGTATAGACAACCAACGAACCTCGGGCAAATGAAGTTTGGATGACGGTATGGGCGCGGGCAGCGACGGCACGGTGACGGTCCTGGCGCGGGGCGAGGGTCTGGCGGCGTGGCGCCAGATCGCGGACGGCCTCTCCGCCGACATCGAGGCCGGTCGCCTCGCCGCGGGCAGCCAGCTGCCGACGGAGGCGGCCCTGGCGGCCCGGTTCGGGGTCAACCGCCACACCGTGCGCCGGGCGCTGGCAGCCTTGGCCGAGCGCGGGCTGGTGCGGGCGACGCAAGGGCGCGGCACCTTCGTGGAGACGCCGCGGCTCGCCTATCCGATCGGCCGGCGCACCCGCTTCTCGGAGATCGTCAGCAAGGCGGGTCGCGAGGCCTGGGGCGACCTGCTCGGGGCCGCCGCCGTGCCGGCGGATGCGGCGACTGCCGAGGCCTTGGCGATCGCTCCCGGCTCAGCCATGCTCGAGTTGCAGACGATCCACCGCGCCGACGACACGCCGCTCTCGACCGCCCGCACCTGCCTGCCGCTGCCGCGCTTCGATGGGTTCGACCGCGCCTACGCGGCGCTCGGCTCGCTCACCCGGGCCTATGCGGAGTTCGGCATCGCCGATTACACCCGTCTCTCGACGCGCATCGGCGCCCGCCCCGCCGCCGCCGACGAGGCCGCCCGCCTCGATCTGGCGCCCGGCCGGGTCCTGATCGTGCTCACCAGCGTCAATGTCGACGCGGCAGGCGTGCCGATCCAGGCGACGCGCAGCCTGTTCGCGGCGGACCGGGTGGAGCTGGTGGTGGAGGGGTAGGGCCGGCGGCTCGCGCTGCCGCGTCCCCGGATCGTTCGTCTTGGGCGAGACCCGGCCGATTGCGCCGGTGCGCCCGTGATGGAGAAGGGGGCTGCCGCGTCGCGCAGTCCGGACGCCGGCCGGGCGCAAGCATTGTCCGACGTGGCGGTTGCCAGCCCACCCCATCCACGCCCTCATCCTGAGGTGTCAGTCGATTGAAGATCGCCGGCACCTCGGGATGAGGGTGCGGGTGGGACAGCCAATGCTTGCGGCCTTCACGTTACGGTCGCGTACCGTCAGGCACCGTGATCGGGCGCTGCTTCAGCGGACCTGCTTCCGCGAGGTCGAACCGTTCAGCGCGATCCTGCCCGACCGCGCGGACGTCGTCCGGTCAGGCAGAGTGTCGAAGGAACGCGCGGGCCCGCGATCCGAGCCCGCGCGCCTTCTCACATATTGATGTAGTTCGGACCGCCGGGACCTTCCGGCGTGACCCAGTTGATGTTCTGGTTCGGGTCCTTGATGTCGCAGGTCTTGCAGTGGACGCAGTTCTGCGCGTTGATCTGGTAGCGCGGCGCACCGCCCTCCTCGATCCACTCGTAGACGCCTGCCGGGCAGTAGCGGCCGGAAGGCCCGCCGAACACATCGTGCTCGGAGGATTTCTGCAGGCCCATATCCTTGACCTGGAGGTGGACCGGCTGATCTTCCTCGTGGTTGGTGTTCGAGAGGTAGACCGACGAGAGACGATCGAAGGTCAGCACCCCGTCGGGCCTGGGGTACTTGATCGGCGTCACGTCCTTGAGCGGCTTGGTGCAGGCATAGTCCGGCTTGCCGTGGCTCAGCGTGCCGAACAGCGACAGGCCGGCAAGCTCGTTGAGCCACATGTCGAGGCCCCCCAGTCCCACGCCGATCACCGTGCCGTATTTCGACCAGAGCGGCTTGACGTTGCGCACCCGCTTCAGGTCGTAGCCGATCGGGCTCGACCGCCAGCCCTCCTCGTAGGAGGTCAGCTCGTCCTGGGCCCGGCCGGCGGCCAGCGCCTCGTGGATCGCGCCGGCGGCCTGCATGCCGGACAGCACCGCGTTGTGCGAGCCCTTGATCCGCGGCACGTTGACGAAGCCGGCGGAATCGCCGACGAGGCAGCCGCCCGGGAAGACGAGCTTCGGCACCGATTGCCAGCCGCCCTCCATGATCGCCCGCGCGCCGTAGCCGATGCGCTTGGCGCCCTCGAACACGTCGCGGATCATCGGGTGGGTCTTGAAGCGCTGGAACTCCTCGAACGGCGACAGGGTCGGGTTCTCGTAGTTCAGGTGCGTCACGAACCCGACCGAGACCAGGTGGTCGTCGAAGTGGTAGAGCCACGAGCCGCCGCCGGCCTTGTTCGGCAGCGGCCAGCCCATCGAGTGCTGCACCAGCCCCGGCCGGAATTTTTCGGGCTTGACCTGCCACAGCTCCTTCACGCCGAGCCCGTACTTCTGGTGGTCGGAATGCTGGTTGAGGCGGTAGCGGTCGATCAGCTTCTTGGTCAGCGAGCCGCGGGCGCCCTCGCCGAACACCGTGTACTTGGCGCGCAGCTCCATGCCGCGGGTGAAGTCGTCCCGTGCCTCGCCCGAGCGGGCGATGCCGAGATCGCCGGTGGCGATGCCGACCACCGCGCCGGCCTCGTCGTACAGGATCTCGGCCGCCGGGAAGCCCGGATAGATCTCGACGCCCAGCTCCTCCGCCTTGCGGCCGAGATACTTGGTCACATTGGAGAGCGAGCCGACGAAGTTGCCGTGGTTGCTCATCAGCTTCGGGAAGGCGATGTTCGGCAGGCTGATGCCGCCGGCCGGCCCGAGGAACATGAACTCGTCCTTCACCACCTCGGTCTTGAGGGGGCGGTCCGGATCCTCGCGCCAGTCGGGCACCAGCGAGTCGAGGCCGCTCGGGTCGATGACGGCGCCCGACAGGATGTGGGCGCCGACCTCGCTGCCCTTCTCGACCACCACCACCGACACCTCGGTGCCGGCTTCGGCCGCGAGCTGCTTGAGCTGGATGGCGGCAGCCAGCCCGGCCGGACCCGCTCCGACGATCACCACGTCGAAGTCCATCGCCTCGCGTTCCGGCAGCTCCATCCCGTTCCTCCCTGGTGTCGCAATAGTTCACATATAAACGATCTCGGGCCGCCTCAAGCGGTTCCGGCGGCCGGACCGTGCGACGGCGTGTCCCCGGGCGCAAGCGGCGGCGCCCGGCCCTCACGCGCGAGAATGCCTGTGCGCGTCATGTCGCGCCTGTTGTCCACAGCCGCGCGGCACGCCACATCAGACTTATGACACCCGACGCTTCCGACAGCCGCGACCTTCTCTCCTTCCTCGACTTCCACGTCGCGGCGGGCGTCGATGCCGTGCTGGACGAGACGCCGCACGACCGCTTCGCCGAGCCGGAGGCGCCGCGCCGGGCGGCGCGGGAAGCGGCAGAGCCCGAGGCACCGACCTGCCGCGCCGCGTCGGCGGAACCGCCGCCGCCCGATGAGCCGGCCCGGCTGGTGCCCGCGCGCCAGGAGATCCCGCCTCGACAGGAGGTCTCGGGTCGACAGGAGATCCCGCGACGAGAAGCCCCTCGGGCGGAGACGCCCAGCACCTATGGGCGCTCCGCCGCCGCGGCCCCCGGCGAGGCGGCGGGCGATGCCCGCGAGCTCGCCGCCACCGCCGCGAGCCTGGAGGAGCTGGAAGGCCTGCTTGCCCGGTTCGAGAGCTGCGCGCTTCGCTTCACCGCCAAGAACCTCGTCTTCGCCGACGGCAACCCGCAGGCGCGGGTCATGTTCGTCGGCGAGGCGCCCGGCGCCGACGAGGACCGGGTGGGCAAGCCGTTCATGGGCCGCTCGGGCCAGCTCCTCGACCGGATGATGGCGGCGATCGGCCTCGACCGCTCGAACGCCTATGTGGGCAACGTCGTCCCCTGGCGCCCGCCGGGCAACCGCAACCCGACCCCGCAGGAGATCGCGACCTGCAAGCCGTTCATCGAGCGACAGATCGCGCTGGCCGATCCCGACTTCCTGGTCTGCCTCGGCGGCGTCGCCACGCAGGCGCTTGCCGGCACCAAGGACGGCATCCTGAAGTCCCGCGGCCGCTGGTTCCCCTATCGCACCGGCAAGCGCGAGATCCGGCTGCTCGCCACCCTCCACCCGGCCTACCTGCTGCGCCAGCCGCTGCAGAAGCGCCTCGCCTGGCGCGACTTCCGCGCGTTGCGCGCCGCCCTCGACGAGGGGGAGCGGTAGGCCGCCTAAGCGGAACCGTGCCGGCTCCCGTCGATTACTCTTGAGCCTCAGGCCTGCGCCGCGTAGCCGTCGCCGCATGAGGCAAGGGGCCAACGGGTAGCTGACCATGCGCTGGGAAGATTTTCGCACCTCCGACAACGTCGAGGACCGTCGCGGCGAAGGCGGCGGCGGCGGAGGCTTCGGCTTCCCCGGAGGCGGTGCCGGGGGCCTCGGCATCGGCACCATCGTGATCCTGTGCATCATCGGCTGGGTCACCGGCATCAACCCGGCGATCCTGATCGGCGGCGCCGAGACCGTGACGCGCCAGCGCGCGCCCCAGGAACAAGGCCAGCAGCAGGGCCAGCAGCCCGACCGGCGCACCGGCGCCCCCTCGGACCAGACCGGCAAGTTCGCCGCCGCCATCCTCGGCAACACCGAGGACGTGTGGAACCAGGTGCTGCCGAACCAGACCGGGCGGCAATACACCCCGACCACGATGGTGCTCTATACCGGCGGCACCCGCAGCGGCTGCGGCCAGGCACGGGCCGCGATGGGCCCGTTCTACTGCCCGCTCGACAAGAAGGTCTATCTCGACACCACCTTCTTCAAGGAGATGGAGCAGAAGTTCCGGGTGAAGGGCGACTTCGCCTACGCCTACGTCATCGCCCACGAGGTCGGCCACCACGTCCAGGACGTGCTCGGCATCCTGCCGAAGGTGCAGCGCAAGCAGCAGCAGGTCGGCGAGCGCGAATCGAACGCCCTCTCGGTCCGCGTCGAGCTGATGGCCGATTGCCTCGCCGGCGTCTGGGCCAAGAACTCGGACGACCGCTTCAAGGCGCTGGAGCCCGGCGACATCGAGGAGGCGATGCAGGCGGCAAGCGCCATCGGCGACGACCGGCTGCAGAAGCAGAGCCAGGGCTACGTCGTGCCGGATTCCTTCACCCACGGCTCCTCGGCCCAGCGCATGCGCTGGTTCCAGACCGGCTATCGCAGCGGCCAGACCCAGTCCTGCGACACCTTCCGGGCCGCGCAGCTCTGATGGCCGGGCTCGACCAGGCCCGCGCCTTCGTGCCGCTCGGCATCGCGGTGCTCACCGTCTCGGATACCCGCACGCTCGCCGACGACCGCTCGGGCGACACGCTCGCCGAGCGCCTGACACAAGCGGGCCACCGCCTCGCCGCCCGGGCGATCGTGCCGGATGACGTCGAGGCGATCCGCGTTCAGGTGCGGGAATGGGCGGCGGATCCGGCCGTGGACGTCGTCATCACGACCGGCGGCACGGGCTTCACCGGCCGCGACGTGACGCCGGAGGCGCTGGAGCCGCTGTTCGAGAAGCGGATGGACGGGTTCTCGGCGATCTTCCACCGCATCTCCTACGACAAGATCGGCACCTCGACCCTGCAATCGCGGGCCACCGCCGGAGTGGTGAAAGCCACCTACGTCTTCGTGCTGCCGGGCTCGCCCGGGGCCTGCCGCGACGCCTGGGACGGCATCCTGGCGGCCCAGCTCGATTACCGGCACCGGCCGTGCAACTTCGTCGAGATCATGCCGCGCCTCGACGAGCACCTGAAGCGCGGTTCGATCAGCCCCGCAGCAGCGCCCCCCGCAGGGGCCTGACCGGCAGGCGGGCCTTGAGCGGCAGGCCCGCCCGCACGGCCTGCACCCGCACGAGGTCGCCGGCCCGCACCTGGCGGGTGCCTGTCAGCGCCTCGCGCCGCCCGGCGATCCGCTCGAACAGGGCGGCGTGCGGGCGGCGCAGCCGGCCGACCGCGTCGGCTTGCGTCGTGGCGCCGAACCGGTCGAGCACGCGGATCCAGCCCTCCGCCGGCACGTCCCCGGCCTCCAGGCACAGCATCCAGGGCCGGCGCGCCAATCCTGCCGCCGCCACCCACGGGCTCTTGCCCCGCGCCACCAGGGCCGCCCCGGTGCTCTCCGCCATGGTGGCGACCTCCGGATCGTCCGGATGCTCTGCTGCGATCACCGCATCGCCCACCACGCCCGCCGCGACGCCGGCCACGAGGGCCGCCAGGGTGTCGGCGAGGGCGTCGATGCGCTCCGGATCGATCGCGCCGGGAAGGTGGATGGCTGCCGTGAACATGATCGCGCCATAGCGGATGGGAGGCGGCGCGTCCTGCCTTGATCGTTGGCACTTGCGCTTGTTCCTGTTTTGTTCAAATCTCGGCCGCGTTCGACGGGGGAGACCAGAATGGAATCGGGATGCGGGTGGGCGGCGCGGCGCCTCGCCGGGTCGACTCCGGTGGCGGAATCCCGCCGCGGGCGCGGCGCCACCGCCAACCCGACCGGCCGGTTCGAGGCCGCCGCGCGCGAGGCCTTCGCGGATGGCTGGGAGATCGAGGAGGAGCTGCCGCCGCTGCGCACCGAGGTGACGCTGGAGCGGGCGCGCAGCATCATCACCCGCAACGACTCGCCCGATATCGGCTTCGACCGCTCGATCAATCCGTATCGCGGCTGCGAGCATGGCTGCGTCTACTGCTTCGCCCGGCCGAACCACGCCTATGCGGGCCTGTCGCCGGGGCTCGACTTCGAGACCAAGCTCTTCGCCAAGCCCGACGCCGCCGCCCTCCTGGAGCGGGAACTGTCGGCTCGGGGCTACGCGCCCCGCACCATCGCGCTCGGCACCGCCACCGACCCGTACCAGCCGATCGAGCGGCGCTACCGCCTCACGCGCGGCATCCTCGAGGTGCTGGCGCGCTTCCGCCACCCGGTCGGCCTCGTCACCAAGTCCGACCTCGTCCTGCGCGACCTCGACATCCTGGCGCCGATGGCGGCGCAAGGCCTGGTGAAGGTCGCGCTCTCGGTCACGACCCTCGACCCCGACCTCGCCCGCCGGATGGAGCCCCGCGCCCCGCGGCCGGAGAAGCGCCTGGCGGCGATCCGGACCCTGGCCGCGGCTGGGGTACCGGTGATGGTGCTGGTGGCGCCGCTGATCCCGGGCCTCAACGACCACGAGATCGAGGCCGTGCTCGCCCGCGCCCGGGAGGCGGGCGCCAGCGAGGCCGGCGGTGTGCTCCTGCGTCTGCCGCACGAACTCGCCGACCTGATGCGCGACTGGTTTTCCGAGCACTATCCCGACCGGGCGGGTCGGACCTTCGCGCTGCTGAGCGAGGCCCGCGGCGGCAAGGTCTATGACGCGACCTATGGGCGGCGCTTCACCGGGACGGGGCCTTATGCGGATCTGCTGGACCAGCGGATGCGCGTGGCGATGAGCCGGCTCGGCTATCCGGCGGAGAGGATGCGGTTGCGGACGGATCTGTTCGCGGTGCCGGTGGGGGTGGGTGGGCAGTACAGTTTGTTTTGAGGCGGGTGCGCATCACCGGATGAGGCGCGGGTTTTTCGTCGGGCAACCTTGCCATCCGCGGGAAGGACCGATGCGTCTTTCCCCTAGGGAAATCCCTGCTACCTTCCCACCATGACCGGCCGGCTTCCGCCCACCCTCGACACGCCCCGCCTGCACCTACGCCCCGTCGCCCCCGAGGACGCGGAGGCGACGAGCGCCATGATGACCCCGGCGGTGAGCCAATGGCTCGCCTCCTGGCCGCTGCCCTTCACCGTCGCGATGGCGCGGGAGCGGATCGCGACGGCGCGCGCCATGGCGGAGTCGGGGCAGGCGCTGTCGCTCGCAGTGACCGCCCGCGACACCGGCGAACTCCTCGGCTGGATCATGCTGCACCGGACCCGCGAGGACCCGCGAAAAGCCGCCCTCGGCTACTGGCTCGGCGAGGCGCATCATCGCCGGGGCTACCTGCGCGAGGCGGCCAACGCGCTGCTCCCGGTCGCGGTCGCGTGGCTCGACGTCGACCGGATCGAGGCCAGCGCGCAACCGGAGAATGCCGGCTCCTTCGCGGTGATGCGGGCCTACGGCCTGACCTTCCGGCGCGAGGCGGTGATCCACGCCCCGGCGCGGAATCGCCAGGAGCTGGTGCATGTCTACGTCGTCGCGCGCGACGCCCTCACTCCGCCGTCAGGCACAGCTCGAAAGTGATGCAGGCGGCGTTGGCGCCGCGGAGCAAGACCCCCTCGTGGATGGCGCCCGCCACGTCAACCACCGCGATATCGAGATGCGCGACCAGGTCACCGTCAGGCCCGGAGCGCACGGTCCCGTCGGGAATCAACACCTCGCTGGCATCCGTGGGGATCACCCGCCCGTCGGCGAAGGCCGGCTGCACGATGCTGCCGATGCCGCGCACCCGCGCCGTCGCGAGGCCGTGCGCGCGGGCGGCCGCCTCGATCGCGGCGTGGATCTCCTCGTTCGGCTGGATCTTCAGGAGCAGGCACCCGGGCTCTCCCGCCGACAGGGGAACCGGGGTGAAGAGCGAAAAATTGGTCTCGGCATCCGGGATGACCCGCCAAGCCGCGCCCGCCGCGCCCCAGGCCTCTGCCCGGACCGGTTCCGCGATCACGACCTCCGCCGGCAGCAGGTGACCGGCGCGGCGTTGCCCGTCGGGCTCGATCCAGGTGCCGTGGACGTGCAGGAAGCCCGCGCCGTCGCGCTCGCCGAAGGTGACGCTCGCCCGTTCCAGCCGGGTCTCGCCCGCCGGGCGGAAGGTCTCGCTGTAATAGGCGGCGAAGCGCGGATCCGACGAGAGGGCCGGCATCACGTAGGCGAAGGGCGAGAAGGTCCCGCCGGAGAGATGCACCACGCCGCCCCGCATCCCGGCTTCAGTGAGCGGCCCGGCGACGGCGTCGAGGAGCGTGCGCCCCGGCGCCAGGTCGAAGGCGCGATGGAGGAGGGCGCCGCTGGCGGCAAGCCAGCGCTCCGGCCGGGCGGGGCCCGGCTGGGCGAGGGTGGCGAAGGGCGCTTCGGTCCGCGTCTGGGGCGCGCTCATCCCTGCGCCTTCCCGCCCAGAAGGCCCGCCGCCTCCAACTCTTCCCGCACCATCTTCTTGGTGATCTTGCCGTAGCCGGATTTCGGCAGCGAGTCGCGCAGGATGACCCGGCGCGGCAGCTTGTAGCGGGCGACCTTGTCGAACAGGAACGCCATCACGTCGTCCTCGGAGAGTGTCATGCCCTCGCGGGCGACGCAGACCGCGATGCCGATCTCGCCCCAGGTCGGGTCGGGCACGCCGAGCACCGCGGTCTCGGCCACCGCCGGATGGGCCAGGATCTTCTCCTCGATCTCCCGCGGGTAGATGTTCGAGCCGCCCGAGATGTACATGTCGGAGGCGCGGCCGGTGATGTAGAGGAACCGCTCCGCGTCGAGGGTGCCGAGGTCGCCGGTGCGGAACCAGCCGTCGCGAAAGGCCTCGGCATTGGCCTTCGGGTTCTCCCAGTATCCGGCGAACACCGCCGGGCCGCAGACGCAGATCTCGCCGGTCTCGCCGGGCGCGACCTCGCGGCCCTCCGGATCCTGGATCTGCACCTGCATGCCGGTGCGCTCGAAGCCGCAGGTGCCGATCTTCACCCCCGGCCCGTCCTCGGCCTCGTGCAGGGCCGGCGGCAGCACCGTGATGTTGCCGGTGACCTCGCCGAGGCCGAAATACTGCACGATCACCTTGCCGAGGGTGCGAAGCGCCCGCTTCTGGTCCTCGCGGTACATCGGCGCGCCAGCATAGATGATGTAGCGCAGGGACGAGTGGTCGTGGGCGTCGACCGCCGGATGCTCGACCATCATCTTCAGGATCGTCGGCACCGTGAACATGTTGGTGATCCGGTGGCGCGCCACCAGACCCCAGACCTCGGCCGCGTCGAAGCGCTCGGAGGCCGGCAGCACGGAGGTCACGGCGCGGGCGACCTGCGCCACCGCGTGCACCCCGGCCCCGTGCGAGAGCGGCGCCACCACCAGGGAAGCGTCCGTCTCCGGGCTGGTGCCCGGCATCAGGTCGCAGAGGTGGTTGGTGATCACGAAGGCCATCTGGCCATGGGTCAGCACCGCGGCCTTCGGCTTGCCGGTGGTGCCGGACGTGTAGAAGAACCAGCACGGATCGTCGTGCTGGACGGAGGCGTTCGCCACGCATTGGCCCGCGCCCTCCGCCACCACGTCCTCGTAGGCGACGCCGGCGGCTGGCCCCTCGCCGATGACGACGACGTGGCGCAGATCCGGGCAGGCCGCCTGCACGGCGGCGACGTGGTCCGGGTAGTCGGCGTGGCACAGGAAGGCGGTCGCGCCCGATTGCTGCGCCAGATAGGCGACGTCGCCCGGCATCAGCCGGAAGTTCGTCGGCACGAACACCGCGCCGAGCCGGAACGCCGCGTACATGATCTCCAGGATGGCGTTGCCGTTGCGGGCATGGACCAGCAGCCGGTCTCCCTTGGCGATCCCGCGCTGGCTAAGCGCCGCCGCCAGCGCCGACACCCGGTCGTCGAACTGGCCCCAGCTCCAGCTCCGCTCGCCCCAGACGATGGCCGGGCGGTCCGGGTGACGCGCGGCGGCCTGGGTGAGGGAATGGGCGAGGTTCATCACCCGGCGCGACATCGGGGTCATCATCGGGCAGCCCTCGGGGTCGTCGTGGTCACGCTGTGTCCTCCCTGGCGGCGCCGGCCGTTCGGCTCGTGCGCGTCCGCGTCGCCGGGAGCTTACGACGCTCCGGGCGGGAAGCGGAAGCGCCGGGGGCGCATGCGCCGGCTCATACCTTGCGGGACTTGAAGCTGAGCCGGTGATGCCGGGTGAGGCCGAGGCTCGCCATCGCGGCCCGGTGCACGGCGGTGCCGTAGCCGACATTGCGCTCCCAGGCATAGGCCGGGTGGCGCCGGGCCAGCGCCCGCATCAGCCGGTCGCGCACCACCTTGGCGACGATCGAGCTGGCGGCGACCTGCGGCACCAGCCGGTCGCCGCCGACGAACGCCCGGCAGGGCAGGGGCAGGCCGGGGGGCACGTCGCGCCCGTCCACCGCCACCTCCGCGTCGATGCCGAGGCGCAGGACCGCGCGGCGCATGGCGTCGAGGGTGGCGGCGCGCACGTTGATCCGGTCGATCAGGTCGCGGGAGGCGCCGGCCAGCGCCACGCGGCAAGCGGCCGAGATCCGCGGCGCCAGGTGCTCGCGGGTGGCGGCGTCGAGGCGCTTGCTGTCGTCGAGGGCCTCCAGCAGGTCGCCCGGCAGGGCGGCGGGGTCGAAATGCACCGCCGCCACGATCACGGGGCCGCAGA
Organism: Methylobacterium currus; assembly: GCF_003058325.1. NCBI lineage: Bacteria > Pseudomonadati > Pseudomonadota > Alphaproteobacteria > Hyphomicrobiales > Methylobacteriaceae > Methylobacterium > Methylobacterium currus. The sequence goes on from NZ_CP028843.1 coordinate 1,040,144, forward strand.
GCGCGCCGCGGCCGACCTCGTCGCAGCCGATGAGGACGGGGTAGCGGGCGGCGTGGCGGGCATCGAAGGGGCGCATCGCGCAGATGTGCGCGCGTTGCGGTTTCGAAATCCCTCTCAATCCACCCGATGACGTTCCCTTCCGGGCGCCGCGGCGCGATGATCGGCCGCAACGAAGGCGCGTCGAGGCGCCGGAACGGGGAGGATGCCTGAGGCCCTACGGGTCCGGTCACGCGCTCGCGCTGTCGTGTCTTGGGCTCACGGCATTTGGCACGCGGCATGCCGCTCCCGGCTTCCGGCCTCGCTCGGCCCGGATTCAACCGCTGGAGGTATGCTGCCCATGAAGGTCGCCCTCGCCGTCGCCGCGCTCTCCCTCGTCCAGCCGGCGCATTCCTGGTATCCCTTCGAGTGCTGCTCGGACCAGGATTGCGAGCCGATCTCCGACGCCGTCGAGGTACCGGGCGGCTACCAGACGCACGGGATCTTCGTGCCGATGGCGAAGGTGCGGCCGAGCCAGGATGGGCGCTACCACTGGTGCCACCGCGGCGGCTACGTGTTCTGCTTCTTCGCGCCGCTCGCAGGGTGACACTCCCCCTTGGCGGGCGGGCGGCTTGCTGCCACCTCTGGGCGGCGGGCGCGTTCCGAATGGGCGCAGGGCCCCGCGACAAGGAGGATGCATGACCACGCCGCCGCGGCAGAACCCAGTCCTGGCGCTCGCCTTGCCCGTCGCGCTGCTCGCCGGAGCCCTGTCGATCGGGTTCTGGACCCTCGACCACATCCGGGTCACCCGCGCCCGGGCGCTGGCCGCGCAGATGTGGATGCAGCCCTGAGACACCGGCTCAAAAAAGGACCGCGCTCCGAGGAGGCGGCCCTGAAGTCATTTGGGTCTCGAAACCTCGGAGGAGGCCCGGCCCGCCGGCATCGCGGGGGCTGGGGGGCTGGGTACCGGAGCGGCCGACGGGCCGGGCCATGAGGTCGGCTTACCCCTACGCGCGCATCAAGGCCGGCGCGCGGCGCGATTACGGCGATTTGTGGGCGTATGCGCCCGTTTCCGCGTATTTCCGCTTCGCATCGGCGAGTTGCTGACGCCCTGTCTCTCCGGCGCAACCCTTGCGGGGCCGTGGGTGCCATCCCATCATGGTCAGGAGCGGGTCGTTCGCCGGCTCGTCATCGCTGCGCCCGACGTGCGAATTATCCCGCGCGAATCACCCCGACAGGCAGGAGACACGATGAGCGAAGGAGAGACGGCCGAAAGCTGGAGCGCCGGCGCCCAGGTTGTATCTTTCCCGGGACCTTTCCCGCGCGCCGCACCGCAGGTGTCATTCCATCGCGACGAGCTGCGCATCATCCTGAACCTCTACGGCCGGATGGTCGCCGAGGGCGAATGGCGGGACTACACGATCGACTTCACCCGCGAGAAGGCGGTGTTCTCCATCCACCGCCGCACCTCCGAGCGGCCGCTCTACCGCATCGAGAAGGACCCGCGCCTCGCCCGGCGCCAGGGCGCCTATGCGGTGATCGCCGAGACCGGCCGCATCCTGAAGCGCGGGCACGATCTGGCGCAGGTGCTGCGGGTGCTGGAGAAGCCGCTCAGGGTGGTGTGAGGCGCTGACCGGTGCGCCGGCCTGAACCCTCCCCCCTCCGCGGGGGACGATGGCGAACGGAGCGAGCCGGGAGAGGGGAACCACGCTTCCAGAGAGGTCGCGCGTGATGACAGGCGCCTCCCGGATCAGCGTCGCTCTGCCCCTCTCCCGCCCGGCTCCGTCGGGCACCCTCCCCCGCGGAGGGGAGGGTCGGGGCCGGCGCATACCGCCCCTTAACGCTTCCGACGCGCATCCCCCTCTTCATCCCCCGGCAAGCATCTTTGCCAACCGGAACGACAGGTTTCCCGGCGGATTATCACGGGGCTGATAAGGTCACGCTCGAGGACCGCAGGGATGCACAAGCAGAGTGGATGGATCGCGGCGGGGATCGTCGCGGTGACGATGGCGGCCGGGCCGGCCGTGGCGCGGGAGCTGGTCGCCTTCGACGCGGCCGCGGAAGCAGGCACGGTGGTGGTGCGGACCGCCGAGCGGCGGCTGTACTTCATCAACGGGGACGGGACGGCGATCCGTTACCCGGTGGCGGTCGGCAAGGCCGGCAAGCAATGGACCGGCTACGCCCGCATCGACGGAAAATACCTCCGGCCGGCCTGGTCGCCGCCCGACGAGGTGAAGCGGGACAATCCCCGCCTGCCGGACGTGATTGCCGGCGGCTCGCCGAGCAACCCGATGGGCGCCGCGGCCCTCACCCTCGACCGCGGCGAGTACGCGATCCACGGCACCAACCGGCCGGGATCGATCGGCACCTTCGCGTCCTATGGCTGCATCCGCATGTACAACCAGGACGTGGCCGATCTCTACGGCCGCGTCCAGGTCGGCGCCACCGTGGTGGTGACGCGCTGAGCCCTGGAGCATTTTCCGACGAAGCGGATCCCGGTTCGTCGCAGAAAATGCGGCAGAATCAAAGACCTAGAGCATCATCCGATTGCAGCGCGATCGGACGATGCTCTAGCGCCCGTGCACCTGCGCGGGCGGCGAGGTGGCCTCGACGGCGGTGAAGGTCTCGAGGATGCGGTAGGTGTGCCGGGCCCCCGCCGGCACCAGCCAGGAATCGCCCGGCTCCAGGCGCACGGTCTGGCCCTCGACCACCAGCTCCGCCCGGCCCGAGATCACGTAGCCGACGGTCTCGTAGTCGCGGGCGGCGCTCGGCTTGTCGTGGGTCGGCGGCTCGTCGGCCCACAGCCGCATCGCGACATGCTTGCCGGAGGCGAGGATGCGCTCGCCGTGCGGTCCCTGCGGCGACTGTCCGCCGGGCACCGTCTTGATCGTCGTGTCGCCCATGATCCTGCTCCTGCCGGGGACATGATGTCCCGTGTCGGGGACGTCATGTCCGTATCGGGGACTTCGCGGCCCCATCGTCGCGTCTTCGCGACCCCAACGGCAGCGGGCGGCGGGCGTTCCGGATCCCGGGCTACCGGAGTGTCGCGGCGATCGCCCGCTGGATGCCGCGAATGTCGGCCCCGCGCTTGAGGGTGCGAGAAATCGGGTCGGGCCGGCCCGAGACCCAGATCGTCAGCTCCGAATCGAGGTCGAAGTTGCCCGCATTCTCGATCGCGAACGAGGTGATCGCCCGGTACGGCACGGTGAGGTAGGAGACTTTGCGCCCGGTCACGCCCTGCTTGTCGATCAGGATCATCCGACGGTCGGTGAAGACCATCAGGTCGCGGATCACCCGGAACGCCACCTGCACGGTCTCGCCCGGGACCAGCATCCCGTCGAGTTCCTGGGCCACCGCCTCCGGCGCCGCGTCGCTGCCATGGCCGAGCAGGCCGTCGAGCAATCCCATCACCGCACCCCTCAGAAGTCGGTCGCCAGGCCCTTCACTTCCCAATCGTCGTAGCGCACCGGCTCCAGGCCGCCGCGGCCGTTGATCTCGCGCTCGCGCCGGATCTCCCCGGCCCGGGCGTCGATCTCGGCCCGCCGGGCCTCGGCCTCGGCCAGCGCACGCTGCGCGGCCGGCGACAGGGTCCTCGGCTCGGACTTGGTTGCAGGGGCCTCGCTCTCGCTCATCGGTCGACTCTCGATCGCTCCACGTCGCGGCGCTTGCATCTCGGGCGGCCGGATGCCACCCCGGAACGCAAGGCCGCCGGTCCCTCCGAGGTGGAGGGCACGGGCGGCAGCGTCAAGGTCGGGCCCGGTCTCGGATCATGTCCGCAGGGGCCTTCAGTCCGCGCCACGGGCGCGGTGGGGTGAGGATGGACGAACAGCACAACGAGGTCGCAGGCCCGGCGATCGCGGGCCCGGCGGTCGCCGGCCTGCCGGCGCGGCGCCTCGCCTGGGGGATCGTGGCGGACCTGCTCGGCAAGAACCGCGGCACCACGCTCGAGGATGCGATGGAGCCGGCAGTCCACCGGGCCGCCCTGCCGCCGCAGGATGCGGGCCTCGCCCGCGCCATCGCCACCACGACGTTCCGGCATCTCGGGGTGATCCTCCATGCGCTCGACCAGCGCCTGGCGAAGGGCCTGCCGCAGGACCAGCCGGGCCTCGTCGCCCTGCTCGCCACCGGGGCGGCGCAGATCCTCTACCTCAACGTCCAGGACCATGCCGCCGTGGACCTGGCGGTGCGCCTCGCCAAGGCCGAGCCCGGCCTGCAGCACCTCCCGGGCCTCGCCAACGCGGTCCTGCGCCGGATCGCCCGGGAGCGCGACGCGATCCGCCAGGAGGGCGATGCCGAGCCCCTGCGCCTCAACACGCCGGGCTGGCTCGCGCGGCGCTGGGTCGCCGCCTATGGCGAGGAGACGGCCCGGGCCATCGCGGCCGCCCATGCAGGCGGGGCGGGGCTCGACCTGACCTTGCGCCCCGGCGCCCCGATTCCTGAGGGCCTCGAGGGCCGGCGCCTGCCGGGCGGTTTGAGCCTGCGCCTCGACGATGCCAGAACCCCGGTGCCGGACCTGCCCGGCTTCCAGGACGGTGCCTGGTGGGTGCAGGACGCCGCCGCGGCGCTGCCGGCCCATCTCCTCGGGGTGCGGCCCGGCGAGCGGGTCGCCGATCTCTGCGCGGCGCCCGGGGGCAAGACCGCTCAGCTCGCCGCCGCGGGCGCCGCGGTGCTGGCGGTCGACCGCTCGGCCCCGCGCCTGCGCCGGCTCGAGGCGAACCTCGCCCGTCTCGGCCTGTCCGCCGAGGTGCGGGCCGTCGACGCGCTGGCGCTGCCGGAGGACCAGCCCTTCGACGCGGTGCTGCTCGACGCGCCGTGCAGCGCCACCGGCACGGTGCGGCGCCACCCGGACGTCGCCTGGTCGAAGCGCGAGAGCGACCTTCCCCGCCTCACCGCGCTCCAGGCGAGGCTCCTCGACAAGGCGGCACGGCTGGTCCGCCCGGGCGGGCGCCTCGTCTACTGCACCTGCTCGCTGGAACCGGAGGAGGGCGAGGCCCAGACCGCGGCCTTCCTGACGCGTCACCCGGACTTCGCCCGCCTCCCGATCGCTCCCGCGGAGGTCGGCGACCCCGCCCTCGTCACCGCGGCGGGCGACCTGCGCACCCTGCCGTCGCACTGGCCGGACGAAGGCCGCGGCGGGCTCGACGGCTTCTACGCGGCGCGGCTGGAGCGCAGGGGAGCGTGAGGACGGGGAGCGCGCAGAATCTGTTCACGGGTCGGCCTGACGGTTTGACCCGGCGATGATCCTTGACCATTCCTTGACGAGAGGCGCCGCCGCCCGATGCCGGCCCCTTGAGCAGACCTGCGTCGGCGTGCCGGCGCGTCGTCCGCTCAGGCTTTCGGTGTGTCGCAGGGTTTCGTCGCAGGACCGGCGGCCGCTCGTGCGGAACCTGCGGGGCAGGAGGTGGCGTGGGTTGGGGGCCTGACCGCTGGCGATTCTACCGCCTCGTCGGGCACGAGGCGGGACGCGTCCTGCGGGCTGCCGCCGTGCGCGCGACCTCGCGCCCCTCGGCGCTGGCCCGCCTGCGACCGACCGGCCTCGTGATCGCGCCGCAGGACCTGCGCACCAGCGACGCGACCATCGCGGCCGACATCTATGCCGGGCTGTTCGTGTTCGCCGGGCGGGCGCTCGCCACCGGCGGGCGCTCGCCGTTCGATTTCGCGCCGCCCTCGCCCCAATGGGGCGAGGAACTCTACGGCTTTGGCTGGCTGCGCCACCTGCGCGCCGCCGAGAGCGCGCTGTCGCGCGCCAACGCCCGCGCCTTCGTGCAGGACGTCATGGCGGGCCGCGGCGACCAGGCCCTGGCCCACCGGCCGACGGTGGTCGCCCGGCGGCTGATCTCGCTCCTGTGCCAGTCGCCCCTGGTGCTGGAGGGGGCGGACCACGCCTTCTACCAGGCCTTCCTGAAGCTGATCGGGCGCTGCACCCGCAGCCTCGACCAGGCCCTGCGCCGCGGCATCATGCCCCGCGACCGGCTCGTCGCCGCGGTGGCGCTCGCCTATGCGGGCCTGTGCTGCGAGGGGTTCGAGCCGGTCCTGCGCCGGGGCACGCGGCTCCTCCACCGCGAGCTGACCCGCCAGATCCTGCCCGATGGCGGCCATCGCAGCCGCGACCCGGGCTTCGCCAAGGACCTGCTCCTCGACCTCCTGCCCCTGCGCCAGAGCTTCCTGAGCCGCGACATCGCCCCGCCGGAGGCCCTGCTCAACGCCATCGATCGGATGCTGCCGCTCCTGCGGCTCCTGCGCCACGGCGACGCCTCGCTGGGCCACCACAACGGCATGGGGGCGACCGCCGCCGACCAGCTCGCCACCCTGCTGGTCTATGACGGGGCGCTCGCCAAGCCGCTGATGCACGCGCCCCATTCCGGCTACGCCCGCCTCGAGGGCGGGGGCGGCACCCTGGTGGTGGCCGACATCGGCGCGGCTCCCCCGCCGGCCTATTCCGCCGTGGCCGGGGCCGGCTGCCTCTCCTTCGAGCTGTCCTGCGGGCCGCAGCGGCTGGTGGTGAATTGCGGCATGCCGGCGACCGGCGAGGAGATGCGCGCGCTCGCCCGCACCACCGCCGCCCATTCCACCGCGTGCCTCGCCGATTCCTCCTCCTGCCGCTTCCTCGCCCTGTCGCAGCCGGGCCTGATCCATCCGCTCGCCGCGTGGCTGAAGCGCCGGATGGGGCCGATCGTCGTGCGCGGCCCCTCCGACGTCACGGTCGAGCGCGGCACCGACCCTGCGGGCGCCGGCCTGCTCGCCGGCCGGCACGACGGCTACGCCCCGACATTCGGCCTGCTCCACGAGCGGCGCTGGCGCCTGCATCCGGACGGCGCCCTGCTGGAGGGGCATGACGGCTTCGTGCGCGACGGGGCGGGACGGAGCGGTCCGGTCGAGGCGGCGATCCGCTTCCATCTCCACCCGACCGTGCGGGCGAGCCGGGTCGGGCGCGGGGTGCGGCTCGCCGGGGCGGGCGCGCCCTGGCTGTTCGAGGCCGACGAGCTCGATCCGGTGATCGAGGAGAGCGTGTTCTTCGCCGCTCTCAACGGCGCCCGCCGCACCGAGCAGATCGTTCTCCACCTCACCGTCGCCGACGGGACCCGGGTGGCCTGGCGCTTCCGCCGCCTGGCGGATTGAGCCCATCTGTTCGCGCTTGCGATCGATATTTTTCTCGGCCCTCACTCATTTGAGGGTTTTGCGGCCCTGAATGAACATTCTTTGGGCAGGCGTCCATGTTACATAACCGTGCCGAGTCGGCCTCGGGCGGGGAATTCCACGGAATGAAGCTGGACGCGCCGACCCTGGTGACCGTGACCGTCTTCGTGATGGTCGTGATGGGGGCGCTGTACCTCCTGTCCTGGAGCCAGGCCCGGCAGACCCGGGCGCTGGGCTTCCTCGGCGCCGCCCAGATCGTCGGCGCCGCCGCGGTCACGCTGTTCGGCCTGCGCGACGTCATCCCGGACTGGCTGTCGATCGGCCTCGCCAATGCGGTGATGCTCGGGGCCTTCGGGCTGATCTGGGGCGGCGCCCGCTCGTTCGAGGGACGGCGCGTCCCGTTCCCCTGGATCGCCGCCGGCCCGATCGTCTGGCTCGCCGCCTGCCTGGTACCGCCGTTCTACGCCTCGCTCGGCGCCCGGGTGATCCTCTCCTCGGCCGTCGCGGGCCTGGCTTGCGCGCTCGCCGCCCGCACCCTCTGGCACCATCGCGGCGAGCGGCTGCCGTCCCGGGCGCCGGCGGCGATCCTGCTCGCCAGCGAGGCGCTGCTGATCTGGGCGCGGATTCCCGCCACCCTGGTCCTGCCGGCGCCGCCGACCGGAACCCCGGACCAGACCTTCTGGGTGGCGGCCCTGTCCTTCGTCGCGCTGCTCTACACGGTGGCGGTCTCGGTGCTGTTCATGGCGATGGCCAAGGAGCGCCTCGAGGCCGAGCAGCGCCGCGTCGCCGAGACCGACCCGCTCACCGGAATCGCCAACCGCCGAGCGCTGGCGGACGCGGCCCGCCGGCTGCGCGCGGCCGGGCCGACCGCCCTGCTGCTGTTCGATCTCGACCATTTCAAGCGGGTCAACGATACCTACGGCCACGCCGTCGGCGACGCGGTGCTGATCGGCTTCTGCGCCGCCGCCCGCCAGGTCCTGCCCGACGGGGCCGCGTTCGGGCGCCTCGGCGGCGAGGAATTCGCCTGCCTGCTGCCCGGCGCCAGCGTCGCCGAGGCGGCGGCCACGGCCGAGACCGTGCGCCTCGCCGTGGCGACGATGCGCCCCGACCTGGTTCCGGGCCTCGCGGTCACGGTGAGCATCGGCGTCGCCAGAAGCACGGGCAAGATGGGAGCGGGGGACTTCGACACCCTGCTCGGCCTCGCCGACCGGGCGCTCTACCAAGCCAAGGCGCAGGGGCGGGACCGGGTGGTGCTGGCCGGGCCGGACCTGCGGCAAGTGGCGTGAGAGGAGACCGGGTCTCTCCCGACGCAGTGCCACCCGGCGCCCATCCGGCTTGTCGCCGCTGCCCAGCCCCCTAAGACACCCCCATCCCACGACCGCCGGGCACGCCGCCCGGTGCCAGATGAGGGCTCAACCCATGGAATATCGGCAGTTCGGACGGTCCGGCCTCAAGGTTCCGGTCCTGAGCCTCGGCACCGGCACCTTCGGGGGCAGCAACGAATTCTTCCAGCGCTGGGGGCAGACCGACGTCGCCGAGGCGAGCCGGATGGTCGACCTGTGTCTCGAGGCCGGTGTCAACTTCTTCGACACCGCCGACATCTACTCGCAGGGCGCCTCCGAGGAGATCCTGGGCCAGGCGCTCAAGGGCAAGCGCAACCGGGCGCTGATCTCCACCAAGGCGACCTTCCCGATGGGCGAGGGGCCGAACGAGATAGGGCCGAACGACATGGGCTCGTCGCGCTACCATCTGGTGCGCGCCTGCGAGGCGAGCCTGCGGCGGCTCGGCACCGACCATATCGACGTCTACTTCATGCACGGCTTCGATGCGCTCACGCCCGTCGACGAGACCCTGCGGGCCCTCGACGACCTCGTACGGGCGGGCAAGATCGGCTATATCGGCGCCTCGAACTTCTCCGGCTGGCAGCTGATGAAGGCGCTCTCGACCTCCGAGCGCTACGGGCTCGCGCGCTACGTCGCCTATCAGGGCTACTACTCGCTGGTCGGCCGGCACTACGAGTGGGAGCTGATGCCGCTGGGCCTCGACCAGGGCGTCGCCCTGATGGTGTGGAGCCCGCTCGGCTGGGGCCGGCTCACCGGCAAGATCCGCCGCGGCGCCAATACCAGCGGCCGCATCGCGTCGGGCGGCGCCGAGGGCGGCCCGCCGGTCGCCGACGAGGCCCTGTTCCGCGTCGTCGACGTCCTCGACGAGCTCGCCGCCGAGACCGGGCGCAGCGTGGCGCAGGTGGCGCTCAACTGGCTGCTCAGCCGCCCGACGGTCGCCAACATCGTGGTCGGCGCCCGCAACGAGGAGCAGCTGAAGCAGAATCTCGGCGCCGTCGGCTGGACCCTCGACCCCGCCCAGATCGCCCGCCTCGACGCGGCGAGCCAGGAAACGCCGATCTATCCCTACTGGCACCAGAAGGGCTTCGACGAGCGCAACCCGAAGCCGACCACCTGGTAGCCCGGCCACCGTCGGATCCGGCCATCCGACGGTGCGGCGCCCGTTTCGTGCATCGCGCGGGCGGACAAGCTGCGTTATGAAATGAGGTTCGTAGCCCCCCGGTCCGGTCGAGCCGGGGGGTGGACCGCCCCGGTCCGGCGGTCGACGCGAGCCTCGAGGTCCAAGATGGCGCATGAAGGCGTCCACGATCCCGTCCTCGTCTCCCTGTCGATCGCGATCGCCATGCTGGCCTCCTTCGTGGCGCTGGACCTGGCGGGGCGGATGAAGGCCGCGACCGGCTGGGCCCGGCGGGCCTGGCTGATGACGGCGGCCCTGGTGCTCGGCGGCGGCGTCTGGTCGATGCACTTCGTGGCGATGCTGGCCTTCCGCCTGCCGGATCTCGAGATCACCTACGATCTCGGCCTCACGCTGCTCTCCCTCGCGCTTCCGGTCGCCGTGACCGCCTTCGGCCTCGCCATCGCCCAGCGGCCGAGCGCGGGACCGGGGACCATCGTGGTGGCGGGCCTCGTGACCGGGCTCGGCATCGCCTCGATGCACTATACCGGCATGGCGGCAATCCGCCTGGCCGCCATCCTCCACTACGATCCGGCCTGGGCGGCCGCCTCGGTGCTGATCGCGGTCGGCGCCGCCACGGTGGCGATCCGGCTGGCGCTCGGCGAGAGCGGGCTCCCGCTGCGGATCGCGGCCTCCGGGGCGATGGGGCTCGCCATCGCGGGCATGCACTACGCGGCGATGCAGGGCCTGCACGTCTCGCATCAGGCGGGGGCGGACCATGCCGGGGCGGGGGCGGCGGGCGTCAACCAGATTCGCCTCGCCGTCGGCGTCACGGCGGTGACCTTCGTGGTCCTCACCCTCGCGCTGCTCGCCGCCGCGATCGACCGCCGCGTCTCGCAGCGGGCCGCCCGCGAGGCCGCGGCGTTGCGCGCCAGCGAGGAGCGCTACCGCCTGCTCCTCCAGAGCGTGACCGACTACGCGATCTTCATGCTCGACCGCGACGGGGTGGTGGCGAACTGGAATGCCGGCGCCCGCCGGATCAAGGGCTACGAGGCCGAGGAGATCGTGGGTCAGCACTTCTCGCGCTTCTACACCGAGGAGGACCGGGACGCGGGCGTGCCGGCCCGTGCGCTCGCCACCGCGGCGGAACGCGGCAAGGTCGAGGCCGAGGGCTGGCGGGTGCGCCGGGACGGCACCCGGTTCTGGGCGAGCGTCGTGATCGACGCGATCATCGGCGAGGAGGGCCGGCTCGTCGGCTTCGCCAAGGTCACCCGCGACGTCACCGAGCGCAAGCGGGCCCAGGCGGCCCTGGAGCAGGCGCAGGCCGCGCTGGCCCAGGCCCAGAAGATGGAGGCGGTGGGCCAGCTCACCGGCGGCGTCGCCCACGACTTCAACAACCTGCTGATGGCGGTACTGGGCAGCCTGGAATTGCTCCGCAAGCGCCTGCCCGACGATCCCCGCCTGCTGCGCCTGCTCGACAACGCCGTGCAGGGCGCCGAGCGCGGCGCGGCCCTGACCCAGCGGATGCTGGCCTTCGCCCGGCGCCAGGAGCTCACGCCCGAGGCGGTCGACCTCGCGCGCCTGGTGCGCAACATGTCAGACCTGCTGCAGCGCTCGATCGGCCCGGCCGTGCGGATCGAGACGCGCTTTCCCCTCGGCCTGCCGCCGGCCCTGGTCGATGCCCACCAGCTCGAGCTCGCGCTCCTCAACCTCGTGGTCAATGCCCGCGACGCGATGCCGGAGGGCGGCACCGTCACGATCGCGGCCCGGCTGGGCCAGGAGAAGCCTGGACACGAGGACCAGGCCGGGGAGGGCGCCCCCCTGCTCTGCCTGGCGGTCGCCGATACCGGCACCGGCATGGACGAGGCGACCCTGGCCCGGGCACAGGAGCCGTTCTTCACCACCAAGGGCGTCGGCCGGGGCACCGGCCTCGGCCTCTCGATGGTGCACGGCCTGGCGGCGCAGTCGCGGGGCCGCCTGGTGCTGCGCAGCCGGCCGGGTGCCGGGACCACGGCCGAGATCTGGCTGCCGGTGGCGGCGCCGGCAGCCGCTTGCGGCGAGCCAGAGGCCGCGGCGCCCCGCACTGCTCCGCTCCGCCTCGTCGCCTCCCAGGTCGTCCTCGTCGTCGACGACGATCCGCTGGTGCTCGAGAACAGCGCCGCGATGCTGGAGGATCTCGGCCACCGGGTGATCGAGGCCCGCTCCGGCCAGGAGGCGCTGGAGCTGATGCGCCGCGCCCGCACCCTCGACCTCGTGCTGACCGACCACGCGATGCCGGAGATGACCGGCCTCCAGCTCGCCGCCCGCATCGCGGCCGAGCGGCCCGGCCTCAAGGTGATCCTCGCCACCGGCTACGCCGACTTCGCCCCGGATGAAGCGGCCCACCTGCCGCGTCTGGCCAAGCCCTACGACCAGGCGACGCTCGCCCGGATGATCGACGCGGTGATGCGGGGGGCGGAGGAGGCCGGCGGGGACGGGACCGTGGTGCCGTTCCCGAAGAGCGCGTGAGCGGCAGCCGGTCTTTCACTTCACGACTCCGCTGCCCGCCAGGTCATTCCGGGGCCGCGGAGCGGAGCCCGGGATGACCCTGCGAGGCGGACACGATGCGTCCATTCAGGAAGCGCTGACCGTCGAAGCGGGCTCCCGTCTCCAGCTCACGCCGCCGGCATCTTCCTCGCCTTCGCCTCGCGCAGCAGCGCCAGCCCCTCGGGCCCGAGATCGAGCGCGAGGCGCAGCACCTCGTCGGCATAGGCCTGCGGCGTGGTGCCGGCCTGCTTGGCCGCGCGGGCGAGGCGCAGACCGAGGGCGCCCTCCACCGGGATCGAGGTGCCGCGGGGCGCCGGTTCCGGGGGCGGAGACGGCGAGGCCGCGGGGGCCGGGGAGGCGGCAGGCGCGATGACGGGGGTTCTGGCCGGCGCGATGTCGGCCCGCGGCGGCAGGCCGAGGGCGTGGCGCCGCCCCTGCGCGGCCAGGCGGTCGGCGCGCTCGTTGCCGGCGTGCCCCGCATGGCCCTTCACCCAGACCCAGCGCACGTCGCGCCGCGCCGCCAGCTCGTCGAGGCGCTGCATCAACTCGACGTTCTTCACCGGGCCGGTGGTGGTGCGCCAGCCCTTGAGCTTCCAGCCGCGGATCCACTCGGTGATCGACTTGATCACGTACTGGCTGTCGCAGCGCATCTCGATCGCCGCGCCCTCGGGGAAATGCTCCAGCGCCCGGATCGCCGCGGTCAATTCCATGCGGTTGTTGGTGCTCTGCGGATCACCCCCGCACAGCTCGACGGTGCCCTCCGGTGCCTCGATCACCACGCCCCAGCCGCCCGGGCCGGGATTGGGATCGCAGCCGCCGTCGGCGTACACGATGGTTCGCATGGCTGCCTTTGCCTGAACGTCACAAACGGAAGGCGGCCGCGCCCCTCGGGAGGGCTTCCGCCCCCGGGAGGGCTGCCGGCCGCGTGGGCAGTGTCGGCCCGGAATGGTGAACAAATACCCAGGCGCGCTCCTCCGCAACCCGGGCGGGCGCTGGCACGGCGCTTGCGGCTGATCCAGGATGCGCGATGACGAGGCGCCGACGCGACGCAGAGGCGCCGCAGTCGGTCCGCCCGCGCTGCCCTGGGATCACCGAAGACGAGACGCGCCCCATGCCAGTCGATCCCGCCGACGCCGTCGAGGAGATGCTGCCGCCGGCCCGCCTCGTGCCGCTGGCGTTGCAGCACGTGCTGGTGATGTATGCGGGTGCCGTCGCGGTGCCGCTGATCATCGGCCGGGCGCTCGGCTTACGCCCCGAGGAGGTGGCGTTCCTGATCAGCGCCGACCTGTTCGCCTGCGGCCTCGCGACCCTGATCCAGTCGGCGGGATTTCCGGGTGTCGGCATCCGCCTGCCGGTGATGATGGGCGTGACCTTCGCGGCGGTCGGCCCGATGCTGTCGATGGCGGCCACGCCCGGGATCGGGCTGCTCGGCATCTACGGCTCGGTGATCGGTGCCGGCCTCTTCGGCCTCCTGGTCGCGCCCTTCGTCAGCCGCCTCCTGCCGCTGTTCCCGCCGGTCGTCACCGGCACCATCATCCTGGTCATCGGCATCTCGCTGATGCGGGTCGGCATCAACTGGGCCGGCGGCGGCCAGCCGACGCTGACGAGGATCATCGACGGCGTGCCCGCCGCTGTGCCGAACCCGAACTACGCGCAGCCCGGCGGCCTCGGCATCGCCTTCCTGGTCCTCCTGACGATCCTGGGCCTGATCCGTTGGGGCCGGGGCTTCCTCGCCAACGTCGCGGTGCTGCTCGGCATCGTCGCCGGCTCGGTGCTCGCGGCCTGCCTCGGCCTGATGCCTCTCGACAAGGTCGCGGCGGCGCCCTGGTTCGCCCCCGTCCTGCCGTTCCATTTCGGCCTGCCCGAGTTCCACCTGGTGCCGATCGCCACGATGTGCGTGGTGATGATCGTCGTGATGATCGAATCGACCGGGATGTTCCTGGCGCTCGGCGAGATCACCGGCCGGCCGGTATCGCAGACGGATCTCGCCCGCGGCCTGCGGGCCGACGGTCTCGGCACGCTCTTGGGCGGCCTCTTCAACACCTTCCCGTACACCTCGTTCTCGCAGAATGTCGGCCTCGTCGGGGTGACGGGGGTGCGCTCGCGCTCCGTGACCGTGGCGGGCGGGGTGATCATGCTGGCGCTCGGTCTGCTGCCGAAGATGGCCGCCCTGGTCGAGGCGGTGCCGCAGGTGGTGCTCGGCGGCGCCGGCCTCGTGATGTTCGGCATGGTGGCGGCCACCGGCGCACGCATCCTCACGGCGGTCGATTTCCGGGGCCAGCCGAAGAACCAGTTCGTGGTGGCGGTCGCGGTCGGCTTCGGCATGATCCCGCTGGTGGCCCCGACCTTCTTCCGCAACCTGCCGCACGCGCTGCACCCGCTGCTCGAATCGGGCATCCTGCTCGCCTCGATCGCCGCGGTCGTGCTCAACGCCTTCTTCAACGGGCTGGGCAGCACCGAGCAGGCGGGACGGGACGCCTCCGCGGCGGCCGCGGCCGCCGAACACGTCTGAATCACGGGATCGCACGAGGAGCCGATGACCCTGCTGCACAAGACCTACGGCAAGGGCCGGGTGCGGGTGATGCGCGTCCACCGCGACGGCGACCGGCACGAGGTGCGCGAGCTGACCGTCAAGGCGATGCTGACCGGCGCCTTCGACCGCACCTTCACCCACGCCGACAACAGCGCCACCGTCTCGACCGACACGATCAAGAACGTGGTCTACATCGTCGCCCGCGAATGCCCGGCCCTGCCGGCGGAGGCGTTCTGCCGGGCGGTGGCGCAACGCCTGCTCGACAGCTACCCGCAGATGGAGACCGCCACCGTCACCGGCCACGAGACCCGCTGGAACCGCCTCGCGGTGGACGGCGCGGCGCACCCCCACACCTTCACGCTCGACGGCAACGGCCAGCCCTTCGCCCGGGTGGCATTGTCCCGCAGCGGCGCGGTGGTGGAATCCGGCCTGTCGGGCTTCACCTTCCTGAAGAGCACGGAATCGGGCTGGGCCGACTACGTCAAGGATCCCTACACCACGATCCCCGAGACCCACGACCGCATCGCCGCCACCAGCATGGAGGCGACCTGGGCGTGGTCCGCCGAGCCCGCCGATTACGAGGCCGCCAATACCCGCATCCTCGATGCGCTGCTGCGGGTGTTTTCCGGCAGCTACAGCCACAGCCTTCAGGACAGCCTCTACCGCATGGGCATGGCGGCACTGGAGGCGGTGCCGGAGATCGCGACGATCACGCTCGCCTGCCCGAACAAGCATTACCTGCTGGCGAATCTGAGCCCGTTCGGCCTCGACAACCCGAACCAGGTGTTCATCGCGACGGACGAGCCGCATGGACAGATCGAGTGCACGGTGGGGCGGTGAGGGTGGATTGACAGGTGCGGAGTGCACGCTGCCCGGCATGGAGTGAGGCTGTCCGGCCAGCGATGAGGCGCGGATTTCCCCTTTCCCCGCGGGCGGGGAGACGACTCTGCCGACCTTGTCGCCGGCAGAGCGGACCCGAAGGGCGAGGGTGAGGGGGTGTTGCCGGAGGAGCCTCGTGCATCGAGCCTCCTCGCCCTCGCTTCGGCTGCGCCTTGTTGCTGCGTTCCCTGAACGGGAGCACAGACCTCTCCCGCACCGCTCTCGTTCCGGGTGCCGACCCTGGTGGCCCAGGACGCGGCGCCGAAAGTGTGCCGGACGGAACTCGAACAGGGCGAACGGACCTCAATGCCGCGTCGGGTTCGCCCCCACCGTCTCGGCCGAGAGCCAATCCACCACCTCGGCCAGCGCCTCCCGGGGCGGCAGGCCGCGGCCTTGCGCCTCGGTGAACAGGGCGAGCTGGCGGTCGGCGCTGGTGCCGCGGGCGACGATCCAGCGGGCGAGGTCGAGCTCGGCCTCGCATCCGAGCGCCCGCGCATCCTCGGCGACCAGCGCCAGGGTGTCGGCGAGCACCGTCGCCACCGGATGCGCCGCCCGCGTCGTCTCGCAGACGAAGCTGCCATGGATGCCGTAGCGCTGCGCCCGCCAGCAATTCTCCGCCGCGATCGCCTGCGAGGCGCCGGTGAGGTCGCGGTGACGCTCCGGCTCGCGGGCGAGGCGGCGCACCAGGCAGCGATAGAGCGCCGCGATGGCCAGCGCATCGTCGAGGCGGGTGCAGCTGTCGGCGACGCGCAGGTCGAGGCCGGGGCCGGTGGGCGAGGGGCAGATCACCCACCAGACGTGGCGCGGATCGTCGATCGCTCCCGCCCCCATCACCGTGTCGAGGTAGCGGGCGTAATCCGCCTCGTCGCGGAAGAGCGGCGGCAGGAAGCTGCGGGGCAGTTCCCGCGCGGCGGCGAGGCGGTAGCCGAGGAGCCCGGTGCGCTGCGCCTGCCAGAACGGCGAGGAGGTCGAGAGCGCCAGGAGCAGGGCGAGGTAGGGCTGCATCCGGTTCATCAGGTCGACCCGCGACACGCCCGGGGGCACCTCGACCCCGACGCGGAGGCCGCAGACCACGTTGCGGCTGCCGACCATCTGGAGGTCGCGCAGCACCCGGCCGCGGGCGGCCTGCTCGCGGGGGCGCACCCGGCTCCACTGGGCGAGGGGATGGGTGCCCGAGGCCATCAGGGCGAGGCCGCGGGCGGCGGCGAGCGCGCCGAGGCCGCTGCGGAGGGCGGCGAGGGCGTGTCGCGCCTCGCCGAGGTCGCTCACCGGCTCGATCGCCCAGACGAGCTGCGGCTCCATCAGTTCGGTGCGCACCTGCGGGTATTCGGCCCGGCAGGCGGCCAGGAAATCGCGGGTGCGGGCCCGGGCGGCGTCGCGCTTGCCCGCATCGTTGATGAACACCTCCTCCTCGAGGCAGACGTCGAATTCCGCTCGCATACGCAACACCTCCGGACACAGCGGGCCGCGACGCGCCGACGGCCGCGAGCCGCGACTCGGCTCACGCCCGCAGGGCGGCTCGGCGATCAGAGCTTGGAATTGCGGCGCGAGCCCGACCGGGCGCCGCCGCGGGACGGGGCGGATCAGGCCCCTCGTCAGGCGCCTCGCCGCCCGTCGCCGAGCACGGCCTGGACCAGGGCGAGCACCGCCACGGCGGCGGTATCGGCGCGCAGGATCCGTGGGCCGAGGGAGAGGCGGACGGTGTTGGGACGATCTCCGATCAGGGTGCGCTCCTCCGGCGTGAACCCCCCCTCCGGTCCGATCACAACGGCGAGCGGAACGGTGCCGTTCCCGGATCCGGTCGCCGCGGCGGCCTGCCGCAACGCCGCGACCGGATCGGCCACCGGCGCATCCTCGTCGCAGAACACCAGCAGGCGCTCCGGCGCGAGCCCGGCCAGGGCGTCGGCGAGCGGCGCGGCGTCGCGGATCTCCGGCAGGCTCAGGATCCCGCATTGCTCGGCGGCCTCGATCGCGTTGGCGCGCAGCTTGTCGAGCTTGATCCGGTCGCCCTGCGTGCGCCGCGTCACCACCGGGTGGATCAGGCTCGCGCCCATCTCCACCGCCTTCTGGGCGACGTAGTCGAGGCGGGCCGCCTTGAGCGGGGCGAACAGGTAGTGCAGGTCGCCCGCCGGCGTCTGGGGCCGGGTCTGGCCCCGCAGCACCAGGTCCGCCGCCTTGCGGCCGGTGGGCGCGATCTCGGCGCGCCACTCGCCGTCGCGGCCGTTGAACACCAGCACCGGCTCGCCCGCGTCGCGGCGCAGCACCGAGAGCAGGTAATTGGCCTGGGCCCGGTCGAGGGTATGCCGCGCGCCCTCGTGCAGGGGGATGTCGAGGAAGAGCCGGGGAGCGTTGAAATCGTAGGCCGCCATGGCGGTCCTGCTCGCCGAGATGGGGGCGGGATGTCAATCGTCCGGGCTGTGGCGCCTGTGCCACACGGGGCCGCGACCGTGGCCGGAGGGTTGCCGAAGCCCGCCTCCCGCATGAAGGCGCCACATTCCTGTGCAGAAAGCGCTACGAGGCCGGGAGCGGCAAGGGATTCTTACGTATGTCGGGACCGCCGCCGAGAGTGCGGCCGGACCGGCGGAAGACCGGACATTTCGGGGCCAGACCATTCGGGGCCGGAGCATTGGGGGATTGGGAGATGACTCGCATGCGTGTGACCGTGGCGGCGCTGGCCGGAAGCCTGCTCGGCGCGACGCTCCTCGGCGGGGCCGCCCAGGCTCAGGGCGCCGATTGCACGACGATCCAGAAGACCTTGACCGAGCGCAAGGACATCGTCGGCAAGGTCAACGCCGCCTCCCAGGGCAAGAAGGCGAAGATCACCGCGGCGGCGGCCTGCACCCTGTTCACCAAGCTCCAGGCCAACGGCACCGAGGGCCTGAAGTGGATCACCGCCAACAAGGACTGGTGCTCGATCCCGGATTCCTTCGTCGAGGGCTTCAAGGCCGATCACGGCCGGGTCTCGACCCTGCGCACCAAGGTCTGCCAGGCGGCGGTGCAGCAGGCGGCGATGGAGAAGAAGGCCCGCGCCATGGCGGCGCAGCAGCAGCAGGGCGGGGGCGGCGGCGGCCTCCTCGGCGGTCCCGGCCTGACCGGCAGCTTCCGGGTGCCACAGGGCGCGCTGTGAGCCGCATGCCGATGGCGGCGTCGGGACGTCGCATTCAGGCCAGACGCGCGCAGGCATGACTTCCGCCCCCGATCGTCCGGTCGCCGACGCAGTCACCGGGCACTGGGTCGACCGGCACGCCCCCGCGGCCGTGCGCCCCTACCTGCGCCTCGCCCGCATCGAGCGGCCGATCGGCTGGTGGCTGCTGCTGCTGCCATGCTGGTGGTCGGCGGCGCTCGCCGCCATCGCGGCGGGCCAGCCGGGCCCGAGCCTGTGGCATCTCACGCTGTTCCTGATCGGCGCCGTGGCGATGCGGGGAGCGGGCTCGACCTATAACGACATCGCCGACCGCGACCTCGACGCCCGCGTCGAGCGCACCCGCCTGCGGCCGCTGCCTTCCGGGCGGGTCCGCGTGCGCCATGCCCTGATCTTCTTGATTGTGCAGGCCCTGGTCGGCCTCGCGGTGCTGCTGCAATTCAACAAGACGGCGATCCTCGTCGGCCTCGCCTCGCTCGCGCCCGTCGCCATCTACCCGTTCATGAAGCGGGTGATACCGGTGCCGCAGCTGGTGCTCGGCCTCGCCTTCGCGTGGGGCGCGCTCATGGGCTGGGTCGCCCTGTTCGGCCGCCTCGACGCCCCGGCCTACTGGCTCTATGCCGGCGCCATCGCGTGGGTGATCGGCTACGACACGATCTACGCGGTGCAGGACATCGAGGACGACGAGATCGCCGGCATCAAGTCCTCGGCCCGCTTCTTCGGCGCCTGGGTGCGGCTCGCGGTGGCGGCCTGTTTCCTGGCTTGCGTCCTGTTCATCGGTCTCGCCCTGTCCGGGGCCGGGGCCGGCCCGATCGGGCTCGCCGGTCTCGCGCTGTTCGCCGGCCACCTCGCCTGGCAGGTCGGGCGGCTCGATCCGCGCGACGGCGCGGAGGCGTTGCGGCTGTTTCGCGCCAACCGCGATGCGGGGCTGATCCTGTTCATCGGCCTCACCCTCGACGCGCTCTGGCAAGGTTTGATGTAACCATCGCTCATGCGCGGCCTCAGACGCGCTCGCCCTCGGTCATCAGCGCCTCGTCGCGGTAGACCAGGGGGCGCAGCGGCAGGCGGCCGGTCTTGCGGCGGGTGAGGAAGCGCGGCCGGCGGTGGTTCAGAAGGCCGTGCCGGCGGCGGATGCGCACCGCGCCGAGCTTCACCCGGCCGATCTGCTGGCCCATCGGGGAGACCGCGCCGTCCTCCTGGATCACCACCAGGGGCAGGCCCGATTCGGCGCCGAGCCGGCGCCACACCGCCACCACCTCGTCGTCGCCGTAGAGGCCGACCCGCATGAGCGGGTCGCCGCTTCGGTCGAGGAGCATCACGGCGAAGCGGTCCTCGCCGGCGGCGTCGCTGGCGTCGCCGTCGAGGCAGAGCGCGAGGCTACCGGCGGCGCTGCCGCCGGGCAGGCGGCCGACGATCGGCAGCGCCGACGGCTCGGCCTGGACCGGGCCGCGATGGATGACGGGGAGCCCGACATCGCGACGGGCGGCCTGACGGTTGGAAGAGGGGAATCGGGTGATCATGGTTCTGCTCGACGCCCTGTCCGCGAGAGGCGGCGACCTCTGTCGTGTCGTCCGCTGTTGTCAGGACTTTGGACCGCCCCCGGCTCAGAACGCCTTAAAAGGCAGCGTTAAGCGATGGTTGTGACGGCGCATCTGCGCCGAATGCTCAACGGATCCTTGTCCCGACGCGATTCATTTATCGTTCACCGCCAGTACACGGCATCACAGCGGGGCGAAAGGCTTCGCTAAGACAATGCGGCATCGCCGGCGCCGCGGTATCGGCGCGGCGTCCTTGTGGCGCCGGGTGGGGGGCCCTACAACGGATGGCAATCCCGCTCCGTGCTCGACCCGTGCCCGCCGCGGGTTCGCCGGGCGCTCTCCTCGAACCTTCGGCGGCCGACCATGCCTCTCTCCGACGACGTGCGCGCCACCCTGCCTCAGGTCCGGGCAATCATCCGCGAGGCCGCTCTCCTGGCGCTGCCGTATTTCCGCCAGGGCGAGCGCACCAGCGCCCGGGTCTGGAGCAAGGCCGGCGGCTCGCCGGTGACGGAAGCCGACGTGACGGTGGACGCCTTCCTGAAGGTGCGCCTGAGCGAGCTGATCCCCGGCGCCGCTTGGCTCTCGGAGGAGACCCGCGACGATCCCATCCGCCTCGCCCACGACCTCGTCTGGATCGTCGATCCGATCGACGGCACCCGCGCCTTCCTGTCGGGCGATCCCGACTGGTCGATCGCCGTGGCGCTCCTGGCCCGTGGCGAGCCGGTGCTCGGCCACGTCGCCGCGCCGGTCACCGCGACCCTCTACGAGGCCGTGGCCGGGGAGGGGGCGACGAAGGACGGGGTGCCGATCCGGGTTTCCGCCCAGGCGAGCCTGGCGAGCGCCCGGGTCACCGGCCCGAAGCCGATGGCCGACCGGCTCGAGCGCCAGAGCGGCCTGTCCGGCACGCCCGGCGCCCTGGTGCGGCTGCCCCGAATCCCGTCGCTGGCCCTGCGCCT
The DNA here is from genome assembly GCF_003058325.1 of Methylobacterium currus. Taxonomy (NCBI): domain Bacteria; kingdom Pseudomonadati; phylum Pseudomonadota; class Alphaproteobacteria; order Hyphomicrobiales; family Methylobacteriaceae; genus Methylobacterium; species Methylobacterium currus. The sequence goes on from NZ_CP028843.1 coordinate 1,061,288, forward strand.
CGTGCGGGTGGCGGAAGGGCTGGTCGATGTCGGGCTGGTCTCCTCGGATGCCCGCGACTGGGATCTCGCCGGCGCCGACCTGATCCTGCGCGAGGCGGGCGGGGCGGTGCTCGGCCTCGACGGCAGCGTTCCGGTCTACAACCGGCGCGAGCCGATCCATGGCGAGCTGGTGGCGCTGCCGCAGGCCCTGCGGGAGGCGGTGCTGGCGGGACTGGCCTGAACAAGGCTGCGGCCGGGTGCAGTCGGGGAGGGCGACGAGCGCATCGTCCGGCCCCTCCGCGGCGAGCGCGAACCAGAGCAGGGCGACACCGAAGAACGCCGCGAGGTTGTCCGCGTTCGACGGCAGATGGGGGATGATCGACACCAGGAACGCGGCGGCCGGCCCGTCGACCCATACGGCATCGGATTACGGCGTGGCGCGGTCGAGTGCGGACAGGCTGTCGACCAAGTGGATGAGGGTGTCCTCGATCCCCGTCAGATAGTCGCCGTTCTCCTTCCGGCAGATGGCGCGCAAGAGCACCATGCAGGCAAAGGCGCGACGTCGAGGCCCCTGCACCCGATCGGGACCGTCCGCGGGCCTGCTCCAGAACCTCGCTCGGCACCCAGGCGCCGAGGTCGAGTTCCCGGTCATGCACCAAGTGGCGCAGGGCGGCGAGATGCTCATCGGCCTGCCAGCCGTAATCGGCGCGCGCGATGATGCAGAGATCCTCGTCGCGCAGCATCACGGCCAGCAGGGCAGGGAGGGTGTCACGATCCGGCGGCAGCGGGTGTGGCGGGGGTGGCCGGCATGCCGGGGACGATCGTGAGCCTGAACCCATTCACCCGGTCAGGCCGTCACCCCACCGAGCCCTCGATGCCTTCGTGGCCGCTCGCCGCGGTCAAGCGGATCACAGCCAATCCTACCGCGCTTCCCGCTTCTCCAGCTGCGTCTTCACCTGCTTCAGCTGGTCGAACACGGCGCTCGGCGTCGTCCCGAAGAAGGCAAAGCCGGCATTGACCGACCAGTAGCAGGCGAACAGGATCACCGGCACCAGGATCCAGCCCAAAATCTCCTCGCCGATCTTGCGGCGGCGGCGGCGCTGGCGCCGCTTCTCGCGCCCCGTCAGCTTCGGGGAGGGCGGGGTCACCGTCGCGGCCGGGGCCAGCGGCCCCTCGTTCAGATCACCGCTCATGGAGATCGTCTCACGCTTCCTGGGCGCGGGGCCTTGAAAGCCCTCGCGCATCCGTCACGGGGGGCCCGGGGCGCCGCGAGGGCGGGCGGGGCCTCAAATGCGCATCCCGGCGGGGAGGCCCCCGCCGGGATGCGCGCGTCTTAAGAGCCTCATACACGGGAGGCGGCCGGGGATCGAGGGGGTGCCCTCGATCCCTGGCTCGCGTCAGGCCCGGACCAGCGGCACCTTCGGCACCGTGCGGACCCCGCCCTCGCCGCCGCCCGAGCCGCCGTCCTTCGGCTTCTTCGGCGCGGCGCGGGGGCGCTTCTGCTTCTTCGCCGCCTTCTTGGCCGCGATGGTCACGTCCTTCTCGGGACGCGGCGTCACCGGGCCGGCCGGGAAGACGAAGCCGAGGCTCGGCTTCTCGCCGTCGGGCCGCTTGACGATCACCCGGACGGCGCCGCCGTCCTTGAGCTTGCCGAACAGCACCTCGTCGGCGAGCGGGGTCTTGATGGTCGACTGGATCAGGCGGGCCATCGGGCGGGCGCCCATGGCCTCGTCGTAGCCGTTCTCGACCAGCCAGTCCCGCGCCTCGTCGGAGAGCTCGATCGTGACGTTGCGGTCGGCGAGCTGCGCCTCGAGCTGAAGCACGAACTTGTCGACGACCTTGGCCACCACCTCCTTCGGCAGGTGGCCGAAGGACACGGTCGCGTCGAGGCGGTTGCGGAATTCCGGGGCGAACAGGCGGTTGATCGCCTCCTGGTCGTCGCCGGTGCGCTTGTTCTGCGTGAAGCCGAACGCCGCCTTGGCGAGGTCGGCCGCGCCCGCATTCGTCGTCATGATGATGATGACGTTGCGGAAATCGACCTGCTTGCCGTTATGGTCGGTCAGCTTGCCGTGGTCCATCACCTGCAGCAGGATGTTGAACAGGTCCGGGTGGGCCTTCTCGATCTCGTCGAGCAGCAGCACGCAATGCGGGTGCTGGTCGATGCCGTCGGTGAGGAGGCCGCCCTGGTCGAAGCCGACATAGCCCGGAGGGGCACCGATCAGCCGCGAGACGGTGTGCCGCTCCATGTATTCCGACATGTCGAAGCGCAGCATCTCGACGCCGAGGCTGGAGGCGAGCTGCTTGGCCGCTTCCGTCTTGCCGACGCCGGTCGGGCCGGCGAACAGGTAGGCGCCGATCGGCTTGTCGGGATCGCGCAGGCCGGCCCGGGCGAGCTTGATCGAGGCGGTCAGCGCGTCGATGGCGGCGTCCTGGCCGTAGACCACCCGCTTCAGGTTGTCGGTGAGGTGGGCGAGCACCTCCGCGTCGTCCTTCGAGACGGTCTTCGGGGGGATGCGGGCCATCGTGGCGATGGTCGCCTCGATCTCCTTCACGCCGATCGTCCGCTTGCGCCGCCCCTCCGGCACCAGCATCTGCGAGGCGCCGGTCTCGTCGATCACGTCGATCGCCTTGTCCGGCAGCTTGCGGTCGTTGATGTAGCGGGCCGACAGCTCGACCGCGGCCTTCACGGCCTCGGTCGTGTACTTGAGCTTGTGGAACTCCTCGAAGGACGGGCGCAGGCCTTTGAGGATCTCGATCGCGTCCGGGATCGACGGCTCGTTGACGTCGATCTTCTGGAAGCGGCGGACCAGGGCTCGGTCCTTCTCGAAGTACTGGCGGTACTCCTTGTAGGTGGTCGAGCCGATGCAGCGTAAGGAGCCGGAGGCCAGAGCCGGCTTCAGGAGGTTCGAGGCATCCATCGCGCCGCCCGAGGTCGCACCGGCGCCGATCACCGTGTGGATCTCGTCGATGAACATGATGGCGTTGGGATGCGCCTCGATCTCCTTCATCACCTGCTTGAGGCGCTCCTCGAAGTCGCCCCGGTAGCGGGTGCCGGCGAGCAGCGTGCCCATGTCGAGGGAGAACACGGTCGCGTCGGCCAGGACCTCCGGCACCTCGTGCTGGATGATCTTGCGCGCCAGGCCCTCGGCGATCGCGGTCTTGCCGACGCCGGGGTCGCCCACCAGCAGCGGGTTGTTCTTCTGCCGGCGGCAGAGCACCTGGATCGTGCGCTGGACCTCGTTCTCGCGGCCGATCAGCGGATCGATCTTGCCCTCGCGGGCCTTCTTGTTGAGGTTGACGCAGTAGGCGTCGAGGGCGTCGCCCTTCTTCTTCTGGCCGCCGCGCTCGTCCTCGGACGCGCTCGGGCGCTCGGCCGGGCCGTCCTCGTCGGCGCCGCGCACCGGCTTGCCCTCGGACAGGCCGGGGCGCTTGGCGATGCCGTGGCTGATGTAGTTGACCGCGTCGTAGCGGGTCATGTCCTGCTCTTGCAGGAAGTAGGCGGCGTGGCTCTCGCGCTCGGCGAAGATCGCCACCAGCACGTTGGCGCCGGTGACCTCCTCGCGGCCCGAGGACTGCACGTGGATCACCGCGCGCTGGATCACGCGCTGGAAGCCCGCGGTGGGCTTCGCGTCCTGCCGGCCGTCGCCCGTGAGGTTGGCGAGTTCCGTGTCGATGTACTCGACGAGATTGCGCTTCAGCAGGTCGACATCGACGTTGCAGGCCCGCATGACCGCAGCCGCGTCCTGGTCGTCGACCAGGGCCAGCAGGAGATGCTCGAGCGTGGCGTATTCGTGCCGGCGCTCGCCGGCGAGCGCCAGGGCGCGGTGAAGAGCTTGTTCAAGGCTGCGTGAGAAGCTGGGCAAAGCGGGCCTCTTTGCTGGTGCCTATTTCTTTTCCATGACGCATTGCAGAGGATGTTGATGTTTCCGCGCAAAGTCCATGACCTGCGTCACCTTGGTCTCGGCGACCTCGTAGGTGAATATGCCGCACTCGCCGACGCCGTTCTGGTGGACGTGCAGCATGATGCGGGTCGCGTCCTCGCGCGACTTGTTGAAGAAGCGCTCGACCACGTGGACGACGAATTCCATCGGGGTGTAGTCGTCGTTGAGGAGCAGCACGCGATAGAGATTGGGCCGCTTGGTGCGCGGCTTCGTCCGCGTGATCACGGCCGTTCCCGATCGCCCGTCGCCGTTCCCGGGTGCGCGGGGATTGGCCGCGACCGGCCTGGTGGAGGGTTCTCCCTGCCTCGGGACCTGAGCCATCTGAATCGTACCGACCTCGCTCTGGCGACCGCGCCGAACCGCACCGGCCTCCCTCTGCCGGGGGGCTTGGGCGGTGATGCGGGACGGCAGCCTATCACGTCGGCTGCCGGTGCCGAGCCTAATCTATAGGCCGAGCCGTCGCTTCGCCAGTCGGCTGCGCGCTCTTGTCGTGCAAGCCTCTCGCGGGGCCCTGAAAACGCGTGCGACCGGCACGGGATCCCGTGCCGGTCGCGGTCTCGATGGTGGAGCGGCGGCCCCGACGCGGAACCCCCAAAAGGGGACCCGGCGAGGCCGTCCGCCCTCGCGCGGCGCGTGGCTTACGCGGCGTCCTGGATCTTGTGGGACTCGTCCTCGACCTTCTTCAGGCCGTCCTTGGCCGTGGCGAAGGCGCGGTCCTGGGCCTTGAACGCCTGCTCCTGCGCCTTGGCGACGAAGCCCTCGAACGGCTTCGCCATCTCCTTGGCGAGGTTCTGGTAGAGCTCGGTCATCTTGGTGGTCTGGGCCACGAGACGCTCGTACGAGGTCTTCATGTACTCGGTCTGGATCTCGAGCGCCTTGTCGAGCGAGCGCACGCCGGCGAGCTTCTCGAGGGTGGCGGTGCCGTGCTCGAAGGACTGCTTGGCGAAGTCCGTCGCCTCGACGGTGATCGCCTGGCTGGCCTTCGACAGGGTGCCGAAGCTGCGCAGCATCGCGTCCATGCTGTCCTTGCCGAACTTCTGGGCCGCCTCGGCCTGCTGGCTGATGTTCTGCTGGTTCATGGTGTGGCGGCGCCTCAGGGGGGCGCCCCTCCTCGCGCGGCGTTCAGGGCTTCGGCAGGGCACCCGCGCGTCGCGCCCCGCTGGCCTGCAATATGTGCACCGCACAAAATCCGTCAAGGGTTATTGTGCGTCGCACAATGAGCAAATTCGAGCATCGGAATTTGCGCCCGATTAACCGGGGCGTAACCGCGCCTCCCTAGCCTGATTGACAGTGATGCCGCTGCGCCACGCCGTCTTCGCGGGGCGCCATCGGTTCGAGGGCGCCGCCTCCGTCGCAGGCGCCCCCTTCAGTCGAACGGGGTATGTGCGTGATGCGTTGCGTTCACGGCCAATCTGGACCCGCGCTGCCGGCCGTGCTCGCCGCCGCGGCGGTGCTGACGGCGCTCACCGCCTCGCCCGCCGAGGCGCGCCGGCGCGCCCATCACGGCGGCGGCGGAGGCTACAATCCGCCCTACGCCGCGATGGTCGTCGACGCCAAGACCGGCCGCGTGATGCATGCGGTCAACGAGGACGCCCTGCGCCACCCGGCCTCGATCACCAAGGTGATGACGCTCTACCTGCTGTTCGAGCAGCTCGAGCGCGGCAAGATGGACCTCGACACCCCGCTGACGGTCTCGGCCAACGCCGCCCGGATGCCGCCTTCCAAGCTCGGCGTGCGGCCGGGCTCGACCGTGACGGTGGAGGAGGCGATCAAGGCGCTGGTGACGAAGTCGGCCAACGACATCGCCTGCGCCATCGGCGAGAACATCGCTGGCTCGGAAGCCGCCTTCGCCGAGATGATGACCCGCAAGGCGCACGCCCTCGGGATGACGCGCACCCACTACGCCAATGCCTCGGGCCTGCCCGATTCCGACCAGATCACCACCGCCCGCGACCTGACGATCCTGGCCCGCGCCATCCAGGACCGCTTCCCGAAATATTACCGCTACTTCCAGACCCGCTCCTTCGCCTTCAAGGGCCGGGTGATCGGCAACCACAACCACCTGCTCGGCCGGGTCGAGGGCGTCGACGGCATCAAGACCGGCTACACGCGCGATTCGGGCTTCAACCTGATGACCTCGGCCCGCACCGGCGACCGCCACATCGTGGCGGTGGTGCTCGGCGGCAAGTCGGTGGCGAGCCGCGACAACATCATGGCCAAGCTCGTCCAGTCCAACCTGCCGGTGGCCTATGCGGGCGCCCGCACCGCGGCCCCGGTGGTCGAGGTGGCCGAGCGGCCGCGCCCCGCCGTGGTGGCCGAACGCCCGGTCGCGACCCGCACCCTCGTGGCCTCCGCCGACGACGACGAGGCGATCGAGACCACGAACTCCACCGGCCAGCCCCTCGACATCGCGCCCCGCGGCGGCGCCACGCCGCAATCCGCGCCGAAGTGGCGGGCGGGTGCGGCCGGCGCCGTGCCGGCGAGCGCCCAGGCCTACGCCCCCGCCGCCACGGCGGCCTTCCCGGCCGCCAACGGCAAATACGCCTCGCGCCTTCCGGCCTCCGAGCCCGGCGAGGCCCGGGCGCCGGCCCCGCGCGAGGCCGCGGCTCCGGCGGCCAAGCCCGTCACCGTGACGCCCTGGGTGATCCAGCTCGGCGCCATGGACGACGAAGGCAAGGCGAAGTCGATGCTCGCCGAGGCGCGCCAGCGCAGCGGCGGGTCGCTGGCGAAGGCCGCGCCCTTCACCGAGCGGGTGACCCATGGCGGCACCACGCTCTACCGTGCCCGCTTCTCCGGCTTCTCCGAGGCGGAGGCCGCGCAGGACGCCTGCCGCGCCCTCAAGCGCAACGGCTTCACCTGCTTCGCGACCCGGAGCTAGCATGAGGTTCCCCTGCCCGGGAGGGTAGGGCTGTCCGCTACAAGGAAGAGGCGCGGGTCCCCCCTCTCCCACACGCGAGAGGGGATCCCGCGCCCGATTCGTCAACACTGAGAACAATATCCCCCGCCGCGGCGCGTCCCTGCCGCGGCTTCGTCGACACGCGCGTGGAGTATCAGCGATGTCGGTTGAGCAGAAAGTCCTTGGCCGCGTTGACGCGGGCCGCCAGGTAGTCGGACCCACCCTGGTCCGGGTGAAGCCGCTTCATCAGGGTCCGGTGCGCCCGGCGCACCTCCTCGAGGGGCGCCCCGCGCTGAAGCCCCAGGATCTGATAGGCCTCCTCCTCCGTCATCGGCCCTGGCTGCGCCGCGCCGCCCGTCCGCGGGTCGCGATCAGCCTGAGCGTCTATGCGCCATCCGGCAAACCGGCGGTCCAGATAAGCCTCTAGCAGGCGGGCACCGTCCGGGTCGCCGGCGCGGCACTCGGCGAGCAACGCGACGAGGCGCGGCAGGCCCAGGCCGTCGAGGGCCTGGCCCGCCAGCGGCCCCGTCAGCACCGTGCCGCGCATCGCGCCGCTCGCGTGGTCGAGCTCCATCTCGAGCATGGCGGAGCGCACGCGCGAGACGGCGTCCGCGCGGGGGGCGGCGGTCCCGAGGCCGAACCGGCCGAGTCCCTGCTTGCCGAGGCCGAAGGGCAGGGGAGCGCCCTGACGCCACCCGAGCAGCCAGGCGCCGCCGAGGCCGAGCGCGCCGGCCATGTCGAAGCGCCCGCGCAGGAACAGGAAGGCCGCCGCCGCCAGGGCCAGCCAGCCGCCGGCCTGGCGGATCACCCGCGCGATCGTCGCGGGGTTGGCCGTCGCGTAGTGGCGGCCGAGCCACCACAGGCCGACGAGGACCAGGACACCGAGGCCGAGGGCGATCATCCGTTATACGTCACTCTCGATCTCGGGCGTCGGGACGCCGTGTTGACCGGCCGGTCATGCCGGCGAGGAGCCGGCGCGCCGCCGCATCCTCATGCGCGGCGAGGCGCAATCCGTCGAGTCCCCGTGTGGCGTAGATCGCCGCGGCGCGCAGGAGCGCCGCCAGCACGTCGGGCGCCGCGAGGTCGAAGCGCGCCGAGGCGCCGCCGCTGAGCCGGGCGATCTCGGAAAATCCCGCCGCCACCGCGGAATCGGGCCCCTCATGGAAGCAGAAGGCCGGCAGACCGAGGAGGCCGAGTTCGCCCGCGACGCCGCAGAGGTCGTCGATGTCCTCCTCGATCGCGTCACCGACCAGCACCAGGGCTTTGACCGGGCCGCGCCCGGCCTCGTTGCGGGCGTGCCGCAGCACCCGGCCGATCTGGGTCCGGCCGCCCAGGCAGGCCACGCCCCGCATCAGGCCGGTGAGCGCGCGGGCGTCGGCGACGAAGCGCGAGGCCCGGCACTCGTCCAATCCGCGGAAGTAGACGAGCTGCACGGCGAGGCCGCCGAGCCGGGCGGTCGCCTCGAACATGCCGGCCTGGACCCCGCAGGCGAGGTCCCAGGTCGGCTGCCGGCTCATCGTGGCGTCGAGGGCGAAGATCAGCCGCGGCGCGTCGGACGAGGGCGAGGCGACCTGCCGCGCCGTCTCCAGGAAGGCGTCGATGGCGCCGCCCCGCGCCGGGTCGAGGTCGCGGCCCGAACCGCCCATCGCCCGGTCAATGCCGCCGGATGGTGCTGGCGGTGAGCGCGTGGACCGAGAACAGCCCGTCCGGATCGATCCAGACGCTGCGATGCTCCCAGCCCGCAGACCGGGCGAGCGCCCGGAAGCCCGGCACCGTGTACTTGTAGCTGTTCTCGGTGTGGATCGTCTCGCCGGAGCCGAAATGGAACGGCACGCCCGCCACAGTGACGAGCTGGCTGCGCCGGCTGACGAGATGCATCTCGATCCGGCCCAGGTTCTCGTCGAAGAAGGCCTGGTGCGAGAACGCGTCGAGATCGAAATCGGCGCCGAGCTCGCGGTTGATCCGGGTGAGCAGGTTGAGGTTGAAGGCCGCCGTCACCCCCGCAGAATCGTCGTAGGCCGCGTCGAGCACCGCCTTGTCCTTCACGAGGTCGATGCCGACGATCAGCGTGGAGCCGGCACCCAGGGTCCGGGCGAAGCTCCCGAGGAGCGCGGCGGCCATCTCGGGCTCGAAATTGCCGATCGTCGAGCCCGGGAAGAAGCCGGCCTTCGGCGCGTCCTTCAAGTCTTCGGGCAGGGCGAACGGCTTGGTGAAGTCCGCCGCCACCGGCTCGACGCGCAGGCGCGGGAAGTCGCGGCCGAGCTCCTCCGCCTCGCTGCGCAGGAACTCCTCCGAGACGTCGACCGGCACGTAGGCCGCGAGGTCGGAGAGGTAGGGCAGCAGGCGCCGCACCTTGGCGGTGGAGCCGCTGCCGAACTCGACCAGAGCCGCACCCGGCGGCAGGCCGGCCCCGATCTCGGGGCCATAGCGGTCGAGGATCGCGAGCTCGGTGCGGGTGGGATAATATTCGGGCAAGCGGGTGATCGCCTCGAACAGCTCCGAGCCGCGCCGGTCGTAGAAGTACTTGGCGGAGAGGTGCTTGCGGGGCGAGCGTAAGCCCGCGAGCACGTCCTGCAGGAAGCCACGGTCTGTGCTCTCGAGGGAAACGGCGGGCGCGAGGTGGGGAAGGGGGGCGTTCACGGGCAAGAATCTCCGAGATCGGGCGGGCGCCCCTGACGGGCGCCCGTGTCGAGGCACGTCCGGCCGCGCCTCACGCGCCGTAGTGAGATAGACGCAGGCCCGTGAACTGCCAGCGCTGGTGGGGATAGAAGAAGTTCCGGTAGGTCGGCCGGCTGTGGCCTTGCGGCGTCGCCACCGAGGCGCCGCGCAGCACGAACTGGCTGACCATGAACTTGCCGTTGTACTCGCCGAGCGCGCCGGGCAGCGGCCGGTAGCCCGGATAGGCGGAATAGGCGCTGCGGGTCCATTGCCAGACATGGCCGAAGGCGGCGTCGAGGGAGCCGCTGGCGGCCTCCCACTCGGCCTCCGTCGGCAGGTCGCGCCCGGCCCAGCGGGCGAAGGCGTCGGCCTCGTAGTAGCTGACATGGGTCACCGGAAGGGCCGGATCGACGGGCCGCAATCCGGCGAGCGTCATGCTCGACCACACGCCGTCCTGCCGCCGCCAGTAGCCCGGTGCCTCCCAGCCCTGGTCTTGCGCCGCCACGAACCCGTCGGACAGCCACAGCTCGGGCTTGGCGTAGCCGCCATCCTGCATGAATTCGAGCCATTCGCCGTTGGTGACGAGGGCGCGCTCCAGGCTCACCGGCCGCAGCAGCACGTCGTGGCGCGGCTCCTCGTTGTCGAAGTGGAAGCCGCCGCCGTCATGGCCCATCTGCGTCACGCCGCCCTCGAGGGCGACCTGTCCGGACCGCTGCGACAGGGCGGGCCAGCGCCAGCCCTCGTCATAGGCCGGCAGGAGCGGGTTCTGCGCGAAGGCGTGCAGGATGTCGGTGAGCATCAGCTCCTGGTGCTGCTGCTCGTGGTGCAGGCCGATCTCGACGATGGCGACGATCTCCGGGATCTGCGCCTCGGAGGCACTCCCGATCAGGTCGGCGACGGCGGCGTCGACATGGGCGCGATAGGCCGCGACCTCGTCGCAGGTCGGCCGCGTGACGAGGCCGCGGCTGATCCGCGGCGCGCGCGGACCCGCCTGCACGTAGTAGGAGTTGAACAGGTAGAAGAAGCGCTCGTCGAACACCGTGTAGCCCGGCACCATGGCCTTCAGCAGGAACTGCTCGAAGAACCAGGTCGTGTGGGCGCGGTGCCACTTGGTCGGGCTCGCATCCGGCATCGACTGGATCTGCTGGTCCTCCGGCGAGAGCGGCGCGGCGCGGCGCTCGGTCTCGTCGCGGACGTGGCGGAAGGCCGCGGTCCAGGCCCCCCGGTCGACCGGGCGGGCGCCGACGGGGGGCGGGGGGAATGCGGGGCGCGTGTCGAGAACCTGCGCGGTCGCGGTCGCTGCCATCGGACTTTCCCTTATGCGTAGACTGATTGTCCACGCTTAACGCGGGTCTGGGGAACTCGTTTCTCCGGCGCGGCGTTACCGCGCAGCTTGCACGGCGCTTGTGAGTGGCGGGAGGAGCGGAGCCTTTTTGCCGCCGCAGTGACCAAGCCTTAACGAGCCCGCCGGACTCTCGCCGGCAACCTCTCATCCCACTCGGTCAAAACCTCCCATGCGGTTCGATCTGATGGCCGGCACTGCCGCGGCGCTCCCGGCGCCGATCACCCGTGCCCCCGTGGTCCTCGTGTTCGATTCCGGCCTCGGCGGCCTCACGGTGCTCGCCGAGGTGCGGCGCGCCCGGCCCGACGCCCGGGTGGTCTACGCCGCCGACGACGCCGCCTTCCCGTATGGCGGCCTCGCCGAGCCGGTCCTGGTGGCGCGGGTGCTCACTGTCATGGAGCGGCTGATCGCGCTGCATGCCCCCGACCTCGTGGTGGTGGCCTGCAACACCGCCTCGACCCTGGTGCTGCCGGCCCTGCGGCAGCGCTTCGACATCCCGTTCGTCGGCACGGTGCCGCCGATCAAGCCGGCGGCGGCTGCGACCCGCTCGGGCCTCGTCAGCGTGCTCGCCACGCCCGGCACCGTGCGGCGCGACTACACCCGCGAGCTGATCGCCACCTACGCGGCCGGCTGCCGGGTCACCCTCGTCGGGGCGACGGGCCTCGCGTCGCTCACCGAGGCGGCGCTCTCCGGGCTGCCGGTCCCCGACGCCGACCTGTGGGCCGAGATCGGGCCGTGCTTCGTCGAGGGCGAGGCGGGGCGCACCGACGTGGTGGTGCTGGCCTGCACCCATTATCCCCTGCTGCTCGCCCGCTACCAGGCCCTCGCCCCCTGGCCGGTGACCTGGATCGACCCCGCCCCGGCGATCGCCCGGCGCATGACCCAGCTGATCGGCGGACCCGCGCGTGGATTCGGCGACGACGTCCCCGGGCCGGTGCTCGCCGCCTTCACCTCCGGCGACCGGCTGACGCCTTCCTTACGCGCGGCGCTCAGTGACCGCGGCATCGCCGAGATCGCGTGCGAGGCGATGCCGCTCGTTCTCCAGTGAGGCACGAGCCTTGACCCTGCTGCGGGCCGCACTGATCGCGGCCGGCCTGCTGTTCATTCTCTACGGCGCCGTGATCGCGGCGTTCTGGTGGTTCCAGCGCGGCCTGCTCTATCCGGGGCAGGGCGGTGCGGTGCCGGTGACCGGCGCCCGTTTGCCGCCGGAGGTCGAGACGATTTCGGTGGCGACGCCGGACGGCGAGCGCCTGCGCGCCCTCTGGCTGCCGCCGGCCGAAGGGGCCGGGGTGGTGGTGACGTTCCACGGCAACGCCTCGCTGCCCGAATGGCACGCCGAGCGCTTCGCCGCCGGGCCCTGGCGGGCGCGGGGCTGGGGCGTGATGGCCCCGGCCTATCGCGGCTATCCGGGCTCCACCGGCCGCCCGAGCGAGGCCGGCCTGATCGCCGACGGGCTCGCGGCCCTGGCGGAAGCGCGGCGCCGGGCGCCGGGAGTCCCGGTGCTGCTGCACGGCCACTCCCTCGGCGCGGCGGTCGCCGTCGCGGCGGCGGCCCGCGCGGGCGGGACCGGTCTTCTCGGACTCTACCTGGAAGCACCGTTCGACTCGATGACCGCGATGGCACGCCACCATTTCCGGTTCCTGCCGGCGGGTCTGCTCTCCGACACCTGGCGTTCCGACCGGATCGTCGGCGCCGTCTCCGTCCCGATCCTGATCGTGCACGGCGACGCCGATCCGGTGATCCCGCCGAAATACGGTGCGCGGCTGGCACGAACGGCCCATGCCGAGGTCCCTTCCGACTTCGTCGAGGTGCCGGGCGACCACGTCTCGATCCTGGGGGTCAGGGACGCCGAGGCCGAGAGACGGTTCCGGCCGGTGCCTTGACGCCTGGCCGTGACCTCTTGGCCCTGACCTCTTGGCCCTGACCTCTTGGCCGTGACCTCTTGGCCCTGACCCTCGCGCCCTAACCCTTGACCCCACACGCTTTGTCGCCTAAGAGCGCCCGGTTCGCGGGGCTCCGGTTCGGGGCCCCGAAACATTTTGCGCACCCGCGAGCGGCTCGTCACGGCCGCTCTGTCGCCCCGGATTCGGGGGGAGGAGGGCGCGTTCCTCTCATACGTGATGCGATAAGTTCTAGAGGACACGCGATGTCGAAACGCGTTCAGGCGAAGCACAAGCTCGATCGCCGCATGGGCCAGAACATCTGGGGCCGCCCGAAGAGCCCCGTGAACCGCCGCGAGTACGGCCCGGGCCAGCACGGCCAGCGCCGCAAGGGCAAGATGTCCGACTTCGGCACGCAGCTGCGCGCCAAGCAGAAGCTCAAGGGCTACTACGGCAACATCACCGAGAAGCAGTTCCGCCGTTACTACGCCGAGGCGATCCGCCTGCGCGGTGACTCGGGCGAGAACCTGGTCGGCCTGCTCGAGCGCCGCCTCGACGCGGTGGTCTACCGCTCGAAGTTCGTGGCGACCCCCTTCGCCGCCCGCCAGTTCGTGAACCACGGCCACATCCGGGTGAACGGCGTTCGCGTCAACATCCCGAGCTACCTCGTGAAGCCGGACGACGTGATCGAGATCAAGGAATCGTCCAAGCAGCTCGAGATCGTCGTCGTGGCGAGCCAGCTCGCCGAGCGCGACGTGCCCGACTACATCGAGGTCGACCACGGCAAGATGACCGCGCGCATGACCCGCGTGCCGACCCTGTCCGAGGTCCCGTACCCGGTGCAGATGGAGCCGAACCTGGTCATCGAGTTCTACTCGCGCTGATCGCGCGACGCAGGACCAGAGAGTATCGGAGAGCCGCCCGGGAGGGCGGCTTTTCTTTTTGGGCTATGAGCAAGCGTCGGCGGAAGCCTCGCGCCATCATTGCATCGGTCTGTCACAACAAATGGCGTTCCCCTCTTCCGTGTGGGAGACGGGAACGCGAGTCTGGATACTGGATCGCGTCAGGCGAGAACCGGCCTAATTCGCGAGCGCAGCCCGGATCCGCTCCGCGTGCTGGGCCAGCAGAGCCGGATCCGCCATCCCATCGACGTGGCGGCGCGGCGCCACACCCTCGTGCCGGGGCAGGACGTGGACGTGGAGGTGGAACACGGTCTGGCCAGCCGCCGCCTCGTTGTACTGGTAGACCGCCACGCCGTCGGCCGCGAAGGCGGCCTTGGCGGCCCGCGCCACGGTCTGCACGGCGGCGTAGAGATGGCCGAGCGTGGCCGGATCCGCGTCGAGGAGGTTGCGGCTCGGCACTTTCGGCACCACCAGGGTGTGGCCGTCGGCCTGGGGCATCACGTCCATGAACGCGATGACGTGCTCGTTCTCGTAGACTTTGTGGCAGGGCACCTCGCCCCGCAGGATCTTGCCGAAGATGTTCTGGGGGTCGTAGGCGGTCTCGGTCATGGTCCTGTCCTGTCGGGTCTGACCGGCTCGCTCGCCGATCGGGCCATGCTCCCTGTCAACCCGGGGCCGCGCGGCGGAACCCGGGGTGACGCAGGGAGACGGCGTCGCCAGGACCTTATCCGAACGGCCGTCCGCCCGGAACCGGCCTCAGCCGGCCGCGGCCGCCGAGCGCCGCTCGACCAGACGGGCGAGATACGCCGCGCCGAACGGGATGATCGCGTCGTCGAAGTCGAAGGCGGCGTTGTGCAGGTTCGCCCCGGCCTTGCCCCCGAGCCACGCATAGGCGCCCGGCACCGCGTGCAGCATGTCGGCGAAGTCCTCGCTGCCCATCTTGGGCTCCGGCGCCGTGTCGACCTTGGCGGCGCCGAACAGCTCGGTGGCGATCTCGGCGGCGGCGCGGGTCTGCTCCTCGCTGTTGCGCAGGACCGAGAAGATGTCGCGGATCTCGACCGTGATCTCGGCCCCGAAGGTCGCGGCCACGCCGGCCGCAATCTCGCGCATGCGCTTGGCGACCAGGGCGCGGATGTCGTCGTCGAAGGTGCGGACCGTGCCGGCGAGGTGGGCCTCCTCCGGGATCACGTTGTAGGCCGCACCCGCATGGACCTGGGTGATCGACAGCACCGCCGATTGCAGCGGGTCGGCGTTGCGGCTGACGACGGTCTGCAACGCCTGGACGAGGGCGGCCTGGACCACCACCGGGTCGATGCCGCGGTTCGGCTGCGCCCCATGCGCGCCGCGCCCGATGATGCGGATGTCGAAGAAGTCGGCGGCCGCCATGGCGGGGCCGGGGCGCACCGAGAGCTCGCCGGTCCGCCCGCTCGGGTTGTTGTGCAGGCCGTAGACCTCGTCGCAGGGGAATCGCGAGAAGAGCCCGTCGGCCAGCATGGCGCGGGCGCCCCCTAAGCCTTCTTCCGCGGGCTGGAAGATGAACACCGCGGTGCCGTCGAAGTCGCGGGTCTCGGCGAGGTACTTGGCGGCCCCGAGCAGCATCGTGGTGTGGCCGTCATGGCCGCAGGCGTGCATCGTGCCCGGCACGGTCGAGCGATAGGGGAGGTTGGTCGCCTCCTCGATCGGCAGGGCGTCCATGTCGGCGCGCAGGCCGATGCGCCGGGGGCTGGTGCCGCGGCCCTTGAGCACCCCGACGACGCCGGTGCGGCCGATCTCGCGATGGACCTCGATCCCCCAGGAGGCGAGCATCGACGCCACGATGCCGGAGGTGCGCACCTCCTCGAAGCCGAGCTCGGGATGGGCGTGGAAATCGCGCCGGATGGCAGTGAGCGCCTCGAGGTCGGCGGAGATGCGGTCGATCGGGGACATGTGGCTGAAACACTCCGGACTTCGGCCCGCCTCGCGCAGGGCCTCGACGGCGCGCATCCTCCGGTGCCGACTTCCGCGAGTCCAGGGGCGCGGATGCATGGCCTCCGCGCCCGGCCCGTCTCAATCGGCGATGGCGCCGTAGACGAGCTGCTTGACCTCGCGCCGGTAGTAGGCCCGGCTCGGCCCCGGCGCCTGGGTCATCATCACCACCGCCAGATCCTCCTTGGGATCGACCCAGAAGAACGTGCCGGCATAGCCCGCCCACAGGAATTCGCCCTTGGAGCCCGGCACGCCGGCGATGCCGGCCTCCTTGCGCACCATGAAGCCGAGGCCGAACGTGTAGCCGGGCACGCCCATCAGCAACTCGCCGGGGCTGACGACGGGCTTGATCCGGTCGCCGAGATGGTCCGCGGTCATCAATTCGACACTGGTGCGGCTGAGCACCCGGGCGCCGTCGAGGCTGCCGCCGTCGAGAAGGGCTTGCGCGAAGCGCAGGTAGTCGGCCGCGGTGCCGTAGCCGCCGGCGCCGCCGGAATCGTTCTTCGGCACCGCGCCGTCGATGAGCCGGTTCGGCGTGCCGGTGGCCGGATCGGTCGGCAGGGCCTGGGCGATCCGCCCGGCCTTGTCGGCCGGCACCGAGAAGCCGGTCTCGGACATCTTCAGCGGCCGCAGGACCCGCTCGGCCAGGTAGTCGCCGAGGCGCCGGCCCGAGGCCTTCTCGACGACGCGGCCGAGCACGTCGACCGCCAGGCTGTACTGCCAGACCGTGCCGGGCTGGTAGGCGAGCGGCGCGGCCGCGATCCGGCTGGTGAACTCCTCCGGGGTGAGGTCGGTGGTGTTGTAGTCGAAATCGGGCTTGAACAGGCCGGCCTTGGCGTAGGCCGCCTTCACCGCCGGGTTGGTGGTGATCTCGCCATAGGCGAGGCCGGCCGAGTGGCGCAGCAGGTCCTGCACGGTCGGCGCGCGCTCGGCCGGCACGAGGTCGGGCGCGGCCTCGCCGAGCGCGTTGGGGCGGCTTGCCGCCACCTTCAGGTCCTTGAACTCGGGCAGGTATTTCGAGACCGGGTCGGTGAGCTGGAGCCGGCCATCCTCCACCAGCGTCATCGCGGCGACCGAGGCGAGGGGCTTCGTCATCGAGTAGATGCGGAAGATCGCGTCCTTGGCGAGCGGCGCCCCGGCGGCCTTGTCGCGGAACCCGAAGCTCTCGGCATAGGCGAGGCGGCCGCGCCGGGCGATCATCACCACGGCACCCGGCAGGCGGCCGGCCGCCACCTCCTCCTCCATCACCTGGCCGATCCGGCCGAGCCGCTCCGAGGACAGCCCGACCTCCTCCGGCCGGGCCGGCGCCAGGGCCTCGCCGGTGCGCGGCCTCAGGGCCTGATCGGCGAGGGCCGGGGTGGCGAGCGCGGCGAGGACCGCCCCGATGCAGCCCAGCATGAACCGGCGGGACGCGTGCCCGCGCCCTCTCTCGCTCGTCCGCATGATGTTTCGCTCCCGAACCGGAGCCTCTTTGCGGGCTCCGTGGAGCAAGCGTATCCGGTGAGACACCGGTGCGCTACGGCGCCGTCAGTCCTCGCCCTTCCGGAACGGCGTCGCCTCGTCGAGGGCTTCGGCCGCCGCCTCGACGTGGCGCGCCTCGCGGGCGAGGTAATCGGCGATCGCCGCGCGCAGGCCCGGATCGGCGAAGTCGTGGACGGAATGGGTGATCACAGGGCGGTAGCCCCGGGCGAGCTTGTGCTCGCCCTGCGCGCCGGCCTCGACCCGGTCGAGCCCACGGCTGATCGCGAAATCGATCGCCTGGTAGTAGCAGACCTCGAAATGCAGGAAGGGATGGTCCTCGATGCAGCCCCAGTTGCGGCCGTAGAGGGCGCGGTCGCCGATCAGGTTGATGGCGCCCGCCACGTACTGCCCCTCGCGCCGGGCCATCACCAGCAGGACGCGCTCCGGCATGCGCTCGCCGATCAGCGAGAAGAAGCGGCGGTTGAGATAGGGCCGGCCCCATTTGCGCGAGCCGGTATCCATGTAGAAGCGGTAGAAGGCGTCCCAATGCGCCTCCCGGAGGTCGGAGCCGGTGACCCACTCGATGGTGAGCCCGGCCGCGAGCGCGTCGCGCCGCTCGCGCTTGATCGCCTTGCGCTTGCGCGAGGCCAGCGCCGCGAGGAAATCGTCGAAGGTGGAGTAGCCGGCATTGTCCCAGTGGAACTGCTGGTCGACGCGGCGCAGGAAGCCGAGATCGCCCGCCCGCTCGGCTTCCGCCTCGGGCAGGAAGGTCGCGTGGATCGACGAGGCCTCGACCTGCCGGCGCAGGGCCCGCAGGCCCGCGACGAGCGCGGCGGTGGCCTCACTCACGTCCTCGCCCGGGGCGATCAGGAAGCGCGGCCCCGTCACCGGCGTGAACGGCACGCTGACCTGGAGCTTGGGGTAGTAGCGGCCGCCGGCACGCTCGAACGCGTCGGCCCAGCCGTGATCGAACACGTACTCGCCCTGCGAGTGGGATTTCAGGTAGCACGGGGCGTAGCCGATCACCGTCCCGTCGCGCTCGGCGGCGACGTGCAGCGGCAGCCAGCCGGTGCGGCCACCGACGCAGCCGGACTCCTCCAACGAGGACAGGAAGGCGTGGGTGACGAAGGGGTTGTGGCTCTCCGCCGCCCCCGCGAGCGATTCGGCCGAGAGGGCGCAGCGGTCCCAGTCGGCCGCCGCGACCTCGGAGATGCGCTGGACGACGCGGACCTGCAAGGCGCCCGCCGCCGGGGTGGCGCCGCACCCTGCTTCGCCGGTTGTCTCCATGGGGCCTGGAGTTAGGTCGCGGCCGGCGGCTCGGCAATGCGGCGCGGCCTCGCAGGGAGGAAGAACGGGGAACCGTCCGGCCGCTTTGCCGCTTTGTGTCTCGCCATGAGTGTCCTGCCATGATCACCGACGACACCGCGCGCCCGCGCGTCCCCACGGCGATGCCGACCCCGCAAGGCTCCCCGAACCCGCTGTCACAGGCCTGGGACGACCGGATCGCCCGGCTGCTCGATCTTCTGCCCCGGCGGGTGGGCGATGCGATCGCCTGGCTGCGCGCCCCGTCCCGGCGCTGGATCCGCATCCCGGCCGCCCTGCTGCTGATCCTCGGCGGCGTCCTGGCGGTCCTGCCGGTCTTTGGCCTCTGGATGCTGCCGCTGGGCCTCGCCCTCCTCAGCGAGGACCTGCCGGGCATGAAGCCGTCGCTGGAGCGGTCGGCCCGGTGGCTGGAGGACAAGTGGGCACGGGTCGTCGCGTGGTGGCGCGGCCGGGGCTGAGCGCGCGCGTCAGTTCAACGACGTCATCGCCCCCGTCCGCGGCGCCGGCCAGGACACCACCGGCAGGTCGATATTGGGCAGTTCGACGCTGACGGAATCGCCCGGCATCAGCATCGTGGTGTCCTCGGCCACGATCTCCTGCACCGCCGCGCCGGCCTGGCGGCTGACCCGGTAGGTCGGCTTGGCGCGGCGGGCCTGTGCACGGTCGGAGAGGAAGCGCGGGGCGGAGACCTCGGCCTCGAGGATCAGCCGCTCGGCCACCTCCATCCGGGGCTTCAGCTGCTCCAGGTTCCGCTGGGTGTCGCGCATCTCCGCCGTGACCTCGGTGGCGCGCCGGCTGCGCAGGTCGAGGATCGACAGGTCGGCACGCGAGATCGATTCGCGGGCACGCAGGAGGTCGGTGGTGGTGCGCAGCTTCTCGCTCTCCATCTGGGCCATCGAGCGGCCGGCCGCGATGGTGCGCTGCTGCGTGGCGAGGCCGCGTTCGGCGAGCTGCTCGTTGCTGCGGATCTCGGTGGCGATCAGCTTGATCTGGGTGTCGATGGTGGCGAGCTGGCCGTTCAGCGCGTCGATCTGCTGGCGCAGGAAGCGCTTGAGGTCCTCGATGGCGTCGACCTGGGTCGACAGCGCCTTGCGGCGGGCCTCGAAGATCGAGGTCTCGCGGTCGACGAGGGCGAGAAGGCCGGGATCCGGGCGCCCGGCCAGCTCCTTCGGCGGCTCGAATTTCGGCTTGTCGTCGCGCTCCGCGGCAAGGCGCGCCAGCTTCAGGGCGAGCTGATCGCGGTCCTTGTGCAGGCCGGCGAGGTCGCCCCGCGCGGTGATCGCGTCGCGCTCCAGGCGCAGCAACCCGCCATCGGTGACCCGCGGCGGTCCGCCGGCCAAAGCCACCGCCTTCGCGACCGTGAGCCCCGGCCGGAAGGCGTATTCGCCGGGCTTGTCGACGGCGCCGCTGATGTAGAACGGCCGGTAGACGGCGATCTCGACCGCGGTGTCGGGCGGGTCCGCCAGGTCCATCCGGTCGCGCAGGCGCCGCGCCACCAGCCGGCCGACCTCCCGGGTCGGCAGGCCGGCCACCGGGATGTCGCCGATGATCGGCAGCGACAGCGTGCCGTCGGCCCCGATGGTGAACTCGTCGTTGAGCGCCGTCCAGGCGAAGATCTCGTCGCGGCTCGCCCGCCACTCGAACACCCTGAGCCGGACGCGGTCGAGCGGCCCGAGGGCGTAGTTGGCGAGGCTCCCCGAAGGATTGCTCGCGGCGGCTGGCGGTTGAGACGGCGGGGGAGCAGCGACCTGGGGTGCAGCGACCGGGGGGCGCGGCCCATTCGCCGCGTCCGCTAGACCGGCCGGCAGGCATAGCGCGCCGAGAACGAGCCCGCGCCGGACAGAGGCGGGAAGACGGTGTGCTGCTCGCATGTGGATCAGGCCTTCTCGTCCCGGCACGCTTCCCTGGCGGCAAGCGCGACGCCGGGCTCGTCCCGGTAACTGCCACGAACCCTCTGTCGTCCGGGCCCAAGGCGCAGCCTCCCAATAAGCGGTAGGCCCCGCACCACCCCCCGCGCCTTGCCCCTCCGACCCGCGTTCACCTTCGCTTCTTCGGTCGACCCACCTGCATCCGAACGGCGTAACCCAAGATGAAGCGACGTATATCCACGCAATATTGTGGTGAAATTGACCTCATGGTCGCGCGTCTGCCTATCGTTAATCCCTCGTTAACGGTGGAGACGGCGCATGGCTCGTGGAGCACGACCGCAATCCCGCGTGGGCGGTGGTGATGAACTTGGCAGTAACGGGCTTTCCAGGAGCGGGCGCGGGGGTTCGGTGCCGGCCAGCGGCGGCCTCGCGCTGCTGCTCGCCCCGGGGCTCCTGACGCCGGGAACCTTGACGCCGGGAACCCTGACCCTCTCGCCGGCCATCGAGGCCGGGACTGCGCCGGTCGTCGCCCGGCCCCGCCCGGCGGACGCAGCCCGGCCCGGGGCGTGCCCGGTCGCCAAGCGCACGCTCGACATGGTGGGCGCCACCCTCGGCCTGTTCATGCTGCTACCGCTCCTCCTCGTCATCGCGGTGCTGATCAAGTGCGATTCGCGCGGGCCGGTGCTGTTTCGCCAGAGCCGCATCGGCCTCGGCAACCGACCGTTCCAGGTGTGGAAGTTCCGCACCATGACCTGCTGCGAGAACGGCAGCGTGGTCCGCCAGGCCCGGCGCGACGACCCGCGGGTGACCCGCATCGGCCGCATCCTGCGCCGCACCAGCCTCGACGAGCTGCCCCAGCTCGTGAACGTGCTCGTCGGCTCGATGTCCCTGGTCGGGCCGCGGCCGCACGCGGTGGCGCATGACGCCCAGTTCACCCACACCGTCGCGCGCTACGCCGAGCGCCACGCGGTACGGCCGGGCATCACCGGCTGGGCTCAGGTGCGCGGCTGCCGCGGCGAGACGCCGAACGCCGCCGCAATGCAGCGCCGGGTCGACCTCGATCTCGCCTATATCGAGCATTGGTCGCTGCTGCTCGACCTGATCATCCTCGCGATGACGCTGCGCGAGGTCTTCCGCTCGCAGGCCGCCTACTGACCCTCATCCCGTCATGTCCCGGCTGCGCGCCCGCGCGGCCGGGCGAGGATTCTTTGCGCCGATGACCCTCATCGATCTCCTCCTCTGCATCCTGCTCTGGGCTCTGGTCCTCGCCGGCGCCGTGCCGGTCCTGATCCTTACCGTCCAGGTGCTGGCCTCGCTGCCTGCATTACGCCCGGCACCGACGGCCCCGCGCCGGCCCTCCCTGGCGGTGCTGATCCCGGCCCATGACGAGGCCGGCCAGATCGCCGCCACGGTAGCGGCCCTGCGCCCCGGCCTCGCCGCCGGCGACCGCCTGCTGGTGGTGGCCGACAATTGCCGCGACGCGACCGCCGCCACCGCCCGGGCCGCCGGGGCCGAGGTGGTGGAGCGCGACGACCCCGCGCGGCGCGGCAAGGGCTACGCCCTCGATTTCGGCTACCGCCACCTCGCCCACACCGGCCCGCCCGAGACCCTGGTGGTGGTCGATGCCGATTGCGTCCTGAGCCCGGCCGCCCTCGACCGGATCGCGCGCCTGAGCGCCGCCCTCGACGGGCCGGTCCAGGCGGCCTACCGCCTCGATCCGCCGCCGCAGGCCTCTTCCGCCTTGCGCCTCGCGACTGTCGCGACGGCGCTCAAGCAGATCGGCCGGCCGCTCGGGGGGAGCCGCCTCGGCTGGCCCTGCGGCATCTCGGGCACCGGCTTTGCCGTGCCGACGCGCCTCCTCGGCACGGTCGGGCTGGCGAGCGGGCACCTCGCCGAGGACGTCAAGCTCGGCCTCGACCTGGCGCTGGCCGGCCATCCGCCCCGCTTCTGCCCGGAGGCCGAGGTGACGAGCGCGCTCCCGGCCGGCGCGGCGGCGCGGCAGGCGCAGCAGACCCGCTGGGAGCACGGCCATCTCTCGCTGATCCTGCCCTATGCCGGCGCGCTTCTCCGTGCCGCCCTGCGCCGGGGCGATGCCCGGCTCGCCGCCATGGCCCTCGACCTCTGCGTGCTGCCCCTGGTGACCCTGGCGCTCGCCGAGGCGGGGCTTGCCGGCCTCGCCCTCGTCTGGTGGGCCGTCGGGGGCGGGGCGGGGCCGCTGCTGATCACGGTGGCGAGCCTCGCCGTCCTCGTCCTCGCCTTCGGCCTCGCGGCCCGGCGCTGGGGCCGGGGTCTCCTGCGGTGGCAGGACCTCGCCGCCCTGCCGCGCCTCGTCGCCGGCAAGGCCGGGATCCTGGGCCGCTTCGCGGCGCGACGGCAGACCGAATGGGTGCGCACCGAGCGGGCCGAGGCAGGGAAATCCGCCGGGTAGGAGGCGGCGCGCCGGGGCGTCAAAGCCCCGGCGATCGCTTGGATCCGGACGGCTTCTCGCGCGGACGGAAGTGGCACTCTGCAAGTCGTTCCGGGGCAAGTCGTTCCGTGGCAAGTCGTTCCGGGGCCGTGCCGCGGAGACCGGAATAGCTCGATTTTCTCTCTCGACCCGCTCGAACGACGATAAGGCGCGGCTCCTCTCTTCCCGTCGTGGGAGAGGGGAGACGCGCCCGCCCGGCATCGGGACCGATCAAACGGAGCCCGGACTGGACTTTGCGGGTGGGCGATCCCGCTGCTCGCACCAGGAGCTTGTGAAGCTGGCTCAGCCCGTCGGACTCCGCGACGGCTCCCCCGGTACCGCAGCGCCGGACGGCCCTGCCGCGCGCACCCGCGCCGCATCGAGCACGGCCGCCATCGCGGGGGCGACCGCCCGGAAGGTGGTGCCCTCCTGGACGGTGCGGCGCGCGCCCGCGCCGAGGCGGGCCCGGGCATCGGGATCGTCCCACAGGGCCGCGATGGCGGCGGCGAGGGCCGCAGGGTCCTGTGACGGCACCAGGAGGCCGTTCTCGCCTTCGACCACGTAATCCTCGGTCCCGGCCGCGCGGGTCGCCACGACGGGCTTTCCGAGCATCATCGCCTCGAGCACCGTGACCTGGCCGGAGGTGAAATCGGTGTTGCGCAGGGGCACGACGTTGACCCGCGCCCGCCCGCAGAGGTCGTGGCACTCCGCGATGGTGAGGCCGTTGCGCACGGTGACGGTCGGCGGGAGATCGAGGCCCTCCACGGCGTGGGCGCCGGCGACGATCACGGTCGGCAGGCCGAGCGGCGCGGTCGCCGCGACCAGCGTGGCGTAGTCCCGGTTAGCCGAGCCCATGGCGAGCACGAAGGGCGCCGCCTCGTCCTCCCGCGTCTCGCGCGGCTCGTCGTGGATCGACAGGGGCACGAACACGAACCGGTCGCGGGGCAGGTCCAGCCACTCGGCGTAGAGCGCGATCTCGCGGCGCGAATGCACCACGAACACGTCGACCTGGCCCAGCACCACCCGGGCAAGGCGCGCCTTCCAGCCCCCCGGCGTCCGGCCGAGGTTGAAGCACCAGGCGACGAGGGGCACGTCCCGCCGCCCGAGGACGAGCTTGACCAGGGCCGCCGTCACGGCGAGCTGCGGGAATCCGGTCATCACGCCGGCGCCGCCACGGGGGGCCGCCCGCACCAGGCGCCAGGCGGCCCAAGCGTGGCGCAGGTAGTCCGACCATTCCGATGCGCCGGTCACGGCCCGCGAGCGGTCGTGGTCATAGGGCGCCGGCGCCGTCACGAACCGGTGGGGCCCGCCGACGTGACGGGGAATCCAGTCGCCGCCCTCGTCCCGCAGGAAGGGCACCGCGAGGATCCACTGCATCGAACCGGCTGCCGTCATGATCGATCCGAAGCCTCGCTTGAGCACGGCCGAGCCGCCTGAGGGGGGTGCGCGGGACGAGAGCTTAAAGAGCGGCCGGACGAGCCGGAGCGGCGCAATCCGGCGGCTCTCCCCCCGAGAAAGGCGACGGGCACCACCGAAAGGCGCAAGGCTCACGCACCGTCCGGTCGAGATGCGGGACGGCCTCGCGCCCCGAAGGCGACGCTTCGCGCGAGGCGCCGGCCCGCTACCCTGCGGCTGGTCCTTGACGGGAGATCCGCGCCGATGCCTCGTTCCGCCGCCGCCCTCGCGCTCGGCCTCGCCCTGCTGACCACCCCGGCCCGGGCGGAAGACCCGTTCCGGGATCCCGTCGCGCAGCCCTTCGCCTCGACGAGCATCTGGAACATGCCGCTCGGCCGCGAGGCCGTGTTCCAGCACGGCGACGGTGCCGAGACGGCGCTCCTGCGCAACCAGAATGCCGGCGGGCCGGCGGGGGCCTATGCGTGGATCGGCGGCCACGCCTTCGGGATCTACCGCCAGGGACCGGACGACCCGGAACGGACCTGGACCTATCGCGGCCGGCCGCCGGGCGTGCCCTGGCCGCATGGCGGCAGCCCGGGCGGCGGCCGGTTCACCTTGCGCACGCCGCCCGGCATCGCCTTCCTGGGCGGCACCGACCGGCACGCGGTCCTCATCGATGCGGAGGGCCGCTACGCCTACGAGATATGGCTCGGCGCGTTCGAGCCGATCCGCAACCTCTACTCGGCGCAGTTTCTGGTGCGCACCGACCTGCGCGGCAGCGGCATCGCCGCCAAGGCCGGCACCACGGAGGGCGTGCGCGCCTTCGGCGGCTCGCTCGTCGGCGGCCTGGTGCGAAAGGCCGAACTCGATCGCGGCGAGATCCGCCACGCCATCGCCATGGCGGCGAGCACCAGCCAGGCGAGCCCGACCCGCATCGTCTGGCCGGCCTCTTCCACCGATGGGGGCGGGCAGAACGGGCATACCGGCCTGATCCCGATGGGAGCGCTGTTCGCGATCCCGCCGCAGGTCGATCTCGGCCGTCTCGGCCTCGCCACACCGGAGGGGCGGGCGCTCGCCCGGGCGTTCCAGGATTTCGGCGGCTACATCACCGACACCGCCGGCCGTACTCTGGTGATCGCCTATCTGGAGGAGGGCTGCACCGAGGCGCAGATCAACCACCTGCAATCCGACAAGGACAAGATCCTGTCGGTGCTGGCGATGGTGACCAACAACGACGCCGCCCATCCGGGCGGCCCCGGCCCCCGCGTGGCGCCGCCGCCGCCGCCGCTCAAGGGGGAGTGACGTCGCCCGCACGGGGAAGGAATTCAGGCCGGGTCTCCGCTCCGTGCACTCAGGCGCGAGATGCGGCCGAAACGATATCCCTTTCGACTTGCCCCGACGACCTGATACCCGCGACGTCATGTCGGGCCCGCGAGAGCGGAGCCCGGAATGACGATGGAGATGTTCAGCTCTGTCGGGCGGATCAAGCGAACGATGAGCCTCCAGACATGGACTGCCCGCGGACCTGGGCCGCCGGTGGTGGAGGCTCGGTCCGTGAGACCGCTCGCAGGGACAACGAAAATCCGACGCCGGCCGGCTCGGCCGCGTCGGGGGATAGGCAGCCTGAAGGGGCGGCTCCAGGCTCGCCCCGGGCGGGACCGCGCGGGAGGCCTCCCCCGCGCCCACTGGCCTACAGCTTGAGATCGGAGCGGGATTCGAAGGCCCGGATCGCCACCTCGGTCCGGTTGGTCGCGCCGACCTTGCGCATGATGTTGCGCACATGCACCTTGACGGTACTCTCCTTCATGTTGAGCTCGAAAGCGATGATCTTGTTCGCCTTGCCCTTCTGCAGCTGCTCCAGCACCGCGGTCTGGCGTGGGGTGAACTGGCTGCGGGGATCGGCTGCCCCGGCATCCTCGGCGCCGCCCCGGCGCTGCAGCAGGCAGCTCGCCGGCACGAAGACGCCGCCGGCCCGCACCAGGCGCATCGCCTCGATCGCTACCTTGAGGCTGACATTGGTGGGGATGTAGCCGCGGGCGCCCTCGTTGAGGCGATCGACGATCTCGCCCGGATCCTCGCTGTCGCAGAGCAGGACCAGGCTGGTATTCGGCCCGATCCGCGAGCGCAGGGCCGCCTCGCGCTGGGCGGAGCCGCGGCCGGCCTCGCGGGGATCGTAGTAGAGCACCACCAGGTCGCCATCCTGGTGGCCGACCTTGCCCCGCTCCCACTCGTCGATCGACGCGAAGGTCACGACCTCGTGGTTCGGGATCGCTTCGGCGAGGCAGTTGCGCAGGCATTCCCGCACCAGCTGCCGCGGCTCGATGATCGCGATGGCAGGCTTCAGGCCGGCTTCCTCGCCCGGCTCCGACGCCTCCACCACGGTCTCACTCACTTCGACCAATCGGCGGCCCCGCGAAGCGAGGCCGTAATCAACGAGAGCGGGCGTCGACATGCTTCACCTCCACCACTGTACGATCGATGATTATTGTTGGATGCGCCTCCCGGACTGATGGCCGCGGCCCGGCAAGACCGTGCGGCGCCACCCCTTGTCCGGAGCCGGATCTGTGAAGGCAACCGGCGCCGCCGGGCCCGCGACTGGGTGATCCAGTCGATCCGGCCACTCGCATCCGCCCGCTCCTTCTGATTTCAGTCCTAACACGGCCACAAAACAGTTACAATCCTCAATATGATGGTCTAGGCCGACTTACACTGATGAGATCCGACGACTTGATTGCTGCCTACGAAGATACGATCATTTGATACACACGCATTGCGTGTATTTCGCAATCCAACGCGGAACATTTGTTACTTTAGAGCATGCCATGCAGACATGCAAAGACACTCGGCGGGAACATATGCGATCCCCGAGTGGTTTATACTTGGACAGGAATGATTGTTAGCGCTTCACGAGCCGGAACAATGCCCGGCATGGGGGCATGCCCTGAGCGCCTCTCTCGAGCATGATGGATGGATACAGCCGCGTCAGCAATGATCCGGTTCGGAGGCACCCGCCTGCAGGACGGCGCGGCGCACGCAAGCCCCGTCAGGAAGCAGGGCGGACAACAGCCCCCGCCCATCGTCCTCGATCCACCTCATCGCCAATCCTGTACATTATCTTATGTAGAGAACCTGACATTGCCGCTCTAGGGCGGCGCGCTTCGGTCGCGCTCAACAATCATCAGAGGCATGTCCAATCAACCATATCGTTTGATAATTTTTAACGGTAAATGTTGCAGCGCATCGCTTCAGACCAGAACAGATCAGCGGCGGGCTCGGCGCCCGCCGCTGCTTCATCCCTGTACCGGGCCGGACTCCTCAGGCGCTGAGGGGCAGGGCGGGGCGGCCTGCCAGGGCCTCCGCCAGGGCGCCCGCGACGGCGTGGACGGTCTCCTCGCCCATGCCGGCATAGAGCGGCAGCAGGATGCAGCGGTCGCGCGCAGCCTCCGAGTGGGGAAGGGGGCTGCGCAGCCTCAAGTCGGCATAGGCCGGCTCGAGGTGGATGCACATCACGCCGCGGCGGCTGGCGATGCCGCGGTCGAGCAGGCCCTGCATCACCGCGACCTGATCGGCCCCCGGGTCGAGACGGATGGCATAGCTCTGCCAGTTCGACCGGGCCCAGCCCGGCTCGGCCGGGACCGCGACGGGAAGGCCCGCCAGGGCCTCGGCGTAGAGGTCGGCGAGACGGCGGCGCTCCGCCACGATGGCATCGAGCCGCGCGAGCTGCACCCGGCCGATCGCCGCCTGCAGGTCGGTCAATCGGTAGTTGTAGCCGGTCGTGGGATAATCCTCGAACACCACGGCCCGGCTGGCATGGCGGGCGACGTCGGAGACGCCCATCCCGTGCTGGCGCCAGAGCCGGAACTGCCGGTCCCAGGCGGCATGGCGGGTGACCAGCATGCCGCCCTCGCCGGTGGTGAGGATCTTGCGCGGATGCATCGAGAAGCAGGCGACGTCCCCGAGCGGCCGGCCGATCCGCTGCCATTCCCCGTCGATCCGGATCTCCGAGCCGATGGCGCAGGCGGCGTCCTCGACGAGGCGGAGGCCGTGCCGGCGGGCGATCGGAACGAGCCGGGCCATGTCGCAGGGCATGCCGATCTGGTGCACCGCCAGAATGGCCCTGGTGCGCGGCGTGATCGCGGCTTCCGCCAGATCGGGATCGATGGTCAGGGTGACGGGATCGATGTCGACCAGCACCGGCTCGGCTCCGCATTGCCGGATGGCATTGGCGCAGGCGATGAAGGTGTGGCTGACGGTGATGACCTCGTCGCCGGGCCCGACGCCGGCGGCGAGCAGCGCCAGGTGCAGGGCGGTGGTGCAGTTCGAGACCGCGCAGGCGTGGGGCGCGCCGACCGCCGCCGCGAACTCGGCCTCGAAGGCGGCGACCTGCGGTCCTTGCGTGAGCCAGCCGGAGCGGATGACGGCGCTCGCCGCCTCGACCTCGGCCTCGCCGAGGCTCGGCTTGATGATCGGGATCACGAGGCGAGCTCCATCACGGGGGCGGGGCGGGGGGCAGGGGCTGCCTCGGCGGCCATGCGGTTGGCCCGCCACCAGGCGACCAGGGCGTCGAGGCCCTCGTCGAGGCCGATCCCGGCCTGGAAGCCGGTCAGCGCGCGGGCGAGGCGGATATCGGCGAGGCGCCGCGGCACCGGGTTGACGCTGCGCTCGGCCTCGTGGACCGGCACCAGGTCCGGCCGGCCCATCACGGCGGCGAGCCGTTGCGCCAGTTCGAGGAGCGAGGTTTCTTCGCAGCGCCCGATATTGAGCGCCACGTCGCTCGCCGAGGAGAGCGCCGCCAGGATGTTGGCCCGGGCGACGTCGCGCACGTCGATGAAGTCCATGGTCTGCAAGCCGTCGCCGAAGATCAGCGGCGGCTCGCCCCGGGCGATCCGCTCCATCCAACGGATCAGGACCTCGGTGTAGCGCCCGTGCAGGTCCATGCGCGGTCCGTAGACGTTGAAGTAGCGCAAGGCGACGTAGTCGAGCCCGTTCATGTCGTTGGTGGAGCGCAGCAGGCCCTCGCCGAAGCTCTTGGCCGCGCCGTAGAGCGTGCGGTTGCCGGAATGCGGCTCGGTCTCCGGGGTCGGGAAGGTCGTGGCCATGCCGTAGACCGAGGCCGAGGAGGCGTAGACGACCTTGCCCACCTTCTCCTCGACGCAGAGCTCGACGAGGCTCGCGGTCGCATCGACCATCACCTCGATCGCCTCGCGCGGCTCGGCGGCGCAGTGGGTGATGCGCAAAGCCGCCTGGTGGAAGACGGTGTCGCAGCCCGCCACCAGCCCGGCCATCAGGTCGCGGTCGCGGATGTCGCCGATGACCAGCTCGACCGCGCCCGAAGCCATGGCGCCGGAGAGGTTCTCGGTCCGGCCCCGGACCAGGTTGTCGACCACCACGATCTCGCGGCAGCCCCGCGCCACCAGGAGGTCGACGATGTGGGAGCCGACGAAGCCGGCCCCGCCGGTGACGAGGACGCGGTTGAGCGCGCGGCAAGGCTCGACGAGAGACGGCTCACACGGCTTCAGCATAACGGTCTCCCAAACTGTCGGTGAGGGCCGCGACGACGGTGGCGATCTGCCGCTCGGTGATCTCGGGGAAGAGCGGCAGGGACAGCCACTCGCCGGCCAGCGCCTCCGAGACCGGGCAGGGCGTGCCGAGGCGCACCCGGTCGGCATAGGCCGGCTGGTGATGCACCGCCCTCGGGTAGTGGATGCCGGTGGCGACGCCCGCCTCCTGCATCCGGGCCCGCACCGCGTCCCGGTCCGGCACCCGCACGGCGTAGACGTGGTAGACGTGGTCGCGCCCGCCGGCCTTCGGCGCCTTGAGACCGGCCTGGGAGAGGAGCGCGTCGTAGCGCGCCGCCGCCCGCCGCCGTCCCTCGGTCCAGCCGTCGAGGTAGCGCAGCTTCACGCCGAGTGCGGCCGCCTGCACGGTGTCGAGGCGGTAGTTGAAGCCCGGGCGGACGTGGTTGTAGCGCCCCTCCTGGCCCCAGTCGCGCAACGAGCGCAGGGTCCTGGCGATGTCGGGGTCCTGGGTGGTGATCGCCCCGCCCTCGCCGCAGGCCCCGAGATTCTTGCCCGGGTAGAAGCTGAAGCAGCCGACCGTCCCGAAGGCGCCGGCGCGGCGCCCGCCCCGCTCGGCGCCGTGGGCTTGCGCGGCATCCTCCACCACCGTGATGCCGTGGCGCTCGGCGATCGAGCAGATCGCCGCCATGTCGGCGAGGCGCCCGTGCAGGTGGACCGGCACCACCGCGCGGGTGCGGGGGGTGATCGCCGCCGCGAAGGCCGCCGGATCCATGGTGTAGGTCTGGGGATCGACATCCACCAGGACGGGCTTGGCGCCGGCATAGAGGATCGCCGCGACGGTGGCCACGAAGGTCATGCCGACGGTGATCACCTCGTCGCCGGGGCGCACCCCGGCGGCGATCAGCCCGAGATGGAGGGCGGCGGTGCCGGTGCTCACCGACACCGCCTCCGCGGTCCCGCAATGGGCCGCGAAGTCGCGCTCGAAGGCGGCGACCTGGGGCCCGAGCACGTAGGCGCCGCTGCGGAGCACCGCCAGCACCGCCTCCTCCAGGGGCTCCTGCACGGCCCGGTACTGGGCCTCGAGGTCGAGAAGCGGGATCATCAGGCGGCCCTCAGGGGAGACAGGTCGATCGGGTGGCCGCGCTGGGCCAGGGATTGCGAGGCGGCTTCGAGCAGGCGCACCACGCGCAGCCCGCTCTCGCCGGAGGTGAGCGGGGTCTCGCCGTTCGTGATGCAGCGGGCGAAGTGCTCGATCTCGGTGACGAGCGCCTCCTTGACCGGGATGTGCGGGGTCCAGACGTCGCCCATGCGGTAGGCCGGCAGGATGCGCCGGATCTCCTCCTGCGAGGGCCGCTCGTCGAACTCGACGCCGCGGTCGTAGACCTTGACCTTCTCGCTCGGCTCCATGTCGTCGAAGACGATCATCCGGCGGCTGCCGCCGATCAGGGTGCGGCGGATCTTCACCGGGGCGAGCCAGTTCACGTTGAGATGCGCGGTGACCCCGCCCTCGAGGTAGAGGGTGATGTGGGCGAGGTTCTCCGGGCTTCCCTTGATGTGGCCGGCGCCGGTGGCCGAGATCGCCAGCGTCTCGGCCGGCAGCAGGTAGTCCAGGATGGCGAGGTCGTGCACCGCCAGGTCCCAGATCACGTTCACGTCGTCCTGGAACAGGCCGAAATTGATCCGTGTCGAGTCGTAATAGAACAGGTTGCCGGTGACGCCGGTATCGATCAGCTCGCGGATCTTCTGGACCGCGCCGGTATACACGAAGGTGTGGTCGACCATGAGCGTGAGGCGGCGCTTGGCCGCCTCGGCCACGAGGCGGGCGGCCTCGCGGGAGGTCGGGGTGATCGGCTTCTCGACCAGCACGTGCTTGCCGGCCATGAGGGCGGCGAGCGCGATCTCGTAATGCAGCCGGGTCGGCGTCGCGATGGCGATCGCGTCGATCTCCGGATCGGCCAGCATGCGCTGCCAATTGTCGTCGATCGTCACCCCCGGATGGCGGGTGGCGGCCCGACTTTGCGCGGCCGGCGACGGATCGGCGATCGCCTTCAGGGTCGTGCCGCTCGCCTCCGCGACGCAGCGGGCGATGTTCGGCCCGAAATAGCCGTAACCGATGACTCCGATCCCGATCATGACGCCTCCGCGAGGTTGAGCAGGGAAGAGGGGTGGGAGGGGGTGGCTGGCAGGCCGGCCTCATCGCTGGCCTGGGCGGTCACGCCCGCCGCGTCTCCGGCTCTGGCAGGCACGCCCGCGACCTGCGCGCCGGGCGGCACGTCGCGGGTGACGACCGAGCCGGGGGCGATCCGGGCGCCCGCGCCGATCGAGAGCCCGCACAGGATCGTGGAATTGGCGCCGATGACCGCGCCCGCCCCGACCCGGGTCGTCTCCAGGGTCCAGTCCTCCGGCCCCATCAGGGTGCCGGCCGCCGTGACGGCGCGGGGATGACGGTCGTTGGTGAACATCACGCCGGGACCGATCGCGACGTCGTCCTCGAGGCTCACGCCCTCGCACAGGAAGGCATTGGCGCCGATCCGGCAGCGCGCCCCGACCACGGCGCTGCGCTGGATCTCCACGAAGGGCTCGATCCGCGACCCGGCGCCGACGGTGCAGCCATAGACGTTGACGAGGGCGGGATCGGCGATGATGGCGCTGGCATCGATCCTCGCATTCACGACCGGCATTCCGTCCCCCGTCGCATCCCAGGCTTGAGACGCTAGGCGGCCGGCGCGGCCAAGTAATCGTGCCAATGCGAGGGTACGCGTTACACCCTAATCACCCCGATCGACGTCAGAACGGTCCAGTCTTTCTACCGCTTCGGATGTAGTTGCCGATGTCACGACCAATCCGGCGGGGAGCGACGCCTCGCCGTTTTCGGCTCTGGGCAGGGGGCACCCGAGATTCCGACACTCGTCGGCGAAGGAGCACCCTCATGCCGACCTTAGCGGATACAGCCCCGACCTGCGTGGTCCGGGGCCTGAGCTTCGACGCCCTGGCGACGGCCCTGGTCCGAGGCCGGACCACGATCTTCACCCTCAACATGATGCATCTGCGGCTCCTGGCGCGGGAACCGGAATTCCGCGAGAGCTACCGCCAGGCCGCGATCGTCACCCTCGACAGCAACCTCCTGAACACCTGCTTCCTGCGCCGGCGGATGACCGTGGCGACCGGCAGCGACCTGGTCCAGCACCTCGCGGCCCGGCGCAGCTTGCGCGACCGCTCGGTCCTGGTGATCGGCAACGTCACGGCGGAGGAAGCGGCATCCGTGATGGCGAGCCGGGACCTCGCGGTCCTGCGCCCGCCCTTCGGCTTCATCCACGACCCGGCGGCGGTGGACGCCGTGATCGCCCGGGTGCGGGAGGCCGCGCCCGACATGGTGTTCATCGCGGTCGGCGCGCCGCAGAGCGAGATGCTGACCTTGCGCCTGCGCCGCGCCGGCGTCGTCGCGCCCTCGATCCTGTGCTGCGGCGCCGCCTTCGAGTTCATGCTCGGCAAGCAGACCCGCTCGCCGGTCTTCCTGCGCCGCACCGGCCTCGAATGGGCCTGGCGGCTCGCAAGCAATCCCCGGCGTCTCGCCGCCCGCTACGCCTCGGATGCGGGCTTCTTGCTGTCGATGCTGGGGCCGCTGACCCGGCTCGCCCGCTCCGGCGCGCTCAAGGTCGGCGGGCTGCACTTGCAGTTCCGCCAGGAGGCGGGGCTCACCCGCAAGGCCGGGTTCGGTCCAGGGGCGCTCGGGGCGGGGTAAGGCGGGAATCTGTCCGATCCGGTCGGTCAGATTCCATCCTACCCGCCACCTCGTCCTGAGGTCGTGGATGGGAGGGAATAAGCCCATCGAACAGGCTCCGAAACGCAACAAGGCCGCCTCGACCCGGCAGGGGAGGCGGCCTCTTCGGCTTCGCGAAGTGCGAAGACCCTTACTCCGCGGCGGCGGGCTTCTTGGTCTTGCCCTTCTCGGCGCCGCGCTCGGCGCGCTCGGCGATGCGGGCCGACTTGCCGCGGCGATCGCGCAGGTAGTACAGCTTGGCGCGACGCACCTTGCCGCGGCGGACCACCTTGATCGAATCGATGTTCGGCGAGTAGATCGGGAAGACGCGCTCGACGCCCTCGCCGTACGAGATCTTGCGGACGGTGAAGCTCTCGTTGATGCCGCCGCCGGAGCGGGCGATCACGACGCCCTCGTAGGCCTGGACGCGGCTGCGCTCGCCTTCCTTCACCTTGACGTTCACGATGACCGTGTCGCCGGGCTCGAAGTCGGGGATCGTCTTGTTGAGCTGAGCGATCTGCTCCTGCTCGAGCTGCTGGATGATGTTCATCGGTCAAACTCCTGCCGTCGCCGCCGCGTCCCGGGATGGGATCCGGCGTCAGGATTTCGGCGTCCTGTTGTGAGTTGCCGGCTCCTTACAGGAACGGCCGCGGCTTGTCGACACGTGCCGGCACGGCATTTTTTCACGCGGCCGGGCGGGCGGAAGCCGGCCGGGCAGGGGAACGGAACGGCGGGAACCGTGTTGCTTCGGCTCGGTGCGGCGCCGGCCGCTCCGCGGACCCTTCAGTCCAAGGACCATACGGAGGACCATCCCCCATGCTGATGCGTTGGAAGATCGCCGGTCTCGCTGCCCTGGCGTTCGGCGGTCTCGCGGCCGCCCCCGCGAGCGCCGCCCCTGCCGGACCCGGCCTCGCCGGCCTGCTCGCTCCCGAGGCGCCGGTGACGCAGGTCGCCCAGGGCTGCGGCCCCGGCTTCGCCCGCGGGCCCTATGGCGGCTGCCGGCCGATATACGGCCGCCGCTTCTACGGTCCGCCGCGGGCCTACGGCCGCCGCTGCTTCATCCGCCCGACGCCGTACGGGCCGCGCCGGATCTGCCGGTTCTGATCGGCGAGATGTGATCTCGGGCGGGGACCGCGACGGCTCCCCGCCCCGCTCACCCCACCATCGGCCGGAACGCGACCAGGGCCATGTCGTCCCGGCGCGGCTCGGGCCCGCGATGGGCGGCGAGCGCCGCCTCGAGCGCCGCGACCTGCTCGGCGAGGGGCAGGTGCCGGTGCTTCTCCAGGATCTCGGCGACGCCGCGATGCCCGAGGAGCCGCCGGGACGCCCCGCCCATCTGGTCGCTGACCCCGTCCGTCATCAGGAAGAAGGTCTGGCCGCCGCGGAGCGGGAGCGCGACCTCCGCGAACGGCTCCTCCCGCCCGGTGCGCCGGTAGCCGAGGCCGTGACGCCGGCCCTTGATCCGGGTCGTCTCCCCATCGGCCAGCAACGTCAGGGCAAGGCCGGCGCCCGCGAAATGCAGGGTGCCGCCCGCCCGGTCGACGACGCAGATCCCGCAATCGAGCCCGTCATCCGACGCCCCCTCCGAGACCCCCATCTCCTGCCGCAGCCGCGCCCGCACCACGCCGTCGAGGGCGGCCAGGATCGCGTCCGGCCGGCGCAGGCCCTGATCGTGCAGGATCCGGTCGAGGGCGGTCGCGACGATCAGCGTCAGGAAGGCGCCGGGCACGCCGTGGCCGGTGCAATC
This sequence comes from Methylobacterium currus, assembly GCF_003058325.1. Taxonomy (NCBI): domain Bacteria; kingdom Pseudomonadati; phylum Pseudomonadota; class Alphaproteobacteria; order Hyphomicrobiales; family Methylobacteriaceae; genus Methylobacterium; species Methylobacterium currus. Next base: position 1,096,370 of record NZ_CP028843.1, read on the forward strand.
GGCCACCACCACGATGCCGAGGCCGTCGACCGCCTCGATCCAGTAATAGTCGCCGCCGACGACGTGCAGCGGCTCCCACAGCACCGCGACCTCGAACCCGGCACCGCGCAGGGCGGAAGCGCCTGGCAGCACCGCCTGCTGGATGCGGCGGGCATAGCCGAGACTCTCCATCACCAGGCCGTTCGCCTCGGCGAGCTGCGCGTGGGTGCGTTCCAGCTCGGCCAGCAGGTGGCGGGCCTCGTCGCCGCTGCGCAATCCCTCGACCATGCGGTTGAAGGCGGCGGAGATGTCGGCGATCTCGCGGCTCGGCCGGCGGCGGCCGGCGAGGTCGACCGTGACCCATTGCTTGTGCTCGACTTGCGCCATGGCCGACAGGAGCCGGCGCAGGGGCGCCAGCACATGCCGCCCCACCGCCAGCCGCAAGGCGAGGGCGAAGGCCAGGATCAGCGCCAGGCTGGCGCCCAGCACCATCACGAACTGCTTCTCGGCATTGGCCCGCAGGCCCTCCGCCGACAGGACCAGGGTCAGGGTGCCGGCGGGCTGGGCGGTCGCACCGGGCTCGATCTCGGCCGCGACCTGGATGCGCTCGAAATTGCGCCCCCGCGGCTCCTCGCCCAGCCGCGCCACGACGCTCCCCGAGGCATCGCGCAGCAGGGCGAAGCGGAAGGCCGGATCGAGGGCGAGCGCCTGGAGCTGGGACGCGTGATCGGCGGTCCAGCCCGGCCGGGCGAGGGACCGGGCGGTCATGTCCGCCATCATCTGGGCGCGCTCGCCGGATAGGCGGATCTGGTCGCCGTAATTGACCCAGGCGATCACCACCTGGGTCGCCAGAACCACGGAAGCGATCACCGGCGAGAGGCGCAGGAACAGGGTATGGGCGAGGCCGTCGAGGTTGCGGCCGCGGGCGGCGCCCCGCAGGGCCCCCGGACGCATCGTGTCGGCGCCGCCATCCTGCGTCGTCGGCACCCCGGTGAAGCCGCGATGGGCGAGCGCGTCGCCCCGGCGCATCGGTCCGGCGCCCCGCAGGGAGCCGCCGCGACGGGGGGCGGCTTGCGGCGCGGACGAAGCGGGCTCGCCGCTCAACGCAGGGTCTCCGGAGCGGTCTCCGGGGAAGGGGCTCGCTCGACCCGGTTGCGGCCGCCATGCTTGGCCGCGTAGAGCGCCGCGTCGGCCCGGCGCATCGCCGCCTGGAGGTTCTCCTCCGGCACGGCCGTCGCAAGGCCGATGCTGACCGTGATGCCGATCGGCCCGCCCTCGGTGAAGACCGGGTTCGCCGCCACGGCGGCGCGGATCCGCTCCGCGATCACCGCCCCGTCCTCAGGCGCGGTCTCGACCAGGAGGATGCCGAATTCCTCGCCCCCGAGCCGCCCGAGGGCGTCGAGGGAGCGCAGGGAGGAGCGGCAGGCGGCGACGAAGGCGATCAGGGCCGCGTCGCCGGCGGCGTGGCCGTGGCTGTCGTTGACGAGCTTGAACCGGTCGAGGTCGAGCATCAGCAGGCAGGCCTTCTGCCCGGGGCGGCGCGGCCAGTCCCGGGCGCAGACCTCCAGGAAGCGCCGGCGTGCGAGCGCCCCGGTCAGCGGGTCGGTATCGGCGAGCCGGCGCAGCTCCGCCTCCAGCCGGGCGCTGGTCTCGATCTCGCCCGAAAGCGCTTCGTTGAGGGATTGCAGGTCGCGCTGCTGCTCGCCGAGGCGCTTGTTGGCCTTCTGCAGGTCGGCCTGCATCCGGTCGCTCAGGCGCACCAGCCGGCGCTGCTCGCGGTAGCCCCGGCGATAGGCCTCGGCCAGCACCTTCACCCCGTCCGCCACCGCGGCGAGCTGGGTCAGCATCACCTCGGTCCGGTCGAGGACGGCCTCCTCGTTGTCGAACAGGCTGAAGACGTTGCCCGGTCCGCCCGCGCGCTTGCCACCCTCCTGCCGCTTGCCTGCGTCGCCCTTGCCTGCGTCGCCCCTGCCTGCGTCGCCCCTGCCTGCGTCGCCCTTGCCTGCGTCGCCCTTGCCTGAATCGCTCCTGCCGCCGTCGCTCTTGCCGTCGTCCATCCTGGCTCCGTCGGGCTCCGGGGGCGCCTCGCCGTCGGTCGCCGCCGCGCGCCCGATCGCGCGCCCGCCCTGGCCCGCCCTGGTGGTCATGCCGCCGTCTCCTGGACCATCTCGAACCGGGCATGCGAGAAATCGACCGCGAAATCCTCGCCCGCCTCCGCGATGGTGTCGTCCCCCTCGGCGTAGAGCCAGCGGATCGTCACCTCGCGGCCTGCCTCTGCGGCATCCTCCAGGGGCATGAACAGGTTCATCAGGGCCTTGGCGCTCGACGAGTTGAAGTACGACAGGGCCACGTCGACGGTCAGCGGCCCGCCCTCCTCCTCCAGGCAGGCGCGCAGGGCCTGGAGCAGCGGACCGTAGAAGGCCGCGGCATCCTCCGGGTAGGATTCCCCGCGCAGGAGCAGGCGCCCGGCGGGAAAGTCGAAATCGACCAGCGGCGAGCGGCTGGTGGCGGGAATCTGGATCCGGTCCATCGTCGCGTGCCTCAGATGAAGGCCTTGAGGCAGAAGAACGCGCGGTCGTCGCCGCGGGCCTGGAAGTCGTACTCGACCGGGGCGCTGGAGCGCCGGGCGATCTCGATCAGCCCGATGCTGCCGCCGAGGCTGCCCTCCTCGGCCGGCTGGCGCAGCCGCTCGCGGTAGTATTGCTTCAGCTCGTCGCCCGACAGGCCGGCGATGTGGTCGAGCCGGGCGCGCAGGGCGGTGACATGCTCGCCCGGGACCTCGTTGCCGCAGGCGACGAAGAAGCGCCCGTCCTCGATCCCGACCACGATCAATCCGGCGCTCACCATGCCGCCTTGCGGCGAGCCGTGCGGCACGAGCTTGTCGGCGGAGTAGCGGATGACGTTCTGGGCCTGCTCGACGAAGACCGAGAAGACCCGCTTCGACACCGCCGCGTCGGTGGCGCCCTGCTGCATGCGCAGCTTCAGCACCTCGCCGAGGGAGAACAGCACGTTCTCGGACAGGTCGCCGCCGAACGACAGGATGATCCCGTTGCGCCGGGACGCCTCGTGAAACGCCAGGAAGTCAGTTGCGAGCACCGCTCTCTCCCGCCCGGTACACCGCCGGCTCGAAGGCTTTCGTCCGAGCCGCCCGCACGTCATGTTAGCCCACCAAGGCTGACCAGAGTGTTACTGCGTCGAGGCCAGGAAGTCCCGCGGCGCGTCGAAGAAAAATTCGCCACGTGATCGGAGGACGGGGATTTTCCATCCTGAATGTGCTTAAAAAATCCGCGATTTGCTTTCCGGCTGTGCAGCCGGTGCCGATCCTGCCGCAGGGACCTGCGCCGCATGGCAGGCTCGCGCCGCGGCGATAGCCGGTTCCGGGCCGCCTGCGAAGTCCCGTGCCGGAGGATCCTTCCGCTGATTCGCCCGGTGACGGACGGGACCGGCGCACGCCTGCGCCCCCTTGCGGCGGGCCAACCGCGCGGGCAGCATCGCGGCGTCGGCGGAGCGCGTCCGGGCATGGTCGAGATCAAGCGGCGGCGGTCCTTCGAGGCCGGGCATCGGCTCAAGTTCATGGTGCTGGTCGACGAGACGCCGGAATGCGACCGGGCGGTGCATTTCGCCGTGCGCCGGGCGGCCCGGCTCGGGGCCCGGGTGGTGATGCTGGCGGTGGCCGAGCCGCCCGAGACGATGGAATGGCTCGGCGTCGGCGACGCGATGCGGGCCGAGGCCGAGGCCGAGACGACCGAGCGCCTGGAGGCCCTGGCGGCGGCGGCGCGCCAGGCCGCGGGCGTCGATCCGGAGCTGGTGGTGCGCACGGGCGAGCGCGCCGACGCGATCCTGCGCCAGATCGAGGCCGACGAGGACATCGCTTTCCTGGTGCTGGGCGCCGCCGCCGGCAGCGACGGGCCGGGGCCCCTCGTCACCTCGATCGCCGGGCGCAACGCCGGCAGCTTCCCGGTGCCGGTCGTGATCGTGCCCGGCGCCCTGAGCGAGGCGGAGATCACCGCGCTCGCTGGGTGAGATGCCGAACGGGTCCATTGAGCTTTCGTCCGTTCGGGTCCACATCTGCCGCAGGCGCGGCGGCCTCAGCGGGGCCCGCGCCGTTCCCGGCCGGCCTTGAACCGGCGCAGAGAACTTCTTGAGGATCACCGATGTTCATCCAGACCGAAGCCACCCCGAACCCCGCCACCCTGAAGTTCCTGCCCGGCAAGGTCGTGCTGCCCGAGGGCACCTTCGAGGCGCGGGACGAGGGCGCCGCGGCGCGCTCGCCGCTCGCCCGCGCCCTGTTCGGCGTCGAGGGCGTCTCCGGCGTCTATCTCGGCCACGACTTCATCTCGGTGACCAAGGCCGAGGGCGAGCCCGGCTGGCCGCAGGTCAAGCCCGCGGTGCTCGGCGCCATCATGGAGCATTTCATGTCGGGGGCCCCGGTCCTCGAGGCCGGCCACGCCCCCGAGGAGGCGGCCGAAGAGTTCTTCGACGAGGCCGACGCCGACACGGTCGCCACGATCAAGGACCTGCTCGAGACCCGGGTGCGGCCGGCGGTGGCCGGCGACGGCGGCGACATCACCTTCCGGGGCTTTCGCGATGGCGTGGTGTTCCTGGAGATGAAGGGCGCCTGCTCGGGCTGCCCGTCCTCCACCGCCACCCTGCGCCAGGGCGTGCAGAACCTCTTCCGCCACTTCCTGCCCGACGTGCGCGAGGTCCAGGCGGTCTCGTGAGCCTGCACGGCGCCTGAGGCGGCGCCGCTTTCCGCCGCCGGGCGGTTTCCTCAGCCGCGGCGGATGCTCTAAAGGCTGAACCGAACCGGGCCGCCCTGCCTGACGCGGGGCGGTCCTTCTTGTGTTAACCTGTGCGTGCCACGCTGGGATCGAAGCGGCGGGTCGACGAGCGACCCGGCGCGGCCGGCGGCACGAAGCCGGCCGCGGCGTTCAGACCCGCGGGCGCGAGAGGGCGGAGCCTGACGGTGATGCGGATCCTGGCCATCGACACGGCGCTCGAGCGCTGCGCGGCCTGCATCATGGCGGACGACACGCCCGAGCCCCTGGCCCAGGAGAGCATGGACCTCGCGCGCGGCCATGCCGAGGCGCTGCTGCCCCTCGTCGAGCGGGTGGTCGCCCGGGTCGAGGGCGGGTTCGAGAGCCTCGACCGGGTCGCCGTCACGGTCGGGCCCGGCTCCTATACGGGCCTCCGGGTCGGGCTCTCGGCCGCGCGGGCGGTGGGGCTCGCCTGCGGCATCCCGGTCGTCGGCGTCACCACCCTGTCGGCCCTGCTGGCGCCCCTGCTCGCCGCCGAGGAGGATTACCTCGGCCAGGGCTACCTGCTCGCCGCCGCGATCGACGCCCGCCACGGCCACGTCTACTTCCAGGCCCTGAGCCAGGACGGCGGCATCGCCGTGCCGCCGACCCTGCTGCCGCTGGCCGAGGCCGTGCGGCTCCTCGGGCCCGGCCCGGCGGCGCTCGCCGGATCCGCCGCCCCGGCGCTGGCCGCCGCCGCGGCCGGGCAGGGGCACCGCGCCGTGGTGCCGGAGGGCCACATCGCCCCGCAGATCGCCTGGGTGGCCTCCCTCGGCCTCGTCGCCGACCCGGCCCACGCGCTGGCCCGTCCCCTCTACCTGCGCGGGCCGGACGCCCAGCCGCAGGACCATGCCCGCCTCGCCCGCCGCTGACGGAGACCCCGATGAAGTGGATGCCGTTCCGCTCCCCCCCGACCGCCCATGTCGCGCCCCTGCTCTCGGCCGACCGGGCCGGGGAGCTCGCGGCGCTCCACGCCACCGCCTTCGCGCGGCCCTGGGAGGCGGACGAGTTCGAGCGCATGCTGTGCGAGCGCGGCCACGCCGCCCACGCCCTGATGCTCGGCACGGTGATCGGCGGCTTCGTGCTCTCGCGCCAGGTGCTCGACGAGGCCGAGATCCTCACCATCGTGCTCGGCCCCGCCTCCCGCGGCGCGGGCCTGAGCCGCCAGCTCCTCCGGTCGCACCTCGTCGCCCTGGAGGATGCGGGCGTGCGCCGGGTCCATCTCGAGGTCGATGACGGCAACGCCCCGGCGCTCGCCCTCTACCGCCGCCTCGGCTTCACCGAGACCGGCCGCCGGGCGAGCTACTACGCACGGCCCGACGGCAGCCGCGCCAACGCGATCATGATGCAGGTGGCGCTGGGGTAGGGGCGCCCGGGGCGACGGTGGACGCTCCGGGCCGGACTTGGTATGCGGCGCGGGAGATGCGGCCCGGAGCCGCTCCGCCCGCCAGACGACCTCCCCGAGCCGAGCCCCCGCCGCCCGAACCATGACGTACCTCGTCGCCGGCCTGCGGCTCCTCGCCTACGCCCTCACCTTCGCGCTCCTCGCCGGGCCGCACTGGCTGACCCTGAAGCTCGGGCGGGGGCGGTTCGCCGGCCATGCGCCGTGCTGGCTGCACCGGGTCTTCCTGCGGCTGTTCCGGTTGCGCATCACCGTGACCGGCACGCCGCCGGCCGCGGGCGAGGCGGCCCTCGTCATCGCCAACCACATCTCGTGGCTCGACATCCCGGTGCTGGGGGCGGTGCGGCCGCTCTCCTTCGTGGCGAAGTCCGAGATCGCCGGCTGGCCGGTGATCGGCACGCTCGCCCGGCTCCAGCGCACGGTCTTCATCGACCGCGCCCGGAAGCGCCACACCGCCGTGGTCAACACCGAGATGAGCCGGCGCCTGCGCGACGGCGAGCTGATCGTGCTGTTCGCGGAGGGGACCACCGGCGACGGCACCCGGCTCCTGCCGTTCCGCACCTCCCTCGTCGGCGCCGCCCGGGCGGCAATCACCGAGGGCGGGCTCGACCGGGTACGGCTCCAGCCGCTCTGCATCGCCTATACGCGCCGCAACGGCCTGCCGCTCACCCGGGCCGAGCGTCCGGACATCGCCTGGTACGGCGACATGGAGCTAGGCCCCAGCGTCAAGCTGTTCTTCGAGCGCGGCCCGATCGACGTCCAGGTGACCTGGGGCGAGCCGATCGCCTTCGCGGCCGGCACCGACCGCAAGGCCGCGACGGCTTTGGCCGAGGCCTCGGTGCGCCGCGCCCTGCAGGAGGCGGTGACCGGGCGCCCGCCGGCGCCCCAGCCCGCGCCCCAGCCCGCGCCCCAGCCCGTGCCCGTGCCCGTGCCGCAGCCGGTGCACGAGGCGCCGCCTATTCTCATTCCGGCCGCGACGGCTTAAATGACGGAACGCGGCCCCCATCGGGCCGCCCCCGCCGCATCCGATCATCTCCGCTCAGGGCCGGTTCGTTGAAGAAAGCGTTCGTCAAATCCTACGGCTGCCAGATGAACGTCTACGACGCGTCCCGCATGGTCGACCTGCTCGGCCGCGAGGGCTTCGTCGAGACCGGCGCCGTGGAGGAGGCCGACGTCGTCGTCCTCAACACCTGCCACATCCGCGAGAAGGCGGCGGAGAAGGTCTATTCCGAGCTCGGCCGCCTGCGCGTCCTGAAGGGCGAGCGGGCGGAGGCCGGCCGCGACACCACGGTGGTGGTGGCGGGCTGCGTCGCGCAGGCCGAAGGCCGCGAGATCCTCAACCGCGCGCCGGGCGTCGACGTGGTGGTGGGCCCGCAGAGCTATCACCGCCTGCCGCAGCTGCTCGCGGCCTCGAAGGACGGCCGGGTCGTCGACACCGAGTTCCCGGTCGAGGACAAGTTCGACCACCTGCCGCTCCGTCGCACCCCGGGGGTCTCGGCCTTCCTCACGGTCCAGGAGGGCTGCGACAAGTTCTGCGCCTTCTGCGTCGTGCCCTATACCCGCGGCGCCGAGGTCTCGCGCCCGGTCCAGAAGATCGTGGCGGAGGCCGAGCGTCTGGCGGCGGCCGGCGCCCGCGAGCTGACGCTGATCGGCCAGAACGTCAACGCCTATCACGGCGAGGGCCCGGACGGGCGCGACTGGACGCTCGGGGACCTGCTGCACCGCGTCGCGGCGATCCCGGGCGTGCTGCGCCTGCGCTACACCACCAGCCATCCGCGCGACATGGACGAGGCCCTGATCGCGGCGCATCGCGACCTGCCGGCCCTGATGCCCTACCTGCACCTGCCGGTGCAGTCGGGCTCGGACCGGATCCTGCACGCGATGAACCGCAAGCACGATGCCGACACCTATCGCCGGCTGATCGACCGGGTGCGGGCGGCGCGGCCCGACATCGCCCTGTCCTCCGACTTCATCGTCGGCTTCCCGGGCGAGTCCGATGCCGACCACGCCGAGACGATGCGGCTGATCGCCGACATCGGATTCGCCAGCGCGTTCTCGTTCAAGTACAGCCCGCGCCCCGGCACCCCGGCGGCGGAGAGCGCCGACGCGGTGCCGGAGGCGGTGAAGAGCGCCCGGCTCGCCGAGCTTCAGGACCTGCTGGAGCGCCAGCGCCAGGACTTCAATCACGCCACGGTCGGCCGCACCGTGCCGGTCCTGCTCGAGAAGGCGGGGCGGCATCCGGGCCAGGTCGCCGGCAAGTCGCCCTATCTCCAGGCGGTGCAGATCGAGGGCGACACGGCCGCGATCGGCACCGTGATCCCGGTGCGGATCACCCGGGCCGGCTCGAACAGCCTGTTCGGCGAGGCGATCACCGAATCTGCGGCACCCGCAACGACGGCCGATGCGGCCGCGACGGCCAATGCGGCCGCAACGGCCGCCGCGGCCGCGACGGCCGCCGCGTGAGGAACGACAGGATGGCGACGGGAGAGGCGGGCGGCCGCGGGCCGAGAGGGCGTGAGCCCGCGCGCGAGTCCTCGCGCGAGCGCGAGATGGCCCCCCGGGCGGTGGCGGGCCTGAGCGAGGCGGCCGAGATCGCGCTCACCTTCGACGACAACCGCCTGGCGAGCCTGGTCTTCGGCCAGTACGACCAGAACGTCGCCCATCTCGAGCGGCGCCTCGGCGTGGTGGCGACGGCGCTCGGCAACCACGTCGTGGTCAAGGGCCCGCCCGATTCGACCGAGCGGGCGCGCCGGGTGCTGGAGCTGCTCTATGCCCGCGTCCGCGACGGGGGGGGGACGCCGCTGACCCTCGGCGACGTCGACGGGGTGATCCAGGAATCGTCGCTCCAGGGCAACCTGTTCTCGCCGGACGAAGCGCCGGCCAACGGCGAGCGGCCGTCCTTCGACCAGATCGCCACCCGCCGCCGCGGCGGCGTGCGGGCCCGCAACGCCGCGCAGGACGCCTACATCAAGGCGCTGCGCGCCCACGAGCTGGTCTTCGCGGAAGGCCCCGCCGGAACAGGCAAGACCTGGCTCGCGGTCGGCTACGCCGTCTCGCTGCTCGAGCAGGGCCATGCCGAGCGGCTGATCCTGTCGCGCCCTGCGGTCGAGGCCGGCGAGCGGCTGGGCTTCCTGCCCGGCGACATGCGCGAGAAGGTCGATCCGTATCTCCGGCCGATCTACGACGCCCTCTACGACTTCATGGAGGCGCGCCACGTCGATCGCGGCTTGCAGACCGGCATGATCGAGATCGCGCCGCTCGCCTTCATGCGCGGCCGCACGCTGACCAACGCCGTGGTGCTCCTCGACGAGGCGCAGAACACCACCTCGATGCAGATGAAGATGTTCCTGACGCGGCTCGGCGAGAACTCGCGCATGATCATCACCGGCGATCCGAGCCAGATCGACCTGCCGCCGGGCCAGAAATCGGGCCTGGTCGAGGCGGTGCGGATCCTCGACGGCGTCGAAGGCATCGGCCGGGTCACCTTCCGGGATGTCGACGTGGTGCGCCACGACCTGGTGCGCCGGATCGTCACGGCCTACGAGGCCGACGCGCAGGAGAACCGCCCAGAAGACCGGACCTTGCCGGCTCAGAGGGCGACACCGCCGCGCCGGGGGCCGCTGCCATGAGTGACGAGAACGAGATCGACGTCGCGGTGGAGGATCCCCGCTGGGAGGGCGTCGCGCCCGATCTCGATGGATTCGTGGCGCGGGCCGTCGAGGCGGCGCTCGCCACCGTGCCGCCGGGCGGACCGATCGAGATCAGCATCGTGCTGACCGACGATGCCGCGGTGCAGGAGCTGAACCGGACCTGGCGGGGCAAGGACAAGCCGACCAACGTGCTGTCCTTCCCCAACGAGCAGCCGCATGGCGGCGGGCCGCGCCTCCTCGGCGACGTGGTTCTTGCGTATGACACAATGCTGCGCGAGAGTGGGGAGCAGTCCAAGCCCCTCGACCACCACCTCGCCCACCTCGTGGTTCATGGCACGCTGCACCTCCTCGGTCACGACCACGAGCTCGGCGACGCCGAGGCCGACGCCATGGAGGCGTTGGAGGTCGTGGCCCTGCGGCGCCTCGGCGTGCCGGACCCGTATGGCGACGTGGCCGGTTGATCCGCGGACGCCCACACCCCAGACGCGAGAGACATGAGCAACGATCGAAGTCGCAGCGCCGCCGCGACCGCGCAGGCGATCCCGGAGGACGACAGTCCGGGGCGCGAACCCTGGTATGATCGCCTCCTCAGCATCTTCCACCTGAAGACGCGCGACGCCCAGCGCGACGGCCTCTCGGATGCCCTCGCCGAGGTGCAGAACGGCGACCACGCCGTCTCCGCGGTCGAGCAGGCGATGCTCAAGAACGTGCTGAGCCTCCACCGGGTGCGGGTCGACGACGTCATGATCCCCCGGGCCGACGTGGTGGCGGTCTCGATCGACACCGCGCTCGGCGACCTGCTCAAGGTCTTCCGCTCCGCCGGCCATTCCCGCCTTCCCGTCTACGGCGAGAGCATGGACGACCCGCGCGGCATGGTCCACATCCGCGACTTCGTCGACTACATGGCGAGCCGGGCCGAGGCCGGCGGCGACCGCCTGCCCGACCTCGCCGGGGTCGACCTCACCGCGACGCTGGCCACCACCCGCATCCTGCGCCCGGTGCTCTTCGTGCCGCCCTCGATGCCGGCGATCGACCTGCTCGCCCGGATGCAGGCGAGCCGCACCCACATGGCCCTCGTCATCGACGAGTATGGCGGCACCGACGGCCTGATCTCGATCGAGGACCTGATCGAGGTCGTGGTCGGCGACATCGAGGACGAGCACGACGTCGCCGAGACCCACCGCGTCCTCAAGGTCGACGGCGAGAGCGAGATCTTCGTCGCCGACGCCCGCGCCAGCCTCGACGACGTCGCCGAGGCGACCGGGGTCGATCTCGCGGCGGCGGTGGGGGAGGCGGCCGAGGAGGTCGACACCCTCGGCGGCCTGATCGTCACCATCGCCGGCCGGGTCCCGGCAAGGGGCGAGGTCATCGCCGTGCCGGGCGATTTCGAGGTCGAGGTGCTGGACGCCGATCCGCGGCGGATCAAGCGCCTGCGCATGCATCGCGGCTTCGCCCGGCTCGAAGCGCCGGACACGCCGCTGGCCCTGCCGCCGCCCGGCGACGCGGCCGGCCTGCGGACCGATTCCGCCGCCTGATCCTTCCCGCGGCGCCCCGTCGCGGCGCCGCCCCGCGAGCCCGCCCATGCACGACATCGACTCGAACGGGGCGGCGCTCGCTGCCCCGGCGGTGCCCTTCGGCCTCGTGCCGCTCGCCCACCGCATCGCCCTCACCGCCGGCTGGTCCCGTCTCGCCCTGGCCTGGCTCGCCGGCGCCTGCGGGGCCTTGGCGATGCCGCCCTTCGGGTTCCTGCCCGCCCTCTGCATCGCCCTGGTGCCGGCGGTCTGGCTGCTCGACGGGGCGGCCACCGCCTCGTCGCGCCTGGGACGGCGCGCCGGCACGGCTGTCGCCGCCGGCCTGATCGGCTGGGCCTGGGGCTTCGGCTATCTCACCGCCGGCCTGTGGTGGCTCGGCGCGGCCTTCCTGGTCGAGGCCGACCAATTCGCCTACCTGATGCCGCTCGGCGTGCTCGGCCTGCCGGCGGTCCTCGGCCTGTTCTACGGTGCGGGCTTCGCGGCCGCACGGCTGCTCTGGTCGCCCGGCCCGGGCCGGATCGCCGCCCTGGCCTTCGGCCTGGGCGGCGCCGAGTGGCTGCGCGGCCACCTGTTCACCGGGTTTCCCTGGAACACCCTCGGCATGGCGCTCGGCCAGAACCTCTGGCTGATGCAGGCGGCCTCCGTGATCGGCCTCTACGGGCTGACCGTGCTGGCGGTGCTGTGCGGCGCCGCGCCCGCCACCCTCGCCGATGGGGGCGGGTCGGCGCGGCGGCTCGGGCCGCTCGCCGGTGCGCTCCTCGTCCTCGCCGGCCTCGCTGTGGGCGGGGCGCTGCGGGTGCCGGCCGGCCCGATGCCGGAGGTGCCCGGCGTGCGCCTGCGCCTCGTCCAGGCCAACATCCCGCAGGATGCCCGCTTCAACCCGCGCAACCGCGAGGGCATCCTCGAGCGCTACCTGGGCCTCAGCGACAGCGCGACCGCGCCGGACCGGCAGGGCCTGCGGGACGTCACCCACCTGATCTGGCCGGAATCCTCGTTCCCGTTCCTGATCCAGCGCGATCCCCAGGCGCTGCGGCGGATCGGGAGCGCGCTGCCGCCCGGCACGCTGCTGGTCACCGGCGCGGCCCGGGCCGACGAGCCGCTGCCCGGCGAGCGGCTGCACTTCTACAACTCGATCCTGATGATCGGGCAGGACGGCCTCGTCGGCGGACGCTACGACAAGCTCCACCTCGTGCCGTTCGGCGAGTACCTGCCGGGGCCGGTCGACAGCCTGCTGCGCGCTCTCGGTCTCAAGCAGTTCGTGGCGGTGCCGGGCGGCTTCACCGCGGGCGAGGCGCATGAGCGTCCGCCGCTGGCGGTGCCGGGCCTGCCGCCGGTGGCGCCCTCGATCTGCTACGAGGCGATCTTTCCCGGCGCCGTCGCGTCGCACCGGGAGCGTCCCGGCCTGCTCCTCAACGTCACCAATGACGGCTGGTTCGGCGACACGCCCGGACCGCGCCAACACTTCGCGCAGGCGCGTCTTCGCGCAGTTGAGGAAGGGATTCCTCTCGTGCGGGCCGCGAATACCGGTATCAGCGCCGTGGTCGATCCTTACGGCCGGGTGACCGGGATGTTGTCGGTCGGCGCCGAAGGGGTTCTTGATCGAAACCTCCCTAAGAACCTTAGGGAAAGTACGGCTTATGGACGATTCGGCGATGTTTTTTTCATCATCATGCTCTTAGGGTGCGGGTTCATCGCCCTTGCGGCGCGCACCCGTCGCGCGCCTGTCCCGCCCCGCGGAGCGTCAATGTGAAGAAGGCACCCGATCCGGTTGATCGTCATGTCGGGCATCGCGTGCGCGTCAGGCGGCTTCTCGTCGGCGTGAGCCAGGAGAAGCTGGGCGACGCCCTCGGCGTGACGTTTCAGCAGATCCAGAAATACGAGAAGGGAACCAACCGGATCAGCGCCAGCCGGCTGCGCCAGATCGCCGACATGCTGGGCGTGCCGGTCAGCTTCTTCTACGAAGGCGCGCCGCGCCAGGATGGCGGGCGCAGCGAGGAGGGGGCGGAGCCCACCTCCGACCTGGCCGCCCACGACGTGTTCTGGACCAGCCAGGACCTGCAATTGGTGCGCGCCTTCCAGCGCATCGCCGACGCCCAGTTGCGCCGGCGCATCATCAGCCTGGTCGAAGCGATCGGCACCGGCCCAGCGACCACGCCCCCCGACGGCACCGCGTGACGCGTCCGGGGGACCGGGGTTGCAAAGGTTTCGCTGCTCCCCCCGACGCCACGGCTGTATGACCCTCCCGAACGCGCCGAGGCGCGACAATCGCGTGGGCAAGCGCGACAGGGAGGGACGGCCTTGCGGAGCATCGAACGGGAGCCCGGTGCCGGGCCGGAGCCCGGTGCCGGGCAGGAGGCCGGTGCCGGGACCGCGCGGCCGGGACGGGCCGAGGCCGGTTTCCATCCGGTCCTGATCGGCCTCGGGCTGATGCTGGTCGCCTTCAATCTCCGGCCCGCCCTGTCGAGCGTCGGCCCGCTCCTGCCGGGCATCCGGGCCGAGACCGGCCTCAACGGCGCGCTCGCCGGCGCCCTCATCACCCTGCCGGTCCTGTGCCTCGGGGTGTTCGGCCGCCTGGCGCCGCTGCTCGTGCGGCGCATCGGGCCGGATGCGGGGGTGCTGGCAGCCCTGGTGGTGCTGGCGCTCGGCCTTACCTTACGCGGCCTCGGCGGGGTGCCGCTGCTCTTCTTCGGCTCGGTGGTCGCCGCCGCGGCGATCGGGATCGTCGGAGTGATCCTGCCCGGCATCGTCAAGCGCGACTTCCCCGACCGGGCCGGGCTGATGACCGGCCTCTACACCGCGCTTCTCTGCCTCGGCGCCGCCGCCGGGGCCGGCTTCACCGTGCCGGTGCGCCGGGCCCTCGACCTCGGCTGGGAGGGCGCCCTGATGCTGTGGGCGGCGCCGGCCCTGGTGGCGGCCGCCGCCTGGCTGCCCTTCGCGCACGCCCGGCCGCTGTCCTCCGCCTCGGCCGCGCGGCCGAGCGGCCGGCTCTGGCGCGACCCGCTGGCCTGGCAGGTCACCGCCTTCATGGGCCTGCAATCGTCGCTCGCCTACATCGTGTTCGGCTGGCTGCCCGCCGCCCTGGTCGACCGGGGCTTCGACATCGTGACGGCCGGCCTCGTCGCCTCGGTCTCGGCGCTGGCGCAGGGCGTGCTCGCCCTTGTGGTGCCGACGCTCGCCGCGCGCCGGCCGGACCAGCGCCCCTGGGTGGTGCTGGTGATCAGCCTGCCGCTCGTCGGATTCACCGGGCTCCTGGCCGGGCCGCTGGCACTGGCCTGGGGCTTCGCGCTGCTGCTCGGCCTCGGCCTCGGCGGCTGCTTCGGCCTCGCCCTCACGCTGATCGTGCTGCGGGCCGGCGATCCCCGCGCCGCCGCCGAGCTCTCCGCCATGGCGCAGGGGGTCGGCTATTGCGGCGCGGCCCTCGGGCCGTTCCTGGTCGGGATCGTGCACGACCTGAGCGACGGCTGGGGCCTGCCGGCCTTGCTCTACGCCGCCCTGTGTCTCGCGGCGGGAAGCTTCGGTCTGCTCGCCGCGCGGGACCGGACGGTGCGCATCTGACCGTCTCGCGCCCCCGCGCCGATCGGCCGGGGGCGCGAGACCCGCTCAGTTGCTGCGCACCAGCGCCTCGAGCACCTTCGCCCCGGGCCGACCGGTCTGCGGCATGCCGAGCCGGCGCTCGATGTCCTTGATCGCCTCGCGGGTCTTGGCCCCGACCCGGCCGTCGGGCTCGCCGACATCGTAGCCGCGGGCGGCGAGCGCGCTCTGCAGGCTGCGGCGCTCGGCCCGGGACAGGGGCGGGTCGTCGGTCGGCCAGGCGGCCTGGACGCCGGCCTTGCCGCGCAGGCGGTCGGACAGGACCGCGATGGCGAGCCCGTAGGACTCGGCGGCGTTGTAGGAGTAGATCGCGTCGAAGTTCTTGGTCACCAGGAAGGCCGGCCCGTTGGCGCCGGCCGGGGCCAGGATGCCCACCGGTCCCTCGGCCGAGAGCGGCCGGCCGTCGATCCGGGTGACGCCGAGCGACGCCCAATGCGCCACCGGCTTCTTGTTCTTGCGGCCCGCCGCCGCGACGTTGAAGCCGGGGGGAAGCCGCACCTCGTAGCCCCAGGGCTGGCCGTTATGCCACTTGGCGACGCGCAGGAAGTTGGCGGTGGAGCCGACCGCGTCCGGCACCGAATCGACCACGTCGCGCCGGCCGTCGCCGTCGAGGTCGACGGCGAGGCGGTGATAGGTCGTCGGCATGAACTGGGTCTGGCCGAAGGCGCCGGCCCAGGAACCGGTCAGGCGCTCGGGCGCGATGTCGCCCTTGGCGATGATCTTGAGCGTGGCGATCAGCTCGGCCCGGAAGAACTCGCGCCGGCGGGTGCCGCCGCAGGCGAGCGTCGCCAGCGACTGGACCAGCGGCATCTTGCCGAGGTTCTTGCCGAAATTCGACTCGACGCCCCACACCGCCGCGATCGTGTAGCGGTCGACGCCGTAGCGCGCCTCGGCCTGGGCCAGCGCGCTGGCATGCTGGCGCATGGCGGCGCGGCCGTCATCGACCCGCTCGTCGTCGACGAGGGCGGCCATGTAGTCCCAGATCGGGGTCTTGAACTCGGGCTGGGCCTGGGACAGCTCGATCACCTTGTCGTCGAAGGTGATGCCGGCCGTCGCCGCCTGGAACGCCGCCGGCGACACGCCGGCCGCCGCCGCATCCTGGCCGATCCCGGCGAGGCAGGAGCGGAAATCCGCCAGCGCCGCCTGCGGCAGGCCGAATCCGGCGAGGCAGAGCAGGGTGGCGGCCTTGAGGGTCGCGCGCCGCGTCATGAGCAGAAGTCTCTCCCGTTTCGCCGATCCAATCACCGGAATAGGGCGTCATCAGGGTTAAGGAAAACCTGATGGGATCGGCGAGTGGAGGGCGATCTGCCGCGGCGAACCGCCCTCCGGCCTCGCGGGATTATCGTCCGGGGCTAACCGTTAGGCCCAGGGCCGCTCGGCGAGCTTCTGCTCGTAGGCGTCGATCGCCGGCGCCTTCTCGAGGGTCAGGCCGATATCGTCGAGCCCGTTCAGCAGGTTGTGCTTGCGGCCTGGATCGATGTCGAAGTGCAGCGTGCCGCCGTCCGGCCCCTTGATGACCTGGTTCTCGAGGTCGATCGTCAGCGTCGCGTTGGCGCCGCGATTGGCGTCGTCGAGGAGCTTCTCCAGGTCCTCAGGGCTCACCGTGATCAGCAGGATGCCGTTCTTGGCGCTGTTGTTGAAGAAGATGTCGGCGAAGCTGGTCGAGATGATGCAGCGGATGCCGAAATCGGCCAGCGCCCACGGCGCGTGCTCGCGCGAGGACCCGCAGCCGAAATTGTCGCCCGCCACCAGGATCTTGGCGTTGCGGTAGGCCGGCTGGTTGAGGACGAAGTCGGGATTCTCCGAGCCGTCGTCGCGGTAGCGCATCTCGGAGAAGAGGCCCTTGCCAAGGCCGGTGCGCTTGATCGTCTTGAGGTATTGCTTGGGGATAATGCGGTCGGTGTCGACGTTGACGATCGGCAGCGGCGCCGCGACGCCCTCCAGCACGGTGAACTTTTCCATCTGACTCTTCGTCCGGGCAGCGCGCCGCGCGGATCGGATGTCCGCGCGGCGTCAGTTCAGACGGGTTCTAGCAAGTCGCCGATGCGGCGGGAAGCGCAAGCCGCACCGGCGCGAGCGGGTCGCTCTCGCGAATGGGTCGCGTCAGCGGGACCCCGACAGCTCCAGCACGTCGTCGAAGGTCCGCAGGCCGGCCCGCGGCGAGTTCACCAGCACCGCCATGTTGCCCGGCGCGTGCTGGTTCTTCCACATCTTGGTGTGGGCCTCCGGGATCTTGTCCCAGGGGAAGAGTTCGCTCATGCAGGGATCGACCCGGCGGTCGATGACGAACTGGTTGGCTGCCGCCGCCTGCTTCAGGTGGGCGAAGTGCGAGCCCTGGATGCGCTTCTGGCGCATCCAGACGTAGCGGGCGTCGAAGGTGATGTTGAAGCCGGTCGTCCCGGCGCAGAACACCACCATGCCGCCGCGCTTCACCACCAGCGCCGAGACCGGGAAGGTCGCCTCGCCCGGATGCTCGAACACGATGTCGACGTCGTTGCCCTTGCCGGTGATGTCCCAGATCGCCTTGCCGAACTTGCGGGCTTCCTTGGTCCACTCATTGAACTCGGGCGAGTTGACCTTCGGCAGCTGGCCCCAGCAGTTGAAGTCCTTGCGGTTGATGACGCCCTTGGCGCCGAGGCTCATGACGTAGTCGCGCTTCGACTCGTCGGAGATGACCGCGATGGCGTTGGCGCCGGCCGCCGCGCAGAGCTGCACGCCGAACACGCCGAGGCCGCCCGAGGCGCCCCAGATCAGCACGTTCTGGCCCGGCTTGATCGTGTGCGGCGCGTGGCCGAACAGCATCCGGTAGGCGGTGGCGAGGGTGAGCGTGTAGCAGGCGCTCTCCTCCCAGGTCAGGTGCTGGGGCCGTCGCATCAGCTGGCGCGACTGCACCCGGCAGAACTGGCCGAACGAGCCGTCCGGCGTCTCGTAGCCCCAGATGCGCTGGGACGGCGAGAACATCGGGTCGCCACCATTGCACTCCTCGTCGTCGCCGTCGTCCTGGTTGCAGTGGACGATGACCTCGTCGCCGACCTTCCAGCGCTTCACCTTGGCGCCGACCGCCCAGACGATGCCCGAGGCATCCGATCCGGCGACGTGGAAATCCGCCTTGTGGACGTCGAACGGGGAGATCGGCTCGCCGAGACCCGCCCAGACGCCGTTGTAGTTGACGCCGGCGGCCATCACGAGGACGAGCACCTCGTCGTCGCCGATCGTCCAGGTCGGCAGAACCTCGATCTGCATCGACTGTTCCGGCGGCCCGTGCCGCTCGCGCCGGATGGCCCAGGCGTACATCTTGGCCGGGACGTGGCCGAGCGGCGGAATCTCGCCGATCTCGTAGAGATCCTTCACTTGCGGGTTCTTCACCTGGGGCCCACCCTTTGCCACCGGTTCCACCGCGGCGCTCGCTGCCATTGCGGACCCTCCCTTGAAATGATGCACTGCACCGTGAATTCTAGCGTCGTTCCAGGGGGCCTCAATAGCCCATTTGGCGGCGTGGCCTACTTGTGGGCCTTACGTCATGGATGACGGTCAAGTCGGGTGCGGTTACCATCCTGGCACCGTGGCGGTCATCCGGGCCCGCGGGCGGCCGGACAACGAAGGGCGAGGGTGCAAATGGGCGAACCGGACGTCAAGCGGGACAAGCCGTGGATCATCCGCACCTATGCGGGCCATTCCACGGCAGCGGAATCGAACGCGCTCTACCGCGGCAACCTCGCCAAGGGACAGACCGGCCTCTCGGTCGCCTTCGACCTGCCGACGCAGACCGGTTACGACCCCGACCACGAGCTCGCCCGCGGCGAGGTCGGCAAGGTCGGCGTCTCGATCGCGCATCTCGGCGACATGCGGACCCTGTTCCAGGACATCCCGCTCGCCCAGATGAACACCTCGATGACCATCAACGCCACGGCCCCCTGGCTGCTGGCCTTGTACCTCGCGGTGGCCGAGGAGCAGGGGGCGCCGTTCTCGGCCCTCCAGGGAACGACCCAGAACGACATCATCAAGGAATACTTGTCGCGGGGCACCTACGTCTTCCCGCCGGGGCCGTCCTTGCGGCTCACCAAGGACGTGATCCTGTTCACGACGAGCCAGGTTCCGAAGTGGAACCCGATGAACGTCTGCTCCTATCACCTGCAGGAGGCGGGGGCGACGCCGGTCCAGGAGCTGTCCTACGCGCTGGCGGTCGCCATCGCGGTCCTCGACACGGTGCGGGACGATCCCGCTTTCGACGAGGCGAGCTTCGCCGACGTGGTCGGGCGCATCTCGTTCTTCGTCAATGCGGGCCTGCGCTTCGTCACCGAGATCTGCAAGATGCGGGCCTTCTGCGATCTCTGGGACGAGATCACCCGCGACCGCTACGGCATCGACGACCCGCGGAAGCGCATCTTCCGCTACGGCGTCCAGGTGAACTCTTTGGGCCTCACCGAGCAGCAGCCCGAGAACAACGTCCACCGCATCCTGATCGAGATGCTGGCCGTCACGCTCTCGAAGCGCGCCCGCGCCCGCGCGGTGCAGCTGCCGGCCTGGAACGAGGCGCTCGGCCTGCCGCGCCCCTGGGACCAGCAATGGTCGATGCGGATGCAGCAGATCCTCGCCTTCGAGACCGACCTGCTCGAATACGACGACATCTTCGACGGCTCGGTCGTGATCGACGCCAAGGTCGAGGCCTTGAAGGCCGAGACCCGGGCGGAGCTGGCCCGGATCGGGGCGCTCGGCGGCGCGGTGGCGGCGATCGAGACCGGCCTGATGAAGCGGGCGCTGGTCGAGTCGAACGCCAGGCGCATCGCCGCGATCGAGCGCGGCGAGCAGGTCGTGGTCGGCGTCAACAAGTTCCAGAACGGCGAGCCCTCGCCGCTCACCGCCGGGGACGGGGCGATCTTCACCGTCTCGGAGACGGTCGAGATGGAGGCGCAGACCCGCATCAAGGCCTGGCGCAGCCAGCGCGATGCGGCCGCGGTCGCGGCATCCCTTGACGCGCTCGAAGCCGCGGCCCGCGAGGGCCGCAACGTGATGCCGGCCTCGATCGCCTGCGCCAAGGCCGGCGTGACCACCGGCGAGTGGGGCGAGCGCCTGCGCCAGGTCTTCGGCGAGTACCGCGCGCCGACCGGCGTGACGCCGGAGACCGTCACCTCGGGGGCGGCCGAGGAGGCACGCCTGCTCATCGCCGATCTCGGCGAGCGCCTAGGGGAGGCGCCGAAGCTCGTCGTCGGCAAGCCCGGCCTCGACGGCCACTCGAACGGCGCCGAGCAGATCGCGCTGCGCGCCCGCGACGTCGGCTTCGACGTGACCTATGACGGCATCCGCCAGACCCCGGCCGAGATCGTCGCCAAGGCGCGCGAACGCAACGCCCACATCATCGGCCTGTCGATCCTGTCGGGCTCGCACGTGCCGCTGGTGCGCGAGGTCCGGGCGCGGTTGCGCCAGGAAGGCCTCGACCACATCCCGGTCGTCGTCGGCGGCATCATCTCGTCCGAGGACGAGCTGGTGCTGAAGAACATGGGCGTGGCCGCGATCTACACGCCGAAGGACTACGCCCTCGACACGATCATGGTCGGCCTCGCCAAGGTGGTCGAACGGTCGATCGCCCGGCGCGAGGCGGAAGGCGCGGCCCCGCGGCGGGAAGAGGTGTTCTGACGCGGGTATGTACCGGGGGGAGGGCGGATCCGGCTTTCCCGGGGAATACGACCCGGCCGCCCTCGGATGGATGCGGGTGATCGCCATTCCGCGTGGCCCGGTCTGCTGATCCGGGCGGATGCGACGAAAAGGCCCGCCGCCTCGATCCCGAGGCGGCGGGCCTTTCCTTGTCAGCGCGTCAGAACCGATACGTGAAGTTGCCCTTCACCGCATGGTCCTGCGCCCGCTCGCCGGCCTGGCCGGTATAGGACAGGCCGAGGGTTGCCGCCGGGGAGAAAGCCCAGTCGATCCCGGCTTGCGCCACCATCGCGTCGCGGTTGATCGGCACGCCGGCGACCAGGAAGCCGGTCTGGCCGGCCCCGAAGGCGAGGAGGGCCTTCGGCACCACGTCGCCATAGGCCCGGCGCCAGCCGACGAGGCCGGTGAGGGTCACGGGCAGGTCGGCCGAGAGCCGGGTCGAGCCACGCACGCCGACCGTGGTGGCGGCCAGATCGTTGTCGCGGCAGAGACCCGACAGGGCTGCCGGGCCGCCGCGCTCGGCGAACGCGTCCTGGCCGATGCGGATCGCAGCGGCGCCGACGAAGGGCTCGATCGACGCCGCCCCGAAGGCCACCCGGTAGCCGACCTCGCCGAAGACCTGCGCGGTGAGGCCGCCGTAGCGGGCATTCAGCCCCTGAGCGAAGCCGGGGGCCAGGATGCTGCGCCGGAGCGACAGGCTGTTGCCGCCGGCGACGCCGCCGAAGCGCAGGGCGACGGGACCCAGCACCGTGCCGGCATAGAGGCCGCCGAAGCCGCTCTCGATCACGCCCGAGGAGGCGCGGCCGGTTCCGTCGAGGCTGGTATTGGTGTAGCCGCCGGCGACGCCGAGGCGCCAGCCGCCCGGCAGCCCGCCGAGATCGAGCCGCGTATCGGCACCGAGAACGAAGCCGCTGATCTGCCGCGACAGCGAGGCGGCGTTGCCGTCGCCCCGCGTGCGGCCGAAGGCGCCGAAGCCCTGGCCCCACACGGCATAGGCGCGCGGCTCGACGAGTTGCGCCGGCACCTGGGCCGGCGGTGCGACCCGGCCCGGCAGGTCGGCGGAATAGGCCGCCGGGAGATTCGAGGCGGAGACGCCCGGGAAGACCGGCGCGTCGGTGAGACCGTCCCGGCGCAGCCGGTCGAGGATCGCCTCGCGCACGAAGAACGCGGTCTCGAACTGCGCCGTCACGGCGCTGGCATGGACCTCGCCCGACAGGGAGGCGAAGGCGCTGCGGGCCGCTCCCGCATCGGTGTTGACCAGCACGGTCTCGTAGAGCGGGTTGCCGAAGCCCAAGCGCTCGATCGCCCCACCCGTCACCGCCTGGTTGCGGGAGGCGCCGATCGACGCGAAGGTCGTGGCGTTGCGCCCGAGGGTCAGGCCGACGCGGGTCGGGTCGTAGTCGAGGCTCGCGCCGATGAAGGTATAGCCGGGCGTGGCGGCGTCGAACCGGCCGGTGATCCCTTGCGCCGCCGACAGGATGGTCGTGCGCTGGCCCAAAAGCCCACGCAACGCTCCGGGGCTCAGGGGAGTGCCGGTCCCCTCGGCCGCGACCGTCACGGTGCCGCCGTCGATCCGCGCCGTGCCGGTGGCGCTGATGCGGTCGCTGCGCCCGGGTGCCACCTCGACGGCGTAGAGCGAGCCTTGGGCGAAGCTCACATTGCCGGCGACGGTGAGCGTGCCGATGCTGTTGCCCGGCGCCACCGTACCGCCCGAGCGGAGGCTAAGCCCGCCGAGCGTGCCGGTGCCTCCGAGTGTGCCGCCCGCATTCACGGTGGCGATCGAGGTGATCGACCCGTTGACGGCGAGCAATCCGCCATTCACCTCGGTCGCGCCCGTAAAGGTGCTGGCCCCGGTGAGGATCAGCGCGCCGTCCCCGGCCTTGGTCAGCCCGCCCTGGTAGGTGCGGGCGAGGAAGGCCCGGTCGCGCGCCTCGCGGTAGGTGTACTCCACTTGGCTGTCGGCGGTCGCGCCCGGCGGCAGGCCGTCGCTCCAGCCGCGGGCGGCCTTGTCCTGCAGCCAGGTCGCGTGTTCGGCGCTGCCCTCCACCTGGCGCTGACGGAGCGCCGCGTCCGAGATGTCGTTCGACCAGGTGTCGACCGTGCCCCCCGGCAGGGTGGCGGCGAAGCGGCCCAGGAACTGGCCCGGACCGTTCATCGCCCGGCCGAGGTCGATCTTGCCCCAGCCGAAGGTCTCGTTCGGCCGGTCGGCCGGGCCGCTGCCGAGATGGGTCGCGGTGGTGAGCAGCACGTCGCGCGCCTGCTCGTTGGTCATGTAGGGGTAGCGCTCCATCACCAGCGCCAGCGCGCCGGTGACGTGGGGCGCCGACATCGAGGTGCCGCTCTTGGTGCCGTAGCCAGCCACCCCGGTGGTCGAGGTGACGGTGCTCAGAATGCCGCGGCCGGGCGCGGCGACGCACCAGTACTTGGCGAGCCCGCAGCGGTTGAACGCCGTGCCATCGTCGATGGTCAGGCCGGACGCCGCGATCCAGCGCGATTCGAGGTCGGGCTCGAAATAGGGCAGGGCGGTCCGCACCGTCGGGTTGTTCACCCCGGCATTGCCGGCGGCGAAGACCATGATCGTGCCGGATTGCCGGGCGGTCTCGGCGACGGCGTCGAGCCAGTCGGGCCGGCCCTGGAACTTGGCGTAGCCGGCAGCGACCCCGGCGAGGGTGTTGTAGTTCTCGGATGGCGGCGGGCTGCCCCAGGACGAGTTGATCGCCCGCGCGCCGGCGGCCGCCAGGCTGCCGTAGGCGGCCTTGAAGTAGGTGTAGTCCTGGTTGGCGCCGTAGATCGACGAATCGGTGGCGTTGGTGTTGGTGGCGAGCAGGGTGGCGCCGAAGGCGACGCCATGCATGCCGGCGCCGTCGCGCCGCGCCACGATGGTGCCGTCGACATGGGTGCCGTGGTCGTCGTTGGTGCCCCGGATCCAGGTGCCCGGCACCGAGAACGGGCTGCCGGCCGAGAACAGGTCGCTGCGGACGCCCGCGGCGGTCTCGTAGCGGTAGCCGTTCGCCAGGTAGGTGCCCTGGACGGTCAGCGGCGTCACCTGACCGGCGAAGTCCGGATGGGTGGCGAGGAAGCCGGAATCGACCGAGCCGACCACGACGCCGCGGCCGGTGATGCCGCGTGCATAGGCTTGGTCGGCCCGCATCGAGGTCAGGCCCCAGTCGCCGAGATATTCCGGCGTCCGCCAGCTCGCCGCATCGCCGGGGCGTCCCGGATCCTGGGTGCCGGCCGACTGCGCCAGCGCCGCGTAGGAGATCGTCGAGCAGAGAAGCGAGATCAGGCCGCGGGCGGCCATCGCCTTACGTTGCGATCGTGTCTGCATTTTTCGTCAAATTGCCTCGATGTGGCGTGGCCTTTTCCGACTTCTTCTTCGGTCAAGGCACGCCTGAGCGCTGACGGCGATGCTAGCCGCGAAAAAGCCCGATTGGGGCCGTGAACGGGCCCCGATCGGGTATTTCCGGCATGCCGTGGCAGAAACATCACGAAACCGATGCGCCCGGGCATCCAGGGCGGGAACGGATACCCCTTGGGAGCATTGAGCCGGGCATTCCCGTCGCGAGGTGCCGGCATGACCCAGCAGATCCCGATCGGCCCCGAATCGGTCTTCGACGAGCCCGCCGGCCCGGACGGCACCCATGGCCTGAGGCCGGATCTCGCCTATCAGCGCCACGCCATCGTCAACGTCGCCTATCTGGGCGCGCCCGGGGCCGGCGACCGCGGCTGGGTGCTGGTCGATGCCGGGACCATCGGCTCGCGCGGCGCGATTCGATCGGCCGCCGCGGCCCGGTTCGGCGCGGGCGCCCGGCCGGCCGGCCGCGATCGTGCTCACCCACGGCCATTTCGACCATGTCGGGGTGCTCGAGAACTTGGCCGAGGCCTGGGACGTCCCGGTCTGGGCCCATCCGCTGGAGCGCCCCTATCTCGACGGCAGCGCCGCCTATCCGGCCCCGGATCCGGGCGTCGGCGGCGGCCTCGTCGCGCGGCTCTCGCCGCTCTTCCCGACGCGGCCGGTCGATGTCGGCACCCGCCTGCACCTGCTGCCGGAGGATGGCAGCGTGCCGCCGCTGCCGGGCTGGCGCTGGATCCACACGCCGGGTCATTCCCCCGGCCACGTCTCGCTCTGGCGCGCCGCCGACCGGACGCTCATCGCGGGCGACGCCTTCGTCACCACGGCGCAGGAATCGGTCTACGCCGTCGCGACCCAGGCGCCCGAGATGCACGGGCCGCCGCGCTACCTCACTACCGACTGGGAGGCCGCCGGGCGCTCGGTCGAGGTGCTGGCGCAGCTCGAACCCGAGCTGGCTCTGACCGGCCACGGCCGGCCCCTGCACGGCCCGGGCCTGCGCCAGGCCCTGCACGACCTCGCCCGCGACTTCGGGACGGTGGCGGTGCCGGAGACCGGGCATTACGTCGAGGCGCCGGTCCGCACCGGCGACCCGGAGGCGACCCGCACAGCTTGAGCGGATCTCTCCCCGCTATCCACATCGTGCCGCCGGCCGGCTCTCGATGCGCGAACGCAGCTTGACCGGGACGGCCTCGCCGTGGCTTGTTCACGTTATGTTCTAACGTGAGTCGGCGGCGGCCGGCGACGTGCAGCGGTGAGCCAGGAACCATGAGTCACGAGCCGGCGGAACGACGGGACGGGAGAGCACCCGGCGTCGAGACGATCGCCGTCGCCTACCTCACCGCCGCCGGGGGCGATGCCGGCCTGGCGTTGCGCCGGGCGATCGCCGATGCACTGGCCGATCTCGGCGAGGCCGAGCGGCGCACCCGCCAGCGGGACCGGCTGATCTCGCGCGGCTATGTGCGGGCGGGACCGATCGGGCGGGGTGACTGGCCCTGATGCCGCCCGGACGCTCCCTGTTCGACGGGGAAAGGTGGCGCGACCCTGTCCCGCTCGACCGCCACCCTGCGCGCCGCGTGCGCGCCGGCACAGTGAACGCGCCCCCGCAGGACTAATCAGAGATCAGGCAACAGGACGCACGCCATGTCCGACACCGCCATGACCCAGCCCCTCATGACCCAGCCCCTCCTGTCCGCTCGCGCCGAGCTGATCCGCTACGACATCCGCCGCGACCGCGCCGGCTGGACGGTCTACGACGTGCGCTCCGGCGCCATCGCGGTGATCGACGAGGTGCTGCAGGTCGGCCTCGACATGGACGAGGCCGACGCGGTGGCGGATGCGCTGAGCACCGAACCCCCATCCGCCTCGCTCGCCGGGATCATGCCCCGCTTCGCGTGGTTCCAGGCCCCTGCCAGGCCTTGAGCAGGCCCCTGCCAGGCCCTGACCAAGGCACCGCCAGGCCCTGATCAAGCCCTGATCAAGCCCCGGCGAGCCCCTGAGCGGTCAGGCCCGGAAGCCCTCGAACACCATCTGGTCGGCATGCGCCCGCGCGAGCCGCACCTGCGCCTCATTCCGCACGGTCCAGGTCATCACCGGCATGCGGCCGAGCAGGCGGCAGAGATGCGTCGCGGCGTTGGGCAGGTCGTCGACGCGCCAGGACAGGAAGTCCGGCCGGCTCTCGGAAACGTGCAGCAGGTTCGCGAGGCCGTGCCGTTGCGCCTCGGTGAGGGAGGCGTAGGACGGGTCGTCGTGGTGGCTCTCCGCCACGATGCCGCGCGGAATCCCAGGCGCGAGCTCGGCGAGCGCCCCGACGATCGCCGGGTCGAAGGATTTCAGCGCCAGCGGGCCGTCATAGGCGGCGACGACCTCGGCGGTGCGGCGGGCCAGCGCGAGATCGCCGTCGAACCGGGTCTTCACCTCGACGACGAGCGGCGTGCGGCCGGCGATCCTTTTGAGGAACTCCGCCAGGGTGGGGACGTGCTCGGCGCTGCCGAGCACCGTCAGTCGCCCGAGGTCGGCGGCGTCGCGCTCGCGCACGAGGCCGTCGGCCCCGGTGAGCCGGCCGAGGCCGGCATCGTGGAAGACCATCGCCTCGCCGTCCCGGCTGAGCTGGACGTCGCACTCGATCGCGTAGCCGCCGGCGATCGCGGCCTCGGCCGCCGCGAACGTGTTCTCGGGGATGCCCGCATTGCGGTCGTGCAGGCCCCGATGGGCGATCGGGCGGGCGGTCAGCCAGTCGGGGGCGAGGCGGTCGGTCATCAAAGCATCTTCCGACGAAGTGGGCACCGGTTCGTCGCAGAAAATGCGACGAACCAAAGATCGAGATCAGGGCCCGGTCGCAGCGCGACCGGGCCCTGATCTCGTCAGCGAACCTCGAACATCCCTTCGACCTCGACGACCGCGTCGAGGGGCAATTCGGCGACGCCGATCGTCGAGCGGGCGTGGCGGCCGCGCTCGCCCAGCACCTGCACCATCAGGTCGGAGGCGCCGTTCATCACGCCCGCCACCGCCGAGAAGCCCGGCGCCGTGTTGATGAAGCCGCCGAGCCGCACGCAAGCCACCACCGCGTCGTCGAGGTTGCCGGCCGCCGCGCGCAGCTGCGCGAGGACGTTGAGGGCGCAGTGCCGCGCCGCGTCCGCCGCGGCCTCCGGCGAGACCGCACCGCCGACCTTGCCCTTGTGAGCCGGGTCGATCTGGCCGTTGGCGCCGAAGGGCAGCTGGCCCGAGATCACCACCAGGTTGCCGCTGCGCTGGAAGCCGACGTAGTTCGCCACCGGTGCCGCGGCCGGCGGCAGGGTGAGGCCGAGCTCCTTCAGGCGGTCGAGGGTCGCGCTCATCTGTCTGGTCTCCCACCAGGCCCGCCCGGGGTACCGATCCGCCGGGCATGAGGCCGGTCCGTCGTCCCGCGGCGCCCCCGCCGCGGTGCGGCCGAGACCGGCCGCCCGAGGGTCTGTGCCTCGAAGGCAGTCCGGCCGCAACCCCGGGCAAGGGGACTCAAGGGCGATCGCGGGCGATCTCTCGCCGTCATCTCGGCGTCATCTTCACGGGACGGCGTTGACAGGGCGCTCACGTTCCATAGTATCCGCGCGCGCCGCCCTTCGAGGCGGCGCTTTGTTTTCCGGTCGACCGACTCACTCGACCGCGACGGAGACGAGATCGTGACCTCCTCGCTGCTGCCGACCTACGCCCGGGCCAAGGTGTCCTTCGAGCGCGGTGAGGGCGCTTGGCTCATCGCCCGAGACGGCTCGCGATACCTCGATTTCGGCGCCGGCATCGCGGTCAACTCGGTCGGCCACGGCCATCCGCACCTCGTCGCGGCGCTGACCGAGCAGGCCCAGAAGGTCTGGCACGTCTCGAACCTGTTCGAGGTGCCGGAGGCCGAGCGGCTGGCCCAGCGGCTGACCGAGGCGAGCTTCGCCGACGTGGTGTTCTTCGCCAATTCCGGTGCCGAGGCCAACGAGGCCTGCATCAAGATGGCGCGCAAGTACCACGCCGCCGGCGGCCACCCGGAGCGCTACCGGATCGTCACCTTCGAGGGCGCCTTCCACGGCCGCACGCTGGCCACCATCGCGGCCGGCGGGCAGCAGAAATACATCGAGGGCTTCGGCCCCAAGGTCGACGGGTTCGACCAGGTGCCGTTCGGCGACCTGGAAGCCCTGAAGGCGGCCATCACCCCCGAGACCGCCGCCCTGATGATCGAGCCGATCCAGGGCGAGGGCGGCCTGCGGGTGGTCTCGCACGAGTGGCTGCGCACCCTGCGCTCCTTGTGCGACGAGCACGGCCTCCTGCTGATCATGGACGAGGTCCAGACCGGAATCGGCCGCACCGGCAAGCTCTTCGCCCACGAATGGTCGGGGGTGACGCCCGACATCCTGTCCTCCGCCAAGGGCATCGGCGGCGGCTTCCCGATGGGGGCGTGCCTCGCGACCCGCGAGGCCGCCCGCGGCATGGTGGTGGGCAGCCACGGCACCACCTTCGGCGGCAACCCGCTCGCCATGGCGGTGGGCAACGCCGTGCTCGACATCGTCCTGGCCCCGGGCTTCCTGGAGCACGTGCGCCAGACCGGCCTGCTCCTGAAGCAGCGCCTCGCCGCCCTCAAGGACCGCCACCCCGACATCGTCGACGAGTTGCGCGGCGAGGGCCTGATGATGGGCCTGCGCCTCGTCGTGCCGAACACCG